>CAJFNC010000075.1 GCA_904393835.1 uncultured Ruminococcus sp. | reverse complement strand
CGGATGCGCTGATACATCTCAGTGCGCTGCTGGGGGGGCAGCAGGGCGGGCACCGCGCCCTGCCCCACCGGCATGTAGTGGAAGAACCAGATGAACAGGGCCCCGGCGGCCGTCGTTGGCCTCCTCAAAGCCCTCCAGGGAGATGGCCGGGACGAAGTTCTTCACCCGCAGCATCTCCTGGCAGAAGTCCTCGTCAATGAGGGTGCCGTTGGTGAAGGGGAGGAACTCACAGTCGCTGTGCTTTTCACACAGGGCGATCACGTCCTGCTTCCGCACCAGGGGCTCGCCGCCGGTAAAGATGTACATATAGGTGCCCAGCTCCTTGCCCTGGGCGACGCTGGAGTCCAGCTCCTCCAGGGTCAGGTTGAGCTTGTTGCCTTACTCGGCGGCCCAGCAGCCGGTGCAGTGCATATTGCAGGCGGAGGTGGGGTCCAGCAGAATGGCCCAAGGCACGTTGTAGCCCTCCCGCTCCGCCGTCTCATTCTGGGTGGCGCTGCCCAGCAGGCTGGCGTTGAGAATGAAGTTTCGGAAGAAGGTCTTCCGCACCTCCGGGTCCAGCTCATAGACCTTCATGATCAGCTGGTACCAGTTGTCCTTTCTGTCGATGGTCCGGCGGAACGCGGCGCGCTGGGAGCTGTACCAGTCCTCCGGGGCCAGCTTATCCACCAGATCCATCAGCTTGGGAATATTGGTCTCCGGGTCCTTCTCCAGATAGGACAGCACCTGCTGAATGGCGGCGTTCAGGGCCGCATTTTTCATTTTTTCTGTGATCCCCATAGTAGATAACCTCACTTTTCTCTGCCTTCTGGCTGGAATAAAACTGTCTGTTCCTTTCGGATTGTCCCCATTCTATGATTCTTTTTTCTCTTTGTCATGGGACAGAAGCGGGGAAATGCGTCGTTTTTTCACACAATTCATTTCTGCCACCTTTTGACACACTTTCGAGAAGGTGTCCATACCGGGGCCTGCCGCCCATGCGTATAATCAAGATGAGCCGAGCGGAAAATGCATAAACAGCTCCGCAGAAATTCATATGGGCCCACAACATTCAGTTCTGGAAAGGATCTGGCTTATGAACCACTCAGAAATGAAAAAGACCATGCTGGAGACCATCCTGAGGCGCAGCCTGCTGGAGATCGAACGGGACCCGAAGCGAGGCGTGCGCACTCTGGTGGACCTGGGGATGGAGACCTCGGGCGGCTAGCTTCAGCAGCACTTTCTGGGGCTCGCCCAGGACATGCTGAAAAAGGAGGACAGCCCCTACTACACGCTGGTCCAGAACGTCCTCCACTTCACCGACAGCCAGCGGCTTCTGACCTTCGGAATCGACCTGGGGTGGAACAGCCTGACCCAGGGGGTCGGCCGCATCCGGGAGCTGGAGGCCCGGGAGGGGTACAACATCCCCTGGGCCCTGACCCTGCACATGGAGCGGCAGGCGGGGGGATTGAACAGCGGCGACTGCCTCCGGCTGGTCCTGTCGGGGATAGAGCTGGGGATCTACAGCTATTTCCTGTTCCCGGAGGACCGTGCCAGTGTCCACATGGCCCTGAATCAGGCTGCCGCCAGCCGGGAGTGCGCCTTCTGCCTGTTCCTGCCCCGGGGGTTCCGCCTGAAGGAAAACCTGGAGGAGCTGCCCTTCCCCGCCAACGTGATCCTGGGGGTGGACGGCTGTGAGCCGGGCTGGGAGGAGCGGGTGGAGCTGCTCCGGGAACGGAAGATGCTCTATCTCATCTACCGCCGGTACAGCAGCCAAGGAGACGTGGAGGAGATCCTCTCCGATACGTGGACCAGGCGCGTGATGCCCTATGCCGGCTTGGCCATCGTCCTGATCTCCTCCGCCCACAGCCCCCTCCGCTCCGGCTGTCCCAAATATCCGGTCTATCAATACGCTCTGGACACCCGGATGGGACAGCGGTACCCCACGCTTATCTTTGACTTCTACTCCGACCTCCTCTATGCCGACGTGCTCATCTCCGACGACCCCTGCTTTGTGGGGGTCCTGCCGGACGGCACAGTGACCGAGTTCCGGGACAGGGAGGAGCGCCCCACAGAGCTGTCGATTCGGACGGCGCCGCTGGCGCCGCTGCTGCGGCACTTCCCCAAGGCCAGAAAGCGCGCCTAGTCCGGCTTTTCGGCATAAAAAAGACCGGCGCCTTCCGGCGCCGGTCCAAGTTTCTATTCTATTCTGTTGGCGTTGCTTCCAAATCGACCTGGCCGTATTGGCTGACCGCACGGATCACAAGCATATCTGCGACCCCCTTCAGCCGGGACACGAACTGGTCCGGGGGCAGCTTGGCCCCTCCGGTGAGCCAGCGGAACACCGATACCAGCACCGCGTCGCTGATGAAGTGGGCATAGAAATCCTGGATCTCCTCCATCTCCTGGCCGTGACATCCGGGAATTGTGATGGCCCTGGTGCTCTCGGGCAGGAGAAAGGGATCCACCGCCTGAAACATAAACCCCTGAAAATACTGCCGGAAGGAGTTCTGCCCGGTGACCTCCAGCAGCTTGGCATAGAAGGTCCGCTCCCGGTAGAAATACTCGCACATGGTGGTGATAAAGCCCCAGCGGTCATCCGCCTGGGACTGATTCAGGGCCGCGGTAAACTCCGAATTGAAGATCCACTCCACCAGGGCGTACTTGTCCTGGAAGTGGTAGTAGAAGGTCTTGCGGCTGACGCCGCAGGCCTCGCAGATCTCCCGCACATTGATCTTCTCAAAGGACTCGGTCTGCATCAGCTTTTTCAGCGTGAGGGCCAGGACCCGCTTGGTAATGTTGGAATCAGCCATGTGCGTCTGTCCTCCCACCGTGCAGCTTTTGAACAACAGTATAGCAAATTTCGAGAAAAAGCGCAAGAGACAGGATCTCACTGCCGCTTTTTATATCATTTTCCAAGGACGGATCGGAAAGGAGAACTTTTATGACTGCCCACAACGCACCGACCGAAGAACTGCTCCGACATTACGGGAGCGATCCGAGTACAGGATTGACCCAGGAGCAGGCGGAACGAGCGAAGACACAGTATGGAGCCAACAAGCTGGCAGAGGGGAAGAAGACCAATCTGCA
>CAJFNC010000074.1 GCA_904393835.1 uncultured Ruminococcus sp. | reverse complement strand
ATATCCCTTCCCTGGATATCTTCCTCCAGCGTAGTCCCGTCTGACTGCCGCTCAATGATTCTCAGGAAATAATCCTGAACCTGTTCCTCCAGCTCCTGCACGGTCATATCAGACACGTCGATCCGGTCGATCACCGTCCCTTTCAGGAAATGATTATGATAATAATACACGCCTCCTCCGTAGACGGCGGCCGCCGCCAGGAGCAGGATCAGCAACAATATCCATAACACGGAAAATCCCTTTTTCTTGCCTTTTTTAGCCATGTTTTCTCCTGTCCTTTCTATAAATACTGGTGGGGCCGCCGCAGGACAAATCCCGAGGCAGTCCCACCCAGGTACTGACTCTATCAGTATAAAGAATTTCCGTGTAAAAAACAACTAAAGATTCTCAAAAGAGCCGCTTGCGGGCACCCAGATTCCCGTTTCTCCCCAGGGCTGTTCCATCCGGATACTGACGGATCCCTGATCGGAAAAGACGATCTGCAGCGTCGTCCGCGCAGGGGCTCCCGTAATCATCCCCGTCCTCCGGATCTCTACATCATCCGAAAGATTTAAAAGACTGCGGGCCGCTTCTTCCGGGTCAAAAAGTCGGCTGTATAACTCCGATTCCGGATTCTGCATCGCATTGTTATTCAGTGCTTCTCCCAGCCCGTTGGAAGTATAATCCATCCGGGTCGCGCTGATGATTCCATCCGGGTATGCCTGGAAATATTCCGCCGCGGTGGAGATCTGATCCAGATACTGCAGTTCTTCCCCGATCGCCTGGTATGCGCCGTTTACATAGACCAGGGAAAGGCTCTCCCGCCATACCGCCATATGCGGCGTGGAGTCCATGGCATAATAGAGGATCTCTATGCCGTTTTCATCCGCTTCCAGAATCCGGTAGTTCATAGCTCCTGTCTCTTTTGCCCACGGCCAGGGGCTGGAATCTCCAAAAGCTTCCGGCGCGTCCGCATACAGAAGACCGTCTTCTTCCATTTTCTCCTGTACGGACTGTGCTGACAAAGCCCGGATCGTCGTTCCGTCTCTTCTCGTAAACGCGTCCGGCCAGCGTTGTACAAATGCCCCGATTTCATCTAACTGTGGCCGTCCTGCTATGCGTTCGTTATATCTTTCCAAGCCATAGAACTCTGTCAGTTCGTCCTCCGAACGGTCTGACAGCACCATGCGCACCAGTACCGCCCTGTCTATCCCGTCGAAATATTCATTCCACTCTTCCCGGGGATTTTCCGTCAGATATTCGCATCCGTAAGACACCGTCACATCACCGGCACTGCGGAATTCCGCCGCCAGGACATACTCTTTGTCCTTTTCTGTCCTGTGCAGCGCTCCATCATTCCAGAGCGCAGAATCAGCAAAACCCGTATTGCCCTCCAGCGGCGAAAAATAATAGGTTTCACGGTCCGCTGCTTTTCCTTCTGTGATTTCCAGATAACTCCACAGCCCCCAATCCCACTGCTGTCCGAACCGGACCGTCAGGTCCGCGTCTTCTCCTGCCGCTTTCAGTTCCTCCGGCCCCAGATACGACACCTTATAGGATCCTTTCTTCTCTCCGTACTCATAAACCTCAAAATACAGCAGCCGCCCCGGCGTCTTTCCCGGGAGATCCATATGATAATCAGCCTCTAACGTATAGACAGCCGCTTTATCCGGATTTACTTCCACACGCATCTGCGCCGCGTCAGGCAGCGCGGTGCATCCGGCCAGCAGCGCACCGGTCAGAATAAGGAAAGAAGCTGCGAAAGGCACCGTCTTTGTGGACGGCGCGTCCACAAGAGCCTCCAGCCTGCGGCGCATCTTCCCCTGACCGCCCCGCATGGCGGTGGCTCCGCATAGAGGCGATGGCCCTTTCTCCGCATATTCCAGAATTCTCAGCAGAGCCAGACCGTACGCTTTCTTCTCCTGCCCCTTACAGCCTTTTATAACGCCCTCGTCGCAGGCCAGTTCCGCGTCTTCCCGGGAACGGACTGCCCCTAACCACACTAAGGGATGCCACCAGTAGACAACGCAGAGCAGCACTCTCACAAATGACCAGACATGGTCTTTCTGACGATAATGCTCCGCCTCATGCCACAGCGCATAACGGCGCACTTCTTCGT
>CAJFNC010000073.1 GCA_904393835.1 uncultured Ruminococcus sp. | reverse complement strand
CATACGAAAAAAGCGGGTTTTTCTGGAGGGCCCCGGCCTTGGCAGACTGAGCCGGATCCGGCGGCTGGCCCCCGCGGCCCGGGGCGCTCTGCAGACAATCCAGCAGACCTTATTATAGCACGGATGGGCGGGGCATGCTATAATAACCCGTGTCAAAGCCACACCGGGACCCGTGTTCCAGGCATTTCAGCACCTGAGATCGGGCAAACTGCATAAAAGGAGGAAAGGCGATGGAGATCGAACGCAAATGGATGACCCAGGGCTGGCCCCAGTGGGTCCAGCCCCAGCGTATCCTATCTATGGACCAGGGGTATATCGCACTGCGCCCCACGGTGCGCATCCGCCGGGAGGCAGAGGGGGACCAGATCCACCACATCCTGTGCTTTAAGGGGCGGGCAGACGCCCAGGGGCTGGCCCGGGAGGAGATAGAGACAGAGATCGCCCCGGATCTGTTTGCCCGCTTGGAGGGACTGATCGGCCAGCCTCTGATCCGAAAGGAGCAGCGCCGCTACTCTCTGGAGGACGGCCTGGTGCTGGAGGTCAACCAGGTGGACGCGGGCCGTCCGGAGGCGTTTTTCTACGCCGAGGTGGAGTTCCCCACCCGGGAGGCGGCCCTGACCTGGCAGCCCACAGGGCGGTGGGCCCAGTATCTGTCCCAGGAGGTCACCGGACAGCCGGGTCAGAGCATGGCGGACTACTGGCAGGCCACCCGCGGAGGTACCGGCGATTGAGCCCGCCGGCGAAAAATGGAATTTTTTGTATTTAACTACGATTTTCCGGGAGATAAATGGGTATTTTGCATAAAAATTGTTCAGATAGGGTAAAAAGTTCGGCATTTCTCTGGTATCACCTGGTAAAATGTGATATAATGTCAAGACTAAGAAGAGAATAGAGGCATGACGTATGGTCGACCGGCCCGATGAGGGTCCGGTCCACAGAGGAGGCACGGGATGAATGGATCCTGGTTGACGCAGAACCTCAAAGAGGTAGGAGAGCTGTCGTTCCTGTTCTGTGGAAGGCAGAACTGCGCCCCGGGCGACTCGGTGGGTCCGGCCGTTCGGGAACATCACCTTCTGCACTTTTGCCTGTCAGGCCGGGGCGTGTACCAGGCTCAGGGACACAGCTACGCGATCGGCCCCGGGGAGGGCTTCCTCATCTTACCTGGGGAGGTCACCTCCTACCAGGCGGACCAGACGGAGCCTTGGAGCCACATCTGGGTGGGCTTCGACGGGTCCCGGGCAGGAGAGTATCTACACAGCTGCGGTCTGGGCCGTGACCATCGGACCTACCGCTGCACCACACCAGACCGCCTGGACCACTGCGTCCGGGAGATGATGCGCTATGAGACCGCCGGTCGGGGGCATGAGTTGATGCTCCAGGGGGAACTCTTCCACTTTCTGGGCTGGATCGCCCGCTCCGCGGAGGAGCCCTCTCACCGGAACCGTGAGACCGGCAAGGAGTACGTGGAACTGGCCATGGAGTACATCCGCAACCACTTCCAGGAGGACCTGACGGTGGCCAAGCTGGCCCGCTATGTGGGCCTGAACCGGAGCTATCTCACCACCGTGTTCCAGAGCGTCCTCCATCTGTCCCCCCAGCAGTTCTTGATGCGGTTCCGCATGGCCCGGGCGGCCCAGCTGCTGCGGGAGAACGAACTGTCCGTGGGCGAGGTCGCCCGCTCCTGCGGCTATCCGGACCCGCTCACCTTCTCCAAGGCCTTCAAGCGCACCATGGGGGTCACCCCCTCCCAGTACCGGCGGGGCGCGCGCAAGGAGCACATGGCCTCTCCCGCCGCAGAGGCGGAAAACGACATTCTGCCGGTATGAGCACCCCACTCCCTATGATCCGACCTATGCCCGGAGGGCTTCCGCCTCCCGGGCTTATTTTGTGTCTTCCATCCGGACCGTTCCTGAGCGACACCGGCGGACCGCACTGCGGCCCCCCGGTATTCTTTCATAAAAATGGGAGGCCCCTTCGGGCCTCCCGGCAAGAGACAGGCGGAGATCACTCCGCAGAGATCATATAGTAGTACACCGGCTGTCCCCCGGGCAGCAGGTTGACCTCGGCGTTGGGGCAGGCGGCAGTGAACTTCTGGGCGGCCTCCTGGGCCTGTTCCTCGGTCACGTCCTCCCCGTAGAAGATGGAGAGGAACTCGGCGCTCTGGATGTCCTCCGACTGGGCCAGGCGGTCCAGCAGGGCATCCAGGTCCCGGTCGGTGCCGAAGAGCTGGTGCTCCATCAGGGCCAGGTAGTCCCCCTCCTTGATGGCGAAGCCGTCAAAGTCGGAGTCCCGGGCGGCG
>CAJFNC010000072.1 GCA_904393835.1 uncultured Ruminococcus sp. | reverse complement strand
CCTGCCAGTATTTGATTTTTTGACTTCACATCGTGTTCCTTGCCTCTGAAAACATTGATTTTACTGGACTATCTCATGTTTTCTTATTAGGAGGCGGGGGAGTGTTGGTCCGTTTTTGTTTCCAGGACCTCCACAAAAGGAAAGGAGACAAACATGTTAAACAAAAAGGAAAGCGTTATCATCAAATTTGATTTTCCGTCGGAGCAGACGGTGGGTCAAATCACCAAGATGGTCGGCTTTGTAAAAGCTAAATACCTGATCCCCATTATTGATATTCTGGATTTGAAGGCAAATCCCCGTTCGTCCAAAACCGGGCCGGTTACGAGTGCGATCCAGGAGTCTATTGAGCGTGATCCGGCGCTGTTTCCCTTCAAAACCAAAGGCATTTTGCTGGCCTCTTCTCAGTATGAGCGGCTTGAGCGCAGCAGGATCAAGGTGATGCCGGACGATTTTGACATTGAGGGCATTCTTGATGGAGGACACAATACACTTGCAATTGGCCTTTATATTTTGAAACAGTCTATGGCTTATAGCGGAAGAGATATTCCAAAGGGAGAAAAAACATGGGATCGCTTCAAAGAGCTTTGGCGAGAGAACCGGAGTGCAATTGATGCGTATTTAGCGGCTCTGAGAGAGGACCCCTCCTGTGACAGCCTGGATTTTTATGTACCGGTTGAGTTGCTGATTCCGCGGGACGCGGAGGATTTTGCCTGCGTCGAAGTGTTTAAAAATAATTTGCTGGAAATCTGTGAGGCCAGGAACAACAACGTCGAGCTGAATATTTCGGCCAAAGCCAATCAGAAAGGCTTTTTTGATGCCCTGAAATCTCTCATGGAGAGACGCAATCCTGCGTTGTGTGAGAGAATTGAATGGAAAACGAACGATGGCGGCGACATCAAAGCACAGGATTTGATTGCCCTTGCGTGGATCCCGCTCTCTCTCGTTTCTCCTGTGAAAGATGAAGCGGGCAAAGTGATTGAGCCGGTTGCAGCCAATAAAATCTACAGTGCGAAAGGCAGCTGTCTCAAGCAGTTTGAGAAGCTGATGGCCTCTCCTGATGTTACCGCCAAAACAAGTGCGGACTATAAGCGGGAGTTAAAAAATGAGGAAGTGAACTCTGCATTCCGGATTGCCGTTGAATTGCCCGAGCTCTATGACTACATTTATGAGAAATTCCCAGCCCTGTACAACGCGGCAGATGGCAAGTATCGCCGTATTACAGCGGTCAAGAAATTAAATGAAACCCGCCGGGAAAAGAGAGCGCCCTTTTCCGGCAAAGACATCGATATGCTGAGTCCCGAGGGGTACATCGTTCCGCTGGTATACGGGCTGCAGGCCCTTATGGTAAATAAGACCGTGAATGGGCACAAGGAAATTACGTGGGCGCAGCCGCCGATGGCATTTCTGCGCAGCAACCTGGGCAAGATTGTGAAATACTATTCGGGCATCATCAGTATATGCGACTATGATCCCCAGAAGGTCGGTAAAAATGCCCAGAGCTATGAGCAGGCACTGGCCGGTTTTAAAATGGCCGTGGCCGGAATCCTGTAAAGAACAAAAATCCAGTGAAGGTTTCTTCACTGGATTTTTCGTTATGATCAGAAAGGATCTTGTCGGACGGGCCGCCCTTGTGAAAGAAAGACGGGGGCCGTCTCGCCGCAGAACGAAGAGGGCGGGGTCAATCCTCCTGGAGGGGCACCGGGGCGGGGACTTTGGAGGGATCCGTATGGTCGTATGCCTGGGACAGGGCCTCCAGGGCCACATCCTGATCGGCCAGGAGGGCGGTGATCTGCTCCAGGCACTTCCCGGCCTTCTCCAGCTTGTCCGCGGCATGGGAGACGGTGGACTCCACCTCGCTGCGCAGGGCGTCGTACTCCAGCTCCACCCGGCCGATCCACTGCTCCATATTGCGGCGCAGCTCCTTGGCCTGAGCGTCGGCCTGGTTCAGCACATTCTGTGCCCGGCAGTGGGCCTCCAGTTCGACTCCGGCGGTGCGCTCTTTGATGGCCTCATAGGCGGCGGCGTCCGGCTCCAGAGCTTCGGCGCGGGATTTAAGGGTGTCGCGCTCCTGTCGGAGGGCAGCCAGAGCCTCCTCCTGGGCCTCCTCCCGGGCCTGGCTGGAGTTCAAGGCCTGCTGGACCTGCTCCAGCTGTTCCTTCAGCTGATCCCGGTCCCGGCGGAGGATGGCCAGCTGCTCCTCCTGCTCCGTGGTTTTGGCGGATAGCTGGCGCCGCTCCTCCTCCGCGGCCTCCAGCTTCTGCTGCAGTTCCTGCTGCCGCTGGGCGTTCTCCGCCGATGTCTTTTCCAAGTAATCCAGCACATCCTGCCGGTTAAAGCCGCCCAGGGCGGCGCTTCGAAATGGATGATCCATGGGGCACCTCGTCTCTGCCCCGCTTCGGGGCTTTTTGTCAGTTTCCGTGTTATTCTATCACACTTCCCGGGGAAATACAATTCTTTCGGCAGATTTGCCCTGTGCTTTTCATTGACGGCCCCCGGCGAGGATGGTATACTATATTAGTTTTATCAGCTTTTAACCATAAGTGAGAGGTGGCGTCCCTATGTGGCTTTCCGACCAGTGGAAGGACTATGAATTGATCGACTGCTCCCGCGGGGAGAAACTGGAGCGCTGGGGGGACCAGCTTCTGGTCCGGCCGGATCCCCAGGCCATTTGGAACACCCCCCGGGCCCACCGGGGCTGGAAGCGCAACGCGGGCCGGTATGCCCGCTCCTCCAGCGGCGGGGGACAGTGGCAGAACAAATCCATGCCCGAGCGCTGGACCGTCTCCTACGGCAGCCTCACCTTCAACATCAAGCCCATGAACTTCAAGCACACCGGCCTGTTTCCGGAGCAGGCCGCCAACTGGGACTGGGCCCAGGAGCAGATCCGGAAGGCCGGCCGGCCGGTGAACGTGCTCAACCTGTTCGCCTACACCGGCGGAGCCACGGTGGCCTG
>CAJFNC010000071.1 GCA_904393835.1 uncultured Ruminococcus sp. | reverse complement strand
CTGGTTCAGGTCGGTGGTGAAGGTCATCTTGTCGGTGATGGCCTTCTTGCCGGCCTCGTCCAGCTTGCCCTTGCTCACCAGCTTGTCCAGGCTCTTGTTCAGCCGAGCCTCAGAGGCCTGGATAATCTCGTCCTTGATGTCCCGGACCACCACGTCAAAGCCCTTCTTGGCAAAGACCTGGGCGATGTCCAGTCCCATGGTGCCGCCGCCGATAACTACGATCTTCTTCATGATTGCATACCCCCTATTAGTAAGATTTGAAGCATCAAAATGTACTATTTTATTGATACGAGCGAATCACTCATGCAGGGTCATAGACGAATCGGTCGCCGACTTCTCTCCGCACCACACGGCCTTGGTGCTGCATATAATATAGGTGCGCCAGCGTCTCGGAAACTGCAAACCACTTTTGGTTGGGCGGGAATTGCTCCCACTTTAGTCCCCGGACGGACCATGTGATTCTCCCTGCCAACTCATAGGCCGTGGCTCCAGGCATGCTTTGAACCGCGCGGAATATCTCTTCCAAACGGCAACGGTGGTGTTCTTTCAATGCGTCTATCCTCTGATAAACATCTCCCTGCTGTCCCCGGTGGGCCGGGAAGGTCTGACGGATAGGTAGACTGCGGATTTTTTCCAAACTGCCCAAATAGTTTGAGAGAGAGTCAGAAACTCCGGTGTATATTCCAATATTAGGAGTGATATCAAACAAAATATGGTCCCCGGAAAATAGGATTTGCTCTTCGGGAAGATAAAGGACCATATGGCCCGGAGTATGTCCTGGTGTGTGAATGACCTGCACGGTCACCGCCCCTACCTGTAGCGTTTCTCCATCTTCCAACAAAGTCGCTGGGTAGACTCCTTTCGGCGCGTATAGACGAGCATGGTTCCCGCTGGCCTGAAGGACGATCTCCTCAGCAGGATAACCCTCTCTGCAGTAAAGGCCTTCCAGGATCGACCAGGTATCGCCTAATATCGTAGAGGCAAAATAATCGTGATCGATTTTTCCAGTATATACTGGTATCCCATGCTTTACAAAATCATATACCAAGCCGGTATGGTCTGAGTGCAGATGTGTCAGAAAAAGGCTCACCTTTTTTAAATTCAAACCCAATTCCTGAATCCCTGTCCATAGAGATGCCCGGCATTCCGGGCGGTTAAATCCTGTATCAATGATCAAGCTCTGTTCCGGCGTTTTGATCACATAGGAGTTGAGCGTCCGCAGTGGGTTCTGAGGCAGTTCCACGGGAATACGATAGATTGACGGATGGTCCATCACTTGCTCTACGATTTTAGTCACCCTCTTTTTGGTGCATTCATTTTTCTGGTTATTTTACAAAAAGATATATCTTCCCGGCTTCCTTTTTGGCGCTAACGGAATCTTCTCCGGAAGCCCAATGTGATCATTGCGGCCAGCTCTCCCTTTTCTGGCGCAAACTCTTCCTTGATATTATGGCTTAGTCCTGCTTCCAAGGGCGCTGTCATCCAACAGCTTCCAACTCCCAGACTCCAGGCGGCTAAAAGCATATTTTCGATCGCAGCCGCAATGCTCTGCTGAATAATAGCAGCTTTGTTCGAATATGCCTTCTCCTTTTGAAAGGCAAGCACACATATCGGAGCATTCCCCAATTTAGAAATAAACTGTTTCGTTTCTGCTATCACTTGTGGGTACCTGGTGAACCGACTCCCCAAATGTGCCTCCAGACGTTGGGGTGCGGTGCTCATGATTTCTATCAGCCGCTGCATTGCCTTCTGACTTTTGACTACAACGAAAAACCACGGCTGTAGATTATCTGCAGAAGGCGCCGCTAATGCCGCCTCGATGATTTCCTGCAATACTACCTCAGGGATAGGGTCTGGTCGATAGGTCCGAACGCTTCGGCGTGTTGAGATCACGGTTGAACAATCCATGTATTTTGTCAATTCCTTCCTTACTTGTTCTGGAAGTGTTTCTCGGCCCGCTTCTCCAGGAAGGCGGACATGCCCTCAGTCTGGTCCTCGGTGCCGAAGCAGACGCCGAAGGCCTCAGCCTCGAAGGCGGAGCCGGTGGCGATGTCGGTCTGCATGCCCATGCGGATGCACCGCTTGGACTCCTGCACGGCGATCTGGGCGTTGGCGCAG
This sequence comes from uncultured Ruminococcus sp., assembly GCA_904393835.1. Classification (GTDB taxonomy): domain Bacteria; phylum Bacillota; class Clostridia; order Oscillospirales; family Acutalibacteraceae; genus Ruminococcoides. Next base: position 883 of record CAJFNC010000071.1, on the reverse strand, counting down.
ATGGCGTTGGCCAGCTCCATGGCCTTGTCCATCAGCTCCTCAGGGGGATAGACCTCGCTGACCAGACCGATGGCCTTGGCCTCGGCGGCGCTGATGGTCTTGGCGGTCAGGATGAGCTCCATGGCCTTGCTGATGCCCACGATCCGGGGCAGCCGCCAGGCCCACCTCAGGCTGGCCGAACTTGGCCTTCTCGCTGGCCAGACGGATGTCACAGGCCATGCACAGCTCGTTGCCGCCGCCCAGGGCGAAGCCGTTTACCGCCGCGATGACCGGCTTGGGCATGTTCTCCAGCTTGAGGAAAACGCTCCCGCCGTGGACGCCGAACTTCTTGCCCTCTATGGAGCTGAGGTCCCGCATCTCTCCGATGTCGGCGCCGGCCACGAAGGAGCGGCCCGCGCCGGTGAGGATGACCACGTAGATCTCGTCGTTGGCCGCCACCTCGTCGATGGCCGCGTCCAGATCATTGAGCACCTGGCTGTTGAGTGCGTTGAGCGCCTCCTGCCGGTCAATGGTCAGAATCCCCACATGTCCCTGCTGCTCGATTTTTACATAGCTCATTTTCTCTCCTCCTCAGCACTTCTCGAAGACGGTGGCGACGCCCATGCCGCCGCCGATACACAGGGTGGCCAGGCCCTTCTTGGCCTCGGGCCGCTTGAGCATCTCGTGGAGCAGGGTGACGATGATCCGGGCGCCAGAGCAGCCGATGGGGTGGCCGATGGCGATGGCGCCGCCGTTGACGTTCACCTTGTCCATGTCGAAGCCCAGCTCCCGGGCCACGGCCACGGACTGGGCGGCAAAGGCCTCGTTGGCCTCCACCAGGTCGATGTCGTCCATGGTCAGGCCGGCCTTCTTCAGGGCGTTCCGGCTGGCGGGCACGGGGCCC
>CAJFNC010000070.1 GCA_904393835.1 uncultured Ruminococcus sp. | reverse complement strand
GCGTCGGCGGTGCCGTCGCCGTTCTCGTCATAGCCCCACACGGCGTAGACCGTGGAAACGGTCGGGATCGCTACCTCGGTAACGATATCCGGGAACTGCTCGCCCGCGCCAAAGATGTGGGAGTTCAGGTTCATTGACTGACCAGCGTCATTGGTAAACGCATCACTGGCGGCCCAGCCGATGAAGACTACAGGGAACGGGCCTTCGTTCTCACCGTTCTCATTCACTCGAACTGCGTCAGCGTGCTCAGGCGCGCCGCCGTCACCCTCGGCTCCCTGGTACTTCAGGGTATGGAGGATATCCTCGGTCGCAGACAGTTTGGTCTCAGTCTGGGTTTTGGTTGCGTAGCCAGTCCCCCAGCCGCCGCTGGTGGCGTTGTAGGTCAGAACATAACCGGCTTCGGTCCTTGTATCGTCCCTACCCAGTTCGTCACCGTCGCTGTCAGTGACGACCGCGGTGTTGGTGAGCTCCTTACCTGCATCGCCAGCCAGAACAGTGTAGGTATAGGAGATGCTTTCAGAGGCGCCAGCCGGAATATCCTTGATCGTTCCGGTGGCAGTCTGTTTGCCGTCCGAATTGGGCATCCAATTTCCGCCGTAGGGGATTCCAGAACCGTTAAATGTATCTGTCAGCTTTGCGCCAGTCAGAGGCTCCGAACCATTGTTGGTGATCGTGATGGTGTACGTCAGCACGTCGCCGGGCTGGGCACAGCCAGTGACAGGAGTGCCATTGCGGGTGATCGTGACGGTTTTTTCGACGGTGACATCATCTTCCACCTTCGTCACGTCCACGGGGTCGCTGGGGATTGGTTCATCCTCATCCGGATTTTCGGAAGGATTCACTACTACGGAGTTCTTGACTTGCACAGTCTCAGTGCCTGCAAGAGCTTGATTCTTGGAGAAGTACAGGACCGCAGTGCCACCCGTCTCAGCCCCAAAGGATACCTCTACGATTTCTCCCTGTTCATCAACGCTTTGGAGATAAACTTCATCGGACTCAGTTGTCAGGCCGCGGTATTCCGCGCCACTATCGCTGATTTTGACTTTTCCAGCCTCGCTTACGATGACCGTTACTTTAAACAGTACCGTGACGGAATCCTCGTTGGTCTGTGCCACATAGTTGCCATCGTCATTCTCCGTGACTTCAATGTAATCCGCGCCCTGCGTCAGAGTCTCTCTCTGTCCATTGGGAGTAATGAGTGTGACAGAGGGATCAGTTACCGGCTCTTTTGTGACATCGCCATCGATCAGTTCACTGGGATCCGTGGGGGTGAAGTCGGAGGTCTGGGCATAGAATTTGATAATATTGCCCTCAACCCAGGTGCTGGTAGCGCCTACAAGAGTGCTGATCGTGACCGTTGTATTCGGGAAAATAACATGATTTAATATGTCTTCAGGCAGCTCCAAATAGAGTTTATCCCGCCAGCCAGTTGTAATCTCTCCCGTTATTTCCGGCAGTACCGGCAGTTTGATTTCGGTCTTCAGATCGGAAACGTAGACAAGGTCTTGCCCGTTCTGGTTGCCAAACTCGTCTGCGTATTTGTCGCTATCGCCGAAGGTGGGGACAGTTGCTACAAGCTCCTCGCTGATCTCTTCCACATAGGTGTTCGAATCATCGTAGGGAGTATCTGTCAACTTGTCGTCATTCAGGTAATACTCCACCGAATAGGCGGTACAGAGGTAGACGGTAACAACGCCGGTTGTCTGCAAATCATCACCATTGCCAGTAAATTCGCAGCCCTTGATGTTGTCCACCGAGATGGAACCATCATTGGCGCTAACGGGGGTATAACCATTTTCACCGTACACGACCTGGGTGTCGATGCCCTTGATGACGTAGCCGGCCGCGGCGGTGAAGGTCACATCCGCGCTGTTGTACTCCTCGTACTGGAAGTTGATGGTGTCGGTGGCCTCATTGAAGGAAAATTCCTCATCGGAGGTCTGTCCGTCCGAGGTCCGCGCGATGGTCAGATAGGTCTCGATGGCACTACCATCGGCCAACGGCTCCCCGTCCAGCCTCAGGTTCACATGGATGTGGCCGTCATTGGCGGTAACAGGCTGCTCTGTATCCAGAATTACATTGACTTCATACTCCTTTGCTTCCAACGGAGTAGTGGGCTGAGTACCCTTTACCGCCTGGACATAATACGTACTTCCGTCAATCTTAACAGGAGCGCCGACGCTGGGAATATTAGTCCCAAACTCCGCACCCTCTTTAATTTTGACCCACTCGTGATCGGTTTTCAGGGTCTCATCGCCGAGGATGTAGTTTACATCCAGCGTGGTGGCCTGGAAAGATATTCCTGGGTCAGGAAAATCAACTTCAGCTCCTCCGGTAGAATAGCTGTAGTTTAGCGTAGCATCATCATTGAAGGGAATGTTATTTATCCCTGCAACAACATCCTCACCCTTAATTTGAACGGTATAGGTTAAAGTCACCTTTCCGCTTAGACCTGCTGGATCTGTCCAGCTAATAATATCCTTACTATTGTTCAGACTTGCGTCCGGTTTATCGGCTGGGGCTACTTGTACATCTCCAACTAGTTCTACTTTATCACCAAGCGGATCTGTAATTAAACTCTTAATGTTTTCCGCGATGGTGTCCATAGCAAGTTCTAAGTCTTCTTCTGTTTGCGCATCTAGTTGATGTTCCTCATCCGTCGCCAGCGCAGAAAAATTATCATTGCTGAAAGTGAAGCCAACCGTGTATACCTCGCCGTCAAATCGATTCACCGCGCTTTGTGGGTATCCATCATTGCTGTCTCCATCTGCAACAATAATCAGCACCTGATTGCTGGAAGGATCCTCAAATTGCTGGAGGCCCGCATTTACACCATCCGAGAGGTATGTCATATTGTTCCTATTAAGAAAACGGTCTACCTCTCGGTCATTCAAATTATCTACGGTTATCGTGCGGTTATTGGGGCCAAAAACAACGAACTTATATGAGATACTTTCGTCGAAACCCTCAACCATTGTCTGAATGGCTGCTTTTGCGATTGACCATCTGCTATTAGGGGAACTAAAGCCGTTTGTTTTACTACAGCTATTGCCCCAGTATCCATGATCATGGTCAGGTTCAGCGCACGTGCTCATGGATCCAGAACCGTCGATAACAAATACCACTTCTGTCGGCTTTGTGGTGATTCTCTCTTTTGCATCTACAGACAACTCAA
>CAJFNC010000069.1 GCA_904393835.1 uncultured Ruminococcus sp. | reverse complement strand
CTGGACATCCCCTCACAGATCAGCTTGGTGGCCAGCTGGATCACCTCTTCCAGAGAGAGTTTTTTCCCATCCGCCACCCATTGGCGGTAGAGGACCGCAGTGATGCTGCCGTAGTAGGTGAAAATGATGTTCTCGGAGGCCTCATCCAGGCCAAAGGCCCCGCGGTTCATCAGCTTTCGGTGTCCCATCACCTGCTGGTTGACCCGGTCGTAGAAGAATCGATAGCTCCCGCTGCACAGCAGCCGGTCCTGCAGAGGGGACTGGGTGGCCATGTACTCGAAGAAAACGCGGATCATCCGACGGATGTCCGCCATTTTGGTGTAGGACACCTGCTTTTCTATGAATTCCCCGGCGATCTCCTCCTGAAGTTCCCGGAGCAGTGCGTCCATCGACTCGTAGTGGAGGTAAAAGGTGTTCCGGTTGATCATGGCCCGCCGGGTCAGCTCCTTGATGGTGATGTCCGAATAGTCCATCTCCATGATCATGGAGCAGAAGGCCTCCCGGATGGCCTTCCGGGTGCGGATCACCCGCAGGTCGGTCTTTTCCTGTCCCATTCTGTCTGCCTCCTCTGAATTTTTTGTAACTTTCTGAGCATTCCTTGCCCGCCTGTCGCATATTGGGCAAACCGGCCCAGACGCACCATTGATTTGCATTTCTGCGCCGCATTATAATGAGCACAAGCCCAATAAATAACTCGAGATGATTATAAGAGGGCGCGGAGCGCCTGTCAAGAGAGGGAGGGGACTGCACATGAGCAGCGCCGTCATTGTCTACTACTCCATGGATGGAAATACCAAGCAGATTGCGGAACAAATTCAGCGGGAGACCGGATACCCGCTGGTCCGGCTGGAGCCGGCAGTGCCCTATACGGGGACCGATGAGGAGATCGTCGCCCAGGGGCAGGAGGAGGTCAATCGGGGCTTCCGGCCGGAATTGAAGCCCCTGGGCTTTGACCCGGAGGAGTACGACACGGTTATCGTGGGGACGCCCACCTGGTGGTACACCATGGCGTCCCCCGTCCTCAGCTTTCTCTCCCAGGTGGATTGGAGGAGAAAGACCCTGATCCCCTTTCAAACCCACGCGGGCTGGCCCGGGCACTGTCTGGAGGACATGGAGCAGATCTGCCAGGGGGCCAGGGTGCTGTGCCCCAAGAAGATCCACTTCAGCCCCCAGCAGTTCGGGAAGCTGGAGACGCCCCGGCAGGAGCTGGAGCAGTGGCTGACACAGTTGAAAACACTTGTCTGAAAAGGGGAAAATCGTATGCTGTTTTATTTTACCGGTACGGGCAACAGTCTGTACGCGGCCAAGGGGATCGAACCGGAGCTTCAGAGCATCCCCCAGGCCATTCATCGGGAGCCGCTGGACTTTACCGCCGACGCCATCGGGATCGTCTGCCCGGTCTACGGTCATGAGGTCCCGCCCATGGTGCGGGAGTTTCTGGAGAAGACCCAATTTCATACCGACTACTTCTATATGGTGCTGACCTACGGTAACCGCCACGGCGGCGCGGCCGAGCTGGCCCAGAGGCTCTGCCGGGAGTGCGGCATCCAGCCCGCCTACATCAATGTTCTGATGATGGTGGACAACTGGCTGCCCAGCTTTGACATGGACGAGCAGAAGAAGCTGGACAAGGGGGTGGAGGAGCATCTGAGTCAGATTGCGGCGGACGTGGCGGCCCGGAAGCGCTGGACCGCCCCGGTGACTGGCGCCGACCGAGCGGCCCACCGGGAATTTCTGGCCGGCGTCAGCAAAATGCCGGCGGATGCCTGGCAGCACCTCATCCGGGTGACGGACCGCTGTGTCGGCTGCGGGATCTGCCAAAAAATCTGTCCCTCCGCCTCCATCCGGGTGACGGACGGAAAAGCGGTGCACATCCCCGGGAACTGCCAGACCTGCCTGTCCTGCGTCCACAACTGTCCCGAAAAGGCCATCGGCCTGAATCTCCCGGAGAAAAATCCCAGCGCCCGGTACCGCAACGAGCATATCCAGCTGTCTGAGATCATACGCGCCAATCAGCAGGCGTGATTTTGAAGGAGGCTTTTCCTATGAACGAATTATCCCACCGCCGTCTACTATGGGGAGGGGGCCGCAAAAAAGCACCTGAAGAACCTGGCGGTCCAATACGGCAAGACTGTCATGCTGGCCTACGGCGGCGGCTCTGTGAAGAAAAACGGCATCTACGACGAGCTGAAGGGCCTGCTCACCGAGGCGGGCAAAGAGG
>CAJFNC010000068.1 GCA_904393835.1 uncultured Ruminococcus sp. | reverse complement strand
CATATGGAATCGTTCCATAATGTCCTGCGCCGGGAAAATGAGGTTCCTCCGGGTCAAGAGGACCCCTTTTGCCCTGCCGGAGGACCCAGAGGTCGACACGATCAAAGCCGGCGTATCCGGTTTCAGGGCGGGGAAGGCCGCCTCGTGGACGCTCCGGGCAGATCCTTCAAACCCCAGAGGGGCCGTTTCCACACCGGATACTGTATTTTTAACCGCACCCCACTTCTCTTGAGAATCGGTCAGGATGAGCTTCGGCTCAGTCATACATGATACACAGGTGATTTCTTCTGCTTCATACTGTGGACTTGCTACGGCACAAATCGCCCCCAGCCGTAAGATCGCAAAAAAGGCAATGACAAACTGGATGCGGTTTGACCCACTGAGCAGGACCCGATCTCCCTTACGGATACCGCGCAGATAGAGTTCCCCCGCACATACGTCGATCCGTTGTGCCAGCTCCCCATAGGACATTTGTCCGGCATCATCATATACGGCGATTTTCTCAGGAGTCTTTTGTGCCCAGCGTTCAATCATGAAAGAATTGTCATCCATAACCACATCTGCCCCTGTCCCAGGTGCATCAGCGCACACCCATCCACTTGGAAATGATGATTTTTTGAATTTCGGAGGTACCCTCAAATATTTCTGTGACCTTGGCATCACGGAAAATATGTTCAATGGGGTACTCGTTGATGTAGCCATAGCCGCCAAACAGCTGCAGACAGGCCCGCGCAGCCACATTGACGACATCGGAGGTAAAGAGTTTGGCCATAGAAGCCAGGTGGGATGCCGGTTCACCATGATCCAGTGCCCAGGCGGCCTGATAGGTCAGCAGTCTGCCTGCATTGACTTTGGTCTGAAGCTCCGCCAGTACAAACTGGGTATTCTGGAACTGAGAAATGCGCTTGCCGAACTGCATTCTCTCTCGGGTGTATTTGATAGTCAGGTCAATGGCCTCCTGCGCCATACCGACACAGACGGCGGCGATTCCCAGACGCCCGGCGTCCAACGTAGACATGGCAATGTGGAATCCTTCCCCGATGGGGCCCAGCATGTTTTCTCTGGGAACTATGCAGTTATCAAATACCACCTCGCACAGGCCAGTAGCGTGCATGCCCATCTTGTGCTCCCGCTTTCCCACGATCAGACCGGGACAACCCTTTTCCAGAATAAAGCAGGCCGGCTTAAACTCCCCTGTCTCGTCAGCGCACAGAATGAACGCGACAAAAATATCGGCAATATCTGCACCCGTAATGAATGTTTTCGTACCGTTGATGACATAGTGGTCGCCTTCCTGGACCGCCTTAGTACGCATTCCACCGGCATCGCTTCCCGAGCCGGGCTCTGTCAGCACAAAGGCACCGTGTTTGTCGCCGGTAGCCAGCGGTACTAGGTACTTCTCCTTCTGTGCCTGTGTACCATAGTTCATAATAGGCAGGCAGAAATTGCAATTTTGCCCGGAGATAAACTGTGCGATGGCGCCGCTGGCCTTTGCCGTCTCCTCAACTGCCAGGGTATAGGACATATAGCTTCCACCGCTGCCGCCATATTCTTCCGGTACAACGATGCCGAGCAGGCCGGTCTCCCCCATCTTTTCCCATACTTCGTAAGGGAATTTGTCCTCCTGATCTACTTCGCTGGCAACGGGTCTGATTACTGAATTGGTAAAGGAGCGATACATCTGCTGGAGCTCCAATTCTTCTTCGGTCAATCTAAAGTCCATTTCTACTCTCCTTTCTGAGTTATTTGATACCCATGCTCCTGGAAATGATCATCCGCTGCATCTCGTTCGTACCCACAAAGATTTCAAAGATCTTTGCATCACGCAAAATCTTCTCCATGGGATATTCCCTGGAATATCCATACCCTCCCATAAATTGAAGCGCTCTGCGAGCCACATCATTGACAACATCGGAGGCAAAATACTTGGCCATAGAGCTGTGGGCGGCATTTTCGCAGCCGTTTACCACATCCATTGTGGCCCGGTAAGCCATCAGCCTGGCGGCGTCCACCTTTGTCTGGAGCTCCGCCAGCACAAATTGGGTATTCTGGAATTGGGAAATCCGCTTGCCAAACTGAACACGTTCCTTGGTATACTTGACAGCCTCATCGATCGCCCGTTGCGCCATTCCCACTGCCATCGCAGCCACGCTGGCACGATCGGCATCCATGATGGACATGGCGATCTTAAAGCCTTCTCCTTCTTTGCCCACCAGGTTTTCTCTCGGGACTACACAGTCATTGAATACCAGCTCCGCTGTGTCGCTGGCGCGGATCCCCATCTTCGTCTCTTTCTTTCCCACCGAGAAACCCGGATAGCCTCGTTCTACGATAAAGCAGGACAGGCCGGCCTCCGTGCGCGCAAAGACCAGATAGACCGTGGCAATGGTCCCTTGGGAGATAAAGCATTTTGTACCGTTAATGACATAGTGATCGTCTTTCAGGACCGCCTTGGTAGAAGCTGAGTTGGCATCGCTGCCGGCGCCCGGCTCTGTCATCGCGAATGCACCAACCGCATGGTTTTCTCCCTTCGCCAGAGGGGGCAGATACTTTTCCTTTTGCGCCGGTGTGCCAAACTTGCTGATGATCCCGGCGGAAACACAGTTTTGGCCGGAAATCAGGATCGCTACGGACGGATCATAATAGGCGATTGCCTCGCAGACAAGGGAAAAATCCATATAGTCGCCGCCCTGGCCGCCATATTCCTCCGGCGCCAGGATCCCCAGAAAACCGGCGGCAGCCAGCTTGTCATATACTTCCAGGGGAGGCGTCTCCGCCTCATCCCACTTGCCCGCAAAGGGCTTCACTTCTTTTTCTCCAAACTGCCGAGCAGTCTTAAAGATATCCTGCTGTTCCGGCGACAAGTCAAAATTCAGCGCCACAAAAATCATACTCCTTTGCTCATTGTTTTCAGTGGAAGCAGTGGTCTGACATTTGTCAGCGAATGGCACCCTTTTCCCGCATCTGGGCAATCTGCTCATCTGTAATATCCAGGCCCAGCTCCTGCTCTGCCTCTGCCAGAGCAATCCAAAGTTTTCTCCAGGTGCGAAATTTATAATCTGGAGAAAAGAGATGGCTCATCTCTTGACTAGCATATCGTGAATTTAGGGGATTTTCGTATATCGGTTTCATTCGTTTCCTCCTCTTCAGCTACAGATGGCGTACGGGTAGGATAGTTACCCGTAAAGCAGGCATCGCAAAAGCCACATTTTGCGCCTTTAGCAATGTCATGCAGGTGTTCCAGTCCCAGATATCCCAGGCTGTCCACGCCAACCACCTGGGCAATCTCTTCCACTGTGTCATATTTGCAGGCGATCAGTTTCTCCCGCGTAGGCACATCCGTGCCATAATAACATGGCCACAGGAATTTTGGTGCGCTGACCCGCATATGCACTTCCTTTGCCCCAGCAGCCCGCAAAGTTTTTACCAGCCGCGCAACCGTAGTGCCGCGCACAATCGAATCATCAATCATAATGATGCGTTTTCCTTCCACTTCATGACGCAAAGCATTTAGCTTAATGCGCACCCCAACTTCTCTTTGCCCCTGGGTCGGGCTGATGAAGGTGCGGCCAATATAACGGTTTTTCACCAGGCCAATGCCATAAGGGATACCACTTTCTTCCGCATAGCCCATAGCCGCTGGGATACCGCTGTCTGGCACGCCAATCACCAAATCGCCTTCCACGGGATGCTGCTGAGCCAACTGCCG
>CAJFNC010000067.1 GCA_904393835.1 uncultured Ruminococcus sp. | reverse complement strand
TGTATTTAATTTATGATAAAATCACCTTAAAAGTTTAGAAACGAATATTTCACCCTAGATGTATAAAAATAGAAAATATAGACAAAATAGGAAGGTGGAATATTTAATGTTAAAACAAAAAGATTTAAAAAGAGTTACTTTAATTGAAGCATGTATAAAAGGAGAATGTACTGTAAAACAAGTTGCAACAGCTTTAGGTCTTTCTGAACGTCGTGTAAAACAAATTAAGAAGGAGGTAAAAGAAAACGGCGTAAAATCCATTCAGCATGGAAATCGTGGTAGAAAACCTAAAAATACAATACCTGATGAAACAAGGAAGAAAATATTAGAACTTAGAAACTCTTATCAATATGAAATGTCTAATTTCAAACACTTTCAAGAACTTTTAAAAGAACGTGAAAATATTGATATTTCATACTCTGCTCTTTACAATATTTTAAGGAATGCTGGAATTAAAAGTCCGAAAAAGCATAGAAAAACTAAATTACACCACAGAAGAAAAAGAAAAGAATGCGAAGGTATGATGCTTCAAGCAGATGGTACACCTTTTGATTGGTTTAATACCGGTGAAAAATACTCATTGCATGGATTTGTAGATGATGCTACTGGTAAAATAACTGGTTTGTATATGTGTAAAAATGAATGTCTTTTAGGATATCTAGAAGTTTTAAGACAAACATTAGAAAATTATGGGATTCCAATTTCATTGTATCCTGATAAATATAGTGTGTTTTTTCCGCCAAAAAAAGTTAACGACCACATAACTATTGAGGAGCAGTTAAATGGTCGTGAAAAAGGTATAACACAATTTGGAAGAATTGTAGAAGAATTAGGTATAGAAATGTTTCCAGCATCTTCTCCTCAAGCTAAAGGAAGAATAGAACGTTTGTGGGAAACTCTGCAAAGTAGACTGGTAACAGAATTCAGAATTAATAATATACAATCTATTGAGAAAGCTAATGAATTTTTAATAGATTATATAAAAAAATATAATTCTCAATTTGCAGTACCTGCTACAAATTCCAAAAGTGTATTTCTTAAGTTACCTAAGCGATATGATTTAGATGAACTTTTATGTGTTAGATTTGAACGAACTATTGATAATGCTGGTGTATTTTCCATCAACAATAGTAAATTTCAAATAATAGATAAATCGCTTCCTCCAAAAACAAAAATACAGATATATTTAAGTCAAAAGATAGGAATGCGAGTTAAAGCCAACAACAAAATATATGATGTAGAGCCTTTAGAATTAATTTCTAAAGACAATATTGATACAAATTCATTAGATTATCATCAATGGCTAGCAGATGTAGTCATAGAATTAATAAATGAATTTTATCTAAAAGATGCTAAAGCATCGTATAAATCTCTCGCCTAAAATTTTAAAAAATAAACAAAAAAATAAATCTTGAGCCTGCCCCGCGGCGAGCAGAACTCAAGATTGTACATATGGTGAAATATTCGCTAATAAAATAAATCTATTTTTTAGTGAAATATTCAAAAATTATTGACATTTTTTTGAGAAATGATACTTGATTTTTTTGAAAAAATCTGTTAATCTGTATATAGTTTGATTGATTTTATATCAATCGTCAAGAGAGCTAGTGACGAGTTGTAGATAACTACTTCGTTGGCACCAATATAAGTAATACCAAGGTTGATATTATTTAGCTTTGGCATTATTTTTTTGTCAATTTATTTTTGATTCAACGTCTTATAGTTACTTATAAAATCCCCTCTTATCTTAAAATAAAACTTAAGATAAGAAGGGATTTTTATTAAAAATTAAAATATAAAATTAATCCGCCTAAAATCAAAGCAATAAAACCTATAATTTTAAGTCCGCTTGACGCATCATTTTGGTCACCAAATCCGAAAAATTTTTTTGTTATCATTCGTGCATCATATATTAGTATAACTCCACCTAAAAGAATTAAGGCAGCTATTATTCTCATTATTACTTGAAACATTTCTATCAACATCCTTTTTATTTTGTACATATATAATATAATAAATTCGACAAAAAAGCAATAATTTGTAAAATTTATGTATTATATTTCTATCCTTTTTTGAAATTTATCTCTTATTAATCTTTTAAGTAAAACATTTTCTTTATTTTCTAATTTAGGGTCTTTCGACAAAATTTTTATTGCCGCTTCTTGAGCCACCTTTAATATCTGCATATCCTCAAACAAATTTGCAATCTTAAACTCTGGAAGACCATGTTGCATAGTTCCAAAGAAATCTCCCGAACCTCTTAATTCTAAGTCCTTTTCAGAAATTATAAATCCATCATTTGTATCACACATAACTTTCATTCTTTTTCTAACTGTTTCACCTTTTCCCTCATATTTTAAGATACAATATGATTTATATTCTCCTCTACCTACTCTTCCTCTTAATTGGTGAAGTTGTGCTAGTCCAAATCTTTCAGCATTTTCGATTACCATTATATTACTATTTGGAACATCTACACCTACTTCTATAACTGTTGTAGATATCAAAATATCAATTTCACCTTTTTTGAATCTATCCATTATTTCATCTTTCTCTTTTTGTTTTAGTTTTCCATGTATATATTCTACTTTATATTCTGGAAAAACTTCAGTTTTATATGTTTCATATAATTTTTCGACAGATTTCAGATCCATTTCTTCATTTTCTTCGACTAATGGACAAACAATATATGCTTGCCTTCCTTCATCTATTTGCTTTTTTATGAAAGCATTTACTCTATCAGTCATATTTTTATTTACAGCAAATGTCTCAATTTTCTTCCTATTTGGTGGAAGTTCATCTATTATTGAAATATCTAAGTCACCATATAAAATTAAAGCAAGTGTTCTTGGAATTGGAGTTGCAGTCATAACTAATACATCTGGATTATTTCCTTTACTTGCAATCTTACTTCTTTGTTTTACTCCAAATCTATGTTGCTCATCTGTTACAACTAGTCCTAAATTTTTAAATTTGACATTATCCTCAATTAAAGCATGTGTTCCAATTATTATGTCTATTTCTCCATTTTCTAGTCTTTGTAAAATATCTTCTTTCTTCTTTTTAGTAATTCCTGAAATTAGAAGTTCCATTTTTATATCAAATTTTTCTAAAATATTTCTAAAATTTTCTAAATGCTGGTTAGCAAGTATTGCAGTAGGTGCCATAATTGCTGCTTGATATCCTGATTTCACTGCTTTATATGCTGAACACATTGCAACAACTGTTTTTCCTGATCCAACATCTCCTTGAAGAAGTCTATTCATTGTTTTATCAGATTCCATATCTCCTTCAATTTCTTCTAAAACTCTTCTTTGTGCACCAGTTAATTTAAATGGTAAACTATTTATTACATCTGATATTTTGACATTTTTATCAAATATAATACCTTTTTCTTCATTCATATATCTATTTTTCAATTCTAATAATGCAAGTTGTACTGATAATAGCTCTTCAAAAACTAATCTTGTTCTTGCAGTATTAAAATCATTAAAACCTTCAGGGAAATGAATGTCTTTTACAGCTTTATTGATTTTTTCTAATTTATATTCATCTAATATATAATTTGGCAAAGTTTCTTCTAGATTTCCATATACTTCTTTTATTCCATTTTCCATTATTTTTCTTAAGTTATTTTGTGACAAATTGTATGTTAGTGGATATATTGGAATTATCCTTCCTGTGTTTTTTGTGCTATTTCCTTCGTCAAATTGAGGAGACATAAGCTCTATTTTTCCATATTTTTTACTTACTCTTCCATAAAAGCCATATTCCTTGCCTTGTTCAAATTTACTTTTTAAATAGCTTTGATTAAACCACATTGCTTCTGCAGTTGCTGTTTCATCTCTAATTAAAAGTTTTTGCATTGTTCTTCCTCTTAATCTTATATCTGACAATCTAGAACATGCAATAGCTCTTACAAAAACTTCTTCTCCATCTTGACATTCATATAGATTCTTTGGTTTACTTCTATCTTCATAAGTTCTTGGATAATATGTAATTAAATCTTTTAGTGTAAAGATACCTATTTTATTTAGTAATTTTACTCTATTTGGTCCTACACCTTTTATATATTTTACATCTTTGTATAAATCTACCATTTTTCTACCTCTATAATTGGTTCTAAAAAAGGGGAAATTGAGTCCATCCCCTAAATCTCTTTTAGTTTGAAGTCTAAGCCATCTGCACTGACCAAGTTAAATTCTATTCCATAATGATTACCTTCTACTGCTTCTTTTATTGCTTGACTATGTAAGTGTCCATAATAGCATCTTTTTATATCATATTTTTTTAAAATTTTTATAAAGTCATTCATAATATTTTTTTCTATATCATGATAACTAATTGGAGGATAATGCATAAATGCTATTATTTCTTTATCTTCTCCAAACCTTTCTATTCCATCTTTTATTGATAATTCTAGCCTTATTGCTTCTCTTTTTAATATTTTTTTACTTTCTTCATCTTCTCCTTGTGCCCATCCTCTTGAGCCTACTATTATTTTTCCTTCATATTCATATGAATTGTTATATATAAAGTCTATATTTTTGAAGTTGTTCTCTTCTAAGAATTTTCTCATACTACTTAGTGTTGTCCACCAATAATCATGGTTTCCTTTTAGTAATAATTTTTTACCCGGTAAAGAGTTCAAATATGCAAAATCTTCCAAGGTATCTTTTAGATACATTGACCATGAAAAGTCACCTGGTAATATTACCAAGTCATTTTCTTTTACTTTTTCTTGCCAGTCTTTTTTTATTTTCTCTTCATGATTTCTCCAATTTTCGCCAAAAATACTCATTGGCTTTTTCTCATGAAATGACAAATGTAAATCTCCGGATTGTATATATTGACATATTTAAAACTTCTCCTTTTATTCTATTCCACTATTTTGCATTTCTTCTCTTTGTGCTTTTATTTCATCTGTTAATTTTTTACCACAAAAATTACATCTATTAGTTTTTTTGGCACATTCATCACATATATCTTCTCTCATAGATGAATCTTGAAATTCTACTCCACAGATTTTACAAATATGTGGTGCTAAGTCTCTTGTTGCAATATGCATTATTGCGTCACAATATTCATCCCCAAATATTTCAGATGCTCTTTTTTCATCATTTGTTCCATTTATATATGCTAAAACTCCAATTGTTCCTAAGATTATAACTAAAATTATTATTAGTGTTATTACTAATAGTTTTTTATTTGATTTTTTATTTTTTACTTTAGTATCTTTCTTTTCTTCTTCCATCATTTTCTCCTTTTATTTACAATTTTAAATTTGGTATTGCATTTAAATCTAAATTACTTCTTTTTCCTGAGATATAGTTATAGTAACCACTTGATGCTATCATAGCTGCATTGTCTGTACATAGTTTTAAGTCTGGCATATATACTTTTATATTCTTTTTTTCTAAGTTTAAAAATTCTTTTCTGATATAGCTATTTGCTGATACTCCGCCCTGCTAAGGTAACTACTTTTACTCCTGTTTTTTTAATTGCTTTTTCTACATTTTCCATTAATTCTTCTGTTATAGTCTTTTCAAAACTTGCACATAAATCTGCTTTATTCACATCTGGATTTTTATGATGTAAATTTATTACAGCTGTTTTTATTCCACTAAAACTAAAATCAAGTGATTCATCTTCAAAATGAGTTTTAGGAAGTGTTATTTTAGGCTCTCCTTCTTTTGCTAGTTTATCAACTTTTGGTCCTCCAGGATATCCTAAACCTACAACTCTTGCAACTTTATCAAATGCTTCTCCGAACAGCATCATCTCTTGTTTTTCCTAAAACCTCAAATTCTGTATAATCTTTTACTAATATTATTCCGTGTATTTCCTCCTGACGTCATTACACATAAAAATGGAGGTTCTAGTTCTTTATATGTTAAATAATTTGCTGCAATATGTCCTTCTATATGATTTACTCCCACTAATGGTATATTTTTTGCATATGATAAAGCTTTTGCATAAGATACTCCGAACAAGTAAAGCTCCCACTAATCCTGGTCCATATGTTGGAGTTATGGCATCTACTTGGTCTAAAGTAATATTTGCATCTTTTAGTGCTTTATTTGCCACTCTCGAAATTGCTTCTATATGATTCCTTGATGCTATTTCTGGTACTACTCCGCCATATTTTTCGTGGATTGGAATTTGTGTATCTATTACATTTGATAGTATTTCTCTTCCATTTTTTACTATTGCAACTGATGTTTCATCACAACTTGATTCGATTCCGCATTGTTAGTATATCTTTTTCCATTTCTATTCCTTCCTATATTAAATGAGGTTTTAAATACTTAAAATTTAAAGCATTTAAAACCTGCTAAAAAAATTATAATATAAAACTGCAAATACTCATTATTCCATTTGCAAGCCAAACTATTGCTGGTGATATAATTCTTCCAGCTAATCCTGAAATCCATAAAACTATGAATACAAGATAAAAGATTCTTTCATTATTTACAAACCATTCTTTTGCTTTATATGGTAAAAATGGCATAATTATTTTTGAACCATCTAATGGTGGAAGTGGTATTAAGTTAAACACTCCTAGTCCAACATTAGTTACTATTGTTGATTGTATCATTAACATTACTACAAATCCTACAGTTGAATTTAAAAATTCTAATCCTGCAAATTTTAATATTACACAATATATAATTCCAAATATAAAGGCAAGAAGTATATTCATAAGTGGTCCTGCTGCTGATACTATTGCTTCTCCTTTTTCCATTGAGATTTTTCTTGTATAATTACTTGGATTTACATGTACTGGTTTTCCCCAACCAATACCCACAAATACAAGCATTAGAGTTCCTATTGGGTCTAAATGTGCAAATGGATTTAGGCTTAGTCTTCCTTCCATTTTTGCAGTATTATCTCCTAATTTATATGCAACTATTCCATGGGCAAATTCGTGAAATGTTATTGCAATTAACACTCCTGGTATTCCTAATAGTATAGAAAATAACGAATCTGGATTTGTCATTAAACTTGTTAATGAGATTAATACTAATATTCCAATTATTATATAAAGTACTTTTTTGTCATATGAAAAATTAAACATATTTACTCCTTTGTATCCCCTTTAATATTTTTTTAATACATATGTTAGCATTATATCATATTTTAGAAAAACTTCAACCGATTTCGGTGGTTTTTCGTAAATTCCTTGCAAAATTGTATAAAAGAGTGTATAATGTTTATGTATACTTAAAGGAGGGGTAATATGAAGACTATACCGGTCTTCAGTGTGTCAATGTACATTATTGACGCACTTTCGTCTTCTCCAAGGAAGATTTCCTTGGGGCCAACAACTCTTCTAGAAAGAGTGTATATTCCTAAAGATTTTAAGATAGTTTCACTGTCTTTAGGTCTCGGTAATGAGCTTGGTAATCATTACCAACACCAAATGGTAGATTACCAAAGGGTCTCCTCTGCAATTTTTGAGTCGTCTTTCGCCAGTCTTGGCGATGGTTCAAAAATTTATGAGGTAAAAGACTGTAGGCTACGGTTATTTACCGTACGTAACGGATATGCTATATCCAATTTAGAAAAAACAACGGATATAGCATATCTAGACTCTCAAAGACTTTCCGGCTTTTATAAGCCGGAAAATGAGGAATTTACAATATATGTTCCAAAGAAATACAAATTCATTCTTCTGGAACTCGAAAGGTTCCTCAGTCAGACAAGGTTATACTATGTCTTGTCTGATTATGGCATTGTCATTTCCAGATACACTGGTTAATGGCAATGGAAAACGACAGATTTGATTTATCATCAATCTGCCGTTTTTTATTGTCTTAGACAACAAGGTT
>CAJFNC010000066.1 GCA_904393835.1 uncultured Ruminococcus sp. | reverse complement strand
CTTCCCCCCAAGGGGAAGGCTTAAAAAGAGGGGGCGGCGAAACTCTCTCAAAAAGGAGAAATGCTTGATGTTTACCGACGGCCGCAGCAAAAAAGTGATCTTTCTGGCCCACTGCCTATTAAACCAAAACGCCATCTCCGACGGCACCGCCGTCTATCCCGCCGCCTTTCGGGAGCTGATCCAGCTCCTGCTGGACCGGGAGGTGGGCATCGTCCAGATGCCCTGCCCGGAGCTGTGCTGTCTGGGCCTGGACCGGGGGGATGTCTACGGGGCGGAGCGCCCGGTGGTGGTGGAGAACACCCGCATCGGCCGGGCCATGGAGGAGGACGGCCCCCGGCAGCGGCGGGAGGCCCTGGCAGACCAGGTGGTCGATCAGATCCAGGAGTATCAGAAGCACGGCTTTCAGGTCCTGGGCATCGTGGGGGCTAACCGCTCCCCCAACTGCGGGGTGGAGACCACCTCCGACCAGAACCGGGAGCCTTCCTTGAGGCCATCGCCCAGCGGCTGGAGGCGGTGGGCATCGCCGTGCCCATGCTGGGCCTGAAGGGGGCGGACGACATCCCCAAGAAAGTGGCTGCACTGCTCCCCTAGGCGGCCCAAAAGCAGGAACGAACAAACGGCCGAACGGTGGATCCCACCGCCCGGCCGTTTTTAACATCGGCTGTGTCGAAGCCTGCCCCTCCCCTGCTGGTTTGCGGGGAGAGGCGGTTAATCTGTGACCAGATAGGCATCATTTAGATTGTCGACAAAACTATCAAAGGTACCAACAACCGTAATTTCAGATCCCTTCTCCAAATGGATCATATCTTCCTCGTTGGAAAAATTGACTGTAATACTAAATTGGGTGGCAAAAAAGGCGTCGCCGTTCATCCGCTCCAGTTCTTCGTTTGTGAAGAAGTTCTGATTCTCTTGTGTCCAGACCAATTTTACACCAGCCCAGTTACTGATATTCTCCACATAACCGGTAACCTTCAAAATTTCTCCGTCGTACTTTTCCGCAAAAGCTGCGTCGTTTTCATAATGTTCAATGGCCATCTCCCGCAGGTCCACGGTCGTGGCCTCCGCCAACATCTCCTCTTGGGAGGGCTTGTTGAGTTCGCTCCACAAGGCGGGGCCCAGCAGGACCCCGCACAAAAGAATGGACAGGACCGCCACGACCAGGCCCCCGGTCGCCATCCCAGTCTGGATGGGCTTTTTCTTGGCCTAGACAAAGACCCGCACCGCCAGGACGATGGCGATCACGTCCAGGACCAGGCCAATTCCCATAAATCCAGTGAGGAAGCCGAGAATGGACAGGATCAGGGCGGCGATACCCAGGGCAGAGCCCTCCTTGCGGACCGGCTCGCTCCCGGCCGGAGCCGCCGGCTGGCCCAGAGCAGACCCGCATTTGTCGCAGAAGGCCGCCTCATCGGCCAGCTGTGCGCCGCATTTTGGACAGTATTTCATATCTGTTCCCCCTTGCATGTTTGTTCAACCCTCGTTGAAAACCTCTACTTTTTTGCAGCTTGAATGTACATTCCAGTGGCCTTTATTTTACCTGATTTTCCAGGGAAAAACAATATGCTGGCTGCATAGGGTCTGTGTTTTTTCTCTCTCTGCGCCTTGAAATTCCCCCCCGCCCCAGCTCCCCGCCGCACGGTCCCTCCAATGTAGAAAGGTAGGCATTGTTGTAAAAAAGGCTGCCGCCCGGCGAGGGCGGCAGCCTTTTTCGCGTTTTGTGATTCGGCGGTCATACCATCAGGGAGCACACCAGCTCAGCGTATTCGGAGGGGTCCTCCAGGGGCAGGTCGGCCAGCAGAAGGGCCTGGCCGTACAGCAGTTTCGCGTACTTCTCCACGGTGGCCTGGTCGCCGGCGTCCACCGCCTTCTTCAGGGCGGCGTAGGGGGCGGAGTCGGCGTTGAGCTCCAGCACCCTCTCGGCCTTCATGTGTTCGCCGCCCTCCAGCTTGCGCATGTAGCGCTCCATCTCCAGGGAGACGGGGCCGTCGGCGGACAGGCAGCAGGCGCCCGACTTCAGGATCTTGGAGATG
>CAJFNC010000065.1:702-3266 GCA_904393835.1 uncultured Ruminococcus sp. | reverse complement strand
CGGCCACCGACGGCGGAGGAATTCCCCGGAACGGGTTGCTGCGCCGCCTGCTCTGTTACTATAAACTGGGATATTTGACCTTGGAAGAGGTCATTTATAAATGTTCCATCGCACCGGCTCAGGTCTTCGCCATGCCGTCCAAGGGGCACTTGGGAGTGGGAGCAGATGCTGATCTGGCTGTGGTGGACCTCACTGCAGGGGAGACTGTCATGTCCTTTGCCCTGGGCCGGCCAATCTTGGTAAACGGCAAGGTGGTAGGCCAGGGAGGGACACTGATGATCACGCCGGAGGGGGAGGCGATGTGCCGGGAAAAGCAGATTCCATATCAGATCATTCACCCGGAAAGCGGACGTTTTTATCAGGAGTAAAGCGGCGTCCAGTACATCAAATTTGCCAGTAGGCGGGACTGGAAGTGGAGTCATATGCCATAATCTGTTTCTTCCCTGACGCAAGGGAGGTGATTGGGAAGAGAAGTGGATCCTGGTGGTGCCAGAGAGAAGAAGCCATTTGTATGCCGTGCGTTTGTATGAAAGGAGTGATCGGTGTGATTTTCGATTTACCCCCTATCTTAGGCCTTACCCCGCTGATTGTTTACATCATTCTGGCATTCCGTCCGGAAATTCATCCCCTGATAAACGTGATCATCTGTCTGGTGATCGGTGCGGTTTTGACCGAGACCAATCTATTGGAGTTTGGATCCATCTTGACGGCCTCCCTGGGCTCCTTCCTTGGACAGGTCGGTTTTATCATCATGATCGGTTCCGGTTTGGGGCTGATTCTGAAGGAGTCCGGTGTGGCAGAGAACCTGGTCTATCTAATGGTGCGCAAGATCGGGATCAACTCCATGAACAAGGCAATCCTGGCCTCTATGCTCACCTCCATGTTTATGGTCCTGGTTCTGAGTACCCTGACCGGCGGAAACGCAGTCATCGCCCCCATCATCATCCCCCTGGTCGCTTCGGTGGGCATGACGCCCAGCACCTTGGCGGTGATCATGCAGAGTGCAGGTGTGACGGGGCTGTTCATCAGTCCGTTCTCACCGCCCATGGTCACCATTATGGAGCTGACCGGAATGGCATATCAGGAGGTGCTCCTCTATGCCAGCCTGCCCGTGTGCATTCCCATCTGGCTGATCACCTACTTTAATGCCAAGCGGGTCCAGAAAGCCACAGCCGGAGTATCGGATTACCCGGAGGGAACGGCCCTCTCGGTAGACGCCTACGACGCGGCCCCAGAGGCCAAACGGGCCACCCGCTGGTTTAGTGTTGCGATGATCCTGGTGGTGGCCTACGGCGTGATCTTTAACCTGGGCGTGGCCCATGCCATCACAGTCATTACCGTGGCAGTCATCGCCACTGGATTTGGGGCCCGGTTTAAAGTAAGCAAGACCATTGATCTGTTTATGCAGGGCTGTGCCCAGTACTTCTGGATCTTTATGCTGTTCATCCTCATGGATCCGTTCCTGAACTTTATTTCCAAGAGCGGCGCGTTCGACGCACTGGTGGAGATCGGTGAGCCCCTGGTGGCCAGCGGCGGGAAAGTTGGTCTGGCTATGCTGGCCTCTCTGATCGGGACCTTCGGGATCCAGGGGGCTGCGGTGGCCCAGGCGGTCATGATGGACACAGTGTTCCGCCCGCTGGTAGAGGCTACGGGATTGAGCATGTCTGTGTGGGCGCTGGTTATCCTCATCGGCTCTCAGATGACCTCGTTTGCCTACCCGGGGCTGGATATGGTGGCGGCTACGGGGACTGCCCGGTCCAGCGATATGAAATCGCAGGTGAAGCACGGATGGCTGATCGTGGCGGCTGTATTGATCGTCTGCCTGATCATGTCCCTGATCTTTGGATGAGCGGAGATCCCCGTAAGAGATTGAGACAGCAGCGAAAGGAGCGGAGACTTTCATGTGTTTTATGCTGATCGGCGGCAGAGCTGCCTTTGAAGACGGCGTTATGCTGGGGGGCCACAACGACGACCTGAACGGATATGAGGCCGCCTCTCTGGAGTTGTACCCCCATATGCACCATCAGCCCGGGAACTCCATCCAACTGCCCACTGGGCCGGTGATCCCCCAGCCGGCGGAGACAGCCCGGTGCCTTCTGCTGAAGACCTTCCGTGGAAATTTGGCGGGAGACACCATCGCCATCAACGAGCATAACGTCTGCCTGATGGGAGGCGAGAACCTGCTGATGGACCGCAACGACCGGGCGGCTCAGGCGGACCCTATCGTAGAAAATGGAGTGGCAGGCGGAGTTCGATTTGTGGCGCTGACCCAGAGCAGGACGGCGCGGGAGTGCGTGGAGCGCATCGGCCGGTACTACAGCAGATATGGAAACCGGTTCCCCTGTGCCGTGGGGGTGTTCGATACAAAGGAGGCTTGGTATCTGGAGAGCGGCGGCGGATCCACCTGGGTGGCGGCCCGGGTGCCGGACGACTGCTATCTGGTCCAGTCCAACGGCTACCGGATCAATGAGATCGACTGGGACGACTCCGAGAACATGCTCTATTCCGAGGGGCTGCGGGAATTTGTCATTGAAAAGGGGCTCTGGAAGCCCGAGGAGGGGCCG
>CAJFNC010000065.1:0-675 GCA_904393835.1 uncultured Ruminococcus sp. | reverse complement strand
CCACTGGGCGAAGACCTTTGGGCGAAAGTTCCTGGAGCGGCCGGACACCTATTATTACAACTCCAGGCGGATCTGGAGCGCCGTCCGGCGGCTCTCCCCCTCACTGGAGGTCAGCCCGGACCAGGAGGAATTTCCCACTTTTCTCCGTCCGGACCGCCCCATCACCACCGAGCAGATCATGGAGCTGCTGCGGGACTATAACCAGGGCCACGCGTTTTGCGCCTTTCCGGAGTCTGGCGGCGTAGGCGAGGTGCGTCCCATCGGCGTCCCGCATTGCATCCACTCTGCGGTGGCGGAATTGCATCGGGATACTCCGGTGGAGGTGGGGGGAGTTTTATGGAGCTGTGTGGGCTCGCCCCTGACAGCGCCCTATCTTCCCCACCATTACGGGATCACCGAAATCGCACCTCCCTTCCTGCAGGGGGAGGATACCTATCAGAGTTCCTCCGCCTTTTGGCGGCTGCGGAAGCTGACCAACCTGGCGATGCTCCACACGGAGCAATATCTGCCCATGCTGGCAGAGGCCTGGTCGAAGCTGGAACAGAAAGCGCAGGATATGAGAGGTATCGTGGAGCAAGAGGCTTCCCGGTGCTTGGACCAGGATCCGAAACGGGCGGGAGAACTGCTGACCGCCCTGGCCAGTACGCTGGATTATGAGGCGCTGGAAATGGCAGA
>CAJFNC010000064.1:2737-3644 GCA_904393835.1 uncultured Ruminococcus sp. | reverse complement strand
GATGGACCAGGAGAAGCTGGCCGACCTGTTCATCGTCTCCCAGGTCCAGGTGACCGTGGGCGGCGAGCTGTCCGTCTCCGTGGCCGAGGCCGCCGGCGAGAAGTGCGAGCGCTGCTGGAAGCACCACATCAAGGTGGGCTCCGACGCCCAGCACCCCACCCTGTGCCCCCGCTGCGCCAAGGTCATCCGCACCATCGAGCTGTGATCCTAAATCATACAAAAACGGGGCCCGCTTTTTACAGCGGGCCCCGTTTTCTTTTGTCTCACAGCAGCTCAGCCGATGGCGATGGTCGTGCTCTTGGGCAGCTCCTTCTTCTCCTGCTTGGGCAGAGAGATCTTCAGGATCCCGTCCTCGTACTTGGCCGAGATCTGCTCCGGCTGGATGTCGCCCACATAGAAGCTCCGGCTCATGGCACCGGCGTAGCGCTCCTGGCGGATATACTTGCCCTCCTGGTCCTTCTGGTCCTTATCCAGGCCCTTGGACGCGCGGATGGTCAGATAGCCGTCCTTCAGGTCCACGTCCAGCTCATCCTTCTTGAAGCCGGGCAAGTCGATGTCCACCTCATAGGTGTGTTCGGTCTCCCGGACGTCGGTCTTCATCAGGTTCTTGGCGCGCTTGCCGTACAGAGGGTCCCGGCCGCTCCAGGCGGGGAAGGCCATAAAATCGTCATCGAAAAAGTCATCAAATAAACTCTCACCAAACATGCTGGGCAACATAAGTCATTCCTCCATTCTTCGCACTTATTTCTTGCCCTGCGGGAGGGGATCGTTTCTTTTGGTTCCCTCTCTCTTGGAACAATTGTATGATAGCACGGAGGATTAGCACTGTCAATACAAGAGTGCTAAAGTTCACAAAAGAAGCGATATCTGTTCACAAAATATGCGATTTCTTTTGGAATATCCATTT
>CAJFNC010000064.1:0-2673 GCA_904393835.1 uncultured Ruminococcus sp. | reverse complement strand
GACCGCCGTAAGGCGGTCCGCCCTCCCTCTTATCTATGTTCCGATCATTTACAGCAGGTCGTCTGCACTTCCCGCAGGACGGCGTCTGAATTGGCCGCCAGCACCGCGCTCTTCTCACCCACCGGCAGGGAACGCCCCGATAGGGCACAGCACACGCCGCCCGCCTCCTCCAGGATGATCCGCGCCGCATTATGATCCAAGGGGGAGGAGCGCAGGGCCACAAACAGATCCGCCTCTCCCGCGGCGACCTGGCACAGCTCCAGGGCGACCGACCCCAAGCTCCGCACCCCCCGCACTTCCCGGGCCAAGCGGATGAGCGCCTCCCGCTGCGGATGCTGCTTGAGAAACGCGTGGAGGACCTCCGGTGTCGTCATCAACAGCTCCGGGACCCGGGTCCGGTCTGAAACATGGATCGGACGCTGGTCCCGCCAGGCGCCGCCGCCGGCTTTGGCCCAGTACAGCTCCTGCCGCTTCACATCCAGCACCATGCCGAACAGGGGGGCCGTCCCGCTCCAGCACCCCACCGAGATGGCGTAGTTCCGGTGCTGGTTGATAAAATTCGTCGTCCCGTCGATGGGGTCCAGGTACCAGGTGACCTCCTCTGCACCGTGTTCCTCCGGCGGATACTCCTCTCCCACGATGGAGTCCTGTGGGAACGCGGCCAGGATCTCCCTTCTCAGCAGCCGTTCGGTCCTGCGATCCCAGTAGGTGACCAGATCCTGGTGGTCCGCCTTCTGGCGGATCTCCTCCGCCTCCAGATGGCATCGCCGCAGCGCCTCTCCTGCCGTTCGGATCGCTTGGGACGCTACCTCAAACCGCTCCATGCTCCGCCTTCTTTCTCTCTTTGCTCCTCGTCAGGGACGTCCAGTCCCGTCACCAGACCACCTGCATCTCCCCGTTGTGCAGCGGCGGGACGGGGCTGTGGGTCCGGATATAGCGGGCCGTCAGGTCCGGCATCTCTATGCCCCCCCGCCAGAGGACGGGGCACTCCCGCAGGATCTCATAGCCCCCGGTACCCGTGGCCCGGTAGTTGCTGGTGCACAGGCGGAATGTTCCGTCCCCCAGCGGCGAGCCATCCAGTTTTGTCAGCCGGACCACCCGGCTGCCCACTGGCCGCCGCAGGTCGAAGGTGTAGGAGAGCCCGGCGTAAAAGTCGTAGTTGTAGTGCTCCACCTTGGGGAGGAGGAACTCCTCCGAGATCTGCGGCCGGCCGTCCACCAGCGTAAAGTAGGCGGCGCAGCGCTCCAGGGTCTGCCGCAGAACCTCCTCCGTCACCTCCAGCACCACCAGGGTGTTGGCAAAGAGGTAGGCCGCCGTCACCCCACGCATGGTCACCGGGGAGGTCAGGCCCACCGGGTCGTTGCCCAGGCTGGTGCAGGAGAAGTCCGCCCCGGTCTCCTCCAGCTGCACCTGATTGAACAGGGCGGCCACCTGGCTGCCGCGGAGGGCCGCCTCCAGCTTCCCCTCCGGGGGGATAGCCTGGGCCAGCGCGCCGATAGGCTGGTCCAGCCACTTCTGGGCGGCGCGCTCCAAGGGCAGCAGGGTCCGGAAGGGCTCCTCCGGGTGCTGTCCGCCCACCGGCCGCAGCCGGGAGGAGAAGCGGCTCTCCTGTCCATCCCACCGGCCGGTGAGATGGAGAAACTGTCCGGCGTTGGCGGGGGGCTGGACCGCATAGGTGCCGGACAGCTCCACCCCCGCCACCGCCATGTGCTGGTGGCCGGTGAGGAGGAGATCGAAGTCCAGCTCCCGGGCGATCCGGCAGGCGATGTTCTCGCCGCTGTCCGAGAGCACCCGGCCGGACTCCAGGTCCTCCTCAAACCCGCCGTGGTAGATGCACACGCACACGTCGCACTGGCCGCGGAGGGCGGCGCAGGCCGCCTGGGCGGCCTGGAAGGCATCGGTGATCCGCAGGAGCTCCAGGTTCTGAGGCTGCTCCCAGATGTTCACAAAATCCGTGACCACGCCGGTGAGCCCGATCCGCAGGCCATTGGACAGGGTGTGCACCGTCCAGGGACGGATGGGCAGCTCCCCGCCCAAGTCCTCCACGTTGGCGCACAGGCAGGTCCCCTACATAGCCCGCAGGTAGTCCCGCAGCGCCTCATAGCCGAAGTTGAAGTCGTGGTTGCCCAGGGTGAAGTAGTCCAGCCCCAGGGCGTTGAAGGCGGCGGCCACCGGGTGGATATCCCACTCACCACGGTGCTCCAGATAGTACTGGGTCAGGGGCGTCCCCTGGAGGGAGTCGCCGCCGTCCAGCACCAGGGTGTCGCCGTCCTTCTCAATCTGAGCCGCCAGGGCCAGAAGCCCGGAGGCCTCCGGGCGGTTTGAGGCGTAATTGACGGGGAAGATGTGGCCGTGGGTGTCCGAGGTAAAGTAGATCTGGAATGTTTTCTCCATGCTTACCCCCTGGCCAGCTTGACCCGGATCTTGGTGGAGATCCACTCCACGATGAGCACCAGCACGATGAGGCCCGCCAGAATGGCGCCGGCCTCCTCCCAGCGGTAGGCGTTCATGGCGAAGATCAGCGGCGCACCGATGCCGCCCGCACCCACCAGGCCCAGGACGGTGGCGTCCCGGAGGTTGATGTCAAAGCGGTAGATGGCGGTGGAGGCGAAGTTGGGCATCAGCTGGGGCAGGATGCCGTAGCGGATCTTCTGCCAGGTGGTGCAGCCCGCC
>CAJFNC010000063.1 GCA_904393835.1 uncultured Ruminococcus sp. | reverse complement strand
CCCCGTTTCATGAATTTTTTAAAAAGGGGGACCCCATCCTTCTGTTGCTGTGTCTGCTGGCCAGCGCCTTTGGGGTCGCCTTGATTTTCTCTGCCACCCGCTACAATGAGAACAACCAGGCGGTGGTCATCCAAATCGTTGCCATCCTTCTAGGCGTGGTGGCCTATATCCTGTGTACCTTTATTGACTTTCAGCTGTTTGTAGAGAAAAACTGGAAGTTGATCTTCTGGGGCAGTGTCCTGTTTATCCTGCTGCTTCTCACCCCTCTGGGCAGCAACGTGGGCGGCAACCGGAACTGGCTGGACATCCCCTATTTCCCCATCAATATCCAGCCCAACGAAATTGATAAGATTCCCTTCATCCTTCTTCTGGCCCTGCTGATCACCAGGATCCAAAATCAGGGGCGGGACATCGGCTCGGTCTCTGCCGTTTTTCAGATCGGCGCCTATGCCGCTTTTATGCTGGGGCTCATCGCGGTCGTGTGCGGCGACATGGGGATGTGTGTGGTATATACTTTTATCTTTGCCACTATGGCCTGGAGCGCGGGGGTAAAACTGCGCTGGTTCGTGCTGGTGGGCGGAGCGCTGGTGATTGCATTCGTAGTACTGTGGGTCTTTGTCCTGCCCAACACAGCCGCTTGGGACAATGTCTATTTCATCCGGCGCATCCGGGTGGTTTTTGACCACAGCTTTGAGCCCCAGGGGGTGGGCCAGCAGCAGAACCGTTCGATTTTGGCCATCGGCTCCGGGCAGATCTTTGGAAAGGGCTATCTCCAGGGGACCTTGACCCAGTCTGAATACTCCTCTACACTGCCCGCCCGGCACACCGACTTTATCTTCGCCGTGTGCGGCGAGGAGCTGGGTATGGTGGGCTGTCTTCTCCTGCTGCTGCTGCTCTCCCTCATCATCCTCCGTTGTATCTGGGTGGCTCGGAATGCCAACTCCTCGTTCCACGCCTATGTGGCCATGGGGATGGCCGGCATGCTGATCATCCAGATCGCCGCCAATGTGGGCATGTGCCTGTTCGTCTTCCCGGTGATGGGCCTCACCCTGCCCTTTATCAGCTACGGGGGCTCGTCCATTATCACGCTCTACGCCGCCATGGGGATTGTATCCAGTGTAAAGGCAAGAACCTTGCCAAGTTGGCTGCGGGATCGGACTTCGCAGTAGAACGGCGGAATTGAAAAAATTTTTCGCAAAAAAAGAAGGAATTCCTTTTGGTTCTGCGTATATAAAAAATGGAGCGGATATTCGGACCAATGGAAAGGAGGAGCCGCCTATGACGCCTCGTGTGCAGAGGGAGGAGCTGGAGAGATCGATCCTCAGTGCCCATGCCTGCCTGGCTAGCCGAAGCCGGGGCCGCCAGCGCCCGGAGGAGGAGTGCGATATCCGCACCTGTTTCCAGAGAGATACCGACCGCATCGTGTACAGCAAGGCGTTCCGGAGGCTGAAACATAAGACCCAGGTCTTCCTCCAGCCGGAGGGGGATCACTACCGCACCCGCATGACGCACACCTTGGAGGTGAGCCGCATCGCCCGGACCATCGCCCGGGCTCTCTCCCTGAATGAGGACCTGACGGAGGCCATCGCCTTGGGACACGACCTGGGCCACACCCCCTTCGGCCACGCCGGGGAGCGGCTGCTCAGTTCCATCATGCCCGGCGGCTTTGCCCACTACCAGCAGTCCCTGCGGGTGGTGGACCGGCTGGAAAAGGAGGGGGAGGGCCTGAATCTGACCTGGGAGGTGCGCAACGGCATCGTCTGCCACACCAAGGGACAGCAGGCCGCCACCCTGGAGGGTCAGGTGGTCCGTCTGGCCGACCAGATCGCCTACATCAACCACGACATTGAGGACGCCCTCCGGGGCGGGATCATCTACCCCATGGATATCCCCCTGGCCACCTCCAAGGTCCTGGGATTCACCCACGGGGAGCGCATCAACGCCCTGGTGCTGGACGTGATCACGGCCAGCCGGGATCAGAGGAGCATCTGCCAGTCCCCCGAGGTGGGGGAGGCCATGGCTGCCCTGCGGGAGTTCATGTTCGAGAGCGTCTATACCAACCCTCTGGCCAAGGGGGAGGAGGGCAAGGCCCAGGAGATGCTCCGCCGGCTGTTTGAGTACTACCAAAAAAATCCGGACGAGCTCCCCGCTGACTTTCAGGAGATCCGCCTGGAAGAGGGCGTAGACCGGGCCGTATGCGACTACATCGCCGGCATGACGGATCCCTTTGCCATCGAGCAGTTTACGAAATTGTTTATTCCGATGGCCTGGACCGTGAAATAGGGCCGGCGATGAGGCTCCATCGCAGATGGGGCGCGCACAGCGCGTACAAGCGTTTTCGCCGCAGCGAGGCGTTTCGGAGCGCAACCGCCGTACAGCGGCGGCTCTTAGTGCGGAGATGGGCGAATTTACTTTGCACAAGCATTTAAAATTAAAAGGGGCTCCCACGGGGCCTGCCCATGGGAATCGGCATGACGGATCCCTTTGCCATTGAACAGTTCACGAAGCTGTTCATTTCTATGGCCTGGACGGTAAAATACCTTTACATAGTTTTGGGATAAAATATAGGGGATTCGGTGTAAAATAGGCTCATCTGGGGAGCGTTTCGCCGCCTACACTGCGCCCGCAGGCGCGTTTCGGGGCGCAACCGCCGCAAAACGGCAGCTTTTAGCAGGGAGATGGCGACGAAATTCCCCGCGAAAATAAACCGGAAAGGAGGAAG
>CAJFNC010000062.1 GCA_904393835.1 uncultured Ruminococcus sp. | reverse complement strand
CCCGCCATCGCCGCCGGGACGGTGTCCCCCGCGCTGATCTCCGAGCCGCCGGCAGTGATCTCAGAGGCTCCGGAGGGAGCCGCTGGCCGCTGCACCCTCGAGATCAACGGAAAGGACGTGTCCGTGGACGCCGTCATAATGGTGCCCCTGCGGGCCATCGCGGAGCCGCTGGGCTTTACCGTTACCTGGAACGGCGATGGAACGGTTACTGTTGACAGCGGAGAGATGCACATGACCATTACCATCGGGGAGGATTCCTACCAGGCTATCACCAGCATCGAGGGCGCTGTCGGAGCCACGGCACCCCTGAGTTTGGGGGCGGCCCCCTATGTAGTGGACGGCACCACTTATGTCCCTCTGGAAATGTTCAATGTGCTTTTGGGCAATGACGCCGTCGATCTGGAGGATGGAAAAATCGTGATCCATGCAGAAAATAATGTGCAGATTCCCAATCCATTCATCGATTGCGCTTCACTCGCAGAAGCAAGTCAGGTTGCCGGCTTCGAGATGCGTGCTCCGGAGGCTGTCGGAGATTATGACCGTGTTTCCATCTCCGCCATTGACGGTGAGCTGATCGATGTCCTGTACGAGAGCGGGGATGACACGGTCCGTGTCCGCAAGGGTGCCGGAACGGAGGACATCAGCGGAGACTACAACAGCTACGCTGAGGCCGCTGTTTCTAAGGTGGACGGCATGGAAGTCACGATGAAGGGCGGCTCTGGAAAGGTCTATCTTGCTGCCTGGACAAGCGGGGAGTATACTTATTCTGTCGGTGCCAACGTCGGCATGAGCCGTGGGGAGATGGCAGATCTGATTCGAGAGATCGCGTAACTACGATGCAGGCAGACCATACACCACATGGTCGTATGGTCTGCCTGCTGATCATGGGGGGACAGATATGGAATACTGTTTGGAGCAAAGAGCACTGCTTTCTAGTTGGGTCAGCCGGGTCCTGGTGCGGTTCTGTTCTGCCTTAGCATCCCTGGTGACTCCAGTTAAAGCTATTCCAGAACCTACGGAGACGGCGCGGGCGGCAGACAGGGCAGAGATCAACCGTCAGGCCGAGCGCATATTGGATGAGCACGGCAACAGCATCCTCCGGCTGGCTTATTCCTATCTGCACAACATGAGCGACGCGGAAGAGGTTTTGCAGGATACTCTGCTCCGATTTCTCAAAACAGCCCCAACTTTTGAAAACAGCACCCATGAAAAGGCGGGGCTCCTGCGTGTGG
The DNA here is from genome assembly GCA_904393835.1 of uncultured Ruminococcus sp. Lineage (GTDB taxonomy): Bacteria > Bacillota > Clostridia > Oscillospirales > Acutalibacteraceae > Ruminococcoides. Next base: position 2,887 of record CAJFNC010000062.1, on the reverse strand, counting down.
CGGGCAATTTGAGCAAAAACAGGATCGACTATAACAAGGTGCGGGCTTCGGATGAGCTGAGCGACACCCTGAAAGCCGAGGAGCGGGAGGATCTTTCCTTTGTCTGGGATGCGGTACAGTCCCTGCCAGTGGCATTCCGAGAGGTCATACACCTGTTTTACTATGAGGGCTATTCAACTGCGGAAATCTCCCGTATGTTAGACCGGAAGGAGTCCACCGTCCGGTCTGACCTGCGGAGAGGTCGCCTCAAACTAAAGGAGATTTTGAAGGAGGAGTGTGACTTTGAAGAAATCGTATGAGGATATTATGGAACGAGTTGTGGTAACAGATGAAATGAAAATGCGCATCCTCGACCGAATCCAGTCGGAATCCTTTGAAACGTCCTCGGCCCCTAAAGTCGTGCCCTTCCGAAAATATAAGCGGTTCGCGTCCCTGGCCGCCTGTTTTGCCATCCTCGTAGTAGGCGTATGGAGTGCGGCCAAGCTCATACCGCCTATGGAGGAAACGCCGCCTGATTCCGGGGTGCAGGTCGTACCGGATGTAGTAGAAGCATGCTCTGCGGAAGAACTCTCTGAACTGGTGGGATTCGAAGTAGGCGACGTCCAGGGGTTGCCCTTTGAGTCGACGGAAGCTGTCTATACAGCCTACTGGAGTGAGATGGCGGAAATCCAGTACCGGAACGGCGAGGTAGAGGCTGTGTTCCGGAAAAGTACCGGTACTGAGGACATCTCTGGGGACTTCAATTCCTATGACACGGTTCAGGAATTGACAGTAGGAGATATCACCGCCACCTTGAAGGGCAATTCCGGGACCTATCTGTTGGCGGTCTGGTCTAAGGACAGCTTTTCCTATTCCTTGAGCATCTCCTCCGGAGCTGCGGAAGAGACCTGGGGCGGGATCATTGCGAAGGCCGTATAGTATGGATGTCCGGGAGCAGAGTGTGGTAGATAAGTTTGAGATTTGGGTGGATGAAAAAGAAAAAATTGTTTCCTTTCCCCCCATTGAAAACAGCGACTTAATCAATTTCCAGGAGCACAGCCATTTTTATCTTATGTGCAGGATCTGGCAGAGCGCAGTTATCGCTTTCAATAGACATCAAAAATACCGTCCACTGTCAACAGCCGTTACAGTGGGCGGTATTTGATTTAAGTGGATCTATAAAGGATACGTCCGCGGTGAGGGGGGAGTTACGCCCGCCGGGTCTGCCGCCCCGCCGGAGATGGGCAGGAAGCCGAACACGTGCCGGGAGAGGATGATCCCGCTGACCATCAGGCCCAGCATGGCCGCCCCCGCCCACTCGTGGGCGAAGTCCCCGGTGAGCTGATAGACCATCAGGACAAACAGCAGGACGGCCATCCCAAGGTCGACGGCGAGCTTGTGCCGCGTGGTTTGGTTCATGGAAAATTCCGCTCCTCTCAGATGGGCTTGCCGGGGTATCTCAGGCCATATTCAGGCCGGAGGCCCAGTCCATGGCGGCCTGGGCGGAAGTGGCCATGTTGCTGCGGGCGACGGAGAACCCGTCCTCCAGCACGGTGGCCTCCGGCTGGAGGGACTGGATGGTGGAGATGGTGCGGGAGAAGCCGCTGCCCCCGTGGGTGACGAAGGGGACGATGGTCTTGCCTGCGAAGTCATAGGACTCCAGGAAGGTGTACAGGGGCATGGGCAGGTCGGCGTTCCAGTTGGGGTAGCCCAGGAAAATCACATCGTACTGGTCCAGGTTCTCGATCTGGCCGGCCAGCTCCGGGCGGGCGTCCTCCCGCAGCTCGTTGTAGGCAAACTCCAGCAGGGGGGCGTGGGTGCCGGGGTACTCCTGGACCGTCTCGATGGCAAACAGGTCGCCGCCCACCGCCTGCTGGATGGCCTGGGCGATGAACTGGGTGTTGCCCACCACCCCGTCCTGGGTGGCCACCCGGCTGGCGTTGGCCACGGTGTCGGTGCCGTCGGTCTCCGGCACGCCGAAGTAGGCGATCAGGATATTGCTCCCATCGGAGGACGGGGTTTCGGTGCTGGCGGGAGCGGGAGCAGTGCTCTAGGTCTCCTGCTCCTGTGCCGGCGGGGACGCCGGTGCGGAGGCGGAGCCCCCGCCGTTCCCCGGCGCGCCGCAGGCGGCCAGGGAGAGCGTCAGGCTGAGGGCCAGCAGCGCGGGGCAGATCCGTTTCATAAAAATCGTTCCTTTCTGACGTTGATTCGTTTTGTCTGTTCTGATCAGGTACGTGGCAGTCCTCTGATCCATGGGGTATGGTAACGGAAAGTTGTGAGAAGAGTGTGAGAAAACTCGCAGACTTTTGTGAGAGAATCGGGCGCCTCTGGAGAGGCGCTGAGGGGGCGTGCTTCTGCCCAAATGAAAACAGGAGAGCCCGTCAGGGCTCCCCTGTTTTCCAAGCGTTGAGGCCGTCCGCCTCAGCCGCACGCGATTGTTTTGTCGGCGCAAAAAACCAGAAAGCGGTCAGACCGTCCCGGCAGTCCACCCCATAGGACATCCCGTGGGCGTCCAGGATGGACTTGACGATGGACAGGCCGATGCCGGTGCCCTGCCTGCGCCCCGCCTGGTGCTGACTGCGCTGATACCGCTCCCAGATCAGCTCCCGCTCCTCCTCCGGGATGGGGGTCCCGGGGTTGATGACGGAGACCCGGCAGCCGTCCGCCACCCGCTGGAGGGCCTGGCCCAGCTCCTCCACCGAGTGGGACAGCTGCCCGATCTCATCCCTTCGGTCCAGCCCCGGGACGGCGGTCAGCTCCCCGGCCGCCAGTCGGTCCACCGTCCTCTTGATGACCCGGATGGGGCGGGTGAAGCGCCTGGCCAGAAAGGCGGCCAGGACCGCGGCGGCGGCCGTCAGGATCACACTGAGGATCACCAGCTGCCGGCGGTTCATGTCCAGCACGTTGT
>CAJFNC010000061.1 GCA_904393835.1 uncultured Ruminococcus sp. | reverse complement strand
AGTGTGGGACCAGGGGGCCTTTTCCGCACCCTTCATCCACACCAGCAGGAAGATGGTCATGGTGGGCAGCATGCCGATGAGGTGGATACCCACAAAAATCAGTACCAAGGTGCCGATGAACAGGAACTCGTCCTTGTGGTACTTGGACGGCTCTTCCTTAAAAGAGGTGATAAACTGCACAATGGACATCACCAGCAGCAGCACGCTGATAATGCTGGGCACGAAGGCCGGGGACGGGCCAGTCCCTTCGATCCAGAACCCAAACTCACCCAGGCCCACGACCAGCCACACAATGGCCAGAAGGGCCAGCAGCAGGGGCATGACCTGCTTGGTGCCAAACTTTTTCATTGGATTACCTCCCTTTTCTCACTTCTCACTTACTTTTTGTTGTGGACAGCCATCTGGCTGGCCATCTTAACGGCATTTTCAAAGGAGGTGGTATGTACGATATTCTTCCCCGCAATATCGTAGGCCGTCCCGTGGCCGCAGGTGACCACGGGCACCGGCTGGCCGCCCGCAATGGTAATGCCGCCGTCAAACCCTTTCAGCTTCAGGGCGATCTGGCCCTGGTCGTGGTACATGGTGACCACGCCGTCAAAGTCGCCGCCAAAGGCCTTCACGAACAGAATATCGGAGGAGTAGGGACCCATGGCGTTCATGCCGTTCTCCTTGGCCTTCTCGATGGCGGGGGCGATCACATCGATCTCCTCCCGGCCGCACAGGCCGCCCTCGCCGCAGTGGGGGTTCAGGGCCGCCACGCCGATGCGGGGGTTCTCAAATCCGGCCATCCGCAGAGTGGAGTTGCACAGGGTGATGGCCCGGAAGATCTTCTCCACCGTCAGGTTGTCGCTGACTTCCTTGATGGGGATGTGGCTGGTGGTACGGGTGGTCCACATGCCGCCGGCCACGTTGATCTCGCCGAAGGGCTGATCGGCCACGCCGAACAGGTGGGCCATCACGTGGTGCTCGCTCTCATACTTGCAGCCCGCCAGCTTCATGCCGTTCTTGTTGAAGGGGGCGAAGCAGAAGCCCTCCAGCTCGCCGCTCTTGCACAGATTGACCGCCAGCTCCAGCATGTTGTTGACGCTGACGCTGCACATCAGGTTCAGCTCGCCCACCTTCACGTCGGCGGGATCCTGATCGTGCTGGTCCAGAATGGGCAGCCCCTTCTCCCAGTCGGCCTCGGCCACCGAGGAAATGGCGTAGTGGGGGGCGTCCCCGCCCACCACCTTCAGGGCGTTCTCAAAGATCCGCACATCCCCAATGATGATGGGTCGGCAGTAGTCGGCGTAAAAATTCTTGACCGCCAGCTTGGCCACCAGTTCCGGACCCACTCCGGCGGAATCGCCCATCAGGATACCCAGGACAGGCTTATTCTCGTTCATCATTCAATCATCCTCCCAAAATTTCAGTTTCTCACCGCTGAAATTTTATTGATATTATATTAATAAGCAATGCCTGTGCCAAGTTTTTTCGAAACCCCGGTTTTTTCTCTCCGATTCCCATTTTTTATTCGCTTGTTCCAAATTGAACCGGCATTTTTTATGCGTTTTACCCAGTGTCTGTCAGAGAATCGACAATCTTCTCAGACAACTCGCCGGAACACCGAGAGGTGTTTGAAACGTATTGAAACATATTTGAAACGCTTTTGTTTCATTTTGTTTCGTTTTGTTTCTCCCTCTCCTGCCGTTTGCTTCTGCGCCACAATGTGGTGCGGCTGATCCCCATCTCCCGTGCCAAATCCTCTTTTCGCTTCCGCGCCGGCACAGCGGGGGGCTGCAACAACTCTCCCCCCATGCAAGACTCCGCTTCCAGTTCAAACAGCCCGGCCATTTTCAGCTGAGCCGGAGTGATCACCGGCTCCTCGTTGAGGATGGTCAGACGCTCGCAGAAATTCCGCAGTTCCCGCACATTTCCATACCAGGGGTACCGGCGCATCAGCTCTGCAGCCTCCGGCGTTATTGTGGGCACCGGCCGCCCGGCCTCCCAGCTGAAGCGCTCCATCATCCGTCGGAAGATGAGCTCCACATCCCCCGGCCGGTCCCGCAGCGGGGGCAGCCGCAGCTCCAGCAGGTTGATGCGGTAGTACAGGTCCCGGCGGAAAGTCCCCTTCATGATCTTGTCGTGGATGCTCACGTTGGTGGCCGAGATGACCCGCACATCCACCGGGATGATCTTATTGTCGCCGATGCGGCGGATATTTTTCTCCTGGAGGACCCGCAGCAGCTTAGCCTGGAGGTCCAGGGGCATCTCCCCGATCTCGTCCAGAAAGATGGTCCCCTTGTGGGCCAGCTCGAACAGGCCCACCTTGCCCCCCTTCTGCGCCCCGGAGAAGGAGCCCTCGCTGTAGCCGAACAGCTCGCTCTCCAGCAACTGTTCGGGCAGGGCGGCGCAGTTCACCGGCACAAAGGGGTAGTTGGCACGGTCGCTGGCGTTGTGGATGGACTGGGCAAACATCTCCTTGCCGGTCCCCGTCTCCCCCAGAATCAGCACGGCGGCATCGGTGCGGGCGTATTTATAGGCGTAGGCCAGCCGCTGCTTCATCTCGGGTGTACCTGCAATAATGTCCTCAAAGGTATAGCGGGCGGTAAAACCTGACTGCCGCACCTGCTTCTGGATCTTGGAGTCGGTGTCCCGGATCATCTCCGCATTCTGGATGTTGAAAAGCACCCCGGCCTCCCCGCCCGCCAGGGGCAGGGGGGAGCACTGCAGCACCGTCATCCCCGTGGGGAACTGCCGCATGGTGTCCAGAGAGACGCCGTCTGCGGCCACCTTCCGCCACTGGGAGTCGGGGAGCACATGGTCAATAGGCCGGCCGATGAGGCTCTGGGACTCACCGTCCCCCAACAGGCGCCCCGCCTGGGCGTTGGCCGCCACAATGCTGCCCTGACCGTCACAGGCCAGCACCGCGTCGTGGTGGTGGTCCAGCAGCGTACGCAGTAGCTGGCTCTGGAGCTGCTCCCGATTGATGCCCTTGGCGGTCTCCACCGCTGTGCGTATGGTGCGCTCCGCCGCCTCTTTACCAGTGTGGATAAAGACACAGGGAATTCCCAGTTCCCGGCACCGCCCGCACACGGTCAGTCCGCCCACGACACACTCAAAGCCCTGTTTGATCACCTCACGGATCACGCCGTCCACGTCCTCCTCGCTGTAGACGTAGAACATCTGCAGATCCAGCCCGCTCAGCCGGCGGATGCTGGAGGCGCTGCACATGGTGGACTCAGCCAGTACAAGGGCGATTCGTTTCCGGCCGTACAGGCGGACGCACTCATCCAGGGCGTTGATGATGTCGTCGCTGGACACTGTAATCTCCACGAAGGACACCTGGGGGTGCTGCGTCCGGATGGTCCGCCCGGTGATCCCCCGGGCGGCCACGATCTGGTATTTTTCGATGTCCTTGCCGAAGAACCGGCTCCCATACAGGTGCTGAATGTCGATGTTCAGGTCTCTGGTATCCAGCGAGGCCACGCAGTCCTCAAAGGTCTTTTGCAGTCCCTGATAGGGCACCACCAGCAGCACGTTGACCATGGTCTTCCTCCTCTTTACAGCCCTTCCGCGCCGTGCGCTCCATGGACACAGGGGGTCTTCTTCCCCCGGCTCCTCATTCTTCCGTTCTCCGCTCCCCTCAGGGAAAAAAGAGCCGCGGAACGTCTCCGCTCCGCGGCTCGGAAGCTTCCTGACCGGATCGCTTATTTATTTACCACATTGACCGGCGCGCCGTTCATGTAGGCCTTCACGTTCTCCACGGTGATGTCCATGATGCGCTGGCGGGCCTCCTTGGCGCCCCAGGACATGTGGGGAGTGATGATGCAGTTGGGGGCAGTGAGCAGGGGGTTGTCCGCCTTGATGGGCTCAGTGTACACCACGTCCAGGCCGGCGGCTGCCAGCTTGCCGGACTTCAGGGCGTCGGTGACATCCTGCTCGTCGATCAGCTGACCGCGGGAGTTGTTGATGAGAATGGCTCCGTCCTTCATCTTGGCGATGTTGGCCTTGTTGATGAGCTTCTCATTCTCAGCGGTCAGGTTGCAGTGCAGGAACACCACGTCGGACTGGGCCAGCAGGGTGTCCAGATCCACGTACTCGGCGATGGCCTTGCCGGAGTCGTTGGGGTACAGGTCGTTGGCCAGCACCTTCATGCCCAGGGCCTTGGCAATGCGGCCGGTGGTCTGGCCGATGCGGCCGAAGCCGATGACGCCGGCAGTCTTGCCGTCCAGCTCGATGAGAGGGTAGTCCCAGTAGCACCAGTCGATGTGGTTGGCCCACTTGCCCTCGTGGACGGTCTTGTCGTGGTGGCCGATGTGGTGGCACACCTCCAGCAGCAGGGCGATGGCGTACTGTCCCACGCAGGCGGTGCCGTAGGTGGGCACGTTGCACACCAGCACGCCCTTCTCCTTGGCGTAGTTGTAGTCAGCCACATTGTAGCCGGTGGCCAGGAAGGCGATCAGCTTCATGTTGGGGCACTTGTCGATGGTCTCCTTGGTGATGGGCGTCTTGTTGGTGATGACCACCTCGGCGTCGCCGATGCGCTCGGCAATGATGGGGGCCTCCACATAGGAGGTGCGGTCATAGACCGTCACGTCGCCCAGCTTCTCCAGCTCCTCCCAGCTCAGATCGCCGGGATTCTCGGTGTAACCATCCAAAACTACGATTTTCACAGCAATACTTCCTTTCTAAAAGTCCGTTGGGGCAGGCCGGATCAGTCCTCCAGCAGAGCCCAGGCCCGGTTGAGTACACGCTTGGTGTTGGCCAGAACGATATCCTCGTCCTCGCCGGGACGCAGAGTGACTTCCATGGACAGGACATAGGGTTTCTCCGCGTTGAAGAAGCCCTCCTGCTTCATCACCCGCAGGAAGTCCAGCAGCTCGGGGGTGTCGTTGGCGCTGTTGGGGTATCCGAAGCGGGGGTGCAGATCGCCGTAGCCGTCGCAGCCCTGCTGCACCACAGCGTTGCCGAAGTGGAAGTGGGTGATGTAGGGACGCAGGGTGCGGATGACGAACTCGCTGGTCTCATAGGTGGTGGGGAAGTGGCTCAGGTCCACCAGCAGGCCGAAGTTGCTGTGGGTGGTGCGCATGTCGGCGGCGAACTTGGCGGCGTAGGGGGCGGGGCCGATGAGGGCGGCCTTGTCCATGTCGTAGTCGAAGACCTCCAGCTCCACGTTCATGCCCTTGGTGGCGGCGTAGTCACACAGGTTGCGGGTGGTCTTCAGCAGCTGCGCATAGGCCTGGTCCTTGGTGGCCTCTTCCCACTTGCCCGCCAGGAAGGCGATGCCCTTGGCGCCCAGGTACTCGGCCTCGTCAATGGCCTCCATCAGGGTGGCCTCGGCCTTTTTGCGGCCCTCCTCGTCGATGTCGTTGGGGTTCAGCTTGGGACCCAGCAGACGGGGCTGAGCGCCGTAGCACACCTTCAGGTGGCTCTGGTCCAGGATGGCCTTGGCCTCGGCGTTCTTCTCTCCAAAGCCCTTGAGCTCGATGGCGTCGAAAAAGTCGTCCTTGGCGATGGCCTTCAGGGACTCCATGGGATCACGGTTGGGGTAGCTCATCCACTGGATGGTGCCCACTTGGAAATACTTATGGATGGAATCTTTCATGGTGTTGAAAACCTCCTGTTCCTAACTTCTGCATGATCTGCAAATTTGGGCGGTCAGCCCGGAAGAAAACTCAGAGCTCGTCCCCTCTGGGGGAGCCCCTCGGGAAATGTAATACATTCCCCCGCCCTCTTCGGCCCAAAGGCCTGCTCTGCGCCAAAAACAGTCCGTTTTTCTGCAGAAAAGCCCCTGTGCCGGCCGGGTGGAATCTTCTTCTTTCATGTGTTGTCATCATAGCATGCCCCTTCCCCCTCGTCAAGAAAAATTCTCCATCTGCTTTTCCTTAAAAAAGAGTAAAATCGTGAAAAATCACAAGAATCCCCCTCTTCTTTCCCCAAGGCCTCCGCCTGCCGCCCGCCGCGCCCTCTCCGCCCGCTTTTCCTTGCCGCCAAACGCGCCGCGGTCTCCTCCCCTCTGGCGTCCCCCGGCCGCCCAAGATCCAGGTTGTGTTATTTCCTTGAAAAGTCGTATTACAAGTTTGAGACATTTTTCTCCCGGCGGCCAAATTCTTTCCCGTTTCTTCTCTTGACACCGCAGGGATCCCCGGCTATACTGAGGTTACGCTCCAAACTTATAAGACAAGTCAAATTCCGCTGCGAGGGAGGTGACCCCATGCGCGCTTCCAAAAGCGCCACCGTCACAGACGGGGTGTTTCAGTATCTGCAGGAGGGGATCTCCTCCGGCCGCTGGAAGCCCGGCGACAAGCTGCCGTCTGAGGCAGAGCTGTGCCGGGAGCTCTCCGCCAGCCGGGTCACCGTCCGCAGCGCCATCGGCCGTCTGACCGGTCTGGGGCTGGCCCAGAGCCTCCAGGGGAAAGGGACCTTCGTCTGTCCCCCTCCCACCGAGCTGCCGCTGAACACCCTGCTCTATCTCCCCACCGCCGACCTCTTGAATGTGTTCGAGTTCCGCAAGATCATCGAGAGCGAGAGCGCCGCCCTGGCCGCCATTCGGGCCACCTCGGCGGACGTGCAGGCCATGGAGGAGAGCATCGTCCACATGGAGAGCGGGCTCTCCGACCCCGATGTGGCGGAGCAGGATCTGACCTTCCACCAGCTGGTCGCCCAGGCCAGCGGGAACGAGATCATCCTTCAGGTCTTCCAGGCCATGCGTTCCATCTACAGCCGGATGTTTGAGGAAAACGTATCCCGGCTGGGCAAGGCCGGTTCGGAGCACCATCGGCGCATCCTCCTGGCCGTCCAGACCCGGGATATGCAGACCGCCCGTCAGTGCATGCTGGACCACCTGGACGACACCATGCGGGCCCTCTGCCGCAGCTGAGGCGGACCGCCGCCCGGTTCCCAATTCTTTTTTCGCGCCCCACACCATGTGTGGATCCCGTTTCCATCCCCAGTTCCGCAAAATTTAATTTTGAATGGAGGAATATTATGAAATTGCCCGCCGAAGAAAAGGCACGGCTGGACAAGCTGTGCAACCAGTTCCGGATCGACCTCATCGAGACGCTCCATCAGCGTCAGACCGGCCATCCGGGCGGTTCTCTGTCCGTATGTGAGATCCTCACCACCCTCTACTTTGAGGAGATGAACGTGGACCCCGCCGATCCCCAGATGGCCGACCGCGACCGTCTGGTGCTCTGCAAGGGCCACGCCGCCCCCATGCTCTACCGGGTGCTGGCGGAAAAGGGCTTCTTCCCTGTGGATGAGATGAAGACCCTGCGCTGCCTGGACTCCCGCCTGCAGGGCCACCCCTGCCCCCTGGAGACCCCCGGCGTCGACGCCGCCACCGGCCCTCTGGGCATCGGCCTGTCCGCCGCTCTGGGCATGTCCATGGCCCTGAAGCTGAACAACTCCCCCGCCCGGGT
>CAJFNC010000060.1 GCA_904393835.1 uncultured Ruminococcus sp. | reverse complement strand
GATATGCCCGGAGGACTGAGAACACTCCATGACTGGCACCGCTACAAAGATACCGGCAGCCCGTTGCTCCGGCACACCTCTGCACACCGGCTCCATTCCACCAGCCGGTGTTGCTGATTGATTCTCTGCAAACTCTATATTTGCTCAATTTTTGTACCTCGCTATCTTAGAGTATTCAATACTACCGCGTACTATTTCAGGCTCTTATAATTTGGCAGACGCATTTTGCACTTACAAGACGCCACTATTTTACGCTTACTTCAATATTGCTAACTAGCGCGTTTCTAGCACAATGCGGCATATGGCACAACACCATGATCTGCCTGGGTTTGACAGTCGAGTCCATTGATATATGAATCATATACATAAAACATATGGCAAGTACATATGAGCGCAGAACGATCACCACATTTTCCAAAGTAATGATACTGCCAAATACAAGTAATAATAATCACCTAGGGTCTATTAAACTACTAAGGCATGTGCGGTTCTCTAAAAATGGCCAAACTCTGAGGAACTATTTTTGAATTTATTCTCTATTTCAATGTTGCAGATTCTGTCTTTTTTTGTCTTTACATATAAAGAAACCCGCTTATCCAGTCTGTTCCTAGTCTAGCCAGCAATGTTTGTCAAAGGGAGGTTTAAAAATGAAGAAGTACGCCAAAATCTCTTTTATCCTTGTTCTTGCACTCATGGTAACTACCATCTCCGCGTTTGCTGCAACACGGTCTGTGTACAGGTTTGATACTACCCTGCCTGCAAACCAAGGTGATGAAGAGTTGGAGCCTGTTGCACGCGACAGCGATGGTTCCAGGTTCCTGATCGGTTTTTCCGACATTGATGAAGGCTACACTACGGTTCGAGCATGGGCTGAGTCGGAACATCTGCACGTCAATAAGTCTGATCCATATCAAAGCTTCCCTGCCGATGGCAACTCTTATTACGGTAATTACTATTCTGACGACATTCCCGGGCGGGGGGTTAACCTAATCCTCAACATGGATAATCCTGTGAAGACAAGCAAAGCTGTACATGTCGCTGGTTTCTGGGATCCCCTGTAACAGAAAACAACCTTGGCAGTCTTAGTTCCTAAGAATTAATAACGCTGGCTAGACTAGGTAATAGTAAAAGATGGATTAGCAATTCAGGGAAACCTAATTTGCTAATCCATCTTAATTAAATTTTGCATTGAGGTGTATTTATGTCTCATCTTATATACTGTCAAATCAAGCAAAAAACAAAAAGCAGAATTATTCAAATTATGTTTGGACTGCTCGTTATCGTCATGGTTGCAGACCCAATTACAACTTATATTCATTTCGTAAACTACCCAGAATCCGCCAACCGAATCGGTCAAAATGCATATCAATATTGGATACTTATGAATTCTGCAAATTGGGGGTGCAGTTTATACTACAACCTATTTTGGTTTTTCCCCGTTCTTATAACAGGATTAATTCCTTATTTTGAATCGAGAACGAATTTAGACAAACTATTGATCAGTAGAAATTCTAGAAGAAAATACCTCGTTTCAAATTTCGTTTCCATTTTCTTATTTTCTTTTTTCTATTTTACTATTCTGCTCTTAATAAATCTTTTAGTAACTGTTTCTCTTTTTCCTTTGTCAGCACAAATAACCGAGCAATATATAGCTATGCAGCCTAATCCAGGTTCATTCTTTAGCTATATATTTAGCTATTCTCCATTGCTATTAATGTTGTTTTACATTTTTTTGAACTCGATTGTGATAGCTCTCTTTTCTATTTTCTCAACAGCAATTCAGTTGCTTCCTTTTTTCAACAACATTTATATTACATTAATCGTTCCCGCAATTATACCATACCTTATAACCTTTTTCTTCGATGCAATACCATCACTTTTTCCATATAATATTTTGATGATCTTGCAACCCGCCGCTTCCTATGCATTAGAAGCTGTAATTAGCGGTAGAAATATACTAATCACATTCATCCTTTGGGCATGTTTTATCGGGATCTGGGTATATGCTTGTCACATTACTAAGAAGGATTTATTATGAAAAACTACATAATAAAGATAGTATCCATATACTTTTTAGCTTTAATTTTCATTTCAGCACTGGTTTGTGTAACTAATAGCAATTGGCTTTCAAATTGGTTTTATGGGAAGTTTTATGTTTTTCAGTTTTCTGTTTTTTTTTATTATTGGTTGTGCCTTATCACAAACAAAGTATACTCTATATTATTTAATACGTCGTGGAAAAAGACGTCTTACTTATTTCAGCATAATTTCAGAGCAATATTTCTTAGCTATTATAATGACAACGCTTTTATTTTTCTTTATCATATGCGGCGGGTTTTTTTACCCGCAGGAATTTTATAATCTCAATTTTTTAGACTTTGTAGGTTGGTACTTTAGATATCTTCTTGGCCTTTTTTTGCTATCATCACTGTCTAGCAATTTTTATATATCAAATAATATCATCTTTCATAGATACTGTTTTTTTATTGTGTTTCTTCTGCTTGCATTTGAAACAATAATTCTTTTTCCCACTATCGATACATTTTTTGCAAGAAAAATATATCTTCTTTTTTCATGGACTTTTAATAGTGAACCAGAAAGCATCATCATCTTGCTGTCGGTGATCTGTTTGTTAAACTTAAGGATTTACTTTTTTTCAAATAAAAGAGATGTACTATGAGAAATATTCTAAAAAATTCACTTTTGTATTTTATATTCTCCTTTGTTGTCTTATGCTCCATTTTATATGTTCTTGTATATATTTCTGATTATTCGCCACAGCAAGCTTTTGGCTTTCTTACCGCAGGATATCCTTTAACGACCTTACAAGCAAAATTTGCGTTCATTATAAACTCCTTGTTGTTTGAAATCTGTATATCATGGATTATTCAATATTTCTCACAGAGTAATGAGATACTAGTATGTCGTTTTAAAGGGTACAAAAAAACCTACAGACGCTTGTTGTATTACGTTCTCCTCTTAAACATTTTATACCTAATTGTCACATTACTTTGTTTATATTTATGCTCTCAAGTTAGTTTCGGCAAAACAGTAGATTATACTTTTTGCCCCGATGGCCTCCTTGTTCTCAGATCTTTTTTTACTTACTTCCTCTTTATCCAAATACAAATAATTTTTATCAATCTTTTTTCCGTAAAAGCGGCTTTTTCTGTTCATATTATTTCTCTATTTTTGTGGATTTTTCTTAGAAATATTTCGTATGAATTATCGACTTGTGCTTTATCAGTTTCTTTATTGGGTTCTACTTTCTATTGCTACAAATCCTTTTGTGTCAGGAGGAAAATATGATAATTGAATTGAAAGACTATACAAAAATTATTAAAGGTGTTCCAGTGCTTAATTGCGTTAATCTACGATTTGAGAGTGGAAATATATACGGAATTACTGGAACTAATGGAAGCGGCAAAACTATGCTTTTGCGAGCAATTTCGGGCCTGCTCTTACCCTCTTCCGGAGCTGCATACATAGACGGTAAGGAGCTTGGAAAACAAATAGAATTCCCAGACAATATGGGTATTTTTATTGAGCGTCCTAATTTTTTGTCCTATTTAACTGGGTTTGAAAACCTTAAATACCTAGCGGAAATCCAAGGGAAAACACCTGATGAAAGAATCAAAGAATACATGAAACTATTCTTTCTTGATCCAAATGATA
>CAJFNC010000059.1 GCA_904393835.1 uncultured Ruminococcus sp. | reverse complement strand
GTGACCGAGGGGTATACGCCCTGAGGAATGGGTGAAATGGGCACGAAGGTGTCCTCCTTTGGTTCTAAAACAAATACCGTCCACATACAGTGGGACAGACAAGCTGGGACGGCTTCGCCCGCACGTCCCGCGTTTGCAGTATAGCACGGGAGAAAAATTTGGACAAGGGGGAAACAGTCATGTCAATGGAATCCATCCTCGTAACCGTCTCACCGGACCGACTGCGGGAGCTCCAGGACCTGCCAGTCACGCCCGTTCATATGGCCTACCGCATGGGGAGAGGCCCCCACCTGTTTCGCGTCAGCGGGAGCAGCGCGCCCCGGGGCGGGCTCATGTTTTTGGACTGCCGCGGGTTTGACGGATTCGGCCCCACCCCTCCTTTCTGTCAGGAGGTCTTGCGGGAGTGCATGGCCCGGGGGTTCACCGGAGTGGTCTGCGACTTTGAAGCCGGGTGCCTCCCTCCTCTGGAGCAGGTGGTCCAGGAGCTGGGAAATCAGTGCTTCCGCCGCAGCTGGGCCTTTCTGGTCCCGGAACAGTACGGCCACTGCTCCCCCCACGCCCAGGTCTTTATCTCCTCCGCGCTGTCCGGGGGCACCCTGGTCCAGCGCCTCCGGGAGGCCCAGGAGCGCTTTGGCCGGGACCGGGTGGTGCTGGCCCTCCAGCGGGTGGCGGAGGACTTCTTTCTCCCCTCCCCCACCGGCAGCGGCACCCCGCTCACCCAGGAGGAGCTGCAGGAGCGGATCCAGGAGAGGGCCCCCTCCATTTTCTTCTCCCACGAGCTCTGCGCCCGGTACTTCACCTACATGAGCCGGGAGTCCGGGGCCCACTTCGTCCTCTTTGACGACGGGGCCACTCTGGCCAAAAAGCTCCAGGTGGCCCGCAGCCTGGACATCCGCACGGTCCTGGCCGCCTGGCCGGAGATCGCCGACGTGACAGAAGACCTGGGACTGCGCCGGGCCGCCTCCGGCCGGGTCCTGCGGTAAACGAGGCGACCGAAAAAAAGCCCCCTGTGCAGCTGCGCAGGGGGCTCACGCTTTCTCAGGACCGGGCGGGGTAAAGGCCGGCCTGTACCAGTCTCCGGCGGATCAGGGGACCTGCGGTCATGGCAACGGCCATCTTCACCAGATCTCCCGGGATGAAGGGGAAGACGCACAGGCTCAGGGCGGCCAGGGGAGTGCTGTCCATCACGAAACAGAACCAGACGGTGCCGAAGGCGTAGCACACGGCAGTGCCCACAAGCATGCCCGCCATCTGGATCCCACGATTCTGATACCGGTCGATCACCAGCCCCGCGATCACCGCCATGGGCAGGAACCCCACGATGTATCCTCCGGTGGCTCCGGCCAGCTTTCCCAGCCCGCCGGTAAAGCCTGAGAACACCGGAACCCCCACCGCTCCGATGAGCACATAGACCAGATAGCTCACCGATCCCCACTTCCACCCCAGCAGGTAGAGCGATAAGTAGATGGCCAGATTGGTAAAGGAGATGGGGACCGGGCCGATGGGGATGGCCATGGGGGCGATCACGCAGGTCACCGCCGCCATCAGGGCGGTCATGGCCATGCGGTAGGTCTTGCCCCGGCGGGCACTGGCTGTAAATTCTTGGTTCATGGGTGTGCTCCTTTCTTGGGCCGCGTATCCGTGATCAAATCTGATAGCCCAGCTGGGCAAACATGGTCCGGTCCTCGGCAATGCCGGTCCCGGTGGTGGTCAACATATCCCCGGTGATGGCCGCGTTGGCCCCGCACCGGAACAGCAGTTTTCCGCCATCGGCAAAGCGCCGCCGCCCCGCCGCCATGCGGATCCAGGCGGTGGGATTCAGGAGCCGGAAGATGGCCACCGACCGGCAGACCTCATCGTCCTTCAGCAGGGGCTGCTGGGCCAGAGGGGTCCCGGGGATGGGGGTGAGCAGATTCAGAGGGATGGAGACCACCCCCAGCTCCCACAGGTCCAGGGCCATGTCGATCCGGTCCTCCCAGGTCTCCCCCATGCCCAAAATCCCGCCGGAACACACCTCCAGCCCGGCCTCCTTGGCCCGGCGGATGTTCTCCAGCTTGTCCTCATAGGTGTGGGTGGTGCAGATATTGGGGAAGTTCCGGCGTGAGGTCTCCAGATTGGCGTGGTACCGGGTCACTCCGGCCTCCTTCATGGCTTGAAACTCCTCCCGGGTCTGAAGGCCGTGGGAGGCACACAGGCCGAGACCGGTCTCCTCCCGCAGGCGGCGGTAGGCCTCCAGGGCGTGGTCCAGCTCCCGGCCGTGGATCCCCCGGCCCGCCGTGACGATGGAGTAGCGGTGGACCCCCGCGGCCTCATTCCGCTTTCCCTCCTCCACGATCTCCTGGACGGGGAGAAAGGGGTACTCCTCCGCCTGGGTGTGGTAGTGGCAGGACTGGGCACAGAACCGGCAGTCCTCGCTGCACCGGCCGCTGCGGCCGTTGACGATGGTGCACAGCTCTCCCCGGTCCCCGCACAGGGCCCGGCGGACCTGATCCGCCGCCCGGCACAGTGTCTCCAGATTCAGCTCCACCAGCATGCTCAGATCGTCCCGTCGGTCCAGCCGCTCCCCCCGTATGATCCGTTCCGCCAATGCCTCCATCGCTGCTCCTCCTTGATCGTCAACCTTATCTTGGCTCAGTATACAATCCCTCCTTCAAATTGTCAACTATTATTTTTTATCGTTTACATTCTTTTCCCAGCGATCTCCGGTCCCGCTTCGAGCGGTATTTCTTGCATTTTACACCATTCTCCGTTATAATAAGGAAAACTATTTTCCGCGGCCTCCCCTTCTGCCGCCGGTCTCCGCCGCCGGTCCTCCGGCACCAGCGGCCCTTGACACTTTGAGAGGAGCAAATTATCGTATGTTACACCTTTGGAAACGCGGCCTTTCCGCAGCTGCGGCACTGGCACTGGTCCTGACCATGGCCCTGCCCGCCTCTGCCGCAGACCCGCTCTCCTCCGGCGGCTTTGCGCAGGTCCTGATCTCTGCAGAGGACACGGACAT
>CAJFNC010000058.1 GCA_904393835.1 uncultured Ruminococcus sp. | reverse complement strand
TTGATTTTTATTCTTGCCGGTTTTTTTTGCACAGGCGAACCAGCATGGGCAGTGTGGGCAGGCTATCGGAGGTTGTTATCCACCACAGGGCGTGCTCCTAGCGATTATCTGCGTATGTTCGGAGCAGGCCCAGTTCTTGTGAATATGGGAGTCAATGGACTCCTGGGGATGCTGTACATTTTCCTGAGCTGCGGTGATTTGAATGGTCCTACGCTGGGCGGTATTTTTACGATCATCGGCTTTTCCGCTATGGGAAAGCATGCGTTTAATATCGTCCCTGTTATGATCGGCGTGGCATTGGGGGCATATGGAATACACCAAACACTAGATTACCCTTCACTCCAGTTAGCCGGGCTTTTTGGAACAACATTGGCTCCCATTTCCGGTCATTTCGGTTGGCCTTTCGGCGTTTTGGCCGGCTTTATCCACTCTGCTCTGGTATTACAGATTTCTAGTCCTGTAGCTGGTGTAAATCTATACAATAACGGCTTTTCGGGCGGACTGGTTGCCATTGTGCTTTATCCTATCATTACAGCTGTCTGGGTGCATCGCCGACCCAAACTGCGGGACGAAGATTATTACGACCTTTTCGAAGGTGACTCCCCCATTGATACCTCTGACTGGAGGACAACACGTACGGTAGTATCGGAGCAAGCCGAGTAGAAAAGGCATTTTACCCTATTTCGAATGAAGTTTCAAAGTACAAACAAAAAATATCGGACTGAAAAACGGGCCATGTGGATAACATCGTGGAAGCCGCCGATGCCCACGACCGTAGAAAGGCAAACGGCACAGAAGACTGGACAGAGCTTCCGAAATGGCACACATAGAAGAAGGGGGGCTTCGCCCCCCTTCTTCTCAAAGTCTTCTGATGATTCGGAAGACTTTGAGAAGAAGATCAGTTTTAACAGCTGGAGACAAGAAAAACGCGAGGGGGATTGAGATGTGGAAGAACTATATGCTGGCTGCTTTGAATGTGGCAGTCGCAGGCCTGCCGTTCCTGGTAGGCTGGGACTTGGTCCTCTATGGCGTATACTGCGGGTTCGCGGTTTTGCTGTTAGGACTGACCGCATGGAATCCAGTCGGGGATTGGTTCTCAATCCTGTTCGTATTCTATGCAAAAGCTGTGCCGGAGGAGGCACTGATCATGCCGGCGCTACGACGGTATCTTCGGGAGGCTATATCAGGAAAAGGCTATTTAAAGCCAAAATGCAGGTTTTATTATGCAGAAAGCCGAATCCCCTACTTTATCCCTATCAGCCGGAAGCGGGTGGTTCTTTCCCTGGCTCTGGAAGATTACTTGATCCGCGATTACGATGGGAGTCTATACCGGGACGTCCCCGATGAAGCATATATCCCAAAGCTGGTTCTGAGCCGAAAGGCCCTCCTTCTCTCGATTTTCTGTTATGTGTTGATCCTGAGATTTATCGAGCTATGGATGGTTATAGGTGCGGCTGTTGTACGCTTGGTTTTTGCGGTGGTCGCTGTGATTGTGACTGGTTCGTTTTATGAGGGGTTTCACAAGATGATGGAAGCAATCTGGATCGGCGCCGCCTTGGGCAAGGTCATCTGGAAAATCAACGAGTGCTTCAACTTCATTCAAGACAAAATGGTGGAGTTCGTCATGAAGCGGACAATGACAGGAACCTTTGACTATTTGAAGAAGAGCGGGATTCCTAGGGGGCAGGGGATTCGGCTACGGAACCGTTAAATCCGCCTATCAAATAGATTGAGATATGGCCGCAGAGTTGAATTGGAGGTACATGATGAAACGACTGAAAATACGAGGTATCACAGGGATGCCGCTGTTTATTGTGCGTTTTCACGGCAGGTTGGATGGCAAGCGAAACGTCGTGGCCTTCAAGGACGGGAAATGGGAGGGCCACTATCTTCAAAAGAAAGAGGCTATCTTTCATTCATTTGTCCATCGTACATACCGGGAGTTGGAAGAAAAAACATCTCAGCTTCACAAGGAGAGCGCAAGTCTGGCGGTAGAGTATTACAACATCCTGAAACAGCTGACAAAGCCAGATCCGATTCCAAGTGGAGGGACAAATTCTTCTCAAGCTCGCCAAAAAGCCCGCGCAGCTACAATTGAACCGACGCTCCGCGACAGGAAGCGGACCATAGAATTGCGGATGGCCGGAATCGAAGAGGAACTGAACCAAAATATCATTGAGGCAGGAGCAATCCAGCGGGAAGCTGCCGCGCTGACAGAACGGCGAATCCACGCTTATTTGCACGGAGCAACTCTTGCGGCCAGGGCCGTGAATTTCCCGGTTGAATACACGGTACCCGTTCTGCTTAGCAATGAGGAAAGTTATCGGGAAAAACATCTATGGAACGATAATGTCCGGAAATCCTTGTTGAAAGCAGTGCTGGAGAAAAATGTGGATTCATCAAATAATCAAACTACGGCATCAGAGACAGGGCCGCAAAATGGCCAAACTACGGCGGCAGGGGCGGAACCACCAAATGATCGAACTACGGCATCAGAGACGGAAGAAGAAAGTTAGTGTTCCGGAAGAATGGAGGTATTGTAGGTGGGTTGGATTCGGAAATGGCGAATGCGGCGCATGGGCTTGAAGGATGTGCCCCATTATGCACCGGATGTTGGCTTGACGGCTGTCGACTATATAGAACCTATATCCCCTGAGAAACGGCTCCGCAGAGCGGAGTTGCAGATCGACAAGTTTTTGAAAGAAACTTCGCCGGATCGATTCAGCGGCAGCTTTTTTGATGCCTACACAGAACAAGAGGGGAAACTCCTGATATCTTTGTTGGAAGAGCAGAAAACCTGGCACGAAGGCGTCAACAGCTCCATAGTTCTAAAACACGAGAGCGAATTGATCCGCCTGCGT
>CAJFNC010000057.1 GCA_904393835.1 uncultured Ruminococcus sp. | reverse complement strand
CCGGTCGGCCCCCGCCAGGTCCATCTTGTTGATAAAGAGAAAGGTGGGGATGTGGTACCGGGACAGGAGCCGCCACAGGGTGAGGGTGTGGCCCTGGACTCCGTCGGTGCCGCTGATGACTAAAATGGCATAGTCCAGGACCTGGAGGGTGCGTTCCATCTCGCTGGAGAAATCCACGTGTCCCGGGGTGTCCAGCAGGGTGATGGTCATGGACTTCAGGGAGAGCACCGCCTGCTTGGAGAAGATGGTGATGCCCCGCTCCCGCTCCTGGGTGTCCGTATCCAGAAAGGCGTCCCCGTGGTCCACCCGGCCCACGCGGCGCAGCTGTCCTCCTGTGTATAGAAGTCCCTCGGACAGGGTGGTCTTGCCCGCGTCCACATGGGCCAACAGACCGACGCAAATCTGTTTTTTCGGTTTTGTCTGCTCGCCCATAAAAGTTCCTCCTCCTGCGAACACAGTGTTTTTAGTATAACACAAGAGGAGGACTTCGTCGAGATTTCCTTTCCCGATCCCCCACGCCGGCCTCAAAAGCGGAGCTTGCGCAGGAAACCGGCAGACATATCCACAAAATCACTGGCACTGGGCACTCGTGTCAGATGTGCACCTGCAATCGCATCCAAAAAACTGTGGTCCTCTTTGTTCCAAATAACATGGATCAAGGTGCGGATGGACCGCTCCACGGCAGAGGCGGTGGTGTGAAACTGCCGGGCCGTCTCCGGATAGAGGCGCTTTGTGATGAGTTGGATCCGCCCGGGGTCCCTCGCCACACGCTCGATCATATAGACCGCATATTGAAACCCGATCAGCCGTCCCGTCACACCAAGACGCCGCAGCAGCTGTTCGGCATCCATCGGAATCTCAATTGGAATGTACCCTTGAACAGGATCAAACAGATAAATATACATATCTTTCTTCCTTTCCCCATATTTGTAAAGGAGGAAACAAGATCAGGATCATCCCAAACGATTGGATCAGGCAGGCCCTCTGCAGCCACTGCGGCGTTCACCCGCCCGCCTTGGGGGAGTGCGGCTCAGCGCGGCACCGGGCGCAGAACACGCGGCCGTATCCGGCCGAGAGCATATTTATTCGGATGTCCGACGTAAAAAAACAGGGCGGAACGCTCCGCCCTGTGTCTGATTGTACGCCGCCTTACTCTCCTGTTACATAATAGGTGTGGGTTCTGCTGTCCCGCCCCGCACTGTTGACCGCAAAGATGGTCACGACCACCTTATACTCTGTCCCGGGATCACAGTCGCAGCTGATTGAATCATAATAAGAAAGTGCATTATAGTTACTCATGCCCGGATCATCTTCATCAAAACTCTCTGCCAGCACCCAGCGGCTTCCGCTCTTTTCGTACACTTCAATGCTCTCACATCCAAGTTTAGTGGAAACGCCAACCCCCCGTACCGATACGACTATATCAATCTCACCGGAGGAGGAAGTAACATCGATGGAATAACGCGTAATTTGATCGCTCGCCCGCATTTCAGTTGCGTAGGTCGGGAGAAGCATCATCATAACACAAACAAGGGCACAAAGAGAAGCTATGAGTTTGGTCCGCTTCAATGAAATCACTCCTAAAATTCTGAAATTGAATCTATAATTTCTTTTAAATCTTGAAAATTTAATGTAGTGCTGAGCGAGTAGTCACAGTTATCTATATACCAAGCCGCAACAGCTTGAGAATTATTTGAGAAAAGATAGTAATCCACACCATTGAACGGATACACCTCAATATCGTTCTCATCTTTCTCAAATAATGAACTAGATACCGCATTATCCCAGATAAAATCAAAGGCTATGTAGTCTGTTCCATTACTATAGAAAATAGAACAGTATAAAGAATTGGCCAAAGGCCGCAATTCTTTATAGTCTACTTGAAACCCGTCTGGAATATAGGTTGGCACTGTTACATGGGAGACTCCTAGCTGCTGCAACTCAGCATAAAGTTCCTGATACTCCTCAGGGATCTCGGTGCGGGAACTCACCTGGGTCACCGTCTCTAAACCATC
>CAJFNC010000056.1 GCA_904393835.1 uncultured Ruminococcus sp. | reverse complement strand
CAACCCCTGGGAAGTGGTGCGCCACTATGGCCCCGCCTATATCACCGCCGTGGGCACCATGTCCTCTGCCGCCACTCTGGCGGTGGCCCTGCGCTGCGCCCATAAGTCCAAGGTGCTCCGCCATGACATGGTGGACTTCGGCATCCCCCTGTTCGCCAACATCCATCTGTGCGGCTCGGTGCTCACGGAGGTCTTCTTTGTGATGACTGTGTCCAAAGTGCTCTACGGGGAGCTGCCCTCCCTGGGCACGATGGTCCTGTTCTGCTTCCTGCTGGGCGTGTTCGCCGTGGGTGCCCCCGGAGTGCCCGGCGGGACGGTCATGGCCTCTCTGGGCCTCATCACCAGCGTGCTGGGCTTTGACAACACGGGCACCGGCCTGATGATGACCATCTTCGCCCTCCAGGACAGCTTCGGCACCGCCTGCAATATCACAGGTGACGGAGCCTTGACCCTGATCCTCACCGGCTATGCCAGAAAGCATAACATCGAGGAGGTCAAGACCCAGGGCATCCTGTAAATGGAGTAAAAAATAACCGCATTTTCTCCTGCATTTTCGGGAGAAAATGCGGTTTTTCTCTGCATCTCATACATTTTTGACACAGCAGGCGGGAAAGTCGGTCAAAACCTGGGATGGACAAACGGGGAGAATATGGTATAATATATGGAGATTTTTTGCCGGTGAGGGGGTTGGACCCGGCAAAAGATCGTGGATCAACGAGAAAAAACGAAAGACCTGAGAGGTGTCTGAGTGATTCCGGCGCCTTGTATGTTCGGAGGGAAATCCTGTGTCTGAACGAAACCATTCTTCCTATTCGTCCCAGGACGAATACCGCCCCAGAACCCGCAGCCGCTCCTCCGGCCGCCGCTCCTCAGAGCCGCGCCGGAACAAAAAGAGCGGAAAGCGGAGCGGGGGACGTACCGCCCTGTGGGTGATCGGCACCATTTTGCTGGTGGCCGTCACCACGGGGGCTATCATGTGCTGCTTTGCTGCGGTCTATATTCAGAACACCATCCTGCCTCAGGCCCAGCTGGATCTGAACGACTTCACGCTCAATGAGAACAGCGTCATGTATTATCAGGACGACAACGGCCAGTATCAGGAGCTGGGGCAGGTGCTCAGTGACACCAGCTCCCAGTGGGTGGATTTTGAGGAGATCCCCCAGGATCTGAAGGACGCGGCGGTAGCCATCGAGGACCGCCGGTTCTACACCCACCACGGGGTGGACTGGTGGCGCACCGCCCAGGCGGTGGTGAGCATGTTCACCGGCGGAGATATCCAGGGCGGCTCCACCATCACCCAGCAGCTCATCAAAAACCTCACGGATGAAAATGACGTGACGGTCAAGCGGAAGGTCACTGAGATCTTCCGGGCCCTGTACGCGGACGAGACCTATGGAAAGGACACCGTCCTGCTGTACTATCTGAATATTATCCCGCTGGGGGCCGGCTGTGAGGGCGTGGGCGCGGCGGCCGAGACCTATTTTGGCAAGTCTGTGTCCGAACTGTCCCTGGCCGAGTGCGCCAGCCTCATCGCCATCACCAATAACCCCTCCCGCTACGGTCCCTATTCCCTGGCCCGGGTGGCCAACAGCGAAGGGGAGATGTGGACGGCGGTACAGTGGAACAAGTACCGCCAGGAGCTGATCCTCCATGAGATGCTGGACCAGGGCTACATCACCCAGGAGGAGCACGACCAGGCGGTAGCCGAGGAACTCCAGTTTGTGGGCGTCAACGCCGACGATACCGGGGAAACTTCGGTGGAGACCGGGGAGATCTACTCCTGGTATGAGGAGGCGGTGATCTCCGACGTGCGGGAGGCCCTGAAGGAGCAGTACGACTATTCCGACCAGGTAGTCAGCTTGATGCTCGCCAAGGGCGGCTTGCGGATCTACACCTGCATCGATCCGGAGGTCCAGGCCCAGGCGGAGGCCATTTACGAGGACGAGTCCAACCTGAACTACCACTCCTCCAGCGGCCAGCGCCTCCAGTCCGCCATCACCATCATTGACAATGAGACGGGAGACATCGCGGCCATCGTGGGCCGCATCGGGGAGAAGACCATCAACCGGGGCTTCAACCTGGCCACCGACGCCCAGCGGCAGCCCGGCTCCTCCATCAAGCCCCTGACCGTGTATGCCCCCGCTGTGGATATGGGGCTGATCAGCCCCATCACAGTGATGCCCGACTACCCCTATCAGGTGCTGGATGGCAGCGCTTGGCCGGTGAACGTGGACGGGCGCTATCGGGGTCAGACAACGGTTCTGGAGGCAGTCAAGCAGTCGTTCAACACCGTGGCGGTGCGGGTACTGGCCGACCTGGTGACCCCCGCCAAGGCCTTTGAGTACGGGACCCAGCGGTTCCACCTGCCCCTGATCAGCGAGGAGACCATCAACGGCCAGACGGTCAGCGACATCGCCATTGCCCCTCTGTCCCTGGGCGGCCTGTCCATGGGCGTCAGTACCCGGGACATGGCCACCGCCTTTGCCACCTTCCCCAACGACGGCGTGTACCGGGAGGCCCGTACCTTCACCCGGGTGGAGGACGCCGACGGCAACGTGCTCCTGGACAACACCCGGGAGGAGGAGCAGGTCATCAAGGATACCACCGCCTACTATATGAACAATATGCTGACCCAAGTGGTGGTGGGAGAGCACGGCGGCGGCTATGAGGCCCGGATCAGCGGCATGACGGTAGCCGGCAAGACCGGTACCACCGACACCAAGGACAACCGCTGGTTCGTGGGCTATACCCCCTACTACACCGCCGCGGTGTGGGTGGGCTTTGAGACTCCTGCCCGGGTGCCGGCCTCGGGCAACCCGGCGGCCCAGATGTTCCAGAAGGTGATGGCTCCCATCCACTCCGGTCTGGAGAAACAGAGCTTCACCCAGCCCAGCGGCCTGACCCAGGTGTCCTACTGTCTGGACTGCGGGGGCGAGGCCACCTCCGCCTGTCAGAGCGATCCCCGGGGCAACCGAGTGGCCACCGCATACGTGTTTGCCGAGGACCGGCCCTCCACGGTGTGTACCTGCCACTCCCTGGAGGAGGGCTCCAACTCCATGGTGCGGGTGTGTGTGGACGACCCCATCCTGGATGAGAACGGGGAGGCCACCGGCTATTACCACATGGCCGGCCCCAATTGCC
>CAJFNC010000055.1 GCA_904393835.1 uncultured Ruminococcus sp. | reverse complement strand
ACAGGCAAACTACATACATAAAATTTATACTGATTTTCTAAATGGCAGAAGTACTGAAGAGATCGCAAAAGACCTGAGTAAACAGCAGAAAACAACTCCAGTATTGCACTCCTATCAGTGGACTGTACATGCAATTGCCCGAATCTTAAAAAATGAAACTTATACAGGAAATTTCTTATGGCAGAAATCATTTCGAACCTCAACGCTTCCCAGGCACTATAAAATAAATCGAGGAGAGAAGCAGAAATACCTTGCCCTCCATTCGCACCCTGAAATAATAGATCAGGACATGTTTCAACAAGTCCAAACGCTTCTGAACAAGAGAAAAGAAAAATTTTTCACCGCAGAGATAAAGCAGTCGCCACTGCGTGGGTATCTGGAATGCGGATGCTGCGGCTCTGCATTTCGGACACGGACTACTAGAGGTATCATCTATCATGTGTGCCGTACCCATGATGCTGGTAAGGAACTATGCCAGAATCGTCAGATCCCAGAGTTCACAATACAGGGGAGCTTTCTTCGACTGTATTATAAGCTCAAACAACAAGGCACTTCTCTTTTATCCTGTTTACTTGCAGATCTCCAAGCCGCCCGCACCGGCAAAATGCTCTGGAACTCGGACATTGTGGAACTGAATATGCAAATTGCAGATATAACCCGTCAGGATCGGTTACTGGCCCAGCTGAAACAGCAAGGGCTTGTTGATCCTGACCTTTTTATATCACGACGTGACAGGCTGGCTGAACAGCTCCGCACCGCAAAGCTGGAAAAAGAGCGCTTTCTGGAGGCTGAAGAGGATCAGACGATTCGACATACCTTGACAATTGTGAATGTTCTTGAATCTGGGCCAGATCTCCTTAGTGAATTCGATGAGGAGCTGTTCAGCGAGCTTGTAGAAAAGATTATCGTGGATGATGCAGTTCGACTTCGATTTCGTCTGATTAACGGACTGGAGCTCAAAGAACAGATTGAAAGGATGGCACGATGATGGCAAGCATTCGGAAGCAGCCCTTTGGTTATTGGATAGTATGTGGAGAGATCGTTCCACATGAGGGTGAAGTTGAGACGGTTCGATGGATCTTTGATTCATACCTAGCTGGAGCATCTTACAGCACCTTGGTAGGAGCTCTTCAGGAGCGGGGAGTTCCCTATGATGTCGGAAAGGACTGGAACAAGAATATGGTGGCTCGTATTCTGGAGGACAGAAGATACATTGGAGTCGGAGAGTTTCCCCCTATTCTTGCAGAGGACCTGTTCAATGTAGTACAGGCCTATCGCCAAGAGCGAGTAGCACCCCGCCAGCAAACGCCGTCGCAAAAAGAATTGCGTCGTCTTTGCGGAGGCAAACCTCCCGCATGGGTGGAAGGGCAGGTGATGGGTGTTCTGAACTCTCTGATTCAAAATCCCGATATAATCTCTTATTCAGCAGATGCTGTGGAGAGAGATGAGATAACAGAGCTCCGGCAGAAACTGGACGATGCCATCCATTCCCCGCCGGTGGAGGAAGCACAGATCCGATCCATAGCAATGCAATTGGCTGCCTTGAGGTTGAATGCCATCGGGATGGAGGAATATGAGACCATACACTTACAAAGTCTGTTCCGAGGGCGAAATCTAATGACAACACTGGATCAGGAGTTGCTCCATGAGAGTGTCCGGCAAGTCACATACATTGATGGAGTTGTCAGCGTTCTGCTGAAGAACAAACAACTGTTGAAAGGAGGGCCTGTGAGATGAAGGATCTTGCTCCAAATGTTATTATGATTCCCCCTAAGGAGGAAACTCCTCAGGACCAAGAACATAAGCGGAGCCTGCGTGTGGCTGCCTACTGCCGCGTGTCTACCGACAACGACGAGCAGCTTTCCAGCTATGAAAATCAGCGTGCCTATTATACAGATAAGATTATGAGAGAGTCGGACTGGACCATGGTGGATGTATTTGCAGATGAAGGAAAGACTGGGACTTCAACCTGCGCACGCAAGGACTTCCTGCGGATGATCCGGCAGTGCAGGCAGGGGAAGATAGATATGATCCTCACAAAGTCTGTTTCACGATTTGCCCGGAACACTGTGGATACGCTCAAATACACACGTGAGCTACGGAACCTGGGAATTCCGGTTATCTTTGAGGAGCAGAACATCAACTCTATCCACCCAGAAAGCGAATTCCTTATCACAATTCACGGCGCGTTTGCTCAATCGGAAAGTGAGAACACCAGTTCTCGCGTCACATGGGGAAAGAGGCAGGCCATGCGCTCAGGGAATGTAACCTTGCAGTATAAATGGCTGCTGGGGTATGAGCGCGGTCCGGATGGAAAGACCTTGATTGTACCGGATCAGGCAGAAACCGTCCGCTTCATCTATCGGCGGTATTTGGCAGGAGATTCTCTTCGTACCATTAAAGCCGCACTGGAAGAAAAGGGCTGCCTGACGGCAACAGGAAAGAAAGAATGGGTACCTGCCCGCATTCAGAGTATTCTGACCAACGAAAAATACTGCGGCGATGCATTACTTCAAAAGACCTTCATTCAGGATTGTATCAGCAAAAAAGTTATTCAAAATACAGGAGAACTCCCCAAGTACCTGATCCAAAACCATCATCCGGCTATCATTAGCCGGGAGGAATTTGATGCTGTGCAGCTGGAGCTTGCTCGCCGGCGCGCTCGTACTGGAGGAACCAGAAAGAGCGCCCCCACAGGCCGGTGCAAGTACAGTGGAAAGTACATACTCAGCAACCTCCTCTTCTGCGGCGAGTGCGGAACTGCTTACCGCCGATGTGTATGGACGCGAAAGGGATACAAGAGGGTAGTGTGGCGGTGTATCAGCCGGTTGACCTACGGAACAAAGTACTGTCAAAACTCTGCAACTATCGACGAAGAAGCTCTAAAGCAGGCAATTTTGAATGCTGTCAACCAGGTGATGGCCAGCCGAGATGATTTGACAGAGCGATTGATTAGTGCTCTCAGAGAGGAGATACTTCCAAGCTCTGGTGAAGACTTAAGCCTTTCCGATATTGACCGAGCGCTGGAGGAGCTATCAAGTCAATTCGATAAGTTGTTGAGAGAAGCCGCAATTTCTGTAGATGGTTCGGAGAATTCAGAGCAATTCCGCCGCATCTCAACCGCTATGGCGGAATTGAAGGAGCGCCGGACACAGGTGGAGAAAATTCATAGGGAAAATGAGCAGATGTACCGCAAAACCAAGGCTGTGGAAGCAGCACTCACCGGTGTTGCGGCGGATATTACTGAGTGGAAAGAAGATGTGCTCTATCAACTGCTGGAAAAAGTGACTGTACTGGATGAGGCCAGGATTAAGGTTACATTCCGCAGCGGCGTAGAGATCGAACAGGCACTGGAAAAAGACGAAAGGAGTGTAACGGCATGAGCGTGTATGCCACGGGAGACTGCCATGGGAACTTCCGTCGGTTTGGCCGAAAATATTTCCCGGAACAAACCAACCTGACCCGTAACGACTTCGTTATCATCTGCGGGGACTTTGGAGGCCTCTGGGAGAGTTCTGCGGAGGAAAATTATTGGCTAGACTGGCTGAATGACAAGCCCTGGACAACCCTCTGGGTAGATGGAAACCACGAGAACTTCACACTGCTTTCAGGAATCCCAATTGAGATGTGGCATGGAGGAATGGTGCATCGGGTACGGGCCAACATCCTGCATCTCATGCGCGGGCAGGTGTTTGAACTTCAGGGATATACCTTCTTCACCATGGGCGGGGCCAAGAGCCATGATGTGGAGGATGGCATCCTGGACCCAAAGGCACCAGACTTTGAAACACAACTCATGATGCTCCAGATCATGGGGCGGCGAAGATACCGAGTGTTGGGACAGTCCTGGTGGCCGGAGGAGCTGCCTTCAGAGGAGGAGTACGACAAGGCCCGACATAGTCTCGATGAGAATGATTGGGCGGTGGACTACATCATAACCCACTGTGCCCCAACAGATCTTGCCCTAGCGATAAACCGACAGAATGAGGCTGATCCGCTCACGGATTTCCTTCAAGAGATTCGGAAAAAGGCCAGGTATCATTACTGGCTGTTCGGGCACTACCACGGCAATCAGGCAATCGACAATAAACATATCCTGCTTTGGGAACAGACCGTGCAGGTTTTATAGATTCACAGCAAAGAGAAGTGTGGCAGTGCGATGCCGCATTTCTCTTTGCTGTGATCTACGGAATATGACGTATGGCACCAGAAAGGAGAAGCCCATGGATTACAGTGCAATGTATGGTGGATTGGATCAGATACTGGAAAGAAACTTTCCGCAGATGGCGCTGTATCTCGAAATCGGAAAATTGGTCAGCGCCAGAAAAGATAAAGGAGCGACACTAGTAGCAACAGAATATCTTGTAACCAAGTGCCCCTACCGGAACTGATAAAGAACTGGCCACATCCTTTTCTCATGTTCAATGATATTGGATTTCGTAATGCACAATACTGGTGCGGAAATTATAAAATCAATAGGCATTTGTGACAAAGATGACTTGACAGGAAAAGCAATATAAGGCATACTAAATTTAGCACTCTCGGCTATTGAGTGCTAAAAACTCGCGGCGATCTTATTTGCAAGACGTCTAGTTATTTCCGTATTCAAGGGACGCCTACTCTGTGTTCTCAAAACGACCGAAAAAGAAAGTTGTTTTGATATTCAAGACCGACCCGGGAATCTTGCTTTGAAAGGATGCAGTATGGAACTTCACAATATCGGCATCGCACTGTCTGGTGGGGGTATCCGGGCTACAATTTTTCACCTTGGCCTATTTAAGTGGCTGGCCGAGAACGGACTGCTGGAAGAAGTAAAACGGATTTCATCGGTTTCCGGTGCCAGTCTCTGTGTCGGCTTGATTTATGCACATAATGATTTAACATGGCCATCAAGCAAGACGTTCCTTTCCAACGTCCTGCCCTCGATTGAGAGAGTCATATTGGCCAACGACATACAAACATCTGCCGTGCTGCGACTCATCTATTCCCCATACTACTGGAACAAAAAGCCTAACCTCATTGCGAAACAGTTGGAACACCAATGGGGAATTCACGGGTCTTTGGCCGATCTCTCGGGGGATGTTGCTTGGTATACCAACTGCACTACTTATGAAACGGGAAAGCGTTTCCGCTTTTGCAAGGATAACATGGGCGATTATAAAATTGGGTACGTTGAGAATCCTGACATTCCTTTGTCCCATGTCATGGCTGCATCAGCCGGATTTCCTATTTTGATTGGCCCTTATTGCCTGCCCACAAGTGAATATCAGTGGAGCCCTCCCAAGTGTTCCGATGTGGATTATTTTGTCCCCACAAAAAGCATCCACTTGTGGGACGGTGGCGTTTACGACAATTTGGGGCTAGGGTCAATATTTGAACCGAAAAATGCAGGTACTCTGAAAGAAGGCGTGAATTACATGATTGTCAGCAACGCCTCTGCGTCAATTGGTCCTTATAGACGCCATGCAGGCTTCAACTTTTCTAATCTGAAGCGTTTGTTGGATATTTCTATGGACCAAGTCACATCCTTGCGGAACCGCATGGTGATGGATTTCATTATACGGACCAACCAGGGAATGTATTTGAAAATAGGGAACAGCGCGGAAAAAATAGCTTCGGACAGCAAATGCCCAGATGCCTTGAGAAAGCATTTAGTGCAGGAATGCCTGTCCACCTCGGACGCAGAAAAAGCTATGAATTACAAAACAACGCTCCGAAAGCCCAAAGAATCTGATTACCAGCTATTGTTGCGTCACGGATACGAAGTCGCAAAGTGTACTTATCTTTGCTATCAAAAGTAATCTAGGCCAAGAATTTCTATTGAAGGAGAGAGGACATTATGGGCCAGACAATTACATTTTTTCCAGAGGGCAACGCAGAATGCGTCCTCCTCGAATTAAACAACGGAAAGCGGATGCTGATGGACTTTGCCAATATGCACAGCAACGATTCAAGGTATACGGATTTGGCAGAACCGTTGAAGAACATCGATACGTTTGATGTCGTGATGTTTACTCACCCACACGATGACCATGTCAAGGGGGCGGCGGACTTTTTCTATTTTGACCATGCGGTAAAATATCAAACGGGGAAACGAGCAAAAATCAAGGAACTGTGGATATCCGCTGCATTCCTTTTGGATGTCAATCCATGCGAGGATGCACGGGTCATTCGGCAGGAGGCGCGATATCGGCTTAAAGAATGCGGTGGGGAAGGGGTAAAAATCTTCGCCGCCCCAGGATCTCTTACCTCGTGGCTGGAAAAGCATGAATTATCGACCGACGAAAATGACCATCCCATTATCCATGCCGGTACCCTATTGAAAGATCCACAGCACAACCTGAGTGACGAGATTTCCATCTTTGTCCATGCCCCGTTTTCTGAAGATGCCGAGGATGCGGATAATCGCAATGACCCGTCCATCGTAATCCAGATTGCGCTTGAAAACGCAGATCAAACTACGAATCTGTTCATTACAGGGGACACCCCGCATGATGTGCTCGACAAGATTGTGGAGCGCTCCGAATTTTCGGGAAATGCTGATTATTTAAAGTGGGACCTATATGATATACCGCACCACTGCAGCTATACAGGGCTTTCTGATGAAAAGGGGGAAGACATCACAGAACCTTCGGAAGACATAAAGCGTTTGCTTCAGGAATATGGCCAGGAGAACGCATTCCTTGTGGCATCGTGCCGCGCATTTTCTGATGTCGGAGACGGTGATACGCAGCCGCCCCATGTCCAGGCAAAAACGGCATATAGGAAATATTGCAAAAACGCCGACGGTTCTAGCAAAACTTTGCTTATAACATCGGAGTATGGCGGGAAAACGAATCCAAAACCCCTGCGTTTCAAAATTGATCGTACGGGCATACGGGAAGATACGGGGTTCAATACCGCGTTTATTCATACTCCTGCGCCGCGGGCAGGGGGTTAACAATGGGAGACTTTTTCAATTTGACAATGGAGGTGAAAACGCTCGTGGAAGAACGCGAGCGTTTTCGCGCTTCTCTAAACGCCATAAGAAGTCATGATGATACAGATTCCCGATGCGATGAACTTGAACTTGATTTTGAAGTGGTTGGTTTGCCCCAGCATCGATTGATTTCTGTTCGGAACATCGAACCGATAACAATCTATATCAGTAATGCGGAGACCCTTCCAGTTGTCACTGTTAGGGATGATTTTCCGATTGTTCCCCACCTAAATGTCCATGAGGATAACGTCCGGAAATCTTTGTGTTACTCAGATTTGGGTTATCATGAAATACGGCATAAGCTGAATGGGCGTTTCTTATTGACATGTATTGAAAACTGGTTCCGAAAAACCTCGATGAATCAGCTTCATCGGCCGGACCAACCGTTAGAGCCATTTTTCCCGTATGTAAATAACGTCATTGTTTGGAACGGACAGTTTGGGAAACCTTATTTTGACAAATACATTGTAGAGGATCGTGATTTTGGAAAGCTGATGTATCAATCCGATGATGGGAATTACTTCGC
>CAJFNC010000054.1 GCA_904393835.1 uncultured Ruminococcus sp. | reverse complement strand
ATGGTTTTTATGGGTGATAAAAGTGCCTACTACATTCGGATCGTTCATTTCTATACGCCTTCCGACTCAACAGGGATATTTGAGAAGGATGATAGTCCTGTCGAGGTATATATCCACAATGATGATCAGTTCTATATCTTTTCCAACGCAGACGCACTTACCGCCACTTGTTTTGATGGAGAGTTTATGACAACGATAAGTGGGGCGCTAACCATGGATGAAGTAAAGATGATCATTGATTCGATTGGAGGAGAATAATGTGAAACGTATTTTTTCTGTTACCCTTGCCACAGCTCTTCTGCTCACTTGCTGTATGGGGACAGCCTTGGCATATTCCGAAATAGAGCCTTATGCCAGTCCCACGCTTTCCTATTATGACGCAGATATGGTCAGTGGCGGCAAGGGAACCGCTTATATTGATTTTGCTGTAAGCTCCAGTAAACTGGCAGACGAGCTTGGAGTCGAGGTCATTAGATTCTATGAATCAAACGGGGACTATGTAAAAACGGTGTATGGCTCTGTCTCGAATGGTTTGATTTATCAAGATGACATGTGGCACAATGATTCCTATAAAGTCTCACTGCCTTCTGGAAACTCTTATTATGCAGAGGTAACAGTATTTGCAACTGTTGGCTCTGAAACAGATAGCAGAACGGTCACCACGTCAACCGTCCGGATTCCTTGATAGAGAAAGAGATACGGGAAGCCCCGCATGGGGCTTCCCACTTTTTATGGAGCCGGCTAAAAATATTTTCAAAAAATTTTCGGAAAATATGTCAGGAACGGGCTCTAGCGGTCATACTAAAGTAGAAGAACAATAGCGATGGACAATCAGGGCAAAAATCATTGATTGTAAAAAAGAGAAAGCGAGGGGAGTCCCGTGCAGTTATTTACCTGAAATCACAATTATTCATACCATAATGTATATAGGTAAGGAGTAATATTATGAAAAAATTTATTTCCGTATTGGTTACGGCTGCCATGCTTTTTTCTTTTTCGACGGCTGCTTTTGCATCTGAACGGAATATTGGACTAAGTCCTAATCCCCCATATGCTGTTACTCGCGGTGCATATCCGCCTGATATTTGGGAAGTATGGAATGTTGCAGATAAAGGAACATACGAATTTTCTGGTTTCGCTGAAGACTACAGCGATACTGATTTATACACAAATTATCATTTTACTGGTAAAACATCGTATCAAGTTCGCATAATCAATACTTGCAGTTCAGATGTCACTGTAACTTTCCGTGGATGGTATACAAATTATAGAGTTGTAACTGTACCTGCTGATTCTGTAAGAAATTACACCATTTCTACCATGTATTGTGATGAAGAAATTACAGAAAGTACAATTTGGTATATGCGCTTTTCTGCCCCCTGTGAAGTCGAAGGCTATGTGAAGTAAATGAAGAAATCATTAGTTTTAGTCCTAACTATATTGTTTTTTTCCCTAAGTATCAGTGTTTGTAGAAAAAATGAAGAGACACAGTCTTTCGCCATAGATAGAGATAGCGGTCTGTTACTAATGCTTCCCAAGGGATTCCGTCTTATTGATAATCAGATAGATCAATGTCAGATAATTGATGAGTCGGGAAATCCTATTGGTGCCATTACAAAATACGAGGATTGTGGGAATATAATTGATCAATACACAGAGGCTGGACTGACAGACACTGTTTTGAATTTTTTAAGTGAAAAAATTGGAAACTCTGGCGACGAGACGAGTGTAATGTTTTGCGGGTCTGGTTATTATGGAAAGGGCCACATTGAACTATCTTTAGCAGGAAACACTGGTAATGAAATTACCCACAATTTTTTTGTGGCATCAAATCTAAATTCTATATATGATATTTGGTATAAATATGAATACCGATCAGTATTTAACTTTATGTATACTTTGGAAGCAACAGGTTAGTATTTTGCCAGTCTCTATTTGCCTAACATAAAAAGGAGGTCCACATAATGTTAAAAAAAGTAATCTCTCCTATTTTGGCTATGACATTTTTGATTGTTTCAAATATGCCAGCACAAGCTGTCACTAACGAAAAAACGAATAACGAGATTTATGTTAGCTATGAAGAATATATGGCTAACGTCGATTATTATCTCAACTGTGTCGATGAAGGAACAGTAATTCGTGTTCAGAATCCTGAAGGGAAAAGTCTTGCGCCTAATGGAAGTTACGGCGTATCAACAATGTCGGCAAAAAGCGATGATTGGTATCAATATCCAACTCAAGGATGGGATTTAGATGTAAAGGGTGATTATAATTTTGCTGGGTCTGGCGCTGTATGGACGAAGTATTATGCATACTATTCAGGTGAACGTGAGCCAGACAGAATTTACCTTCAACTAAATTGTTTAGGAAACACCAACGATTGGGGTGAGGGAGAATTTAATATATATAATCATGGTACATTTGCGGATAGCTATACACTAAAGGAAGGCGAAAGTGTTCTTACTGTTCTTATTACATACGGTGGAGAACCAGAAGGTGCAGTGTATCATGCAACCCAAGATGATTTTTCGGGGGTGTTCTTCCTCATTGATCGCTAAATTTAACCATGCCGCACAGATACTCTCTATAGGCTTCCTCTTAATGCTCTTGGTGTCTTGTTTTTATCCAATGGAATCAAATGCGGAAGATGAGGGATTTTCAATCATTGAAGCAATGCAAATAAAGGCGCCAGTCTCGAACCGTTTTCCGTCAAGAATCCAAAACGATGATTTCCTTTCATCGTTGGTATTTTATTCAACACATTTGAAACGCAGATCCGAATTTACATTTCATGAAGTTATGGATTTGATGATCCCTCAACGAATCACCCAGGCACAACAAATTATAGGAGCTAGTAATTTTCAAATTAAGGAAATACAATATGTCTTAGCTACAAATGGATTTACATTCGATAGCTTAAAACCTAACACTTCTGTGCGGCTTGGATTAGATTGGGTAGGATACGATGTTTGGAATGAAGAAGGCGTCAGCTATTTACTTATTCTTGAAAAAGAGAGCCTGTATCCTTCCGCAATATTATCCCCAGAAGGGCAAATAATGTGGGGAATTATCGATAACTCAATGTTACCTGATTACAATTTTGATGCTATAATGTAGCAAAATATATGAATCTAGTATCCAATATTTAAGCATTTTTTGGGAGGTCCATTTATGAAAAGAGTTATTTCGACATGCCTAGCACTTTCTATGACTTTACTATGTACTTTTGCGCTAAGCGGCTCTGCCATGGCACAGCAAGCAGAAGACGCTTACACAATCGATATTCCATATGAGTTTCCGATTCAAACTGGTACGCCAGAGTGGGCAGAGTTGAATACTCACAGGCAAAAACGCATTGTTAGCCAAGTCCCAGAGGATATTCTACATGCAATGACTACGGAAGCATTATTGGAAACAGTTCTCAATTATCCACTGTTAGCTGACATTTATGCATACAATTCAACTGAAATGGGTATAGAAACCGTTTCTGAACAATTCAATGGGCTTAAAGAGCTCTTAAATCGGAGTGATTTTGCTTCAGTTGCTTTAGCGCAAATGGAAACACGATCTAAGACGTTAAATTATAATACAATGTCAGTCTCAGATGATGAAGACTTAGATTTTCTATTCGAGTCAATGGTACTGAGTGAACTAATTAGTTCTTCTACAACATTGGCCCAGGACTATACTATTGGATATAAACTGACGCCTATGGGATCATCCGTAGAAGTACGCTATCCTATGTCGGATATAAATTTTATTCAGAAAAAAATAATAAATGAT
>CAJFNC010000053.1 GCA_904393835.1 uncultured Ruminococcus sp. | reverse complement strand
GGCTGGCGGATTTGATCGCCTTTCATGAGATGCCCCCCGCCGTCAACCAGGTGGAGTGCAACGTGTTCTTCCAGCAGCACAAGGCCCAGGCGTATATGCAGTCCAAGGGCGTGCAGATGCAGAGCTGGGCCCCCTTCGCCGAGGGGCACAACGACCTGTTCCACAACGAGGCCCTGCAGGCCATCGGGGCCCAATACGGCAAGAGCGTGGCCCAGGTGGTGCTGCGCTGGCAGCTCCAGCGGGGCATCGTGTGCATCCCCAAGAGCACCAAGAGAGATCGGATGGAACAGAACTTTGACGTATTCGACTTCACCCTGTCCCAGAGAGATATGGACGCCATCGCCGCTCTGGACACCGGGGTCAGCTCCTTCTTCGACCACCGGGACCCCGCTGTGGTGGAGATGCTCGCCGGTCTGGTGCGGAACGTATGACCGGATCGGTCCGCCCGGATGGGCCGGCCGATCTCCAAATCAAAATCAAAAAGGAGGACCAAGCAATGCGCAATCTTAAACGCACGGGGGTCGCTCTAATGACCCTGGCCCTGATCTCCAGCCTGAACCTCAATGCCCTGGCCGCAGTGGAGGACACCGGCTATGCCGACATAGATGCCGGGAGCTGGTACGCCGACGCGGTGGAGTACGTCCGGGACAACGGTCTGATGAGCGGCACCACTGCCACCACCTTCGAGCCCGGCGGCACCACCACCCGGGCCATGCTGGCCCAGATCCTGTATCGGGAGGCGGGCAGCCCCGCTGTCTCCGGCAATGACACCTTTACGGATACGCAGGAGGGCGCCTGGTACGCCGATGCCGTCCTCTGGGCCACCCAGGCCGGCGTCATCAGCGGATACGGAGACGGCCGTTTCGGCCCCAATGATCCGGTGAGCCGGGAACAGATCGCCGTGATCCTCTGTCGGTACGCAGGCAGCCCGGCGGCCCAGGGCGAGGACTTCGCCGACGAGGCCTCGATCTCCACCTGGGCCGCCGACGCAGTGGACTGGGCCCGGAGCGCCGGTCTGATGACCGGCCAGGAGGGGAACCGCTTTGCTCCCCAGGCCAGCGCCACCCGGGCCGAAACGGCGGTCATTCTGCGGGCCTTCCGGACCATGAACACCCCTGAGACGCCGGAGACCCCGGCGGAGGAGAGCAATGTGCTGGTGGCCTACTTCTCCGCCACCGGAAACACAGAGCGGGTGGCGAATGCCATCGCAGAAGCCACCGGCGGCGATCTGTTCGAGCTCACCCCCGCCGCCCCCTACACCGACGCGGACCTGGACTGGACCGACGAGAGCAGCCGGGTGGTCCGGGAGTACGAAAATCCGGAGGAGCGGGATGTGGCACTCACCGTGGACACCCCCGACAACTGGGCGGACTATGATGTGGTCTACCTGGGCTACCCCATCTGGTGGGGCATCGCCGCCTGGCCGGTAAACGACTTTGTGGCATCCAACGACTTCACCGGCAAAACGGTCATCCCCTTCTGCACCTCCTCCAGCTCCGGCCTGGGTGAGAGCGGGCAGCTTCTGGCCGACCTGGCGGGCACCGGCACCTGGCTGGAGGGAGAGCGGTTCCGCTCCAGCGTCTCTCAGGAGGACGTAACTGCCTGGGTGGAGAGCCTGGGGCTGTAATATTGGAATCTAACGCGATCGGGAGCATTTCATCATGGAACATGTGGAACAGAAAGTGGTTTTGATCACAGGCGCATCCTCCGGCATCGGGGCTGAGACGGCCCGGGTGCTGGCCAGGCACGGGGCCAAGGTGGTCCTCAGCGCCCGCCGGGAGGACCGTCTGAAAGAGCTGGTCGGGGAGATCGGGGAGAACGCGGCCTATCTGGCCTCCGACGTGACCCGGCGGGAGGACATGGAGGCGCTGGTCTCTCTGGCCAAAGAGCGGTTCGGGCGTGTGGATGTGCTGTTTGCCAACGCGGGCATCATGCCCGGCGGCAACATGTCTGAAATGAAGGTGGCCAACTGGATGGCCATGGTGGACATCAATATCAAAGGGGTTTTAAACGCCATGGCGGCGGTGCTGCC
>CAJFNC010000052.1 GCA_904393835.1 uncultured Ruminococcus sp. | reverse complement strand
AGAACTCCTGCTCTATGATGCGTTTCATGGCCTGATCCCGCTCCGCCTCCAGCTCCTGGGTCTGGGCGGCGGTCCGGGCCTGATAGTCCTCCCAGACGTCCAGCGGAGAGGATGCCTCCACCTGGACCAGCGGGCGGAGGAGCGCAGCCAGCATGACCAGCCCCATGACCAGCTTGCTCACCCGCCGGACCGAACCCTCCGGCATCAGGCGGTCGGCCAGGGCGCACAGGATGGCTGCGGCGGTCACCCCAATCAGCCAGTCGCTCAGCCACTCCATCATCCCGCCGTCACCGCCGAGACAGCGGACACCAGGCTGAACAGGAGGATGAGTGCGCAGCTGCCGGTCATCCCCAAAATGAGTCCAAAGGCTCCCCCAATGCGGTCCATCAGCTTGCTGATGGAGCTGTTGGCTACTGTCCCAGTCAATGCCGCCGCCCCCTTGTAAGTCAGATAGTGGATGGCCAGCTGTAAAAAGGGGACCAGGCAGATGGCCAGAACCACCAGCATGCCCACCACTCCTACAGTACCCCGCAGGATCCCCGCCCCGGCCAAGACGGTCTCCGCCGCATCCGAGAGGATCCCTCCCACCACCGGCACCGCCCGGGAGATGGTCATCTTGGCCGCCTTCACCGCTGCCGCATCTGCCGAGCCGGCGATGGCCCCGCTGGCCGTTAAGTACCCCACAAAGATCAGGACCCCTGTGGTCAGCAGAAAGGTGATGGTCCCCTTGATCAGGTCGGCCAGCTTCTGCAGCCCCTCGTTGCCCAGGGCCGCGTGGGCGCAGCAGGCGGCCACATAGGCGTAGAGCAGGGGGACCAGCAGCTGATCGATGGCGGTGATGAGCAGATCGGAGAAGAGCACCGTCACCCCCTGCCGCACAGCCGCTCCGGTGACGCCGCCGGTGGCGGCGGTAAGAACGGCCATGGTGGGCAGCAGCAGATCGGCAAAGGCGTCCATCCGGCCGATGGTCTCCCGCCCCAGTCCGATCAAGGTGGTCATGTCGCTCACGGTCAGGGTGGTCACCGCCAGGGCCCCCGCCAGTTCCACCACCTTCAGACCGTCCCCGCCGCGATCCAGGAGGGCGCTCTCCGCCAGGCCGCACAGCAGTACCACCGCCAGCAGTTTCAGACCGGTCTGGAGGCTGTTTTGGAGCAGTCCGCCCAGCTGATCCAGCCCGTCCGCCAGGATGTCCTGGATGCCCTGCCCCAGATCGTCGGTCTCCTGGACGCCGTAGGACTCCGCCTCCTGGAGCAGCTCGTCCACCTGGGGAAAGGACAGCTCCGCCCCCAGGCAGGGGAGCACCAGGAGGGGGAGGAGGAGCAGGCAGGCCCATACGATCCGTCTCATAGCAGCATCTCCCCCATCAGCGTCAGCACGCCGTGTACCAGCGGGAGGGTCACCGCCAAGGCAAGCACGGTCCCCGCCGTCTCCACGGCGGCAGCGAGGCCGCCCTCTCCGGCTGACCGGCAGATCTCCGAGGTGAGCTTGGTCAGGATGGACAGCACCACCGTTTTGAAGACCGGCTCTACCACCGTCTGATCCAGCCCGGCCAGCTGGGCCAGTTCCTCCATAAGGACTGTGATGGCTTCCAGGCTTTCCAGGATGCTGAGCAGGACCCAGGCCCCTGCCGCCAGGATCAGGACCAGTGCGATCTCTGGGGCCCCTCTCCGCACCACCGAGGCGCACAGGGCGGCGGCCACCGCCACCGCCGCGGCCCGCATCATCAGCTCCGTCATAGGCCGAACAGATTTTTTACCAGGGCGAACAGGTCGGCGATCTCCTGCACCACCATCATCAGCACCACCACCAGCCCCGCCAGAGTGGTCATCATGGCCTGCTCGTCCCGGCCCGCCCGGATCAATACCTGGTTGAGCACCGCCACCAGGATCCCGATGGCTGCGATGCGGAAAATCAGGTCTACCTCCATGTCCATCCCTCTTTCGTGGTGTCCGCCCCGGGACGGCTTCCCGCCGCAGACAGTATTATAGTCCCTCACAGGAGCAAAATGACCAGAAACGCGCCGCCGCTCACGCCCAGGGCCTGGTAGACCCGGCCCATCCGGAGCTTTTCTCCCTCCGCCCGTTCCCGCTCCCGCTCCAG
>CAJFNC010000051.1 GCA_904393835.1 uncultured Ruminococcus sp. | reverse complement strand
CTGGGCGGGCGGGATCTCACCTACCCCGTTGAGGATCAGGCGGGGCCGGTAGGGGAAGCGCTCCATCTCCTCCCGGGTGGTGACGCCGGAGAGGACCAGCAGGGTGTCCAGGCCGCTCTCGATGCCCGCCACGATGTCGGTATCCATCCGGTCTCCGATGATGGCGGCGTCCTGGGAGTGGACCCCCAACAGTTTCAGGCCGGTGCGCATCATCAGGGGGTTGGGCTTGCCGATGAAGTAGGCCTTCTGGCCGGTGGCCATCTCGATGGGGGCCACCAGCGCCCGGCAGGAGGGGACCAGGCCCTCCTCGGTGGGACCGGTCAGGTCGGAGTTGCACCCGATGAACCGGGCCCCCTTCTGCACCAGGTGGACCGCTTTGCAGATGGCGTCGTAGTTGTAGTTGGGGGACTCCCCCATGACCACATAGTCCGGGTTCACATCGCTCAAGGTGATGCCCCGGTCATACAGGGCGTTGTACAGCCCCGGCTCTCCGATGACATAGGCCTTGGCGCCCGGATACTGGGTGGCAATGAACTCCGCCGTGGCCAGAGCACTGGTGTAGAAGTGTTTCTCGTCCACCTCCAGCCCCATGCGGGCCAGCTTGTCCTGGAGCTCCCGGGGGGTCTTCCCGCTGTTGTTGGTCAAAAACAGAAACTTCTTATTCTCCCGGTACAGCCATTCCACAAACTCCTTGGCGCCGGGCAGGAGGCGGTTCCCGTGGTAGATCACGCCGTCCATATCGCAGATGTAGCCGCTCTTGTTTCGAAATTGTTCCATAAACTCACTCCTTTGGCCGCAGAGGATCCCCTCCGGACTGCTTTCCATTATACTGGAGCCGGTGGCCGGATACAAGGGCCCTTTTGTAAACTTTACAGATCCAGCGCCCGCAGCTCCCGATCCATCCCCCGCGCAAAGGCCTGATGGCCCCGGGGGGTGAAATGGACCCCGTCAAAGGCCAGCTCCACTTCCCACGCCCCCGCGTCGGCAAAGGGGATGCCCAGCGCTCCGGCCAGGGCGCGGTACCGCTGGGCCAGAGTGCGGGAGGCCTCCACCAAGGCGTCCTCCCCCACCCAGGCCCCCCGGCGCATGGGAGGCGGCGCTGTCAGGAGGATCCGGGTCCCTTGGCCCCGCCGGGCCTGCAGCCAGGCGATCAGGGCCCCCATCCGCGCTTCGGCCACCTCCGCCCGGGGCGGGGACATCTGCAGCAGGTCATTGCTCCCCAGCATGATCACCACCCCGTCCACTGGGGCCGCCTTCTGCAGCGCCTCCTCCAGGCGCTGCAGCTCCCAGGGGCGGCGCGGGATCTCCCGGCCGTTCTCCCCCCAGTTCCAGACCTCCCGGCCCGGGCGCAGCGCCGCCAGCTGATCGGTCCACCGCACTTGGGGCGGATAGCGCCCGCCCAGGGGGGACTGGGGGGCGTACCCGTAGGTGTTGGAATCTCCCCAGCATAGGATCCTCCGGCTCATGTGCATCCGCTCCTTTTCCCTCGCTCCGCCGTCTGCACGGCCTTTTCCCCTATCATAGCACAATGTCTC
The DNA here is from genome assembly GCA_904393835.1 of uncultured Ruminococcus sp. Lineage (GTDB taxonomy): Bacteria > Bacillota > Clostridia > Oscillospirales > Acutalibacteraceae > Ruminococcoides. Next base: position 577 of record CAJFNC010000051.1, on the reverse strand, counting down.
CCCCGTCTCCAGGGAAAGATCCGCTCTCAGGCGGCTGGCAAACCGGGTCCGCCTTCAATATATTCTGATTATCATATACTTTCTTGCTTCTCCATCGGAAAAAAGCATCGTTTCTTGGAGTTAGCTCCACGATTGACAGCGGCATCCCCCCATGCTATCCTGAACGAACAGAGCGGGGCCTGGGCGGAACGCGGTATGCCGGCACCCCTTTCCGGTCCGGTCCCTCTTGTTCAGGAACATGATGTGAGGAGATTTTTGCATGGAATACCGCATGAACCGCCGTACCGGCGATCAAATCAGTGTTTTGGGCCTGGGCACCAGCTCCATCGCCTCTGCAGGGGAGCGCGAGGGCGTGGAAACTCTGCGCCTGGCCTTTGAACAGGGGATCAACTACTTCGACCTCGCCACCGCTGAGTCGGAGAACTTCCCCACCTTCGGCAAGGCGTTTTCCCATTTCCGGGACAAGGTCTTCTATCAGATCCACTTCGGTGCCGTGTATGGGCCGGGCCGGAGCTACAGCTGGACCACCGACCTCAAGACCGTCCAGCGTTCGGTGGATTGGCAGCGGAAGGCACTG
>CAJFNC010000050.1 GCA_904393835.1 uncultured Ruminococcus sp. | reverse complement strand
ACCATCCCCCTGTGGAAGAGCCAGATGGTGCTGGCCCTGGGGCTGGAGCACTCCCGCCAGGCCACCAAGGCCCAGTCCGCCGTCACCGAGATGACCAACCAGCTGCTCCAGAAGAACGCGGACATGCTGAAGATGGGCACCATCGAGACTGCCCGGGAGGCCGAGCGCTCCATCGTGGACATCAAGACCCTCCAGCACACCAACGAGCAGCTGATCTCCACCCTGGATGAAGTCATGAAGATCCAGAACGAGGGCAGCCAGAAGCGGAAAGAGGCCGAGGTGGAGCTGGGCCGCATCGAGGGCGAGCTGAAGCAGAAGCTGCTGGAGCTGAGAGGCTGATCCCTGTTTTTGACCGCGGGGATTTCGCTGCCTGCTTCTTTGTAGGGAGCGACGGCTTCGACGCGCCGCTTTGCAAGGGGCTCGCCATCTCCGCGCTAAGAGCCGCCCTGCGGGCGGTTGCGCTCCGAAACGCGCCTGCGGGCGCAGTGCGGGGCGAGTGACTTTCTGGACGGCCAGAAAGTCACCAAAGAACCGCCGGGGGACGGCTCAGGATGGACACTTCGTGTCCATATTCGCCTTACCCCCAGACCCTCATTACGGGGGGGTATCCCTTGGGTCAGGCAGAAAATTTCCGGCGCGCAAAATCTGAGTGGCGGGTCTGAATTCCCGCCGGGCCACTGGGCCCTGGGTTTGCAAAAATTGCGGCTGGTGCGGTTCAACTTTTGTGCCTGGCTTTGCCGAACCAACGCTCCCGGTGTGTTTTCGCCGTAGGGGCGGGTCCCAGACCCGCCCGTCCCGGATGGTTTGTAATCTCTTCGTAGGGGCGGCACACTGGGCCGCCCGGTTCCCCGGAGGACAAAGCCCATCGGGGCCTCCCCTTCCAGGGAGACGGTGCCTGGACGAAAGCTGGACAGACGAGGGTACGTGCTTGGACCGCGGTCCCTGCCCCGGGAGCAGCGAACTCTTTTACAGAAATGTCATACTTGAGAAATGGAGACGCCATGAAACTATTTCGAAAAACAGGGGTGGCCGTTCTGCTCACGGTGCTGATGGTTGCCGCCGCCATTGGGATCGGCCGGTGGCGGGGCGCCCAGGCGGAGGCCGTGCCGCCCCCCTCGTCGGATTTGGACACCTCCCTGTCCGCCAGCACCTACCTGAACTGGATCAGCGACGGGGCGGACGTGCTCTCGGAGGCCCAGGAAAATCAGATCGCCCTCTACAATGCCAACTGGGTGGAGCGCTATGACAGCCTCATCGCCGTGGCCACCGTGTCCTCTCTGTCGGAGGACATCGGCGACTACGCCTATGATCTGGGGGTGGAGATCCAGTTGGCCTCCGCCGACGGCATCCTGGTGGTGAACGCGGAGAACGGCGACTGCTATCTGGCGGTGGGGCCGGACTACCCCATGACAGACAGCCAGGTGTCCTCCTATCTGGACCGCTATCTCTATGAGGACGCCATGGCCGGAAACTTCGGTGTGGGGGTGCTGAGCCTCTTTGACGGGATCAACGAGTTCTACCTGGACAATTACGGTCTGGGCTATCTGAACAACAGCGGGGACCAGGTCTACGGCGGACGCAGCGCCGGGGAAGTGGTCGCCGCGGTGGTGATGCTGTTGGTGATCCTCCTGGTGATCGCCAGTGTACTGGACAGCATGCGGTATACCAGTTACCGTCAGCGGTACTACGGCGTGCCCAATCCCCCCTACGTGTTCCGGCCCATCCTGTTTTGGCACGGCCCGGGCTGGGGCTGGTACCGGCGGCGGTGGCGGCGTCCCCCTCCGCCTCCCCCCAGAGGTCCTCGGGGCCCAGGTGGCCGGCCCGGCGGAGGCGGCTTCAACGGCTTCCAGGGACCTGGCGGCTTCGGCGGCTCGGGAGGAAGCCGGGGCGGCGGATTTTCCGGCGGTGCCCGCGGCGGAGGATTCTCCCGGGGTGGAGGATTTGGCGGCGGGTTTGGCGGTTCCCGGGGCGGCGGCTTCGGGGGAGGGGCCCGCGGAGGCGGCTTCTCCCGGGGCGGTGGCTTTGGGGGCGGCCGCGGCGGCGGGTTCGGCCGGCGTTGATCGATCCATATATCAGCCTGTATCGGACGTTCCGGTACAGGCTGTTTTTTGCGTACAGGTCCCGCTGAACGGATCCAAATTGTATTTTACGATGCTGATACAACGCATTGGAATCTTCCGGCGAAGGAGGGGGGACATACCGGAGGGGATCACATCATATAGATGGGAGGAACAAACGAGTTTGGGAGTGTGATCCAGGATGAAGCAGACCGGGACAGACATCAATCGCATGGTCCTCCACGGCCGGGCTGTCCACCCGCCCGCCTTTTCCCATTGCAACCATGAGGTGGAGTTCTTTTCCTTTCCCAT
>CAJFNC010000049.1 GCA_904393835.1 uncultured Ruminococcus sp. | reverse complement strand
CCGGGCACCGGTTTCAGGTTCCGGGTGAGCAGGATGGCCGCCAGGGTGAGCGCCGCGATGATGATCCACGACACCACCACCGACTGGCTCACGGGGATCCCCCCCAGCACCGGGATGGTGAAGGCCACCGGATTCTCCAGCTGTGCCGTCAATTCTGCCTTGATCTCTTCCATAGGCACTCCCTCCTTCCGTCGGGCCTTTTACGCGCCCTATCTTAAACAGCCTGCCGCCGATTTGTACACCCTTTTGAAACTAAAAAAAGTCATCTGCCAAAATTTTTTACAAAATCCTTGCGCATGTTTGACAGTTCTATATCCTTTCTTTATAATATATCTTGTACAGAACAGAGAGAACTTGGGGGATTTTTCCTCTTCGCGCCACTGGAACACGTACAGAAACAAGCAGGTATCTATTTTTTAGGAGGAGGAATGGGGGAAATGAAAGGGCGCGCCAAACGATCGATCAGCCAGCGGATCCAGTCTCTCAGCCTGTTTTTAGTGCTGAGTACTGCCCTGATGGGCATGACCACTACGCTGCTGTTCTCTCTGCGTATGGAGTATCAAGCCTTGGACCGCAATCTCATGAACTCCGCCCAGGTGCTGGCTCAATCTCCCCAGGTGGTGGACGTACTCGCCGGACACAGCGGCGACAGCACCCTCACCGAGTATCTGAACAACACCATCACCCGCATTCAGGACATCGACGCCATCGTGGTGGCCGACCGGGAGGGGGTGATCCGCTACAGCCCGGACCCGGTCTATGTGGGGACAGTCTACCCGGACTACCAGTCCCTGGCCGTCCTGAACGGCGAGAGCACCCAGGTGGACACCGGCGCCGGCGTGTCTGAGGTGGAGCACCGGGCCCTCGCCGCGGTAGTGGATCGGGAGGGGGAGCTGCTGGGCTTCGTCTCCGTGGGGCTGGGCATGCACAGCGTCAACCGCACCGTGATCGACACCGTGGCCTGCTTTGCCATTCTCTCCTTCCTGGCCGCCGGCGTGGGACTGGTCTTTGCCCGGCACCTGTCCGGAGCCATCAAAGACTCCCTGATGGGCTATGAGCCCGACGCCTTCCGCCAGCTCTTTCACCAGCGGGAGGACATCCTGGAATCCCTGGAGGAGGGCATCCTGGCCATCGACAAAAATGCGGTCATCACCTATATGAATCCCGCCTGCCTGCAGATGTTTGACGTAGCTTCCCCCGACCAGGTACTGGGCCGGTCTCTGCTGGAGATTTCCCCCTCCTCCCAGCTGCCCCGGCTGCTCACCACCGGAAAGTCGGAGTACAATGTCCGCCTGGATCCGATGCCCGGTTCTCACGAGGTCCTCGCCAGCCGGATGCCCATCTGGGAAGAAGAGGAGATCGTAGGGGCGGTGGCGGTCTTCCGGGACCGCACCGAGGTGACCAACCTGGCCGAGGCCCTCACGGGCAGCCGGCACCTGGTGGAGGCCATGCGGGCCTATACCCACGAGTTTATCAACAAGCTCCACACCATCCTGGGGCTCATCCAGCTGGACCGGGTGGAGCAGGCGGAGCAGTATATCCTGGACGTGTCCCAGGTCCACCACCAGTCGGTGAGCCGGGTGATGAACCAGATCGAGGACACCGCAGTGGCCGCCTTGCTGGTGGGCAAGACCAGCCGGGCCGCCGAGCTGGGCATCCAGCTCCAAGTGGACCCCAGAAGCTCTCTGTCCGCCGGGGAACACATGCTGCCCTCCGGGGTCATGGTGACCATCCTGGGCAACCTGATCGAGAACGCCACCGAATCTCTGAACCACTCCACCCGAAAGCAGAAGGAGATCCATGTCTCCATCCTGGAAAACCCGGACGGCCTCATGCTGTGCGTAGAGGACACCGGCCCCGGCATCCTTCCGGAGCTGCTCCCCTATATTTTTGAGCCCGGGGTCACCACCAAGGCAGGGGAGGGGCACGGTCTGGGCCTGGTCCAGATCAAGGACCTGACCGACCTGTACAACGGCCAGATCCGGGTGGAGAGTGAACCCAAGGCCGGCACCTCCTTCTTCCTCTCGTTCCCCACCCATCCCGTCTCTCCGCCCCAGAGCAGCGCTCCGGAGAACCCTTGATAGGAGTTTGATCGCATGTACCGCACCGTTATTGTGGAAGATGACCCCATGATCGCCACCATCAACCAGACCTTTCTCTCCCGGGACACCCGGTTCTCTCTGTCCGCTGTCTTCCACAGCGGCCGGGACGCCCTGCCCTGGCTTCGGACCCACCCGGCGGAGCTGCTCATCCTGGACGTCTACATGCCCCGCATGTCCGGACTGGAGCTGCTCCGGGAGCTGCGGGCGGAGGAGATCACCATCGACGTGGTCATGGTCACCGCCGCCAACGACAGCAAGACAGTGGACGCCCTGCTGCGGCTGGGCGTGGCGGACTACCTGGTGAAGCCCTTCACCGCCCAGCGCTTCCAGCAGGCGCTGGACACCTTCTGCCGCCAGCGGGAGGCCATCTCCGCCCACACCAGCGTCAGCCAGGAGGAGCTGGACGCCATACTGGCCAGCGGCCACAGCGCGGCCCTTATCCCCAAGGGGCTGCAGCTGCGCACCCTGGCCCGGATCCGGGACTGCCTGTCCCGGGCCCCCCGGGAGGGCTGTACCTGTGAGGCCCTGTCCGAGCAGGTGGGGCTCTCCTCGGTCACCGTCCGCCGCTACCTCACCTATCTGGTGGGGAGGGGGGAGGCCACCA
>CAJFNC010000048.1 GCA_904393835.1 uncultured Ruminococcus sp. | reverse complement strand
ATCTCCTGGGTGTACCAGCGGGACCCGGTGGAGATCACCGTCCGGGCCGACGAGCAGAACAAGCCGGACATCAGCCAGTACCGCCTGGACGTGGAGCGGAACGAGAAGGTGGACGCCATGGTCCGCCTCATGGAGATCGGGGGCTTTGACCGGGTCATCGCCTTCTGCAACACCAAGAACATGACCGACCGGCTCTCCGGTCTGCTGCGGATGCGGGGGATCACCTGCGAGGCCATCCACGGAGACATCCAGCAGCGGGTGCGGGAGAAGACCCTGCAGAAATTCCGGGAGGGCAAGCTGCGGGTGCTGGCCGCCACCGACGTGGCCGCCCGGGGGCTGGACATCGACGACGTGGACGCGGTGTTCAACTATGATGTGCCCGATGAGAACGAGTACTACATCCACCGCATCGGCCGCACCGGGCGGGCCAAGCGCCATGGGGTGGCCTACTCCCTGGTGTCCAACATCACCGAGGGCCTCCGCCTGGATGACATCCAGAAGAACACCGGCAACAGCATCCAGAAGGTGATCCTCAACGACCAGGGGGAGCTGGAGGCGGTGCCGGTCAAGGGATGAGGCCGCGGAACCGGAAACGCCACTTTGTGCTGGATCTGTTTGCCTGCTTCCTGATCCCGGTGTACACCCTCTCCTTTGCCGGGAGCACAGAGTGGTTCGGCAGCAATTTTTCAGTCCTCGCCGTCACCGGGCGGGACCACTACCGGGGCTTCCTCTACTGGGGGCTGCTGGCGGGCAGCTACTTCTTTGTGGTGGTCAACCGCCTGGCCTTCTCCCTGCCCGGACAGTGGCTGAGAATGGCGGTGTCCTGGCTGGTGCTGGCCGCCTGCCTGGCCCTGGGATATGCCCTGGCCATCCCCTACCTGCCCGACTACTTCCCGCGGTTTGCCGCCCTCCATGTGGGGCTGGCCGCCGGGGCCTGCGCCCTGCTGATGCTGGCCCTTTTGGTGCTCCTGCTGGCCCTGCGCCGGAGCCGGCCGGAGCAGTACGGCCGCCTGCTGATGGCCTGGGGCCTGATCGTGCTGGGGTGTGCCGTCCTGTTTTTCATCCCTGGGATGGTATCCACCGCGCTGGAGGTGTTCTTTACCATTTCCACGGCTCTGCTGGCCCGGAAACTTTATTTGGTCCGGGCGCCGGATCTGTAAAAAAAGAGCCTGTCAAATTTTATGTTTCTTTAATCTGATTCCCAGGATGTTTTCAATCCTTCCGTAGTATGCTATTGACAACGACAGAGGGGGCGCGGCCCCTGCATTTGGAATGGAGTGTATGAGACATGAAAAAGCTATATAAGACCGAGGGACCCTATAAAATGGTGGCCGGCGTGTGCGGCGGCATTGCAGAGTATTTCGACATCGACCCCACCCTGGTGCGGGTGGCCTGGGTGGTGGCCACGGTGTTCAGCTTCTCGGCGCTGTTCTGGATCTATGTGGTGTGCGCCATCATCATGCCCCGGAAGAGCGACGTGTACCCCGGGTTTTAAAAGCGGCGCAAGATCGGTCCCGTTGCCCGCCAGAGCGCTGGGGCCGCTTGTGCAGAGAGATCCCTGCCCGATCAAAGGAGGCACAGAGCGTTATGATCCAGACCCGTCTCTCCAACCCCGCCGATATCCCCCGCCAGCGCGAGCTGTGGCAGCTGGCCTTTGGGGACGAAGGGGCCTATGTGGACAACTTTTATGACACCTGCTACCGGCCGGAGCGGATGCTCATGCTGGAAGAAGACGGGGTGGTCCAGGCCATGACCGCCTGGTTCGACACCACCTTTGTGGTGCCGGAGCGGGGGGAGTACCGGGCGGCCTATCTATACGCCGTGGCCACCCATCCGGAGGCCCGGGGGAGAGGGCTGGCCGGGCGGCTGCTCTCCGACGCGGACGGCTTTTTCCGGGCCTGGGGCATTCCGGCGGTGACGACGGTCCCGGCGGAGCCCTCTCTCCACCAATTTTTCGGGCGGAACGGGTTCCGGGAGTGCTTTGTCCACGGGGAGCAGAAATACCAGCCGGGAAACTCCGTAGAGATGCCCTCTGGAAAGGTGCCCAGGCTGGACCGGCTGACCGCCGCGGACTATAGGGGGCTTCGGGAGACCCGGCTGGCCGGCATCCCCCACATCGCTCTTTCAAAGGAGGCGGTTTGCTATCAAGCCGGGGCCAGTGCCCTGACCCCGGGCGGAGGGCTGTACGCCCTGGAGGCACCGCACGGGGTGACAGTGCTGTGCGCCGAGGGGATGGAAAACGGCGCTCTTCTGGTAAAGGAGCTGCTGGCCGCCCCCGGAGATCTGGACTGGGTGCTGGGGTGGCTGTCCCGGCTTCTGCCCGCCTGGTCGGGGATCTACCGCACGCCAAACGGGGAGATTCCTTTCGGCATGCTCAAGTGGCTCTCCCCGGAGCGGGAGCGGTCCTGGGACTGGTCCTCCACGGCCTATCTGGGGCTGGCGTTTGACTGAACTCCTGCATTCTGATTGTAGATGGCTGGATTTCCGTTTTGGAATCCAGCCGTTTTTGTCTCTTTTGACAAATTGAACATCTATTTTCTGTGAAAAGAAACGAAAGGCTGGGAACTTCCACAGCTGTTTTGTTGTGGTGACACCCACAAAAAATTTGCTTTACTTCTTGGGATTTTATGTTATACTACACATAAGGACGAGCGATAGAGCCCTTTTGGAGGGCCCTTGGAGCTCCTTCCAAAGGCAAGATGAAAGGTTTCTGTCAAAATCTTGGAAAATCGCCACAAAAATATAACTATAGGAGGAATGTCATCATGAACAAGTACATCGAGAGAGTTCTGGCCGAGACCAAGGCGAAGAA
>CAJFNC010000047.1 GCA_904393835.1 uncultured Ruminococcus sp. | reverse complement strand
CTGGTGTGGGTGTCCTTGGGGATGGTGGGCTACGGCCTGCAGAACATTTTGAGCCGCTCCTACTTTGCCAAGCAGGACGGCCGCACCCCGCTGGTGGCGGGTGGGATCTCCATCCTGGTCAACATCGGGCTGTGCATGGCACTGATGGAGCCTCTGGGCGTGGCGGGATTGGCTATCTCCTCCACGGTCTCCTCCACCTTATATGCGATCCTGCTCCTGGTGCCCCTGGAGCTGCGCGGAGAAGGAGTGCTCTCCCGGGCGTTCGCGGTGGACTTTGGGAAGATGCTCCTGTCCGCGGCGGGAATGTCTGTGGTGGTGTGGCTGACCCGGAATGGCTTGGAGGGCCTGCTGCCGGCCGGAAAGCTGGGGGAGCTGGTCCTGCTGGGCGTCTGCGCCGCTGTGGGCGCAGCGGTCTATTTCCTTCTGGCCGCCCTGCTGCGGCTGGAGGAGATGAAACTGGCCGGCAGCGTGCTGGGAAAACGAATGAGAAAACGAGGTTGAGCAATGGAACGAATGCAGCGGATCGTAAAAGCCAGCGTCCTGTACCAGGTGCTGGCGGCCGTGTGCCTGTGGTTCAGCGGCCAGTGGCAGCGCAGCGGCGCTATCCAGTGGTTCATCCATCCCCCGGTCCGGCGGGAGCGGGCGGAAACGGAGAGCAGTCTGTTTACCCGCCTGTGGAGGGCCGTCCATGCCGGGCTGTGCCGGATTTATGAGGTGCTCCACCTGCGCAGGCTGTTCGCAGGGAGCATTTTTCAGAAATGCTGGCTGTGGGCGGGGGCGGCGGCCATTCTGGCTCCCATCCTGCCCACCATGGCGGTGCTGGGACTGGCCCTGGTGGGGTGTTTCTCCCTGCTGCTCCAGGTGATGGACCGGCGGGACCTGGAGCTCTTCTACACCCCATTCAACCGGTATATCTGGATGTATGCGGCCATTTATCTGGTGGGGACCTGGTTCTCCGTCACCCGGGCCGGGAGCCTGCTGGGCGGGTGTCTGACGGTGGCCTTTATTCTGTTCGCCCTGGTCCTGGAGAACTCCATCACCACCCAGCGTCAGCTGGATACCCTGCTTTTCCTGCTGGTGGCAGCGGGGACCGTGGTGGCGCTCTATGGCATCCTCCAGTATGTGTTCGGCTGGGGCTACCAGTCGGACGCCTGGGTGGACAGCGACATGTTCGGCGACATCAGCTTCCGGGTGTCCTCTACCCTGGAGAACCCCAATATGCTGGGCCAGTATTTGATCCTGGTCATCGCCCTGGGCGGAGCGAGCCTGCTGGCGGCCAAGAGCTGGGGCATGCGGATCTTCTATCTGTGCTGCTGCGGGATCATGTGCCTGTGCATGCTCCTCACCTCCTCCCGGGGGGCCTGGCTGGGGCTGCTGTTTGCGGGCTGTGTCTTTATCGTCTTCCTGCAGCCCAGGCTGCTCCTGCTCACTCCGCTGCTGCTGGTGGGGCTGTACTTTGTGCTGCCCGACTCGGTGATCGCCCGGTTCACCAGCATCGGAGATCTGGGGGACAGCTCCACCTCGTACCGCCTGTCCATCTGGCTGGGGACTCTGGCCATGCTCCAGGACTACTGGCTGTGCGGCATCGGTCCGGGGGAGGCCGCCTTTAACATGGTATACCCCAGCTACAGCTACAGCGGGGTCACTGCGCCCCACTCCCACAATCTGTTCCTCCAGATCGTCTGCGACGCGGGGATCGTGGCGCTGGTCATTTTCCTGCTGCTGCTCTTCCACTATTTCCGGGACCTGTGTGCCGCCTTCTGCCGGGAGAAGGACCCCGTTAGCCGGATGTATCAGGTGGCCCTGGCGGCCGGCATGGCGGGCTTTTTGGTGCAGGCCATGACAGATTATTCCTTTTATAATTACCGGGTCATGTTCCTGTTCTGGGTGTTCATCGCCCTGGGCGGGCTGGTGTCCCGGAGAGACCGTCTGCCGGAGAGGGGGAGAGAGACATGATCCGAGTACTGAACATCATCAGCGACACCAACATCGGCGGAGCGGGACGGGTGCTGATCAATTACCTCCAGTATACCGACCGGACTCAGTTTGATACGGCGGTGGCCCTTCCCAGGGTCAGCCTGCTGAAAGCCCCGCTGGAGGAGCTGGGCACCACCGTCTACGAGGTGGACGGCATTGCCGACCGCTCCTATGACCGGCAGGACGTCAAGGTGCTGGAAGAGCTGATCCGCCGGGTCGATCCGGATATCGTCCACACCCATGGAGCTCTGTCCGGGCGGATCGCCGCCCGAAAGTGCGGGAAAAAGGTGATCTATACCCGCCACTCCGCCTTTCCGGTGCCCGCGAAGCTGCGGTATCCCCCGGGGCGATGGGTAAACAAGTGGGTGAATGAACACTACGCGGACCGGATCATCGCGGTCAGTCCGGCAGCGGCGGAGAACCTCACCGACGGCGGGATCTCCTCCAAGCGGATCACCGTGATGATGAACGGGGTGGCTCCTGTGGAGCGGAGCACCCCGGAGGTGTGTCAGGCGTTTCGGGAGAAGTACGGGCTCTCTGCCGACGTCTTCACCGCTGGGATCCTGGCCCGCATTGAGCCCTATAAAGGCCACCTGCACATTGTGGAGGCGGCGGAACAGCTGAAAGAGGAGGGGCGGACCCTTCAGATCCTGGTGGCCGGTGTAGGAGACTACGAGCCGGAACTGCGCCGCGAGGTGGAGCGCCGAGGGCTGGAGGACACTGTGCGTTTTCTGGGCTTCCAGACCGATGTGGCCCCGGTGCTGTCTGTGCTGGACGTACAGCTCAACGCCTCTTACGGGACGGAGACCTCCAGTCTGTCCATCCTGGAGGGGATGAGTATGGGACTGCCTGCCATCGTCAGCAGCTACGGGGGGAACCCCTGGCTCATTGACGACGGGGAGGACGGGATCATTTTCCCGAACCGGGACAGCCAGGGCCTCGCCCGGGCCATCGCCCGACTGATGGATGAGCCGGAGACCCTTGCCCATATGGGAGATCGGGCCAAGGAGATCTTCCAGACCCGGTTCACTGGAGAGATTTTTGCAAAAAATGTGGAGCAAGTCTATCTTGATGTCCTGAAAGGAGTATCCCATGGAACAAAATAACCCGAAATTTCGGCTGCGGCTGAATTTGTTTGACGCCATCGTGCTGGTGGCGGTGCTGGCGGTGGGCGCCGTTCTGGTGTGGTTCGGTCTGCGCTCCAGCGGCAGCGAGGCCGCCGCGCCTGCCGCCCAGTCGGTGCAGTACACCATCCTCTTCCAGCGCATGCAGGCGGGGAACAGCGCCCTGATCCAGCCGGGCGACCAGCTGGTGGATACGGTGAAAAATTACCAGCTGGGCACAGTGGTCTCCGTGGAGCCGGTCCCCGCACAGATCCAGGTGCTGAACCAGGAGACCGGCAGCTATGTGGAGGCAGTGATCGAGGGCTATGAGGACGTGTATGTCACGGTGGAGAGCACCTGCACCGACAGCGGAGAGGCCCTGCTCCTGGACGGGGGCTATGATTTCCGCGTAGGACAGACCACCTATGTCCGCGGCCCCGGCTATATGGGCAGCGGCCCGGTAACGGAGATCGTGAGGGAGGCGGAAGGATGAAGATTTTGGATCGGGACGGCCGCCTGTTCGGCAAGATCAGCATCATTGATGTGATCGTGATCCTGGTGGTGGTGGCCCTGGCGGCCGCCGTCTATCTGAAGAACCATATGCCCCATACGGGGACAACGGTAGCGACCACACAGGTGGTCTACCAGATGCAGCTGGAGAACCAGCCGGAGTATATGCTCTCTGCGATCCAGGAGGGGGACCAGCTCTTTGATGAGGACCGCACCACAAACGGCTCTCTGGGGACCATCGTGGACATCCAGGTGAGCGACGGGACCTACGCGGGCGAGCTGGACAACGGGACCTATGGGGACCTTCCGGCGGAGGGCTGCTATAACATCCTGCTCACACTGGAGGGGGAGGCCCTGGTGGGGGCAGACGGCTCCGTGGCACTGAATCGGGTCTACGATCTGGGGGTCAATTCCAACCGCTCCTTCGTCACCAAGTACGCCAGCTTTGTGGGCCGAGTCGTGGATATCCAGATCTCTGGGGCGGACAACGCCCAGTAAGGGGGAGACCATGAAGATCTTAATGGCCACCATGGGGCTGGACATCGGCGGGGCAGAGACCCATATCGTGGAGCTGGCCAAGGAGCTGAAAGCGGAGGGACATGACATTGTCATTGCCTCCAACGGCGGGGTCTATGTGCCCGAGATCAAGGCGGCGGGGATCCGTCACTACTCTGTGCCTATGCACCGGCGCAGCCTGAACTGCATGCGCCGGTCCCGGTCCCTCCTGAAAGAGATCATTCGGAAGGAGCAGCCGGATGTGGTCCACGCCCACGCCCGGATCCCCGCCTTTCTGTGCGGCTCCCTCCATGCCACCATGCACTTTCCCTTTGTGACTACCGCCCACTGGGTCTTTGAGACCCGGGGGATGCTCCGCTACCTCACGAACTGGGGACAGCGGACCGTGGCGGTCTCTGAGGACATCAAAGCCTACCTCATGCGGGAGTATGGGGTGCCGGAGGAGCATATCACCGTCACAGTCAACGGGATCGACACCAACAAGTTTTCCCCGGAGGTGTCCCGGGACAAGGTGATGGGCGAGCTGGGGCTGGACCCGCAGAGACCGGTGATCTCCTATGTGAGCCGGATGGATGAGGACCGTGCCCTGGTGGCCCGGCAGCTGGTGCAGATCGCCAAGGACCTGGACCGGGAGGTGCCGGGGATCCAGATGATCATCACCGGCGGAGGCAATGTCTTTGAGGAGATCAAGGCCCAGGCTGACCAAGTGAACGCGGACCTGGGCCGCACCTGCGTGGTGATGACCGGTCCCCGCACCGACATCAATGAGATCGTGGCGGCGGGTGACCTGTTCGTGGGAGTATCCCGCTCCGCCCTGGAGGCCATGTCGGCCGCCAAGCCGGTGATCGTGGCGGGCAATGAGGGCTATCAGGGGCTGTTTGGCCCGGACAAGCTGGAGGAGGCCCAGGCGGGCAACTTCTGCTGCCGGGGCCTGCCCATGTCCACGCCGGAACAGCTGAAGCAGGACGTACTGGCGGCGCTGGCCCTCCCGCCGGAGAAAAAGGTGGAGCTGGGGGCCTATGGCCGCCAGGTGATCTTTGACTTCTATTCGGTGCGCCGGATGGCGGGGGACTGCCTGAAGGTATACGACCAGGTGCGCCGCCGGCGGTACAAGGTGGTGATGAGCG
>CAJFNC010000046.1 GCA_904393835.1 uncultured Ruminococcus sp. | reverse complement strand
AAAGGTGACGGAGTTGTCCCGGCCATCGATCTCGGTGATCACATAGCGGTCGGCGTACTCGTCCAGGCGCTTCGATCCCTCATACAGGTCGTCCCCCCGCCTCAGCGTCCGGACCACCGGCCGGGCTCCCGAGGCCCCCCGGACCTCAAAGCCCACCCGGGCCACAGGGGGCCTGTCCCGGTCCAGGTCGATCCCCTCCAGATAGACATAGCCGCTGGTCCCGGTGGACCCGGTCAGGGTCACCCCCAGGGCGGCGATCTTCTTGACCAGGCGCAGGTTATAGGCGTCCATGGCGTCCAGGCGGTACACCATGTCGTAGGCCTTCCGGTGGGTGGCCGAGTAGCGCAGCGTGAACAGGGGGTTGAATTTCTTCAGCCCCTCCTGGGTCTGCCGCCCCTCCACGCTCTGGGGCTCGTCGATGATCAAGATTGGGTTGGTCTGGGCGATGAGATCGATGGGCCGGCGGCTGCGGAACGTATCCTGGCGTTTGTCGATCACCCGCTGGCTCTTGCTGGAGTTGAAGGCCTGCATGTTGATGATCATCACATGGATGCCGTTGTCCGAGGCGAAGCGCTCCACATCGGTGAGCCGGTCGGAGCGATAGATAAAAAACTGGAGCGGCTTCTTGTAATCCCGCGTGAAGCACTCCTGGGTAGTCTTCAGAGCCTGATAAACACCCTCCCGGATGGCCACCGACGGCACCACCACGATAAACTTGCTCCAGCCGTACCGCTGGTTCAGCTCATAGATGGTCTTCACATAGGTATAGGTCTTTCCCGTCCCGGTCTCCATCTCCACCGAGAGGTTGATCCCGGGGCCGGACAGGGCCTCCGAGGGCCTCAAGCCCCCCCGCAGCTGGACCTCCTGCAGGTTGCTCAGCAGGCGGGCGGGGGTCAGCTCCGGGACCAGCGGGTGGTTCCGAAACCCCACATCCGCCTGGAGGGCATCGCTGGCCACGTCCCCCACCTGGTCCCCCTCCTGTCCCATCCGGTAGGAGGCCGTGCACAGAGGCTGTCCCCGGAACACGTCGCACACTGCCGCGGCGGCATCCGCCTGGAAGCCCTGATGTTTAAACTGCAGTTTCATTCGACGAAGACCACCTCTGTATTGGGAGTGAGCATTTGGAACAGGCCGTTTACATTGGTCCGCTCCGCGTCCCCCGAAAAGGCGTCTCCCCGGAAGAGCGCCCAGCGGGGTTTACGGCCGGCCATAGCCTGGATGACGGCAGCCGGGACCCGCTCCTCCAGACAGGCGGCCACTTTGCCCTGGTCCACCCAGTGCACCGTGCAGCCCTCCAGCATCTCCCAGGTGTGGGACCGGTGCACTTCCATGCCGTGGTCCAGCAGATACCAGTAGAGAAGGTCCCAGTCGGTGCGGTCCTCCTTCAGGGTGGAGATGACCTGTCCGATCACCTCCTGGGTATACGCCTCCGGAGGATAGGCCACCTCCTTCTGGACGCTCTCATCCACCCGGAACACCCGGAAGCCAATATCCACTTCGGCCGCCGGATCGTCCCTGCGGAGCTTGTCCCCCGCCCGCCGGATGCGCTCCTTGCCCAGCGCGCAGACGTCGGGATACCCCTCCTGCACGGCCACAGATCTGGGGTGGCAGGGCTCCGGGGCCTGAATCAGCAGGAACCGCCGGCTGCCCCCGTCCTCCGCGTTCTGCTGCATCACCGCCTGGGCGGTGGTCGCGGACCCGGAGAAAAAGTCCATCACCAGGGCGTCCTTGGGGACAAAGCGCAGCATGCGCTGGATGACTGCGGTGAGCTTGGCCGTGTCGAAGACCCGCTCTCCAAACAGCGCCTTGATCTCCGAGGAGCTCCCCACCAGCAGGTCCATCCAGGAGCTGTTCAGCAGGGTGGAGTCCGCCGAGGGCACATAGTGCTCCGGCTTTCCCGTCTGGGACAGGCGGAGCAGGTCCACCGGCTCCTCCTGCCGGGCGTACCAGGCGTCGATCTCCTCCTGGGTGACCGTGTGCTCGGTCCGGCCCAGCTCGTCCAGCATCCGCTGGTAGTTCTCCGCCGCCGCCCGGCTCCGCTCCTGGCTCCACCGCCACTGGCCCGTGGCCGGCTGGATGCCGAACAGGGGATAGCGCATGGTGGGGCGGTCCGTCCCCCGCCAGTGGTTGTTCCAGCTCCCAGGCTTGGTCTCCTCCAGATCTTTCACCTGCTTTGGGAAGCGGTAGTCACTGCTTTTGGAGTAAAACAGGATATACTCAAAGCCCTGCCCCAGGCGGTCCCAGGTGTCGAACTGGGCCTGGACGGACTTGGTCCCCCGCCGCACGATGATCTGGTTGCGGAAGTTCGCCTCCCCAAAGACCTCGTCGCACAGCTTCCGGAGGTTGGCCACCTCCTCCTCCCCAATGCTGAGGAAGATCAGGCCATCTTCCGCCAGAAAATCCCGGGCCAGCAGCAGGCGGGCGTACAGGATGGAGCACCAGTCCGAGTGAAAGCGGCCATTGCGCTTTGTATTTTCAAAGAGCTGCAGCCCCTCCTCGTCGTACACGCCCAGCTGCTCGTCCTCCGCCCGCTGGGAGCGCTGCCACCGGTCCCGATAGACAAAATCGTGCCCGGTATTGTAGGGCGGGTCCAGATAGATCAGACTCACCTTTCCCTGGTAGCTCCTCCGGAGGACCTTCAGGGCATCCAGGTTCTCCCCCTCGATGTACAGGTTCCGGGTGGTCTCCCAGTCCCGGCTGTCCTCCCGCACCGGACGCAGGGTGAGGGTGGTGGCCTGGGCGGCCTCCGCCCGGGACGCATTCTTTCCCACCCAGGTGAACTCGTAGCACTCCTCCCCCTCTACCACGTCGGGGGCGAGGAGCGCCTTCAGCGCCTCCAGGTCTACCGCCCGCCGCAGCGCTCCGTCCTCTCCCCGGCGCTCTGTCATCACAGAGGGAAAGAGCCGCGCGATCGCCTCCAGATTCTGCTCCTCCTGACCGGAGCGCCCCCATTTCTGTTTCTCCATGTATCTTCTCCCGTATTTTGATTCCATCGTCTGTCTCAGCTGCCCGCCCTCACAGCGGTGTGCAGCTGCACTTCCGGCAGGGCTGCAGCCCGCTCGCCGGCAGTTCCTCCTCCAGGAGGCACTGGAAATCCCGTTTTTCTCTCAAAAAGGGACAGTTCTGGTCCCGATGGTAGTAGCCCTTTCGGGCCAGCAGCCACTTCGGCCTCTCCGGACGTCTCTCCTCACTCAGGCACCGGGCGTTCCAATAGCGGAACCACACCTGAAAGGCCCGGCGGGACATCTGGAAATCCACCGTGTCCACCCGGTCATAAGTCACGTCCTCCACCTGCATCAGCAGGATCTCATCGGCGTACCGGGTCCCGGCCTTGGCGTAGTTGACCAGATACAGCTTGGCCTCCATCCGCCTGGCCGCCGCCCAAAGGGCCAGAAACTTCGCTCGGTTCTTGTGCATGTACCGGTTCGGATGGCTTCGGAAGGGCGAGATGTGGTGCTTCTCCATCTGGTCTTCCTCACACAGCAGATAC
>CAJFNC010000045.1 GCA_904393835.1 uncultured Ruminococcus sp. | reverse complement strand
GGTGTGGCTGGTGGACTGCGACAGCTACCAGGTGGGTGGATACCCCTGCCCGGTGGGTATGGTGCGGTTCACCGCCCCGGAGATCCAGCACCGCCGGTTCTCCACATTCCTGCGGACGCCGGGCAATGAGTCCTTCGCCGTGGCAACACCGCTGTTCATTCTCAATAATATAATTGTTTGTATTGTAGTGAAGGACCGCTTCACCAGTGTAACCTTCCTGGGTATTCAAGTTCCTTTTTCCCGACCTGATAGAAAGCAAAACAAATAAGGATTAATAGCATCAAGAACAATATCTGTGTATGTGAGATTTTTTGCACTCTCTTGACAATCGAACATTTGTTTGATATACTTGCGACATCAGCTATTAGATCAGTAGATAACCAGGGAAATGAGGTAAGCCTGAAAAGATAGCACGCATATCGGGGGGAGATGGCAGGATGCCGTATCTATCCAGAGAGAAGATCGAGAGGATTGCGGCGAGAGTTGTGGACGCATACTGGAGGTTGGAGTCTCAGGATGACACTGAAAAGAGGATCTGTCCGGAGATACTTGCGCAAAAGCTCCTGCGCCTGAAGGTGGAATATCGCACCCTGTCCCGAAACGGTTCCATCTTGGGAATGACCGCATTCGAGAATGTAGGCGTTCGAGTCTATGAGGATGACTCGCCTGGCTATTATTTCCTGGACGGCCACACCATCCTGCTTGAAACCTCCCTCGCCGGGGAGAAGGCCAATCCCGGCCGCCGGAACTTCACCCTGATGCATGAGACGTGTCACCAGATTTTCCGAATGCTGTTCCCGGCTGAGTATATGCCGCCAGCCCAATGCCGGAAAGTTTGCTGCTGTACATCATCCACGTATGGACACCGGAACAGGCCGATCAATTGGGAGGAGTGGCGTGTCAACACGCTGACGGCTGCGATCCTCATGCCCAAAGAGTTGTTGATCGACCAGATGCACGCTGCAGGGCTCGGCGACAAGCTCCGACTTCTGAATAAAGTCTTTGCCACCAGGGAATATGAGAAGTTTGCCGCCGTGGCAGAAGCAATGGGCGTATCAAAATCCGCCCTGGCCATCCGGATGAAGCAGCTTCACCTGCTGGGCAGGGATGACCTGAAAGACCCTTATGCGCTTGTTCGTGTCGTATGTGATGAAGAATGAATGGTTCAGTAAGGAGGACGATGGATATGCCGCGATTTAATATTCGGGAGGAAAATCCCGTCAAGTATGCCCAGGTAAAGGCGGAGCAGGAAAGGCTCCGGGCAGAGTGTTCCCGCAGCAGCAGTATGACACTGGCACGTCTGTGTCCTTACTGCGGCCACAAGATCGAGATCCTCTCACGCGGGACCCATGGATACGCTTTTACCAAGTGTCCGAATTGTGGGGGAGAATGTAGGATTCCCGCCAGTGTCATTTCGTTTGGCTTGAAGCCCCTAAAATAGAATCACCCAAGACTGTGCCCCGGAGCCGCTTGATGCGCTGACTTCCCATGTGCCGCTTGCTCTGCCTTCCCCGTTGGAGAACGGAGAGGATCAACGGCGCACGTCAGCGGATCAAGCGGCTCTTTTTGCCCATCTGGTTCCCGTAGGGGACCGGATGGGCGTTTTTCCATTTTCAGGAGACTTGAAAATTTCTTCAAAAAAATTTTTTAACCCGGACAAGAACTGTCCGCATTAGCCTGTAGAGTCAGGGCATGGAAGCGAAAGCGGGGTGAGGCCGTGGGCGCAGCGGAGCGGCGACAACTGATATTGGACCTGCTCTGCCAGCGGCGAAGGGAGACGATCTCAAACCTGGCGGCAGAGCTGGGAGTGAGCGAGAGAACCGTTCGCCGTGACATCGAAATGCTCACGCTTCGCTACCCCATCGAGACGGTCTGTGGCCGGTATGGCGGCGGTGTCAGGATGGCGGACTGGTATCAACAGGGCCGCCAGCGACTGACACCGAGGCAAACGGCCCTGCTGCGGCGCTTGGCCGCGGGACTCCAGGGTGAGGACCTGGAGGACATGAAGCAGATCCTGACACAGTTCGCTTCCTGAAGGAGCCGCCAATGGGCTCCGCTGCTCTTTGACAAGTTTATACCAGCAGTGCGGATCACCACACGGACAGGCGTTCAGCGCCCGCCATGACCCGGGGAGAATCCCTCTCTCCGGAGAGCGATCCGGCCTGTGCGGGGCGGCTTTGGCAAAGCTGCCCATCATTCCCAGGGTTGAAAGCAGTAGAGACCTTCGGAATGTGCCCGTGAAGGTCCGCCAAACCTTATCCGTACTGTTCCCAATCCCTCACCGGGGGGCGAGCTGCAAATGTGGTGAGGACAAATGAAACAAGATAGGGGACTATACGGATGATACAGAATAACAGGCAAAATGCCCATCAAGAGATCGATCACATTTTCAAAGAACTTCTCCCCGCCCACGGCATGGCGGAGCGTCCAGCTCAGGTGGCCCTGAGCCATCGGATGCTCGACGCGATGCTGGATGACAGCATTGCCCTGTGCGACGCCGGGACGGGGATCGGAAAAACCTATGCCTATCTGGTTGCCGGCATCGTGTTCAATCGGAGCCGCGCGGCCAAGGGGCTGGCGAATCAGCCGGTGCTCATTTCCACATCCAGCATCGCCTTGCAGAACGCGGTGCTGGAGGAATACCTGCCCTTTCTCTCTTCTGTGCTGATAGAGGATCAGATGACAAGGACCCCCATCCGGGCAGTGCTTCGAAAGGGGAAAAGCCACTATGTATGCGACGAGCGTCTGAAGCGGCGTCTGCAGGCGGTGGATCTGACACGGAAAAGCCCGCGGGTAAGAGAAGCCCTGTTGTCGCTCCGGGATCACCTGGATCTGGACATGGCCGAGCACCTCAGCGGATATGACCGAACCCGTGTCTGCGTGCCCAAGGTCTGCGACTGCAGACGGGAGAGC
>CAJFNC010000044.1 GCA_904393835.1 uncultured Ruminococcus sp. | reverse complement strand
CCGCCGGAGAAGGCGCGGCCCTCGGCCTGAAAGACGACCGCATGGACCTCCGGGTCAAATTCGCAGGCGGCGAAGCACTGCATCAGCTCCTTGTCCGTGGGCTCGTCGAATACGTTCATGTGGTCCGGGTTGTTCAGGGTGATATAGGCCACATGATGTTCTACTTCGTAGCGAACGTGCGTCAGTTCCATAGGGAGACCTCCTTGATTTGTATAGGATTTCGGTTAAACAGCCAGACCGGGGAAGAGAATGCACATCAGCGCGACCGTCAAGGTGCCGCAGCCGGTGGCCAAAACCGTGGAGACCGCAATGCCTGGATAGGCGTCCCGCAGGCGTTCATTGGATACATGGCAGCCCAGCATGACACCACCGGAGCAGGGGAGAGAGTCGGTGACCGTGGCGGCAAAGGCCGCGATGCGGTGAATGGCCGCGGCAGGATAGCCCATACCGGTAAAGATGGGGCCAAGTGCGGGGAGGGAGAGGTTGACTGCAGTGGTGGAGGAGCCGGCAATGGCGGCAAACACCAGCACGCAGATAATCAGCTGGAAGTAGGGATGGATGGAGAGCGCCAGCAATTTGTCCACCAGGAACTGGAAGGCCTCTGCGGAGTTCACCACGGAGCCGAAACCTACGATGGCGGAAATCATCAGCAGGGAACTGGTGGCGCTGACAGCGCCCTCGTTGGCAATTTTGACCACGCCGTGCTTCTTTAACTGGGGATAGAAGAGAATCACGCTGAGAACTGTGGTGACCGCAAGAACCACTGTAATGTTGATCTGCAGGAAGTTGAACACTACAAAGGTGAACACCAGGGGAATGGCTGCCAGCCAGGGGCTGGGCAATTTTTCCTCGCTCTCGTGGACGGTGTCCTTGGGGCCATACGCAAAGACTTCCCCTCTGGCACGGCTGCGGCTTACCAGAATCGTGAACACAATCACCATGACGATGATCTCCACAAGGGCACCCACAATGCCGGGAATCAGAGCTGCACCGGAGGTCGTGCCCATCAGGTTCATGGCTGCCACATTGGTGGTGTTGGGGGAGAAGACGCCGCCTACAACGAAGGTGGAGGAGCCGCTCACCGCCATACCGATGGCCCATCGGCGGGGAATGTTGGCCTCCGCACAGAGGGACAGGGTCAGCGGGAACATGGTGATCATCAGCACGATATTGTTGATTCCGCCATAGGTGAGGACTGCGCCGGTCAGACAAGCGATCAGTACCACGATTGCGGTCCGGAAGTTGTCGGAACGGCCGGAGCCGGCCGGCGACAGAGCGCCGATCAGTCCGCGGGCGATGGAAGTAGCGGCACCGCTGACATCGTAGATCTTGCCGATGATGGCGCCGAAGAGCATCATGCCGAAGTAGGGGCCGGCGAAACTGGCTACGCCGGGCAGGTAGACATCCGTGATGGTGGCCGTCAGAGGCATTCCGTTTGTCACAATAACGATCAGGGTGACAATAAATCCCAGATACAGGGGGGACCAGTCGCGGTATGCCAGGTACATCAGCGCTACAAGCGCCAGAATGATGCCGATAACTCCGATTGCCATACTCATAGTGAAATGCTCCTTCCTGATATTTTGGGGTTCGGCTACTCGGGGTATTCAGTCTCGGATCAGACCGTTTTGAACGGCCTGCTCATGCAACTCTTTGCGAAAATCGGGGTGTGCGATGGAGATCATCGCATGGACGCGGTCTTCAATGCTGCGAAGGTACAGATCTGCTATGCCGTATTCCGTGACAATGTACATCACATCTGAGCGCGGTGTGGTGACCACAGCGCCCTTTGGAAAATCCACGGTGATTTTGGAATGCCGCTTTCCCTGTTTGTCTGTTCTGGTTGAGGAGAGGCAGAGAAATGACTTTCCACCCTTGGACATCGCCGCACCGCGGACAAAGTCCAGCTGGCCGCCGGTGCCACTGTACTGACGGAAGCCGATGGACTCAGAGCAGACCTGACCAGTGAGATCCGCCATAATGCAGGCGTTGATGGAGATCATGTTGTCGTTTTTGCCGATTTCCACCGGGTCGTTGACAATGGAGAGGGGCATAAACTCCACATGGCCTTCACTGATGTAGTCATACAGGGCCTGGGATCCCTGGGCGAAGCCTGCCACCTGCTTGCCGCTGATGGCACCCAGTTTGGCTAGGTACATCATGGAATCACTGTACATCTCCGTGTGAATCGAGAGATTTCGCCGGTCTTTCAGGCCATATCCAATGGCATTGGAAAGCCCGCCCAACCCCAGCTGCAGCGTGGCCCCGTCTGGGATCATGGGAAGGATCAGCTCCGAAATTTTCCGGTCCACCTCACTGGACTCCGGCTGGAGATACTCCGGCAATGGCTGGTCACATTCTGTAAGCCAGGTTACATCCCGGATATGAATCCGGTTGTGATAGCCATGGGCGCGGGGCTGCTTCCGATTGATCTGAAGGATGATCTTGTCCGCCTTCTGCGCCACATCCCAACCGGCGGCGGTACCCACGATTCCGAAGTAGAGATATCCCTCCTCATCCGGCGGGGCGACTTCCATCATCAGAACATTGACGTGGTAGACATCCGATAGGCATTTGGCAAGACGCGAGAAGTGGGGAGAGATGATGGAGACATTCCCTCGGTCAAAATACTGATGCTCATACCCCTGGAAGAAAAAAGTGGCGTAATTGATTTTCCCGCGGTAGTCGCTGGACTGTAGAATGGAGTAGGGATACATGGTATTTGCTCCGTAGACGGTCACATCCCGCAACTCATCCTTCCGGCGGGCCAATGCCTCCATCAGTGCCACCGGCATCGCGGCCTGGGCATAGGTGAATACCTGGTCACCGGACTCGATACAGCGGACAGCCTCATCGGGTGAGACCAGCTTGCGTTGGTATTCCTCACGCCAGTCGCCCATGAACAATCAGCTCCTTCTCTTTGTTATTGTGGGAACTCAGGGCTCCATACACTTGACAAGGACCTTTACATCGTCTCCCTGATCCCGGATCTGCTCCAGACCCTGCTGGAGGTCACTTAGCCTGATACGGCGGGTGATATACTTTTTCAGGTCAATCGTGTGGTGTGTCAGTGCCGCCAAAACGGCCTGGAAATCCGTGGGGACGTGTCCCTTGCTGCCCTGCAGCCGCTTCTGGTAGACCACGGTGCTGTAATAGTCAAAGGAGACCGGATGCATGGAGACACCCACCAATACGCCGGTTCCTCCCCGCTTCAGATTGCGGATGGCCATGTTGAACGGCCCCTCGACGGCCACGCAGTCAAAGAACATATCCATCCCGTGAGGCAGCAGGGCGTTGATCTGCTTCTCCACTTCCGGATCACGGCCGTTGAGCACGTGATCCACAATGCCGACATTCCGAATGAACTCAATCTTTTTTTCGTTGGTCTCTGTGAGGACAATGGTGCCGGCACCATACATCCGGGCCCATTCGGCCACACATTGTCCGATAATGCCGCCGCCCAGGATCAGAATGTTGGCACCGGGCTTGATCTCACTCAGGCTCATGGCATGCAGTGCCACAGCTGCGGGCTCAATCAGAGCGGCCTCCTCATTGCTCACGGAATCCGGCAGGAGGAACATCCCGCTTGGAAACCAGCTGACATATTCTGCAAAGGCCCCCGGATGCTCCAGCTCACTGCCGATGCCAATTTTCACGGTTCGATTTGTGCAGCGGTCGAAATCGCCCCCCAGGCAGTTGGGACAGCGGCCACAGGGCTCATTTTTCGGATTCTGGGTGTATCCGACCACGCGGTCTCCTTTTTGGAAGCCGCTGCTGCCGGGATCATAGATAATGCCGCTGTACTCATGGCCTGCGTGGACGCCCAGATGCTGCGATCCCTCCTCCCAGAAATGCACATCCGAACCGCAGATGCCAACATCTGTCACCCGGATGATGGGACTGCCGTTTACTTCCGGCATGGGCACCTGACGAATCTCGACTTTCCGGTCCCCTACCCAGACTGCTTGCTTCATGAGCATGGATATACATGCCCCCTTTCTAACGGCTATCATAGCATCTGACGGTCATGGAACATATCCTATGAACAGAGGATTTCTCTACCCCGTTTGGGGGATTGACTTGTCGGAAAAGTTAAAAATAGACAATATAAAGCTTGTATAATTATTTAAAATATACAAGCATAAAAGGGAGAGGGGAAGAATACCCTGACTGCGTACATGGTGAGCTGCCGTCGTGAAAAGAACAGCTACCTAAAATGTGGGAACTTTGCGGAGATTTCCCGCTTCCCCTTGTCTGGGAAATCCAGACCATGATATACTCGCCCCAAAAAAGGGGAGGAGTAGTTTACATGGATGTTCAAAAGCAGTATCAGGAAAAGCTGACAACAGCGGCCCGGGCAGTTTCCTGCGTGGAATCCGGAGATTGGATCGACTATGGCTGGTGTACTGCCACCGCAGACCTGCTGGACCGTGCGCTGGCAAAGCGGTATCAGGAATTGGAAGATGTCAAGATCCGCGGCGGGATCTTGTTCCGTAAACCGGCGGTTCTGGAGGTGCCGGAGGCATCCCGCCATTTTACATGGCACTCCTGGCATCTGTCCGGTTTGGAGC
>CAJFNC010000043.1 GCA_904393835.1 uncultured Ruminococcus sp. | reverse complement strand
GCCCCCACAGCGTCCTCGCAACTGTATCTGCACAGGAAAAGAGGGACAGGTCTGGGACCTGTCCCTGAAAACGCAGAGGCGAAACGAAGTTTCGCAGAACGTTCTTTTGATTCCTTTTTCAACACAAGTAGGGACTTATTTTTCGAGGCCCCGGCGCTTCATCCAGTCGGGGAGGGGCTTGCCGTTGTACTTACAGCCGGGGTAGCGGCAGTCGGCGCAGTTGCCCTTGTTGCCCGGAATGGCGGGCTCGCCCTTGACGTGCTGCTCCAGGTAGTCCACCATGGCCTTGATGTCGGCCTCCTCGCCGTCCACAGCCCAATAGTGGGCCCCCTCGTTGCCGCCGATGCCGCTGGCGCACACCACCTTGGCCTCACAGTGGAACATCATCCGGATAGCCTCCGCCTCGGTAACGATGTCCGCGCTGGACAGGCAGTACATGCCGGGGTCGGCACCCATGGAGATGTCGATGTGGCTGGCTCCGCCCAGGGCCCGGCTGGCCGCCGTCACGGAGGGTACCAGTTTGTCATAGCCCACCGGGCAGATCCACTTCAGGCCCTTGGAGGTCATGTACCCGATGAAGTTGGGCACCGTGCCGCCGTTGAAGCCGCTGGTGATGACGCCCACGTGTCCGTCCAGGTCGAAGGCGTTGGCCCCCTTGATGATCACGGTGTCGGCGTGGTAGTCCTGCAGGGCCTCGTCGATCTTCTTGTCCACGGGCTGGCCCTTGTAGAACACATTGGGGAAGCTCTTGCGGCTGGAGGGCTCGGTGACACACAGCAGGCCCTCACAGCTGGTACCCACGGTGCAGCGGCCGGGCTCGATGGAGCGATCCCCCAGCAGCTCCTGGGCGATAAAGGCATTGGTGGTACCGCCGGCCAGGATCACATAGGCATTTTTCCAGGCCTTCTGGAACTCAGGCATCTGGATGACCGCCTTGGCGATGAGGCGGCGGGCCTCGGCGGGCGTCAGAACAAATGTCGCTTTCATAAAATAAACCTCCTCACACAGGTATCCATTACTGTCTCTCAGGATGTTTCTTCAGGTCCACCACCGGGTTGATCAGGGGCTCCATGGAGAAGCCGTCGGGGCCCACGATGCGGCACTCGGCCACGTCCCCGTCCTGGATGTGGAAGGCCCGGGGCGTTCCTGTGGCCAGCACATCCCCGGCGTACCACCCCTGGATGCTGCTGTGGAGGGACACCAGCCGGTCCGGCTTGTGGGTCATGTGGTCCACGGTGTTCTTGGCGTGGACTTGGCCGTTGTGGACCGACTGGACCTCCAGCTTGAGCACGTCGGGCACCTCGTCGGGGGTGACCAGCTGGGGGCCGAAGGAGAAGAAGGTGGGGAAGTTCTTCACGATGCACAGATACCGGGGGTTGCCGCTGAGGTAGTCGTTGCCCTTGAGGATGGACTCCTCCGTCATGTCCAAAAGGGTGGTGTAGCCCACGATGGCGCTCTGCCAGTCCTCCTGGGCCACGTCCCGGCAGTCCCGGCCCATGACGATGCCCAGCTCCGCCTCGGCGGTGGTCTTCTGGGCCTCCTTCAGGGTGGGGAGCTGGATCTCATCCCCCGGGCCGATGAGGGTGTCCGCCATCTTGAAAAAGCTGCCCGGGAACCCCTGGGGCGCGGCGGAACCGATATCCCCCGCGTGTTCGGCGTAGTTCAGGCCGATGCCGAAGATCCGCCGGGGATTCCGGTACAGGGGGGCATACACCACCTGGTCCTGGGGCACCAGGCCGGGGATGGTCTCCAACTCGTCCTTCCCACCCTCGTTGTACCACTTGGTGAGGCCGGGCACCTGCTGAGCGCAGATGAGCTCGTACATCTCCTCCTTCCAGGCGGTACCCTTGGCCGCATTCAGGGCGGCGATGGGCAGAATGCCGCCCTTCGCCACGATCCCGGCCAGTTCTTTCCCCTTTAACTTGATCGTCGCAAGTCTCATAAGTCGGTCCTCCTTACCTGGGAGCGGTCCTCCGCGGCCGTCCCATTCATCTTGTCTTATTGTATCACTCCGACGGCGCCGGAGCAACGGGAGATCACGCTCTGCCCAGGCGGGCCACCGCCTCCTTCAGGCGGGCACAGCCCTCTACGATGTCCTCATAGCTGGCGGCGAAGGACATGCGCAGATAGCCCTCTCCGCCGGGCCCGAACACCTCGCCGGGCACCAGGGCGATCTTGGCCTCCTCCAGGAAATA
>CAJFNC010000042.1 GCA_904393835.1 uncultured Ruminococcus sp. | reverse complement strand
CACCGCTTAGAGAGCGGCCAGGAGATATTTTGCCCCTAGCTGAATATTACGTTCAAAAGTATAACCGCCGATATGGCAGGAAGGTTGTTTTGACAGCCAACTTTCGCAAAGAGTTAAAAAAACATACCTGGCCAGGGAATGTCCGAGAACTGAAGCATCTGATCGAGCGCGTTGTGATTGACGGTGAGGTCCCCGAAAAAATGGATCAATATCAGGCGCCGTCGATAGATATGTCCGTTGTCGACGGAATATCAGAAAAAACGCCGCTGAAATATGCCCCTCAACCAATTACGGGTACATTATTGACGCCGCTGTCAGAGCAACTGGAAGAATGTGAGAAGCAGATACTCATTTATGCCCTTCACAGTGGTAAAAGCAACAGGGAAATTGCTATGGAACTGAAAATTGATCCAGCAACTCTTTCCCGAAAAATCACAAAGTATAAGTTGAGATTTCGTAACTGATTAAAGCATTATCAACCTAGTAACTGGGTTGTTCAGAGCGGATATAAAGTGCAAACATTCCTCCTGAACGGCACTGGGCCATTGTATAATTTGCTTTCTGATTTCGATATCCCCTGATGTAGCTAAACTGAACCGTTGCCACTTTAGAGGACAATGAAAAACTATAAAATCTCCTTGACCAGCAGCCTCTAGGCCACTTTTTGCATAAAGAAAACCGCTCACTTGGCGAGCGGTTTTCTTTTTATTCTTCTTTGTATGCAATTATTTTATTGGTTGTTACTTTCATTCTTTGCGGCACAGGAATTATCCCGCTTCTGTGAATCAGATAGGTGTTTTTCTCAAATTACAGGCTTCTATACGATCCTATTTTCTATAGCCAAAAATGTCATCTATCTCCTGTGGTATCCACGGTTTGGCCGCTTTTCCATAAAAGCCGCATATGCTTCTTTGGAGTCTTCCGTAACATAAAGTTGGCCAATTTCTTTGACGTTGAAATCTTTTCCCTCACGAATTGCCTTTTTCATCAGCTCCATTGCCAACGGAGCCATTCCGGAAATCGTCTCCGCCATTTCCAGCGCTGCAGGCAGCACCTCCTCTGACGCTTTTACTTCGTCCACCAAGCCGAGTCTCAATGCCTCGTCTGCACGGATCCGCATGCCGGTAAACAGCAGCCGCTTTGCTTGAGATTTTCCAATGACTGAGGCCAATTTTTGCACGCCGCCCCAGCCTGCCAACGTACTCAGCGTGATCTCCGGCGAGCCAAAACTGGCCCTTTCAGACGCGATCCGGTAGTCGCAGGAGAGTGTCATTTCCAAGCCGCCTCCCAATGCGTGTCCGTTGATCGCTCCTATGACCGGCGCCCGGAAACATGCAATCTTTTCCATCAGATTTTTTCCGATATGAGAAAAATATTCGATTTCATATGGCCCGCAGGAGGCTTCCGTACCCACATCTGCGCCTGCACAGAATGCTTTTCCCTTGCCCGTCAGCACCAGGCAGCGGATGTCCGTATCGAATTCCAACTCGGTCAGGAACCGATCCATCTCTTCGATTCCCCGATGGTCAAGAATATTCATTTTTTCGGGGCGATTCAGTGTCAGAATACCGATATGTCCCTTTTTCTCAAATTGCAAGCCTTTCAGTTCCATTTTAATGTGCCCCTTTCAAGCTCGCGCTTTAACGTAGTCTTGTCATATTTCCCGGTGGGCAGTTTGGGCAGCGATGAAACAAATACGATGCCATCAGGCACCTTATAGTGCGCCAAGTGTTTCCTTGCATAATCGGTGACCGTTTCGGCAGTGATCCTACTGCCTGCTGCCGGAGAAACAACAGCTATTATGATTTCTCCCCAGTAAGAGTCAGGATGTCCAATAACGCAGACCTCCTGCACCTCCCGGAGTTGAAGCAGCACCTCTTCAATTTCCGCCGGAAACACATTGTAGCCTCCGCGGATAATCATGTCTTTTTTTCTGCCGGTGACAGTTAGGCAGCCCCGCTCATCGATCACGCCAATATCTCCCGTATGAAACCAGCCGTCTTCCGTAAACGCTGCTTTTGTCCGCTCCCTGTTGTGATAATACTCGGACATAACCCCGCCAGAACGGCAGAGGATCTCACCAGCGGTGCCAACGGGCAGGATCTGACCATTTCCTGCCTGGATCTGCAATTCTACGCCGCGGCAAGGTCTTCCTGCCGTCTCATAGCGCACCTCCTTCGGGTCGTTCCAATCGACCATTGCAAGCGCGGAGGCTTCCGTCAGGCCATATGCGTTAAGGAGGCGGCAACCGAACTGCTCATCAAACCATGTGATATACTGTTTCACGCTGGGCGCACCGGCGATCATACCAGTCCGAAGGGTGTGCAGCTTCAAGGGCGTCTTTTCGTACTCCATGATTTCTTTTGCGTACATGGTGGGAACACAATACTGGACTGAGACCCCGTATGTCTGGATTTTTTCAAGCGCCTGTTTGCCATTGAATTTTGCAGTCGTTACCATGGTGCCGCCGGACAAAAAATTGACGAGCATTCCCATGATGCCAA
>CAJFNC010000041.1 GCA_904393835.1 uncultured Ruminococcus sp. | reverse complement strand
AAAACCGCCGCCTGACCGCCAGGAACGCCGGCGCGCAAAGCCGGAGAAAGCGCGTCCGCCGGCAAGGCTGTCCGGCGAATCGGGCGGCAGGTATCGCGCCGTGATTACTGCCGTTTGGTGGCACGCAGGGCAGCGTCCGGGCCAGCCGTTTTGCTGCTTAACGGCGAAGCGGCCGGGCCGGAACGCCTGCACACAGGCGTTTTTTCTTTATGATTATCCGTCAAGAATTGAGGTTCAGTCGTGTATCCCCTACCGGGCGGGCGTCAAAAACTCCCGCCTATTTTTCCCGGGCAATGGAGAACAAGCGGTTCATACCCGCGGTGGATAAAGGGAAAGACGTTTTTTGTGACGCCCAACAGACGGCCGGCTGTGTTTTTCCTCTCCCACGGGCGAGCGCCCGGCAGCCTTGTCAGCGGGGCCTGCGCCCGTTTTCCTCCCGAAAAGCGCCGCGGTCCGGCGGTGAGAGGGAAGCAGCACGGACAAGGCTGTAGCAGGACGGCGGGCTGACGCCCGCCGAGTGCGCGGGCGCATCCGTTCCGGCCGCTGCTGGTAGGGCAAAATTGCCGAGAGCAAGCCTATGATACAGCAGCGCGGGTGGCTGAAGTCGTTATGTCTGTTGGCAGTATACGGGGTAACTTGCAACAGGCTGGTCTTCGGAATGTGCTGAAGGACTACATCGCCCGGGGGGATACCCGCTCTGGCTTTTCTGGCTTAGTCACCTGGATACAAAATGACCCGGAACTAGGCCGGGTTATGGCTCCTACGTTGCTGCGGCTGCAGGACCTGGACAACCTGCTGCCACCAGTCTCCCAGACCTTTTCCTGGGCGCTGGAGCGTCCGGGCATCACCATACTGCGCTTTGACACCCTTCCTAATCTCTCTGCCCAGACGATGATTACTCAATTTTTGCTGTTTGATTTGTGGTCCGAGAAGCTAAGCTGGGGGGAGGGCGGCTGTCCGGTTGTGGTTGTGCTGGACGAATGCCAGCGTTTCCGCTTTACGGAGAATAGCATTTTGAACCGTATCCTAAGGGAGGGACGAAAGTATGATTTTTCCGGTTGGTTTGCTTCCCAGTGGATTAATGACAAAAATGCGGTTGCAACTCTCAACCAGGCAGCACTACGAGCATATTTTTATCCAGGAGACGATAAAGTCAATGTGCTTGCCAAACGGCTTGCATGTGACAATAATTCGCTTCAGGATTATAAGAGACTTCTTCACGAGCTAAGAATAGGAGAGTTTATGTACATCGGGCCACATGGGCGTCCGCTTGTCAACTGTGTACCTGACATAAAGAAGGAAGAAAAGTGCGCAATGATTTGCTAAAAAATAACTTCCTCGATTTTTAAAACCCTATTCTATAATGAATTTTCTATTGATATTTCTGCTTTTTAGCAGCGACAATAGCCGAAAATAACGAGGCTCCGGCAGGGTGACCTGCCGGAGCAATTTCTTTTTTACAGCGGTACAACAATAGAGTAAAGAGATATGTGACACAAAGCATATCTCTTGTGGGAGGCTTGTCTTTATATATCCTGATGTCTGTCCATACTCTTTAGACAACCAGTTAGTGATCTCACCATAGAGATTTATATTACCTATGGTCAGTACGACACTGATATATGATGCTTATATATATGTTATATGGATATAAAACATCAAAAAGAGAGGAAAACGATATGAACCAGCTTAAATCCAAAGAGACAAGAAGCAAAATGGTTAAAGCCAGAATGTCAGAAAATGAGTACGAAGAATTCAATCGCAGGAAAGTAAGCAGCGGGTTGAGTGAAAGTGAGCTCATCCGGCGAGCGGTACTGAAAACTGAGATATCAAACAATGCAAATTATCAGCAGGCATCCGTACACATTTGTCAGATACAAACGCTGTTAAATGAAGCGAGATTCAAAATGGATGATCCACTTATTGATGAAATTCAGGAGGAGGTCTCGATTTTATGGCAATGCTTATCATGATGAATAAGTCGTACAATGACGATGGAGCGCTTGAAGATGTAGTAAACTATGTTGCAAGCGGTGGGTATGGATATTATGGCGGATATGGCATCGATCCGCGCCATGCTGCAGAACAGATGAGACTCGTAAAAAAACTTTGGGGAAAAGACCGCGGAAGAAGAGTCCGTCATTTCATCTTGTCATTTGATCGATCAGAGTCAATTGGTTATGAAAGAGCCATGCAGATTGGTTTTGATATCTGTCAATACTATTCCGACTATCAGTCAGTCTATGGGCTGCACACAGATACAGATCACATCCATTTACATTTTGCAGTCAATACTGTCTCCTTCAAAAATGGAAAGATGTATGCCGAAGGGGTATCTGACTGGCACCGGTTAAGAGGGTATATCCAGGGACTGATGCCACAATGGTATGTGGATCTAAGGATTTCTGATGGGCACAGGAATAGAAATGATTCCGAAAATATAATATTTTAACAGGATTATTGTCTGTAAGAATCTTGGGAACGATCGAAATATCCGCGTTCCTTCAGCAAAAAAAGACAGGCGAGCTGAGCATCCCCAGAGGAAGACTTCCATCTTCTATAGAGCGCCTCATCATCCAGACGGTCGAACTTTGCCTTGTACTGTTCAATTCGTTCACGCTTTTCCTGCAAAGC
>CAJFNC010000040.1 GCA_904393835.1 uncultured Ruminococcus sp. | reverse complement strand
AATGCCTGAAAAGGTCGTGCCCGGTCCCGTGCAGGACAACGCCTGTATCCGGGAGGCCGTGTGCATACACACGAAGAAGATCTTTGACAGCTGCCGGGAGAAAGATATAGCATCTTAGAGGATAGAGGCTGGCCGACACATGGAGGGCGTTAATAGGGCACCAAGTCGATCTGGAGGTCAAAGTCTGCCGGCTTGGTCTTCTTTTCTTTCGTGTACCAGATGGTCCGGATCACGCTCCGGAGCAGGGCATTTCGGTGGGCGGCATCTGAGCTGTCATAGGTATCCAGCACGGCTGATATTTTGGCCGCCAGAGAAGTGGGGTCTGCTTGACGGGCATCGTCCAGGTCACGATGGATCTGTCCCGCCTCCTTCTCCAGTGCGGAGAGCCGGGCCTTGACCGCGTCCATCCGTTCCCGGAACGTGGGGACATCATAGACCCCCTGCTCCAGCAGGTCATACAGGCGGTTCTTCTGCGTCTCGGCCGCGGCCAGCTCCTTCTGGATCGCAGTGAGCCGGGCCTCCGCATAGCCGGCGGCACTTTTTACGGGGGCCGCCGGCTTTTCCAGGGTAAGCTGCACCAGGACACGGCTGAGCTGAGAGAGCACGGCCTGCTCCACCAGGTCGAACTTCGCTCCGGCGCAGCAGCCTTTGGTGTTGCATAACAAATACGCCACGCCTTTATTGGCACCCATGCGCTGCATGTTTTTCCCGCATTTCGTGCAGCGGACCAGCCCGGCCAGCGGGCTCCGGATGGTCCCGTCGTTGGAGGGCGGGATATAGCGCTGTCCCATGATGGCCTGCACCCGGTCGTACTGGTCCCGGCTGATGATGGCAGGGTGGAGGCCGTCCACGATGGTCCACTTCTCCCGAGGTTGATAGATGGTGATATGCTTGGGGTTTCCCTTTGCCCCCTTTTTGATATGCTTTTTTTGATTCCAGACCACTTTTCCAATATAGGTCGGGTTCTTCAAAATGCCGGCCACAGTGGTCCGGTTGAAGGCGTCACACCGCCGTGGCCGGGCGCCCAGGGAATTGATATACCGGGCAATGGAGATGCAGCCGTACCCATCCACATACATGTCGTACATCATGCGGACGTACTTGGCCTCCTCCTCCACGATCTCCAGGGTGGGGCGACGGTCCACATAGACCTTTCGGTAGCCATAGGGGGCGTTGGCCACATAGCAGCCGGCCTCGATGGTCTGGGTCAGCCCACGGCGGAGGCGCTTGTTGATGATCTTATACTCCCGCCGGCTCATGAAGGTCTTCGGCTCATGAAGGTCTTGAACTCCGCCATCTCATCATCCAGGTCATCAGAGAGGTCGTAGGTATGCTCCGGTGTGACGATCAGGGTCCCGGAGTCCCGGAAGGCGTCCAGGATGATGCCCTGGTCCTTCATGCGGCCGCGGGAGAGACGGTCCAGGTCCATGACCAGAACGGCGTCAAAGCGGCCCTCCTCCACGTCCTGGAGCAGCCGGAGCATCTCCGGCCGAGCATAGAGGGACTCGCCGCTGACCACCTCCTTGAAGGTCTCGATGATGTGGATGTCGTGCTCGGCCGCGAACTTGGCCAGGGCGGAGCGGTGCTTGCTCAGGACCTCCTCGGTGTCCATGCCCTCCTCCATACGGGATTTGCGAAGATACTCGGCCGCGTCCATGTGCCATCACCTCCCGGCGGAAACGACAAATAATACAAATGTTCGATATTTTGGACTTTGAAGAGGCCGGGGCCGAAGCCCCGGCCTCGTACTTTTCAATTTCCGTAATGGGTACGGCATTGAAGGATCTCCACCTGACCGTCCACGATGCGATAGATCAAGCGGTTGGTCCCGTCGATACGGCGGCTCCACCAGCCCTGGAGGTCGTTCTTCAAGGGCTCCGGCTTCCCGAGTCCAGTATAGCCGTTTCGGAGGATATCCTGAAGGAGCTGATTGATCCGCTTCAGGGTCTTTTTGTCCTGAGTCTGCCAGTAGAGGTAGTCCTCCCACGCCTCTGGCCGGAAAGAAAGCCCCTCACTCATCAGCCATGGCCTCCAGCTCCGCCATGGTCTTTACCACGGGAGCCCCTTCCCCGGACTCCAAACGGTCCAGAGAGGCGCGCAGGCGCGCCTGGTTGGAGGCGGAATAAAAGGGGTCCATCCGGACTTCAAAGGGGAGACCGTGGCAGTAGAGGCACTGCTTGAGAAACATGGTGGTGGCGGTGGTCATATTCAGGCCAAGGTCATTAAAAAGTGCCTCGGCATCTTTTTTCAGGTTGTCGTCGATCCGAATGTTGATGTTCGCCATATGATCCCCTCCCTTGAAGTATAGTATAGCATATGTGCGCACAATGTCAACATTGATTTGAGGATATTCCTGTGTTTTTTTCAACCTCTCCTTGATTCCTTGCGGCGGCTCGTACAATTTTGATCACGGCCTCTTGCTGGTCGATAGGGAGCGACCGGAAAAGATGGACTAAATTGTCCTCCGACGAGGAAGAGACAGCCTGATTTTGGAGCGCATGCTTTTCAGAACGTGATTCCCCGGTAAGAGAGGCATCGCACAAACGAAGATTCAGCTCTATGGTATATGAGCTGTCCTGGTCATTGGCACAGACCTTTCTACAGGAGTGCTCAAATTGCTCTAGCAGAAAAGGAGCCAGAGTTTTAAGGTCTTGGAGCAATTCATCCACATCATGATTTGCTGGAATTGTGTGTTCAAGTATGACCAGGCTTTGCGGTGTTTCCCCAAGCAACTCGCTGGTAGTGACGCCTAGGTAATCAGCGAGCATTTGGACTTTGGAGACAGATGGAGTCTGCCCACGTTCGATGTTGTTGATAAAACTGGTCCCTACACCACTCTCGCGGCAGGCAACAGTAGGCTTGATGCCGCTGCGTTCACAATATTTTTTGATATTTTGCACAAATACGACAGGGTCCAACATCAAATACTCCTTAATTAAGAACTGTGAAATATGCCGAAAAATCTTAATTAAGAACGACGTATATTGACAGTCCTTAATTAAGGATTTATGATTATCACAGAACGGAACCGTCGGTTATGTCCTTTCAGTCCCGGCTCACAAAGGAAAGGAAAATGCAGATAGACAGAGTTCATCTGGATCATGGTAAGGAGAAATTTGTAACTTGCGGTTTCATTCTATCACATTGTGCCCACTCAAACAAGCCCAAAAGAAGGTGATCTCCGTGCAGATCAAGACGATTCGGGAAAAATGCGGCCTGACGCGGACGCAGGTGGCCGACAGGCTGGGGATATCCAGTGTCGCGGTCCGCAAATGGGAAGTCGGTGAGACTCAGCCCAGCGCAAACAAACTGCCCGCGCTGGCCGACCTGCTCCACTGTTCTATCGACGCGCTTTACGGCAGGGTGCCGCCTGGGGGCGGGCCGGCGCAGGACATGGACGGAGAAAGGAGCGCATGATGTTTACTGCACAAACCATCGAGCAGGTCAAGATCCGGAGGTGGCTGGAAGCTCAGGTCCAGCCGGACCAGCTCCAGGCCGTGGAGGTCCTGACCCGAAACGCGGTCCGGATCACGGACCGATATGCCGACACGGCCCTGGTGGTCTGCCGGCAGGACGGGTCCATCGAGATCATGGACGATGTGGAGGCCTGCTGACCTTGCGCCTATTATACCCCGTAGAGGAGGAATTTCCCATGCCGGAGGAGTGCCGGAATATCTATAAAATCCAACGCCGGGCGGCTGGTTACACGCAGGAATCGGCCGCCGAGCGGCTGGGGATCAGCG
>CAJFNC010000039.1 GCA_904393835.1 uncultured Ruminococcus sp. | reverse complement strand
TATTTTTGATGATAAGGGTAAGCCCATCAGTAATTCCGTCGGTCAGTCCGCTGAAACGATTGCTGAAATGGCTGGATTCAGTGTGCCGAAGGGCACCAGGGCCATCGTGGTCCAGCCTGTCGGCACAGGTCTCGTTGATCCTCTGGGCGGCGAAAAAATGTGTCCTGTGATTGCGGCCTATGGCTATTCCACGCTGGAGGAAGGCGTGGATATTGCCCGCCAGAATCTGGAGAAAGATGGCAAGGGTCACAGCGTCTCTTTCCACTCCGATTCTGAGACCAATATCGAGTATGTCGGAAGCAGTCTCTGTGTGTCCAGATTCGTAATTAATCAGGTTTCTGCCAGCTCCGCCGGTGGCAGCTATTTCAACGGTCTGGCCCCCACCAATACATTAGGCTGCGGCTCTTGGGGGCACAATAGCATTTCCGAAAACCTTGACTATAAGCATCTGATGAACGTTTCCCGCATTGCCCGCTTCATGCCGAACAATCACGTGCCTACTCCCGACGAGTTGTGGAAGTAAGCGATTTGTAAAATGTAAATGCCTTTTCCATGAAACCTAATTATACGAGGGAGGAATGGGATGAAGCGACTCGATCGTATGCCGACCTATATCCATATGACCATGGCATTTATGGGAGGCCTTTGGGGAGCGTACTCTGTAGTTCAATGGACGAACCTGGGGAATGCACACACAACAAATCTGATCAAGATTGTACTGCGTCTTATAGACGGCGATTGGCTGGAGTTTGCTCTATGTGTGGGAAGTGCTTTCCTGTACTTTTTGGCATTTGCACTTTCAGCATATTGGAGCAAACACAGCAAGAGCGATCTGCGTTATGCGGTTATCATTGTTGAGGCGGTATCGTTGGCTGCAGTCTATTTCTTTCCACAAAATTGGCCTGTATATACACGTCTGTATCCTTGTGTGTTCGCAACAGCGTTTCAGTGGTCCATATTTTGTGGTGCGCAGGGCTTCAACTGTGCTACGATCTTCAACAGTAACAATTACCGCCAATTTTCTTCTTCGTTTGCAGAAGTATATCTGAATAAAGACCCTTCTTTCCGTCCTAAGATGAAATTCTTTGGATGCACACTCCTGTTTTACCATTTTGGGGTTGTGTATGTCTACTTGATTTTGAAGGCGTTTAGTTCTTACGCAATCTGGTCTGGTCTGTTGCCTCTGGTGGTGGCGGCGGTGATGATCCACCTGCATCGCAAGGAACTTGCTGTGGCAAAAGTAGAATGATGGCCAACTGAAGTATTCCGTAGCTAAAACAAAACAGAGAGCCGAAAGTCTCATGAGATTTTAACGATAGGAGTGATATTCCATGGTCCAGGTAATTATGAAACCCGAGATTTTTAAGTATGCGACCTGCAAGGAATTTGCTGAAGGATTTGCGCTGGGTGCTGAAGATTTGGTTTTGACCAATAAATTTATCTTCGAGCCTTACTTTGGCCCCTTGGGCCTAAAAGTCCATACCATCTTCCAGGAAGAGTATGGTATGGGGGAACCCACTGATGTGATGTGTGAAAGCATCATGCAGGATGCGGCCAAGACCGGCTGCAAGCGGATCATTGCTATCGGCGGTGGTACGGTTATCGACATCGCCAAGGCTCTGGCAGTTGCTACAGAAGATGCTTCTATGGACAGCCTGTACAGTGTGATGCCAGCCCTAACCCGTAAATATGAGTTGGTGATCATTCCTACCACTTGCGGTACCGGTAGCGAGGTAACAAATATTGCGGTGTTCAACCGTACCCGTATGGGTACCAAAATGGGCCTAGTAGGTGAGGCTATGTATGCCGATAAGGCAGTTCTGATTCCCGAATTGCTGTCCGGTTTGCCTTTTGGTGTTTTTGCCACAAGTTCTATCGATGCACTGGTTCACGCTGTTGAGTCCTGCCTGTCTCCCAATGCCACATCCTACACCAAACTCTTCGGCTACAAGGCTATAGAGATGATCGTATCTGGTTACAAGAAGATCGTGACCAATGGCCGCGGCGCACGACTTGCGCTGTTGGACGATTTCCTGGTCGCTTCCAACTATGCCGGTATTGCATTCGGTACGGCAGGCTGCGGTACTGTTCACGCAATGGCATACCCCTTAGGCGGACAGTATCATGTAGCGCACGGTGAAAGCAATTACGCCATCTTTACTGGTGTCATGAAAAAGTATATGAGCATTAAATCCGATGGTGAGATTGCCGTGATGAACAAATATCTGGCTAATCTGCTCGACTGCCAGA
>CAJFNC010000038.1 GCA_904393835.1 uncultured Ruminococcus sp. | reverse complement strand
TGTGGAATTCTTCCAATTTTTCGGAATTTAGAAAAAATAAATGTATATTATTGTAAAAATAAGGAAATAAAAAGAAAATAATTATAAATATCTGGAAAAACTAGTTCGATTGGCCCCACCAGACGCACCAGCTGATATCTTCTCCGCCTGGCTCAGCAAGGATGGACACAAGGCCGGCAGCCCCGCCGGAAAACCCCTGCTGCGTCAGCGCCTGGTAAATTTCGGAGGAGTCCGCTGCGTCTCTCACCCAGATCCGGTCCAGGCCGGAGGCAGCCAGCAGAGAGAGCGTCTGGCCGCTGGAATCCGTTCCGCCGGACGCCAGGGCTGTCCCGGAGGCAGCCACCGACAGACGCACATCAGGATAGCGCTCCCGGACTGCCTGCCGCACCTCGGCGTAGAAACCGGCCAGCACGGAGGAGGCAGTATCTCCTCCGCCCCCCTGGGTGATGCGCTCCAGCTCTCCCGAGGTGGGGAAAGCGGCGTTGTCCAGCAAGATCTCGTCAAAGCCCAGGGCGGCCAGCTCCAGGCACACCCCGGACAGATACTGGCGGGCCTCCTGACTGGAGGGCGAGAGCCAGCGGGTCCCCTCCTGGTCCACCCAGTTGCCGGAAGAAGAACGGATGGCCAGGTCATTGCGCTGCCGGGGCATGGCGTTGTCCCGGAAGCAGGACACCCGCGCCACGGTGTACAGGTCCTCCTGGGCGTTGAGGGCGGCAATGGCTTCGTTAAGGCCGGCGTCCTGGCCGGAGACTCCGGCGCTCTGGGCCAGCTCCAGAGAGGAGGTGTAGCCCAGCAGACCGTCGTCCCCCTTCATGTCAAAGAGAGCGGCGTTGGCGCCGGCGGCCGTCACCTGTTCCTGGACGGCGGCGGGGTCCCAGAGCAGCTCCTGCGGAAGGGCGACGGCGTGCAGAGGCGTCCCGGAGGGGGCCTCGGTCTCTACAATCACAACGGTGGGGGAGGGAGAAGGGGAAGCGGTGGATACGGGCGGCGTCTGTTCCTCCCAGGGAAGCTGGAGATGGGGGCCGTCAGGGCCATATACCCAGTAGGGCTCCAGGAAAAACAGAGCGGCCACGGCCAGTGCCAGAATAAGGGCCAGCGCAGCGGCCACAATTTTTAAAATGGTACGGAAGGGCGAACGCCCCCGGTAGGGATCATAGCCGTACGTTTTTCTCATGCCGGGTTTCATCCTTTTCTCATGCAGCTCAGCCGCAGAATGGGAGTGCTGGGGAAGGGTTCTGTGTCCTTCAGAGGCTATCATACCACAGGCGGGGGAAAAAATCACCCGTGTTTTCCGCAGGGGCCGGAGCAGCCGGCTTCGCCAGCCTCTGTACCGGCGTGTTCAGACTCCTTCTTCAGAAGAGCCTGGTCCAGACAGAGCAGAGCCTCCGCCACCATGCGCCGCTCGCCTCCGTCCATACTGTCCAGAATCGAGGAGAAATAATCCCATATATCGGCGTCCGCCTGCCCCCGCAGCAGCAGATATTTTTCCGTGGCGGCCACATATACCACCCGCCTGTCCCGCCCTGAGCGTTCCCGCTGGGCCAGCCCCAGCCGCTCCAGCCGGTCCACGATGCCGGATACCGTGGAGTTTGCGCTGCCTGTGCGCTCCGCCAGAACGCTGATGGGCAGGGGGCCCTCCTGCCCCAGCACGTTGAGCACCAGGGCCTGGGGGAAGGTAAGCTGGAGCTTCTCCAGATGGCAGCGGAACAGCCGGGAGAGGTGCTGTGAGACCCGGAGGTACATCATAAGGATATCGTTCTGACTTTCCATAGGGAAGCTCCTTTCTAATGACAGGGGAGGACCTTGCTTTTCGCAAATCATATTCCAATCTTACGGCAGAGTCAATTCGAATGGGAAAAGTTTTACGAAATGTTTATAAGCGCAGGAGGCGAAACAGCGCCCCCCCGCGGGGCTGTTCCGTCCCATCGGGACGGAGCGGCGGGAAAACGTTGGCAGCAAGACCGGAAAA
The DNA here is from genome assembly GCA_904393835.1 of uncultured Ruminococcus sp. GTDB lineage: Bacteria > Bacillota > Clostridia > Oscillospirales > Acutalibacteraceae > Ruminococcoides. The sequence continues at coordinate 279 of CAJFNC010000038.1, read as the reverse complement.
CCCTTGGGAAATCAGAGATTTTTGTGAAAAATGTGCTTGACATCGGCGTATATATGTTATATCATAATCAAGCGCCTGTTTGGGGCGCAGTCTGCGATGATGCAGGAGATTGCTCAGAAATGAGGTAACTTCTGCGGAGTATGTCCGTTGATCGGGCGGCTGAGAAATCCCGCGCGCTTGGCGTATATCGCCGCGCTTGGATGGGACCGGCCGGCTTTTGCGTGCCGGTCTTGTTTATGTCCCGGAATGATACGCACGAATGAGTGTACGAAAGATTTC
>CAJFNC010000037.1 GCA_904393835.1 uncultured Ruminococcus sp. | reverse complement strand
GAGGATGGCATGGTCTATACCTTCCAGATCAAGCAGGGCGTCAAGTTCTCTGATGGCTCTGACCTGACAGCCGAGGATGTAGCAAAGTCTATTTTGGCTGTGCCGGTCAACCTGGGCCAGTACAACGGTTCCTATGGCCGCTTGTCCACGATCATTGAAGATGCGGTGGCAACTGATGAGTATACGGTGGAGCTGCATCTGACCCAGCCCTACTATAACACCCTGCGGGAGCTGTGCCTCGCCAATCCCTTTGGTATTGTGTCCAGCGAGCAATTCAACGATGATCTGACTGCCAAGCAGGAGAGTTTCCGCAGCGCCACTTATGGGACCGGCCCCTATATGTACGCCGGCGACAACGATGGGCAGACCTGGAACTTCGTCCGCAATCCCAATTACTGGGGAGAAGCGCCCGAAGTAGATAGCTTCTCTATCAAGTACATCCCCGACAACGATGCCAAAATTTTAGCCATGCAGAATGGTGAGGTGGACTTCCTCTCCGGCATCAAGAATGTCTCTGCCGAGAGCTACGCTCAGATGGAGCAGACAGACGGTTTCGGAGCCCAAGCCGATGAAAAATCCTTGCAGACCTACTATGTGGGCTATAATCTGAGCAGCGAGATCTTTGGCGACCAGGTGGTTCGTGAAGCCATTTCTTCCGCCATTGATAAGGATGCCGTGGTAGAAAACATCTACGGCGGCCTGTTCGACAAGGCGGATACCTTCTTTTCCCGTGACCTGCCCTACTGCGATGTAGAGCAGACGGTGTACGGCTTTGACCTGGATCATGCCAATCAAATTCTGGATGAGGCCGGTTATGTAGATACCGATGGGGATGGCATCCGCGAAAAGAATGGTGTGAAGCTGTCCGCCGCTTTCCTGTATCAGACCGGCACCGCCTCCGATGATAATATGGTTGTCTACATTTGCGACCAGGCCAGCAAGATCGGCATTGAGCTGACCCCGCAATCTGCACAAATGATGGACTGGTATGCCATGATCCAGAGCGGTGACTATGGCCTGACCATCTTCAAGACCCAGGGCGGCTACTATGATCCGGCTATGGTCATTACCAACATCAACCCGTCTACCTCTATGGACCCCATCCTCATGCAGATCGGGGCGTCCCAGCCGGAGCTGGCGGCGCTGGTGGACGAACTGGACTCTGCTACTGATGAGGCCCGTATCCAGGAAATTTATAATACTATCCTGACCACTATGGCAGACCAGTGCCTGACTACGCCGCTGATTTATACCCGGCAGCTTGCTATTTACAGCGATGCAGTGGCAAGCTATACCTTCCCCACTGATGCCAGCTTTACTTCCGTTCAGAACATCCACCTGAACTAAGCTATTTCCGGCAACTAACAAGAGGAGCAAGCCTTTAAGCGGGTTTGCTCCTTTTGCTTGACCTGATTGGAGCATAACATACCTGATAGGTCGTAGACGATATCGGGCGGACGCAGTACACTTAAATCAAGAGGTTAGCAATAACTAATCGAAAAATTGATAAGGAGGTCTTGCATCCATGAAACAAAAATCCGGCGGGATTAAGCGGTTGATGGAGTTCACAGGAAAGCATCGTGGGCTGCTCACTGTTTCCCGCATCCTATCCGGCATCAGTTCAGTCTTTATCCTTGGACCGTTCCTCTGTGTTTACTTTGCAGCGCGTGACTTGGTGGGCGTATTTGCCGGGACGCCGTTAGACACGAACAGTCTTGTTCGCTGGGGCCTGCTTGCTCTGGGGCTGGAGCTGATTGGTCTGCTCCTTTATTTCTCAGCATTGCTCTGCTCCCATGTCGTAGCGTTCCACACAGAGAAAAACCTGAAAATGGCGGCACTGAAACATCTCGCAAAAATGCCTATGGGATACTTTGACGCAAATCCCAGCGGAAAACTTCGGAAAATCATCGACGACAACAGTTTCCAGACCGAGACTTTCATCGCTCACCAGCTTCCCGACTTGGTGGGAGCGCAGGTCACGATGATTGTGAGTTTGGTGCTGATGCTGGTCTTTGACTGGCG
>CAJFNC010000036.1 GCA_904393835.1 uncultured Ruminococcus sp. | reverse complement strand
GGAGTTCCGTTCTTTGCTTCAAGGCTTGGGACCCGATACTCCGCTTGTACGTACTGTTCAAATTCGCCTTGAATCAGACAAAGAAGTTTTAAAGAATTTTACTTCTGCTCAACACAAAATCCGCAACAAATGGCGTTCAAGAAACGTAAAGCAATATACCGAAGCTGATATGCAGGAAATTTTAAAGCAGTTCCAAAATATTTTCGCTTCTATGTAGCTGTATTTGCATAAATATTTCTCTTTAATTTGTCATATATTGTTGACTTTTTATAATTATTGTTGTATTATAATGTAAAAGTTATTATATATAACAAGGGGAGAGATGATTTATGAAAAGTAAAGTTTACAATGCAGTAACATGGATTATCGCAATAGTGGGAATTATCGGAAGCATTATTGCAGGTGCAGTAATGCACAGTTTCGTATTTGTACTATTCGGCATAATTTCGGTTGCACTTTTGTGCTTAATCTTCGGTGGTATCACCTGTATTCTTGGTTATCTTGAAGAACTGGGCGCAGGGCAGGCAAAAGCCGATACAAGCGAAATTCACGGCAACGCAAGCCCGAACAGTAAATCAAAGGGTGACAAGTGGGAGTGCCCAAATTGCCACACTATGAACAACTACAGCGACAATCCCGAGTGCCCTAACTGCCATTGGAAACCGTAAAACTCTCCTACAAATGCTTGTGTAACAACATTCTTGTTTTGTTGTAACTATAAAATTATACTTTTAAGGAGAGATGTTTTATGAAATGCCCTAATTGCGGTAAAGAGTTAAATCAAAATGTTAATTTCTGTGATAGTTGCGGCGCACATATTCAACAAACGGATAATTTAATACAACAAATTCCCGTAACAAATAATTTGTTGCCGACTATGTCCAAAAAGAAAGGGTTAAAAGCTTGGCAAATTTTGCTTATTGTCTTGGGTGGTATATTTGCGCTATTAGGTCTTTTCTTTTGTTTCATAATATGGCTTGCTTTTTCTTTTGGTACTACCGAAGATGATAGCACAAATTCAACGGTTCCTGCCACCGTTGCTCAATCTGAAATTGTTGAAGATGAAAATAAATACACTTTAGATTCCGAAAATTCTATTGGTAACATATTGTATTATACGCCATCTGATTTTCAGACTAGCGGTACTGATGGGGAAAATTTGTTGCATTTAGGCTCAAATGGCATTAATATTATTTCAAGCTATGTAGATATAGATCTTGATACTTCGACATTTGATGATGAATATAAGCAGGAACTTATGAATGCACTTGTTGAAGGATTTACTCAATCTGAGGGTGATTTCACCGAAGAAAAATCTGTATTGACAAAAGTAAAAGGTTGCTATGGACTTAATTACGTATATCGCACCGATACCGAAGAGATGAATTTATACGCTTTCTTTTATGACGAGGGTTGTTATTTAATTGCTTGTTCGTGCGATTTGCCTGTTACTGACGAAAACGAGCGGCTTTTTGAAGATGTTATTAATTCGATAGTTTTAAAGTAAACTTAAATTCAATAATTTTACAGCGTACATTCTACGGAGTGTGCGCTGTTTTTATGTCCATTTTTACTTGAAAGGGGGAAATCTTTATCTCTACAACAGTTGGTTCTATTAATCTTGGGCTTAGGCTCGACAGCTCATCGTTCCGTAAGCAATTAGTCAGTATTCAAAATCAGTCAAATAAGGCAGCCGATAAAATTTCTTCGTCGTTTAAAAAGTTAGGCTCAGTAATGGCGGCGACTTTCTCGGCGGCAATGATTGTAAACTTTGGCAAAGAGTGTATCGAATTAGGCTCAGACCTTGCTGAGGTACAAAACGTAGTTGACGTTACGTTTACCACAATGTCAGGCAAGGTGAACGAGTGGGCGAAAAATGCCGCTGCTTCGTACGGCTTGTCTGAAACAATGGCTAAAAAATATGTCGGTACATTCGGCTCAATGGCTGAGGCTTTCGGCTTTACCGAACAACAGTCTTATGATATGTCAACGGCTCTGGCGGGGCTTTCGGGTGATGTAGCGTCATTCTATAACATCACACAAGACGAAGCATACACAAAGCTAAAGTCCGTATTCAGCGGTGAGACCGAAACTTTGAAAGATTTGGGTATAGTAATGACGCAGTCGGCGTTGGACGCGTACGCGCTTGCAAACGGCTACGGCAAGACAACTTCCGCTATGACTGAGGCTGAAAAAGTATCTTTGCGGTTTGCCTTTGTGCAAAGTCAACTGCAAAACGCGACGGGTGACTTTGCAAGGACACAGAACAGCTGGGCTAACCAAACGAGAATTTTACAGCTTCGTTTTGACAGTTTAAAGGCTACAATCGGTCAGGGACTTATTAACGTTTTTAATCCCGTAATAAAAGTTGTAAACTCGCTTATTGACAGACTGACAACCGTTTCGGAAAAATTCAAAGCGCTCACCGAACAAATTTTCGGAAATGCGGGAGATACAACGTCGGGTGTCAGCTCGGCAATATCCGACGGCGCAAGCTCCGCCGAGGAACTGACAAACGAGGCAAATAACAGCTCCGCCGCGCTTGACAGTGTCGCGGACAGCGCCGAAAAAGCAAAAAAGAGCGTCGCGGGCTTTGATAAGCTGAATATTTTAAGCCAGGAAAGCAAAACCGAAACGAACTCATCTACTCCGACATCGTCGACAAAGATACCATCCGGCAGTAACAGCCTTACATCGGCAATGTCTAAAGCAGTAAACGATTTT
>CAJFNC010000035.1 GCA_904393835.1 uncultured Ruminococcus sp. | reverse complement strand
AAAATCGTTTACTGCTTTAGACATTGCCGATGTAAGGCTGTTACTGCCGGATGGTATCTTTGTCGACGATGTCGGAGTAGATGAGTTCGTTTCGGTTTTACTTTCCTGACTTAAAACGTTCAGCTTATCAAAACCCGCAACGCTCTTTTTTGCTTTTTCGGCGCTGTCTGCAACGCTGTCAAGTGCGGCGGAGCTGTTATTTGCCTCGTTTGTCAGCTCTTCGGTGGAGCTTGCGCTGTCGGATATTGCCGAGCTGACACCCGACGTTGTATCTCCCGCATTTCCGAAAATTTGTTCGGTGAGCGCCTTGAATTTTTCCGAAACGGTTGTCAGTCTGTCAATAAGCGAGTTTACAACTTTTATTACTGGAGTAAAAACGTTAATAAGTCCCTGACCGATTGTAGCCTTTAAACTGTCAAAACGAAGCTGTAAAATTCTCGTTTGGTTAGCCCAGCTGTTCTGTGTTCTTGCAAAGTCACCCGTTGCATTTTGCAGTTGACTTTGTACAAAGGCAAAGCGTAAAGATACTTTTTCAGCCTCAGTCATAGCGGAAGTCGTCTTGCCGTAGCCGTTTGCAAGCGCATATGCGTCCAAAGCCGACTGCGTCATTACGATACCCAAATCTTTCAAAGTTTCGGTCTCACCGCTGAATACGGACTTTAGCTTTGTGTACGCCTCGTCTTGCGTGATGTTATAGAATGACGCTACATCACCCGCAAGACCCGTCAAAGCCGTTGACATATCATAAGACTGTTGCTCGGTAAAGCCGAAAGCCTCAGCCATTGAGCCGAATGTGCCGACATATTTTTTTGCCATTGTTTCGGACAAGCCGTACGAAGAAGCGGCATTTTTTGCCCACTCGTTAACCTTGCCTGACATCGTGGTAAACGTAACGTCAACTACGTTTTGTACTTCCGCAAGGTCTGAACCTAAGTCGATACATTCTTTACCGAAGTTTACAATCATTGCCGCCGAGAAAGTCGCCGCCATTACTGAGCCTAACTTTTTAAACGACGAGGAAATTTTATCAGCTGCCTTATTTGACTGATTTTGAATACCGACTAATTGCTTACGGAACGATGAGCTGTCGAGCCCAAGCCCAAGATTAATAGAACCAACTGTTGTAGAGATAAAGATTTCCCCCTTTCAAGAAAAAATAGGCATAAAAACAGCGCACACTCCGTAGAATGTACGCTGTAAAATAATTTGCAAAATTTCAGCCGCTCGAAAAGAGCGGCTGTTTTATGACCTATGCTATTCTGTATATTTATTTATATCTTCAATGTTGCTTTTTATATCAGCAATTTTTCCTCCTGATACGTCCTCTAAAAAAAGATTTGATTTAAGACGGAGCACTGTGGAACTAAGAATTGTTTCGCATAGTTTTATGTCACTATCTAAATCATCATCGTGTGTAGCATCGCAATACGCATCGAGTTCATCATAGACGACGCTTACATTTTGATATGCCTCTTCAGCTGAAATCTCGCCATCAATGTATTTTTCAGCATAAAATACTGCGCTTTCGCCATATTCTTTTGCTTCTTCCCTACATTCATAACGAGAACAGCCACATAGCATTATAGCGGCGGCTAAAAGCAATAAAACAAACTTTTTCTTCACAAAATCCTCACCTCAACAAATAAGAGAGCTTTTTGGTTTCTGTTATAGTTTTACTTTACTTTGAATACTATAGAATCAGTTTCATCTAGCCAAGCGTCTGTTGGTTCATACTCAATCTCAATCGATTTAGCATTTTTAGGTACTTCGTAATAAATATAGCCTTTTACGGTTCGTCCCTTTGATAAATCTTCATAAGCAGTTAATTCTTGCGCGTCATCAGAAAGACAATACCAATCTTCTGCAACATTATCATCTGCGTAACAAGAAAAGCTCCAAGAACCCACACCGTAGCTACTGTTACCGTTATTTTTAATTTCAAAAAAAGCTCTAATAACCTTGTTGCCACTGGCAGGAGCTTCATAATCTTCATAATTGGTATAATCTTCAACCGACTTAAATGTAATATCCAGTGAGCCATCTTCATAAGTTTGTCCCGTGGTATAATACGACGGTTCCGTAGGTTCTTCAGTAGGCGGCTCAGTAGGTTTTTCAGTAGTCGGTTCCTCTGTGGTCGGCTCCTCTGTAGTTGGTTCTTCTGTGGTTGGCTCAGCAGTTGTTTCAACAGAAGTTGTTTCTGCTAATGTAGTCTCCTGCGTTACTGTACTAACGCCACAAGCTGTTGAAGCAAGTGATAATACTGCAACCAAAGCAATTAAAATAACTTTCTTTTTCATAAACAATCTCTCCTTTGTTATATATAATAACTTTTACATTATAATACAACAATAATTATAAAAAGTCAACAATATATGACAAATTAAAGAGAAATATTTGTGCAAAAACAGTTACATAGAAGCGAAAATATTTTGGAACTGCTTTAAAATTTCCTGCATATCAGCTTCGGTATATTGCTTTACGTTCCTTGAACGCCATTTGTTGCGGATTTTGTGTAAATTCTTTAAAACTTCTTTGTCTGATTCAAGGCGAATTTGAACAGTACGTACAAGCGGAGTATCGGGTCCCAAGCCTTGAAGCAAAGAACGGAACTCCGTCCACGTCATTTGTTTAAATTCCTTTGAATAAATACTGACCCCATACTGCGACTTAAAAGACGACACTATTAAATCAAAATCGTCTGTTATGTCGTAGCCGGGGTCGCTGTTTCCCCCTCTGTGTCCTCGTCTCCGCCGATGATGTTCTTCGTCGTTTCCGTAATCAGAGTTGTAAAGTCTTTAAATGAAAGTTTTAACGCCTCTATCTTTTCCCTTTGGGGTTCGTCAAAAATCAAATTATAAACAGAATAAATATCACTTGTTTTAATGCTTTCCTCATCAAACAAAGCCGCAACTTTCAGCATAGATACAGCGTCGTTATTAACTTCGACAACAGTATCTTTGATTTTTATTTTCGGCTTTTCCTCAAAATTAAGTTTGTCGGTAATATCAATTATTTTAGACATTTCATAACCTCCGTAAATTTACAAAGGCAGGCATTACGCCTGCCCTCAGTTAACTCTTTATCTTATGCCGCGGGTGTATAAACGGGCTTGCCGTTAGACATAACCTCAAATTCAAGAGGTCCCACACTTGTCGACGCACCCGAACCGTTCGCTGTTACCGATACAACGGCGTTTTTAAACAAAACCGTTGAGTTATCGGGAAACGTCCATTTGAAATCCAATTCGGCTGCCCTGCCGTTTTCATATGCAAGTCCTGCAATCATATCGTTACCTGCGTCGCCCAGCGTTCTTTTGCCCTTGACGCTGATTGTGACTGATTTTGAAGTCATCAGACGTGCTTTCCAGCCCTTTTGGTCGAACGGGTTCCATTCTTCCACGCCGTTATCAAAGCTGACGGTAAATTCTTCGCAGTTTGCAATAGTGGTGCTGACCGTTTCGCTTCCCGCTTCGCCTACCTGGAACTGATTTTCATAACAGGGAAATACTCCCGTATTAGGTGTTTGTGCCATAATATTTTACTTCCTTTCGTAATAAATTTTAAATTCTATAACTTGCTCATAAACGCTCTTGTCGTCTGTGCCGACGTCAACAGGTTCGGGCATTAAAAGCTGTATCATATAAACTTTTGTATTGCCTATTTCAACATTTTTAACCGTCCGCAGTTTTTCATAAAGCTGACGGGCGGTTTTTTCGGTATCATCGGCGTTTTTATTCCAGTGAATCAGAAGTGACACCCCGATAATGTCGTATGTGCTTTTTCCACCGAAAGCGGTAACAGGAGGCTCATTGCGCTTTAACGAATAAACCCCAAGCGATTTATCCTGCTTGTTATCGAGCTTACCTATGTAGTAATGCTCAAATAAATTAAAGCTCTTTAAATAATCTCGAACATTTGCAAGCGTTATCATAAATTGCAAAGCCTCCTGTAAAACTCGGCAAAAGCCTGTTCGCAAAAGTTTTCCCTTGTGCCGCCCTTAAGCCACGGAGCGTACCACTCACCGCCCGCAAATGCGTGTTCTTTTTTGCTGAAATTGTATTCGGGGTGGAAATACAACCGTCTTGCATACGGCGTATCGGAAACGATTCGGGCGTAGCCTTTGTTTATGTCCGAGTAATCGGCAGAGGTATCGGTCTCTTGCAAACGACCTGTGTCATACGGCATAATCTGAGCGTTTTTAACCTCAGACAAAAGCTCGTCAGTTGTCTTTTCAAGAGCTTTCAGCGCATTAACGTCAAGCTCTTCAATCACTTTGAAATTCAGCTTTATGATTGAACTTACGTTTAGCATACTAAATCACTTCCAATTCAATATAATTTACGCTTCCGTCAGGGTTGCGGGCTTTTCTGCCCTTTGCTATTTCACGGCGGACGCCGAATATTTCAACGTATCCGCCGCTTATGGTCGGGCTGTCGGGAATAAAATCATCGGGTATAAATATTACTCCGCTGACCTCAACTTTTTTCTGCTGAGCTGTCAGGACGGTTTTTGCGCAGTCTTGATAATTGCACAGCAAGTCGGTATTTAATAATATTTCGGGTGCGCCGTCCTCGGTAATGCCCTCGCCGTAAACAGTAACTTTTACGGGAGTTTTACAAAACTGTTTTAATACCAATTTCGGAAAATCCATAACGTCACCGCCTATATGCCTGCATAGCAAAGACCCGTCATTTTCAGGAGTGAATAAATACGGGTCGGAACTGCTATGCCGTTTACACACAGCAAATTCCAACTGTTACCGAATGACATTGACACGCCGTTGATTGAATAATTGCTAAGATATGAATTAATCATATCGGCGTTTTCAGTATCAAACAAGGTCAATTCATCGTGTACCCTTTTGATTATTCCTTTTTGCAAATCTGTGAGCTTGTCAAAATCAACAATCCTGCCGTATGTCAGAACATCAATGTGTTCGGCTGCCGTCAATTCGTCATTATCGGTTACACCCTGATTTTTCAAATACTCCGCATACATTACGCTACCGCCGAAGTATCTGTATCGACAAATACGCTGTCGATTTTGTTGTCCTTGCCGTTCGGAAATACAAAGGTATCCGAAAGCGAGCGGTTCTGATAAAGGTAACCGTCGCCCTTTGTGTGGGCGCCAGGAGCGAAGAAGTAAATGCTTGAGATTTTCGGCACGGTCTTGCAGGTTTCGCCGCAGGCTACAAGCACGTTGATTTTATGAGCGCCTGTCGCGGGTTCAAAGCCGCCGTCATCGGGTTCCCAGTTGAATTTGTCGTAAAAGCGTTCATCGTCGATTACTTCCATAATCGGCACTCCGTCCATTTCGGTAACTCGTGTTTCAATGCCGATACCGCCCTCCGCAATTTGAGTAAGCTCGATTTTGCGGGTGAAATCGGTTGACTGTTCGAGTTTATCCATTATATCTGACGTTACATACATAATAAGGCTGCCTCTTGCTCTGTAACGGCGGAGTTTGCCCGCAGAAAGAATTGTCTTGAGTTTGCCGAAAACGTTTTCCTTTGTGTAATCAGCCGCAGCTGTGGAGCTGAAATAACCCTCTGTTGCCTTTGCCTTTTGCGCAACCGTTGAGAAAAAGAGTGCGTCTGTTTCGGGTACAACCTGTGTCTGTTCAAATACTCTTGAAATATTCTGAGCCGAAGCGGTTGCGTTTGTTTCGTCAACATCAGCTTTATCAACGAGAAATTCAATATCTCTGTCATGTGTTACTGTAAACGGAACATCTGTCTGCGCATAAGTACCTGCGTTCCAGCCTCCCGTTCTGCTGTGGTTTTTATAGCCGCTTGTGCTCATCTGTGTAAAGTGGAAGGTCTTTGCTCCTACCCAGCGAACATTTGAAGTTACAAACGGTGATGTAAGTGTGCCCTGAACGAGAATTTCGAGCAACTCGGAGTTCCATACCTCCGCATAATTTGAAGTATTGGGCATTAATTTTTCATCCTTTCTTAAATATTAAATTTGTTCCACTTTTTGGACGGAACATTGCCCTTTGTAACATTTTCGGGCGGCGTCTGTGAGCCGTCGCCGCCGATTTTCTTTACTCCCGAATTTTCATCTTTCGTCGGTGTCTTAAAAGCGGGAACATCATCAAGCACTTTTTTAACAGCCTGCGTCAGCTTATCCCCGTCAACCTTACCGTCGGAGTTCATAACGTCGGTAAAGTCGGCAAGCTTCAAAATATAGGGTACTGAATTAACATCAACCCCCTGCTTTACAGCTTCCAAGGTAGCGGCTTGATTTACCTCTGCCGCGGCTCTTGCCGATAAAGCCGACTGTAAATCGCTTTGAATTTTTCCCATATCGGGCTTTTGCTTTTCCTTATCGGCAAGGTAGGTATTAATTGCCTGTGTTGCTTCCTGCTCTGACAAGCCCTTTTGCTTAAAGAAAGAAGAAAGCGCCGACTTTGTCGCTCTGCCTGTCCTCTCATTGACGATTTTATCGAGCTCTTCCTGCGTATACGTCTTATCGCCGTTTTGATTGACTTCA
>CAJFNC010000034.1 GCA_904393835.1 uncultured Ruminococcus sp. | reverse complement strand
AGGCTTGAACAAAGAGAAAGCCCGCGCCTTGAGACGCGGGTCGGCATTATGGGCTTTTAGCCCTTGTGCAAACCACCCGTTTGACGGGTGGTTGTGATTGTAAATCATCAAAAATAAAAACAGCAAGGGAATAAAACAACCCTTGCTGTTTATGTTTAAACCTTGTGTTTTGATTATGCCTGCTGGGGAGCGCCAACGGGGCAAACATCAGCACAAGAGCCGCAATCTGCACAAGCGTCAGCGTCAATAACGTACTTGCCGTCACCCTCAGAGATAGCAGAACAAGGACAAGCATCAGCGCAAGCACCGCACATGATGCAATCATCACTAATTGTATATGCCATAAGGGGAACACCTCCTTAAAAGATTTCACCTTTATTGTAACACAAAATTTTAAAAAATCAAATGTTTTGGGAATATTTTTCAAAAGATTACAAAAAATAATAGGTCGGATTGCTTAAAATATCACTCAAGTCCCTTTAATTCTTCCAATTCTTTTTTATTTACCTTAATATATCCGTCTTTGACAAGTTTACATTGATGTACGCTGTAAGTTTTTGGAGCGGCATCCTCCGGAGTGTTGTTGAGTTTAACCTTTAGTGTGCGTGCAATCAGGTTATTTTCAACCACAAGACCTTTGCCGTCGGGCGTGTTGACAATCGCTCCGACTTTCGGTGTTTTCTTAAGCAGGTCGGTGTAAGCCTCCTGCTCGTATTTTAAACAGCACATAAGTCTGCCGCAAGTGCCCGAAATTTTAACGGGGGAAAGTGAAAGTCCCTGCTCTTTTGCCATTTTAATTGAAACCGGCTGAAATTCATCCATAAAGCTTGAACAGCAAAACGGCTTTCCGCAGATACCCAGTCCGCCGATCATCTTTGCTTCATCTCTTACTCCGATCTGACGCAACTCAATTCGTGTCCTGAATACGGATGCCAAATCTTTTACAAGGGCTCTGAAGTCAACTCTGCCGTCAGCGGTAAAGTAGAACAGAATCTTACTGTTGTCGAAAGTATATTCAACATTCACAAGCTTCATTTCAAGCTTGTGATGAGCGATTTTCTGTTCGCAGATTTTATAAGCCTCTTTTTCTTTTTTCCTGTTTTCGGCAAGTTTATTTAAATCGTTTTCGTTTGCAATTCTAATGAGCGGTTTAAGCGGGTGAGAAAGCGTGCTGTCATCTACTGTTTTATTTGGTATTGCAACTTTGCCGCACTCAAGACCTCGTGCGGTTTCAACAATTACCATATCGCCTTTGTTAAGTTTATTATCAAGGGGGTCAAAGTAGTAAATTTTACCGACCTCTTTAAATCGTATTCCGATTATCTCTGCCATGAAATCCTCCTGTATTCGCCGCACAACCATGTTGTGAGCAAATTCATATTTATATTTTGTTTAACTTTTAAATTAGCGTCATTCGTCAGTTCAATCAACTTTATAATTTGTTCTTTTGTGCAACGGGTAATAATTTTACGGCTTATTTCATCGTCTTTAAAAGGCTTTGCATCGCACAAAATTTCAAGTGAAGAGTTAAGCCATAAATTTATAAGAGTAAAAACTTCTTCGCATTTATCTTTTTTTAACAGAACTCTGATTGCCGACAGCAAATCATATTCACGCGGTGAAACAATTCCGTTCAAAATAGCTTTTGCGCCCTCAACACAATCATCATCGGCTTCAATTTCGCTGTTAATTCTCAAAACGGTACAGCGGGAAAGAATCGTAGTCAGCAATGTGTTTGAGCTCTCGCACAAAAGTATAAAATACACATTTTTCGGAGGCTCCTCCAAAAGCTTCAAAAAGGAATTTTGCACTACGGTACTCAACCTTTTGTCGGCTGCTTCAAAAACATAAATTTTTGCGTCTGCCTCATTCGGCATTATAAACGCGTCCTGAATGATTTTTCGCATCTGCTTTATCGAGTATGACTTTGATTTGTTTTCGGGAGTGACATAATTTATGTCGGCGTGCTCTTTCAGCGACGCCTTGTGACATTGTCCGCACTTTCCGCAGGGTTTATCGTCTGAAGTACACACAAGGTACATTGTAATAAACTTTGCGCAGTCCATCAAAACATCTGGATTGTTACCCTCCAAAATCAGAGCATGCGGAATATTATTGCCCGAAAGCTCTGATAAGGCGTGTTTAGCAGTCTCGCTTAGAGTACATTCCGAAAAATTCACAAAGTCACCTCCAAAATATTATTATATCATTAAATTTAATAATTTACCACAATTATTTTACATTTACGGTATTGAGAACAATATCTCCTTTATCGGTTATATCAACATATCCGTAGCTTGCCATATATCCGTGACAGGAACCCGGATTCATAATATATAAACCGTCCTCATACATTGTAGTGGGAATATGTGTATGACCAAACAGTAAAATATCGACCTTTTCTTCTCTTGCGGCGCTGATAATCCTATAATATCCCGACTTTACGTCATAAAGATGACCGTGTGTTATCATAATTTTTTTGCCGCATACCTTTATATATTCAACGCCGGGCAGACTGCTGCCCCAGTCACAGTTACCTCTGACGCCGATAACCATTTTATCCTTATAGTTGTCTTTCAAAAACATATACTGTTCCTCACCGTCGCCGCAATGCACAATAACCTCAGCGGTCGGCTGTGAATTTACAACATTCATAAGCGTTGATAAATCTCCGTGAGTATCCGAAACAACTAAAATTCTCATAAAAAACTCCGTTCTAAAAATCAAATCACCGCATAGTATATTATGAGGTGTTTATATGGATAACAGCAATATAAATAAAATGTTAAATCAACTTTCTAAGAAATTAAATATTGATAAATCAAAGCTTGAAAACGCCGCAAAAAGCGGACAGATAGACGACGTTTTAAAAAACGCCGACAGCAGTCAGACAAAGCAGATACAGGAAGTTTTGTCCGATCCTAAAAAAACCAAACAAATCTTACAGAGTCCGCAGGCTCAAAAACTGATAAAGATGTTTGAAAATGATAATAAAAACAACTGAACCTACGAAAGGCGGATTAAGCAATGTCGGAAATTCAAGACCAGATTAACCGAATACTAAGCAATCCGGATGCCTTAAAGCAGGTACAAAGTTTGGGTGAACAATTGGGGCTGACAAAATCAGCCCCTCAACCCTCTCAGTCACCGCCTCCTGCAAATAACGTTCTCGGCAATGAAGATATGCTAAAGGCATTCACAAGTCTTGCGCCCGTAATGCAAAATTTTAACAAAGATGATGAAACAACCCGACTTCTTGAGGCGCTGCGTCCGTTTTTGTCGGAAGAAAAACGACAAAAGCTAGACAGAGCCGAAAAAATGGTAAAATTTATTCGATTAATTCCGTTGCTCAAGGATAACGGATTATTCTTTTAATGGAGGCAGTTATGGCAAGTTTTGAAGAGGAAGCTCTTTCAAGGGCTCAACAGATGCACCGCAGAACCCCATACTATAACAGTTCACGTCAAAACGCTCAGAGCCAAGCCTCTACGCAAAATGCAGAGCAAAAGCGGCCTGCCCAAAATCAGCAGAGTTCAGAAGTTCGTACCAAAATATCCGAATCATCAGAACTTAACCAAGTTCGGGAAAACGGCAACTTGCTTAATACGCTGTTTGAAAACAAGGAGCAAAGCCTTATTTTGCTTTTGATAATCCTGCTTATGGAGGATAATTCCGAACCGACGCTGCTTATTGCGCTTATATATCTTTTGATGTGATTACCTTACCTGTCCGTTGCCCTTGATGATGTATTTGCTGCTTGTGAGCTCGTTTAATCCCATAGGACCTCTTGCGTGAAGCTTTTGCGTAGAAATGCCTATTTCCGCGCCCAAACCAAATTCACCGCCGTCGGTAAATCTTGTGGAAGCGTTTACATAAACAGCAGCCGAGTCAACGCAAGAGGTGAACTTTTCAGCGCTTGCATAGTCGTTTGTAATAATGCTTTCGCTGTGACCCGTGCTGTATTTTGCAATGTGTTCAATAGCTGCATCGATGTCGTCAACAACCCTGACCGAAAGGATGTAATCCAAAAATTCAGTCGCATAGTCGTTTTCCGTGGCCGGAACAACGCTGTCACCGAGAATGGCTCTCGTCTTTTCACAACCTCTGATTTCAACGTTCTTTTTGTCGAGTTCAGCCTTTATTGCAGGTAAAGCCTCGCTCGCGATATCCTTGTGAACCAAAACGGTTTCAATCGCGTTGCAGACCGAAGGACGTGAGGTTTTGGCGTTATAAATAATATTTGCCGCCATATCAATATCAGCGCTTTTGTCAACATAAACGTGGCAGTTGCCCGTGCCTGTTTCGATTACAGGTACTTTTGCGTTGTTTACGACACTTTTGATAAGACCTGCGCCTCCGCGGGGAATAAGCACGTCAAGATAATCTGAAAGCTGCATAAGCTCGGTTGCGCTTTGCCTTGAGGTGTCCTCAACAAGCGCTACGCAATCTTTAGGAAATCCTGCATTTCCAAGAGCATCCCGCATAATTGTTGCAACGGCTTTGTTGGAGTTTATCGCTTCTTTTCCGCCTCTTAAAATAACCGCGCTGCCTGCCTTAAGACAAAGAGCGGCAGCGTCCGAGGTAACGTTTGGACGTGCCTCGTATATGATACCGATAACACCCATCGGAACAGTTACTTTTTCAATTTTTAAACCGTTGTCAAGAGTCCTGCCGTCAAGTACTCTGCCTATGGGGTCGGCAAGAGCGGCAACCTGCTCGACGCCCTGAGCCATACCCTCAATTCTTTCCGGACTTAATTTAAGTCTGTCAAGCAACGATTCACTCATACCCGAATTTTTACCGTTTTCAATATCTTTTTCATTTGCTTTAATAATCTCGTCGCTGTGTTTTCTCAACGCGTTTGCAATAGCGTGAAGAGCGTCGTTTTTTTTCGCGCCTGCCGTCATCAGAAAACGAGCGGCATTTTTTGCGTTTGCGCCCATAATTTCAAGCTGTGTCATATAAAAAATCCTTTCTTTGATTATTTTAATTATTTTTTGCAGGGAACAGAGTTCCTATATTTTTACCTTCAAAAACATCGTATAAAACATCAGGGTCAGAGCCGTTTACAACATACACGTCGCAGCCTCTCTTTGTCGCATAGTCGGCAGCGTGCAGCTTTGTAATCATACCGCCCGTGCCGCGGTTAGAGCCGCTTCCTGCCGCCATGTCAAAAATATCACGGCTCAGATTTTCTACAATGCTGATTTTTTTTGCATTCGGATTAGTCCTGGGGTTTGAATCGTAAAGACCGTCAATATCGGTCAGAATAATCAGACGGTCGGCGCTGATAAGTCCCGAAACAATTGCGGAAAGCATATCATTATCGCCGAAATTGTTGCCGTCGAGTTCATCGATTGCAACCGTGTCGTTTTCATTGATAATCGGAATAATACCCATTTTCAGCAGTTCTTCAAGGGTTTTAATTACATTTTGCCGTTTTTGTTCGGTTTCAACGGCATATCTTGTCAAAAGTATCTGAGCAACGGAATGGTTGTACTCACCGAAAAGTTTGTCGTACATAAACATAAGCTCACATTGACCTATGGCGGCAAGCGCCTGCTTCTTTTTATTTTCGGAAGGTCGTTTGTTAAGTCCGATTTTTCCCATACCAACGGCGATTGCGCCCGAAGAAACAAGGATAATTTCCTCACCGCTGTTCTGCAAATCAGACAAAACCTTTGACAGATTTTCCAAACGCCTGTAATTGATTTTACCGTTCTCATATGTAAGGGTGGAGGTGCCCACCTTGACAACAGTACGTTTATTCATTAAATAACACCTGCTTTGGTTAAAATATATATCGTAATTATACCATAAAATATGTGAAAATTACAACCTGAAAATGTACAAAATAAGAAGAATGTTGTATAATATAAAAAGCTAAAATAAAAACATAATAAATCACATACAATAACCTAAATTGCAATATCAAATAAGACACTCTGAAAAAGTTCTTCAGAAGAAGCATAGTTAAACATTTTGCGTGGAAGATGATTGATCCAGTCCTCCACAT
>CAJFNC010000033.1 GCA_904393835.1 uncultured Ruminococcus sp. | reverse complement strand
TTTATCAATCCTTTCTTTTTTATGCTTCTTTCAGTTTCCAGTCGGCAAGCATAACATCGCCGTTATTGTCAGAAAACGTTGTGCCGTCATCGTCAATAACAAGAGTTGCCGCGTATTCATTTGCGTATATCATATTTGATAATTCCGACAATGAATTTTGTAAAGAGGTAATTTCGGTCTGTAATTCCGATGCGGTTGATTTATCGGCTTTTTTCTGCAATGCCGTATAAACCGTACCGCTTGTCAGATAATTAGGACTGTTAAACATTGGTTCAGTATCAAAACCCATTTTATCAAGTTTATTGCTTAACAGCTTATCAGTATATGACTTTGTGTAAGCGTCGGTAATTCCATAGCCTGAAATGGTAGTCGCCTTGTCGGCTTTTTGAGTATTCAGGTTTTTCAAAGCGGTTACAAAGTTTTTGCCAAATTCATAATCAGTTACATAATGAACAGCAACTGTCTCCGGTATTGCTCCTTGCGGAATAGCTATACGGCCTTCCTCGCTGTTTATGTATATATCGGTAAGCTCAGAGAATTCGCTAAAAGAACTTAAGTATTGTACTCTGTTTGATATGTACACAGAGGCTACCGCAGAGAATAAATCGCTGCTTAAATCAGAGAATGCTGCTGCTCCGATACTTCTGCCTTCGGCAAATCCTATGGGAATCGAATTTGCGTCAAAGCAAACGCTGTATCCAAACCCAAAACAGTCCTTTGTATCTTCTTTTGTATAAGCGTCTGTAATTCCATAACCTGAAAGGGTAGTTGCTTTGTCGGCTTTGTTGTCGAGGTCGTACTCTTCAAGCTTTTTAAGCATTTCATACGCCTCTTGCCTCAGCTTAAGAGTTTCGGAATTTGGATTTTCATACGCCTTGTCCTCAACCGGCAGACTTTCGTCGGCGTACAGAGTAACAATCTCTGTCTGCCACACAAGCCCCGGCTTGTTTCTGCCCTCAAGCTGAACCTCAAAATAGCCGTGTTTAAAAATATCGTTTTCCTTAATAATCCAGCGTATCGCCGTACCCTCGCCGTCAGCAACCACAACGTCGGGGATTACGGAATTTACACTGCCGTCGGAAAATCTCAGATGAATTGTGTAGGTAATTGACTCATCCGAAATTCCCTTAATGTAAAATTCCTGGGTATAGGCAATGTTGTCACCCGTAACGCCGACGCAGTCGCTCTGAATACAATCGACAGGTGTTTTGCCTTTGAATATAATCATTTTAGCACCTCCGATTACAGCGAAAAAAAAGGAGAAATTGCATAGCTGTACGCAATTTCTCCTAAAAAATTTTAAATTTTTCAAATATCAGGCAAAATCTTCCTTTAGCCGCTCAACAATCTTTTCAAATTGCATTGAGTGCGACGCCTTTACAAGCACCACGTCGCCCTCGTTTATCAGCGCAGGCAAAGCGTTGTTTGCCTGTTCAACATTGTCAAACCATTCGCCGTCAGCAGCTTTTGCAATCTCGGCGGAAAGCTCGCCCACACAGATTACCAGGTCGATCCCCTTTGCCTTAGCAAACTCACCCACCTCGCGGTGCAGAGCAAGTTCGTTTTTGCCGAGCTCTTTCATATCGCCCAGCACAGCAACTTTTCTGCCCTCAAAATTCGAGAGCGTTTCGAGCGAAGCTTTAACGGAATTTGGGTTTGCGTTGTAGCAGTCGTCAATTATCCTGATACTGCCCGTGTTTATCACGTTTGCACGGCTGCCCACGGTTTTGTACGACTCAACGCCCTTTTTAATCTGTTCGTTGTCAAGTCCCAGCAGCTTGCCCACCGCCGCTGCGGCAAGGGCATTACTGACCATATATGTACCGATTGCGGGAATTGTGACGTCGATTTTTGCCCCGTCAAAACAGAGCGTGCAGTCAACGCCGTTTTGTGCGTTGTTTACGATATTTTCCGCATAAAATTCGTTATGAGTGTCAAGCCCGAAAAACACGGGACGTTTGCCGTTTACTTCCTGCACCTTGCAGAGCTTGTCATCGTCGCCGTTGAGCACAAATTCGGCGTTCTTTGAGGCGTTTTTGAACATCTCGGTTTTTGCTCTGAAGACGCCGTCGCGGTCGCCCAAATTTTCCAGATGGCAGTTGCCGATAATGGTGAGCACGCATATGTCGGGCTGTACCATTTCAGACAATCGAGTCATTTCGCCGAAGTCGGAAATGCCCATTTCAATAACCGCCGCCTCTGCGTTTTCGGGCATTGCAAGCAAAGTGAGCGGAACGCCCAGTTCATTATTTAAGTTGCCCTGCGTTTTGTGTGTAAAAAACTTCTGCGAGAGCACGCTGTAAAGCATTTCCTTGGTGCTGGTTTTTCCCACGCTGCCCGACACGCCGACAATCGGAATGTCAAATTTTTCACGGTACGCTTTGGCAATTTTTTTGACCGCCTCAAGCGTTGACTCCACCAAAATATACGGTTTTTGCGCGTTTTCAACGGGTCTTTCGCAAATTGCACACACCGCGCCGCTCTTATAGCATTTTTCAATATAGTCGTGGCCGTCAACTCGTTCACCCTTAATCGCCAAAAACAGCGAACCCTCTTTAATTTCACGGCTATCACGCTCCACCGACGTAATCGGCGTGTTTTTCATATCCTCATTGCCCACGTATTTTCCGCCGCAGGCACGGGCAATTTCTTCAAGTGTAAAATGTTTCATACAACCACTCATTTATCGTATTTTTTAAGTGAAATTTCGATAATTTTTTCACACAAATCGGGGTAATCAAGCCCCTCAACAGCCGCCTCCTGCGGAAGCAGACTTGTAGGCGTCATGCCGGGCAGGGTGTTTGCCTCAAGGCAATAGGCGTCGCCGTTTTCGTCCAAAATAAAGTCAACTCTGCCGTAGCTCTCAAGATGAAGCGCCTTATATGCGTCCTCGGCACAGCGTCTGAGCGTATTGTCGGCTTCTTCATCGATGTCGGCAGGGCAGATTTCCACGGTAGCGCCCGCCTGATACTTTGCCTCGTAGTCATAAAAACCGGACTTGGGTACAATCTCAATCGGCGGCAGAGCCTTTCCGCCCAGAATGCCGACAGAAAATTCCCTGCCCTTTACAAACTGTTCAACAACAATTTCATTTTCGTATCTGAAAGCGTCCTTTACCGCCGCTTTAAATTCTTCCTGATTTTCAGCTTTGGCAATACCAACGCTTGAACCGCCCGAACACGGCTTTACAACGCAGGGAAAATTGCACCAGCTTTCAGCATCTTGCTCGCTCTTGAAAATTTCACCCGCAGGCGTGCGAACCTTGTTCTGAATGAGTACGCTCTTTGTAAGCGCCTTGTTCATTGCCAAAGCAGAGCCCAGATAGCCCGAACCTGTGTATTTAATGCCCATAAGGTCAAACGTCGCCTGAATTTGGCCGTTTTCACCTTCACCGCCGTGCAAAGCCAAAAACGTGATGTCCGCTTCGGAGCAAATTTCGATAACGTTGGTGCCTATAAATCTGTCCGACTTGTCAAGGCGCTGTTCTTTTACCTTGCTTATATCGCTGATAGTTTTGCCTATGGTAATAGAATTGACAAAACTGTAATTATGCTTAAAAAGTGCGTCAATGTCGCAGATATTTTTTTCGTAACCCGTAAACACATCGAGCAGCACAACCTGATGACCCTTTTTTCTTAAAGCGTCGGCAATCAAAATACCCGACGAAACAGAAACGTCTCTTTCGGTGCTCAGACCGCCCGCAAGAACTACAATTCTCATATATAAACTCCTTTTATAACCTTATTCGCCGATAATCTTTATCAAAGCGTGTTTTTTGCGCTTGCCGTCAAGCTCATAATAAAAAATCTGTTCCCATGTACCGAAATCAAGTTTGCCGTCGGTAATGGCGCACACCACTTCTCTGCCCATAATCGTGCGCTTTAAGTGTGCGTCGGCGTTGTCCTCAAATCCGTTGTGGGCGTACTGTTCATACGGCTTTTCGGGAGCAAGCTTTTCAAGCCAACGCTCGTAGTCGCCGTGCAGACCGCTTTCATCGTCATTTATAAAAACCGACGCAGTAATATTCATAGCGTTAACAAGTACCAAACCCTCTTTTACTCCGCTTTCGTCAATTGCCTGCTGCACATCCTCGGTAATCCTCACAATTTTACGCCGTTGATTTATGTTAAACCACAATTCTTTGCGATAACTCTTCATAAAAATTCTCCTTATCAGAACATAAATCCGTCTATGCCCCAGTATTCAACCTCGTCAAACTTGACGTAGCATCTGTCCCGTTCAACTCCGGCTTCCTCATTCATAATTTTGCAAATCTCCTGCGTAACCTTTAAATACACGTCCTTACTGCTCGTGCCGAACAGCTTCATCTCGGCAATCGCGCACGCACTGTCTGCGTCTCCGCCGAAAATCATCGCCTTGCCGTCGTCGATTTCGCACATAACGTACGCCTCGCTTTTTCCCGGAATGAGAGTAGCCGCCTTTGACAGCTTTTTTAAAATATTATTCTTTGTATTATCATCAAGTTTTGCGCTTGTCTTTACATTTATGTATGGCATATCGGTTTCCGCCCTTTCTTTTAATTATACATTATCTATTATAATATCATTCCACATTCTTTTCAACATTTTTTTGCCAATATTACAACTTTGGCTCAAAACGCCGCTCATTGCCATAATATTTATCACAAATTTATCAAAAAATCTGCCGAAACCTTGCACAACAAAAGACCGTCCGAAATTTCGGACGGTCTTTTTTACTCGTATTATAAAATCAAACAGAAATATCGCGCGGCAAACGCAATGTTTTAAATATGCCCCTCCATGGCTCTGTCAAGCTTTTCAAGCATATCACACACAATTTTATACGGGTTGCCGTTTACCACGGAACCGAGCAGTTTTATGATGTTTTCTTCAAAATCCTCGGGCAGTATTTCGCAGTATTTTTTCGCAAGCTCAATCTGTCTTTTTTCTCCGGGATGGGTCTGCCTGTTAAGAGCAAAAATTATGTCAAAATAGCTTGCCAGATACTCTGTAATGCGGTGATGAACGCTGAGCACGTCGCCTCTTTCCCATGCAAGCTTTATCTGTTTGTCATACGAAGGCAAAAAGCCACTGAGCAGCTTGCGGTTGTTGGTGATTATATTCTTTCTGAGCTTTTCGGGATAATCAACATCAAATTTTTTCTGCAAATTTGTAAAAGTGCCCGACTTGTCAAACAGCGCCTTGCCGTGCTTTATATTGTGCCAAAAGCAGGTAGTATAACCGTTTAGCGCAAATCCCTGATTTATCTGCAAATCAAGCATTTTGGCAAATTTATCTACCGGGCGGTAAATGATGTCAGTCTTTGTTCCGTTCTTTAAGATAACGTTGTCCTCCGACTCCCAGTAGTGGTTGCCGATTTCTGCAACGGCGCAATGCGGAGCTACCGCAAAGCGTCTTTCCTGCTCATCGGGCTCCTGAGTATAGTACACGTACAAATCAAAGTCGGAATTGTCGTCTGACTGTCCCGTTGAGCGTGAACCGCCCAGCACTACGCAATCAACCTTGTCGAGTTGTTTGAGTGAATCGAGCAAATCAAGCACGCTTTTGTTGTCTATTATATTTTCCATTATACTGCCTCCCCGAAACGGCGTTACGCCGAACCTGTCTCATATTTTATATTATAACATAATATTAAAAAAATCACAGCAATAATATTGCCAATATAATGTCATTTGTGGCTGTTTTAATAAAAATTAAGCTATGCCATAAAATAATTGCCAAGGTGGCGAGCGTTTATAATTTCATCGGTATAACAATAAAACCTATACAGAGGTATTTTCATACAGTATAATGCTTATGTTATTTGCTGTCCAGATATTTTCCCGCTTCACGAACACTTAATTTGCTCATCTGCTCTTTGTGCTTGTCAATGAAATTTTTCACCCACTGCGGGTTGGTTTTTGAATAGTCGCGCAGGCTCCAACCGATAGCCTTGTTTATAAAGAATTCATCACTGCCCAAATTGTTGTGTATGATTTTTTCGAGCAATTCGGTATTGGTTTTTTCTTTTCTGCAAAGCTGGTGGTCAATGGCAATTCTCCTGAGCCAAAAGTCCTCATCAACCGACCATTTGAGCATAAGGGCGTCCACTCTTTTATCCTTTAAACCTATATCGCCGACAATTCTGTCAAAAAAATCTATTGTGTCCCACCATTGCTTGCTCTTGATGTATGTTTTTATATACGGAATATCGTCATATGTCAAATACTTCTGCATAGCTCTGAGATAATCACACACCAGGTACTGAAATTCCCTGTGTTCATCTCTGTAACATTCATCGAGAAAATCCCGGTCAATCGTCTTGTTTTTCTTTTCAATTTTTAAAAAATTCCCATACAGCTTCTTACGCATCGGCGTTTGAATACCGTAGAATTTAAAGCGGTTGCGCATATACTTTTCCATAGCCGCGGCTTTTTCCGAATTGCCGTTCTGCTCAAACAATTCTTTTATTTGAAGATATTTTTCCATTTTGCTCACATCCGATTTTACTTAAAATTCCAATCTTGCTTATATTATATTTCATATCAATATAAATGGCAACAAAAATAATAAAATCCCGCGAAAAGCCGAGAATAACGAATAAATCCGCTGTACATTATAAATTATGACTTAATTGTCAACAAAAAAGCAAAGGACAGGCTCAAATGAGTCTGTCCTTATTGTTTAACCGCAATTAAAACGGTCTGATTTAATTTGTTAGGCTTATTTGCTTGATGCAAAAGCAATTCTTGTTGAATACTCTGTATCCTCAAAGCCTG
>CAJFNC010000032.1:551-8559 GCA_904393835.1 uncultured Ruminococcus sp. | reverse complement strand
CTCTTGTGAGCCGCTCACCTCAGCAGCGCAAGTGCTATTATATAGCATTTCTTCCCTTTTGTCAACACCTTTTTTTCATTTTTTTCTGATTTTTTTAAATTTATTTTTCAAATAATGAGAAAGTACGCATAAACTCCGGGTTTTGCGGTTAAATTATTTGAGTTTAGCTTAAGCGTTCTATACTCTTATTATTGTATATTGTGTCATGATAATTTAACCAATTTCGACATTTTATTTACTTTTAAATTTATTTGTGTTATTCTATCCTTAATAAAGCAATGATAGGAGTATATATATGAAACGCAGAATTTCTGTTATTTTATGTTTTGTTATATTATTTACCGCTGCGCTATGCGGTTGTAACAGTCAAAATAATACTGACGCTACCAGAGCAACTGCCTCTACAGATACTACGGTTAAAACTACCGGAAACAAAATTCACATTGATGACAGCTCACTGGGAGAAATATGGATTACAGAACTTGACGGTGTTCCCGTCAATACTCTTAATAACGACAATTTTTCGGCTGACTCTAATTTTAAATATTACAGTGAAAACGGCAAACCTGCCTCTATTGAAGGTATTGACGTTTCCTCACATACCGGCGATATTGACTGGCAAAAGGTTAAAGACAGCGGTATTGACTTTGCAATGATAAGAATCGGCGGTAGAGGATATGGGGATTCAGGTCAACTTTATACCGACGAAAAAGCAATTGAATTTATTAACGGCGCAAAAGATGCGGGGCTGAAAGTTGGCGGTTATTTTTTCTCGCAGGCAATTAATGATGATGAGGCTTTGGAAGAAGCTGACTACGTAAAAAAAGTACTTGGCGACATTGAGCTTGATTTTCCCGTTGCGTATGACTGGGAGATAATTAAAAATGAGACTGCTCGTACTGATACGGTATCTGCGAGCCAGGCTACGAAATGTGCGAGAATTTTTTGTGACAGAATCAAAGAACTCGGATACACCCCGCTTATCTATTCGCCCAGCAGGGAGCTTTATTTTAAATATGATCTGACACAACTTGCAGACATTGACATTTGGTACTGTGAATACGCAAACGTTCCTACGTTCTACTATCAATTTTCAATGTGGCAGTATTCGGAAAGCGGAACAGTTGACGGAATTGACGGCAACGTTGACCTTAATATCTGCTTTACGAACATAGCAACTTATGACTGAGTATATACACAGGTACAATATGAGGGATAGAATATGAAAAAAGTAATATCAATTATAATCACAACAGTATTTGTTTTGACAATTGTGTTTGCCTTTACATCATGTGCAAACAATAAGGAAAAAGCAACAGCAGAAACAACTGTTGAAACTACAAAAGAGCAATCGACAGTTGCAACAACCAAACCCAAAAGCAACAATAATAAAAAATCAGAATCGGAAAAATATATTGAAAAAGAAATACCCTCTTTAATGAAATTCATCGAAAAACATTATCCAAACGCTGAAATCAAAGATTATGAATTTCCTGTATATGGTGACTTTATTCAGGGCTACAAACCAGGTGATTTTATACAGGTAAAACTCAGCGAAAACGGTAAAAGCTTTTATATAATATCAGATAAACAAGGAGAGCAATTTTATACAGCAGACACGCGTTCGGATATTCTGGAGGATTTGCGTAAATATGTAGTCAACTTAATCGGATTAGACTCACCATACAAGGTTGAAGTGGCTTATTATGATTCTGTGTTTGAAAAATATTCGAAGTATGATATCAAATGTTTTATTCCGAGTGACATAACCACTTTTGATGAACTTATAAAAGAAGGCAATTTCAATATATCAGTAGCAATAAGCTATATAGACAGCAAGTCTGATTTTAAAAAATTAAATCTCGGAAAGCTGTACAGCAATTATTTTTTATTAAAAAATATAAAATTTGACATTGCAATTTTGAACTATCGCGGTCAATCATACTTTTCTGACGGCAACATTATTGAAAATGCGAAATTTTATGAAATGTTTCGTGATGTTACTGATTACTATTGCCTTAACGATGTACGCACAGTCTGCACTTATGACAATGACAAAATCATTGATTTGTATTATCACTACAACCGCAAAGAATACAACGGCGTTGAATATGCATGGGATTCAACGTATAATTTGGACTTTAGCAAATCCGCTGCTCCGAAATCTGTTGTTACAACAAGCAATGAAAAATATAACTCAACAGATAAACAGCAAACGGTGATAAATTGCAACAGAACTTCAGAATACTATTATCCGGGTTCAAAAATCTGTATGTATTTCCCGTTGGAAAAATTTAATTCGGAATTTATTATACAGAAAGACAATGAAATTGCCACTTACACCGTGAACGACGTAATGTATGATTACTTCAGCCATGTAATTGAGTTGAATGACGAAGACATTAATTGCAACTATAAAATATTTTCAGCTGAAAAAGCAAAACAATAATTTATATTAAGAGAAAGGATTTTTAAAATGAAAAAAATTGCAAGCTTTACTATTAATCATAATACGCTTGAACCCGGCGTTTATGTTTCGAGAATTGACGGAGATATTACAACCTATGATATGAGATTTATAAAGCCTAATACTCCGCCTTTTCTGCCAAACCCGGTAATGCATACAATTGAGCACCTCTTTGCAACTTATGCTCGCAACAGCGAATTTGCCGACAATGTAATATACTTCGGCCCTATGGGGTGCAGAACAGGATTTTACTTCCTCGTCAGAGATTTAAACGAGCAACAGGCTCTTGATTTAATTAAAGACGTAGTAAAGAAGTGCTCCGAGCACACCGGAGAAATCCCCGGCGCTGCTGCCGTTGAGTGCGGAAATTATAGGGAACACGACCTCAAAGGCGCAATTGAAGCGCTTAAAAAATATGATGAACTGTTAACCGGTTATACTGTTGAAAAATTAAAATATAATTAATTGTTATAACAGAATTACCTGAGTATGTATTTAGCCGATACGAGTGTATCGGCTATTGCTTTATTTAAACATATATTGTGCTGTATCCATAATGGATTCCACTGTTCTGAGCGCTTTGTTCGCCTTTTTTTTGAGTCTTGGATTATGGTCAACTGCGTTTTTCCCTGCAACTCCCACTGCGATACCTGCGGCAACTCCGATAATTGCGCCTTTTACCATATTCATAACGGGACTTTGATTCATAATTACACCTCCGAAAAATTTTACAAGAAAAATTCTTGCAATATTATTCTGTACGATTTAAAATGTAATAAAACAAAATTTTGAAAATAAGGAGAGATAACTTTTGGCAAAACTCAATATTGTGCTTGTTGAGCCCGAAATTCCTCAAAACACCGGAAATATTGCCAGAACCTGCGCGGCAACGGGCGCAAGTTTGCATTTAGTGGAACCTATGGGGTTTAAAATTGACGACAGAAAGCTCAAAAGGGCGGGACTTGATTACTGGCACTTGCTTGACATTACCTTTTACGATAGTATTGACGACTTTTTTGAAAAAACAAAGGGCGGAAAATATTTCTTTTTCTCTACAAAGGGAACTCATCGTCATTCCGAAGTCAAATACCCTGACAACTGCTATATTTTGTTTGGAAAAGAAACAAAAGGCTTGCCCGAGGAATTGCTTTTGCAGCACCCAAATGAAACGCTGAGGATTCCGATGATTGACGAAGCAAGAAGTCTTAATCTTTCAAACTCGGTTGCTGTTGCGGTTTACGAAATTTTAAGGCAGTGGGACTATCCTGAGCTTTTGAACAAGGGCGAGTTACACAATCATAAGTGGAGTGAGCTCAATAATACTCAGGGATTATAATTCCATAAAGCAACTAAACAGCTTAAAAGGAATAACATTCGATTTAAAATCTGATTTTAACTTCCGTAAAATTCAAAAATTTTTATATTTCTATTGATAAAATACCCGTTTTGATATATAATAAACCTGAATGTGAAAATACTAAATTTTTACAATATTCTTATAATATGAAAGGAATGTATTTCAATGAAACTCAACAAAGTTACCGTTGATGACATCAATGTAAAAGGCAAAAGAGTTCTTGTTCGCGTTGACTTTAACGTACCGCTCAAAGACGGCGTTATCACAAACGACAACAGAATTACGGCTGCTCTTCCCACAATCAAAAAGCTTATTTCAGACGGCGGCAAGGTAATTCTTTGCTCACACCTCGGCAAGCCGAAGAACGGTCCCGAAGCAAAGTTTTCTTTGGCTCCGGTAGCAGTAAGACTTTCTGAGCTTTTGGGTCAAAAGGTAGTTTTTGCCGATGATGATGAAGTAGTTGGCGAAAATGCTAAAAAAGCAGTTGCTGAAATGAAAGACGGCGACGTTGTACTTCTTCAAAATACACGTTTCAGAAAAGAAGAGACAAAGAACCTTGAGCCTTTCTCAAGCGAACTTGCTTCACTTGCAGACGTATTTGTAATGGACGCTTTCGGTTCTGCTCACCGTGCTCACTGCTCAACAGTAGGTGTTACAGATCACATCAAGACTACTGCAGTAGGTTACCTTATGCAGAAAGAAATCGAATATCTCGGCAATGCTGTTGAAAACCCCGTTCGTCCTTTCCTTGCTATTCTCGGCGGCGCTAAGGTCGCTGACAAGCTCAACGTTATTTCTAACCTCCTTGAGAAATGCGACACACTTATTATCGGCGGCGGTATGGCTTACACATTCCTTAAAGCTCAGGGCAAGGAAGTCGGTCTTTCACTCGTTGACGATTCAAAAATTGACTACTGCAAAGAGATGATGGACAAGGCTGATAAACTCGGCAAAAAGCTCCTTCTTCCCATCGATACGGTAGTTGCAGCAGGTTTCCCCGATCCTATCGATGCTCCTATTGACGTAGAAGTTGTTGACTCCGACAAAATTCCTGCTGACAAAGAAGGTCTTGACATCGGTCCCAAAACTCAGGCTCTCTTTGCTGACGCAGCTAAAAACGCTAAGACTGTCGTTTGGAACGGTCCTATGGGCGTATTTGAAAACCCGACTCTTGCAAAGGGTACGATCGCTGTTGCTCAGGCTCTTGCTGACACAAACGCTACAACAATCATCGGCGGCGGCGACAGTGCGGCTGCTGTAATTCAGCTTGGCTTTGCTGATAAGATGAGCCACATTTCAACAGGCGGCGGTGCTTCACTTGAATACCTCGAGGGTAAAACACTTCCCGGTATTGCCGCTATTGCCGACAAATAATTAACTTAATTAAAATTATGGGCGGGTTTCTCTCGCCCATAAATCTATATACGTAATATATGTAATAAGAAAGGCTGATTTATAATGGATAAGACTAAGAGAAAAGCCGTGATTGCCGGCAACTGGAAAATGAATAAAACTCCCTCTGAGGCTAAAGCTCTTTTAGAGGAAATAGTACCTGCTGTTAAGGACGCTGACTGCGAAGTTATCGCATGCGTTCCCTATGTTGATTTGAGCGTTGCTCTTGAAGTTACAAAGGGCACAAATGTTAAAATCGGCGCTGAAAACTGCCACTGGGCTGAGAGCGGCGCATTCACAGGTGAAATTTCAACAGGTATGCTCAAGGAAATGGGCGTTGAGTATGTAGTTTTGGGTCACAGTGAAAGAAGACAATATTTCGGCGAAACTGACGAAACAGTAAACAAGAGAACTAAGGCTGCTCTTGCCGCAGGTCTTAAGCCAATCGTTTGCGTAGGCGAACTTCTTTGGGAACGTGAGTGCGACATCACCGAAGAAGTTATTGCAAGACAGATTAAACTTGATCTCTTTGATGTTTCTGCCGAGGATGTAAAGAAAACAATTATCGCTTACGAGCCTGTTTGGGCTATCGGCACCGGCAAAACCGCTACTGCTGACCAGGCTGAGGAAGTTTGCGGCTTTATCCGCGCTGCTCTTGCTAAGCTTTACAGTCAGGAAGTTGCCGACGCTGTTACAATTCAGTACGGCGGCTCAATGAACGACGGCAACGCCGATGAACTTCTTTCAAAGGTTAACGTTGACGGCGGTCTTATCGGCGGAGCTTCACTTATTGCCGAAAAGTTTGCTGCAATTGTAAAGGCTGCAAGCAAGTAATTTTCTGTATAAACAGAATTTAATTTTATCCGGTATATGGGCAAATTCAAGTTTTTTGAATTTGCCTTACCCATGTTTATAGAAAGGAATATAGTTATGAAAAAGCCATTAATTCTTATGATTCTCGACGGCTTTGGTATTGCACCGAAAGACGGCAACGCTATTAAAGCTGCCAAAAAGCCGAATATAGACAAGCTCTTTTCATCAAACCCTATTACTCAGATCGGCGCATCAGGCTTGGACGTAGGTCTTCCCAACGGTCAGATGGGCAACTCTGAGGTAGGTCATACAAATATCGGCGCAGGTCGTATTGTTTATCAGGAACTTACAAGAATTACCAAAACAATCGACGAGGACAAGCTAAAGGATAATGAGGCTATTGTTAACGCAATGGACAAAGCGCTTGAAAACGGCACTGCTCTTCACCTTATGGGACTTCTCTCTGACGGCGGTGTTCACAGCCACATTACACACCTTTACGGTATTCTTGAACTTGCAAAGAAAAAGGGGCTTAAAGACGTTTATGTTCACGCTTTTCTCGACGGTCGTGACGTTCCCCCGTCAAGCGCAGCTGACTATGTTCAGCAGTGTATGGATAAGATGGAGGAAATCGGCGTAGGTAAAATTGCTACCGTAATGGGCAGATATTACGCTATGGACAGAGATAACCGTTGGGATAGAGTTGAAAAGGCTTATGCCGCTATGGTTTACGGCGAAGGCGTTGAGGCTGAATGTCCCGTTTGCGCTGTTAAAAACTCTTACAACGAAGATGTTACCGATGAATTTGTCGTTCCTGCCGTTATCAAGGGCGGTGCTGCAATCAAGCCAAACGACAGCGTCATCTTCTTTAACTTCCGTCCCGACAGAGCTCGTGAAATTACAAGAACTCTTGTTGATCCTGATTTTAACGGCTTTGAAAGAAAGAACGGCTTCTTCCCCGTTAACTTTGTATGTATGACTCAGTATGATGCTACAATGCCGAATGTTGACATTGCTTTCAAACCTCAGGTGCTCAAAAACACGCTTGGCGAGTACATTTCCGACAAAGGTATGACTCAGCTCAGAATTGCCGAAACAGAAAAGTACGCTCACGTAACTTTCTTCTTCAACGGCGGTGTTGAGAAACAGTATCCCGGCGAAGACAGAATCCTTGTAAAATCACCTGCTGTTGCGACTTACGACCTCAAACCCGAGATGAGTGCTTATGAGGTTACCGACAAGCTCGTACCGGCAATTAAAAGCGGCAAATATGATATGATTATTCTCAACTACGCTAACTGCGATATGGTAGGTCATACAGGTATATTTGACGCTGCTGTTAAAGCCGTTGAAGCTGTTGACGAGTGCGTAGGCAAAGTTGTCGACGCTATTCTTGAAATGGGCGGTACGGCTCTTATTACGGCTGACCACGGCAATGCCGACAAGATGATTGACGAAGACGGCGAGCCGTTTACGGCGCACACAACAAACCCTGTTCCTTTCTGCGTAATCGGATACGATTGCGAACTCAGAGACGGCGGCAGACTTGCCGATATTGCTCCTACAATGCTTCAGATTCTCGGACTTGAGCAGCCCGAAGAAATGGACGGCAAGAGCCTTATAAAATAATAATCACAGGATAAATTTATTCCCCCGATTACGTTGTATGATATGCACCCCAAAAGTTAGACACTTTTGGAGGTGCATATTTTTTATGGGTAAAACGGGAAGGAAAAACAGAGTATATAGTGCAGAATTCAAAACAAGTGTTATAATGGATATGAGAGAAAATTATTTATCCCACCGAGAAACTGTTTGGACTATAGTCAATAAAGTGGACAGAAAAAACAGGAAAATTAAATAAAAAAATAATGTTCAGCCTGATTAGGAGATAAGCCGTTGTTATGAGAATGAGGTCTTACAGAGTTGTAAAAACCATTGATGTATTCAAAAAGACTAAGCGATAATTCCTGAAAAGA
>CAJFNC010000032.1:0-511 GCA_904393835.1 uncultured Ruminococcus sp. | reverse complement strand
ATGCTTTCTGAACTTTATTGCAGTAAACTGACAACCTCGGTCAGTATGAAAAATTATTCCTTGCGATTTTCCTCTGTCAGCAACCGCAAGATTAACAGTATCAATGGCAAGCTGTGTATCAATTTTATTTGATAATTTGTAAGCAATTACTTTTCTGGAAAATAAGTCGAGAATTGCACACAGATAGTAAAATCTTCCGGCAGCTCTGATATATGTAAAATCACATACCCACACAATATTGGGCTCAGATTGATTAAAATCCTGCTTAAGAATATTTTTACAATGTTCATCAGAAACTGATTTTGATTTATGAATAAATGGCTTTTCAGCGCTCATTTTTGGCAAGGACATTGATTTCATCAGGCGGTACACTCTGCCGACACTAATGTTGATGCAATATTCATTCTTAAGGCAAATTCTAATTTTTGCAGCACCAAGACGCTTTTTGTACTTTGCGTACAAAGTAAGAATGCAGTTGCGTATGTAAGCATTTTCTTTTGTTCTGTTAGAT
>CAJFNC010000031.1 GCA_904393835.1 uncultured Ruminococcus sp. | reverse complement strand
GGCTGGCAGGCCAATAAAAGACGCACTTGTGCGTAGCTAGTGGTATTAGGGCTATGCCCGAAAAGGAAAAACCACCCGCTATGCGGGTGGATAATTATTGTCGGGTAATTTTCGGAATAATTCAGTTTAAGTTTGTATTATGCATTTTAAATAAAATCTGCTTTTCTGTTTATTTAATTGCAATAAAATAAATAAAAACTATTGAATTATTAAGAGATTTGTTGTATAATAATACGCATGAATTGTTTTAATGCTTTTGTATTAAAACGCAGGAGGAGTAATATTTATGAAAACAGGTAAAAAAATATTGGCGCTGGCGCTGTCAGCCGCAATGGCAATTCCTATGTGTCTGGCAGGTTGTTCGGGTTCAGGCTCGGGCGAAAGCGGCAAAACGGCTGATGCCAATAAGGTATATAAAATCGGTATCTGCCAGCAAATGCAGCATGATGCTCTTGATGCAGCTACCAAAGGCTTTAAGGATACGCTTATAGAAAAGCTCGGTGAGGATAAAGTAGAGTTTGATGATCAGAACGCTCAGGGCGATTCTGCAACGTGTACAACAATTTGTAACCAGTTTGTTTCATCAAATGTTGATTTAATCCTTGCAAACGGCACGTCATCTTTGCAGGCTGCATATACGGTTACACCCGATATTCCGATTTTGGGCACTTCGGTTACTCACTACGGAACAGCTCTTGATATAAAGGATTGGAAAGGCTACACCGAAACTAACGTATCAGGTACTTCCGACCTTGCTCCGCTCGACGAACAAGCTAAGCTTTTGCACGATTTGTTCCCCGACAAAAAGACAGTCGGTATTCTCTACTGTTCGGCAGAGGCAAACTCAAAATATCAGTACGATACAATCAAACCGTATCTTGAGGATTACGGCTATACTGTAAAGGAATACACTTTCTCTGACTCCAACGATGTTGCAGCAGTAACAACAACAGCCTGCAATGAAAGCGATGTTATCTATATTCCGACAGACAACATAGCTGCTTCAAACACAGGGGTAATCAACAACATTGCAGAACCGAAAAAAATTCCGATTGTAGCAGGCGAAGAGGGTATCTGTAAGGGCTGCGGTGTTGCAACACTTTCAATCAGCTACTACGAGCTTGGTCAAAAGACAGGCGAAATGGCTTACGATATTCTTGTTAACGGTGAGGATATAACAAAAATGGAAATCGAATTTGCTCCTACCGTAACAAAGAAATACAGCGAATCAAGATGCAAGGCTTTGGGAGTAGAAATTCCCGACGGCTTTGAAAAAATTGCAGAAGAATAATAATTAAATAACGGTTTAGGGGTGCCGCTTTACGACACCCCGAATTTATTAGAAATGTGGTGGATTAAATGGATGGAATAATGTCTTATTTTTCTTCGCTTGATCCCATGAGTTTTGTTACGGCGCTTCCGGGCAACATTGCCCAGGGTGTTATTTGGGGACTTATGGCTTTGGGCGTATTTATTACATATAAGCTGCTGAATTTTGCAGACTTATCGGTTGACGGTTCGTTTGCAACAGGCGGCGCCGTAACAGCAATTATGCTTATTAACGGAGTGCCGGTATGGATAGCGCTTATCGTTGCCGTTTTGGCGGGTATTGCAGCAGGACTTGTAACAGGCTTGCTTCATACGTTGCTCGGCATACCCGATATACTGGCAGGTATTCTGACTCAGATTGCTCTTTACTCAATCAATCTGAATATTATGGGAAAATCAAACTTGCCGATAAGTTACAGAAACTATGACCTTGTAATCAGCGCAAGCAGCATAAACAAGGCAATTATAATAGGCTTGTGCATAGCCGCAATTGTGATAATTGCAATGTACTGGTACTTCGGAACAGAGCAGGGTTCTACTATTCGTTCAACAGGCAGCAACCCGGCAATGAGTAAGGCGCAGGGTATCAATATCAGCGTAGCCAAGGTAATTGCGCTTGCACTTTCCAACGGACTTGTGGCACTTTCGGGTTCGCTTTTTGCACAGTATCAGGGCTTCTCGGATATAAATATGGGTCGCGGCGCTATCGTTATCGGACTGGCTGCGGTTATAATCGGTCAGGTTCTCGGAGAAGCTCTTTTCCGCAAGCATATGAATTTTATTATCAGACTTATTTTTGTAATTGTAGGCGGAATTTTGTACTACATAGCAATGGGTATTGTACTTTGGCTTAAAATGCCGACCGACGACACAAAGCTCTTTACGGCAGTTATTGTTGCAATTTTCCTTGCAGTTCCGTATTTGCAGAAAAAGTCTAAAACTTCATTCAAAAAACTTGCTAAAAACAATGCAAAGGCTTTAAATGCGGAGGACAATAAAAATGCTTGAAATCAAAGAGGTATATAAAACTTTTAATAAAGGCACGGTAAACGAAAAATGTGCACTTAACGGACTCAATTTAATTTTAAATGACGGCGACTTTTGTACTGTAATCGGCGGTAACGGTGCAGGCAAATCCACAATGCTTAACGCAATTGCGGGAGTATGGCCTGTTGACAGCGGCGCAATTATTATTGACGGCAAGGACGTTTCCGCTTTGCCGGAGCACAAACGCGCAAGTTACTTGGGAAGAGTTTTTCAGGATCCTATGACCGGTACTGTTGCCGATATGGAAATTGCCGAAAACCTTGCAATTGCCGCCCGCAGAGGAAAAAAGCGCGGACTTTCGTGGGGCGTAAAGGCAAGCGAAAAAGAAAAATTCCGTGAAATGCTCAAGGAATTTGATCTCGGCCTTGAGGACAGAATGACCAACAAAGTGGGTCTGCTTTCGGGCGGCCAGCGTCAGGCAATAACTTTGCTTATGGCTACAATTCAAAAGCCTAAGCTTTTATTGCTGGACGAACATACGGCTGCTCTTGACCCTAGAACAGCGGCAAAAGTACTTGAACTGAGCGATAAAATTATATCCGAAAACAACCTTACTGCTCTTATGGTTACTCATAATATGAAAGACGCTATTACCCACGGTAATCGCCTGATTATGATGAGTGAAGGAAAAATAATTCTCGACATAAGCGGAGAAGAAAAGAAAAAGCTTACGGTAGAGAATTTGCTTGAAAAATTCGAGCAGGTCAGCGGTTCAAAGCTTGAAAATGACAGAATGCTTTTAAGCGATTGATTAATAAAAAACGTTGATTGCTTTTATAAAAGCAAAGCTTTGAACAGTATTGGTAATTTTACTAGTATTTGTGAAATTTGTATAAAATAGTGAATGAATTTTTTATACCTATTTCTTAATTTTTGTTGCAAATGCAATTGAATTTAATAAAGCATTATTGTAAAATCTAATTATGGAATTTAAAAAGACGAAATAAGCATTGGGTTCGTTTTTAGGTAATTATTTGGAGTTTTGAAATTAACGTTTTGATTTGCTTTTGTGTATTTTATATCCAATGC
This sequence comes from uncultured Ruminococcus sp., assembly GCA_904393835.1. GTDB lineage: Bacteria > Bacillota > Clostridia > Oscillospirales > Acutalibacteraceae > Ruminococcoides. The sequence goes on along the minus strand of CAJFNC010000031.1, from coordinate 5,513 downwards.
TTATTTCGTTTAAACACCTAATTTTGATATTCCTTCTATAACCCAATATACCCCAAAAATGGTCGCTGCGTATGTAGCGGCCATTTTACGTTTGCAAATAAAAAGATGAATATTTAGTTATTTTGCCTATGACAAATATTGCTATTTTATGGTATAATATAATAAAGGGTAAGTTTGCCCCTTTGCCCTTTATTTTTGCAAGATTTGAGCATTTATTGAAAAGGAGAGGTTTGTATGAGATTTTTAATTGGCAGTGCTTATTTGAATGACGCGAAATCAAGTTTGATTTTAAGCGGGGCAAGGGAGACACATCATGTTTAATATAGGACAAAATGTGCTTTACGGTGCAAACGGCGTTTGTTGTATAACAGACATTACCAATAAGAATATTGCAGGAAACGACATTGAGTACTATGTACTGAAACCGATTTATTCAGATTCTTCAACCTATTTTTTACCGACACACTCAATCGGTGGGCAATCAAAAATTCGTGAAGTTATAAGTGAGAATGAGCTCAATGAGATAATCAGCCATTTGCCCGAAATAGACGGATGGATTGAAGACAAAAACGAACGTTGTGAATTGTTTAAGAACATAATTCTTCACGCAGACTGCGCTCAGCTTATAAGATTAATCAGAGCTATTCTTGACCACGAAAAGGTTCAGCAGTCAAAGGGCAAGCATCTTCATATTGTTGACGAAAAATTTCTAAAAGAAGCCGAAAAAATGGTTTTTGACGAGATTTCAATTGTTTTGCATATTCAAAGGGAAAACGTGCTTGAACTTATTACAAACGGCAATTAATTATTAACGGAATTCTAAGCAATACAAAATACAATAAATTTATTATCTTATTAAAAAACGGCTTTGATATTTTGTTTCAAGCCGTTTTTTACTTTTTAGCTTTATTAAGCGCCGTTATTTTGCATCTTACAGTGCTGAAACGTATCTTTGATGTTTTGATGAAAATCAAACAGAATTTACGGATAATCGATTATTTTAAATTCATATCAATTCCTTTACTTTTGACGTGTTATATAGTAAAATGTTTAATATAATAAAGGTGTTTTTATGAAAAAACAGTTTGTGTAATATTGCTGTTATTACTGACAGTTTCGGTATTTTCAGTGCCCGCGTAAAAATCAAATAACGGATTTAATTTCTCCGATATGCTTTGATTGTACTATGTAAATGACGATGTAACAGCATAAATCGAAAAATATCTCGGGAAATATACTGATTTAATCATTCCGCAGAATATAGACGGAAAAACCATTATATCTATTGCACGGTTCAATGTTACGTTAATCTGACAAATAAGAGGTTATAAAAATGAAATATGATTTAATTATTGTCGGCGCAGGTCCTGCGGGAATATTTACCGCAATTGAGCTGTTAAAGCTTCGCTCCGAAAAAAAGATTTTGATGATTGAAAAGGGTCAGTCTGTTGAAAAACGTCATTGTCCCAAAATTAAAACACAGCGGTGTATGCACTGCAAACCTTATTGTCATATCACAACCGGATTTTCGGGTGCAGGCGCGTTTTCAGACGGCAAGCTGTCTCTTTCATATGAAGTGGGCGGTGACTTGCCTCAGCTTTTGGGTGAAGATTTTGTGCAGGAAACTATCAACTATACCGATGAAATTTATCTTGAATTTGGTGCCGATAAACATATTGAGGGTATTGCCGATCCCGAAGCAGTAAAGGAAATACGCAAACGCGCAATCCAGGCAGGTTTAAAGCTTGTTGACTGCCCTATACGTCATCTCGGAACCGAAAAGGCTCAGCAATTATATCTTGCAATTGAAAAATATCTCATTAAGAGCGGCGTTGAAATTAAATTCGGCTACGAGTGCAACGACCTTGTTATTAAAAATGAAAAATGTTGCGGCGTTTTGGCAACTGCTCCCGACGGTACACAGCTTGAATATACGGCAGAAGAAGTTGTTGTTGCAACCGGCAGACGCGGTGCGAATTGGCTTGAAAAAATTTGTACCGAACACGGCGTTGAACACGTTCCCGGTACCGTTGATATAGGCGTAAGGGTTGAAGTGCGAAATGAAATTATAGAAAAGGTAAACGAGGTGTTGTATGAATCAAAGCTAATCGGTTACCCTAAGCCCTTTAAAAATAAAGTGCGTACTTTCTGTCAAAATCCCGGAGGCTTTGTCAGCCAGGAAAACTACGACAACGATTTGGCAGTAGTAAACGGTCATTCATATAAAGAGATTAAAAGCAACAACACCAACCTTGCTATCCTGGTATCGCACAACTTTAATGTTCCGTTTAATCAGCCGATTGCTTACGCACAAAAAGTCGGCGAGCTTACCAATATGCTGGGTGCAGGTCATATTCTTGTACAGCGTTTCGGAGATATTCTCGACGGCAAGCGCACATGGCAAAAAGAGCTTTCCCGCTCTAACTTAAAACCAACACTGCCCGATGCCGTTGCAGGCGATATTACCGCCGCTTTGCCGTATCGTGCAATGGTAAATATAATCAACTTTATTCAGGCGATGGATCACGTAGTGCCGGGCTTTGCGTCAACCGAAACCCTGCTTTATTCGCCTGAGTTAAAGTTTTATTCAAACCGTGTAAAGATGGACGAAAATCTTAACACAAGCATAGCGGGACTCCACTGTCTGGGGGATTCAAGCGGCTGGACGAGAGGACTTATGATGGCGTCGGTAATGGGCGTTGTAATGGGACGAAAGCTTGCCGAAAAGGAGTGATGTTATGAATAAAAGATGTTTATCAATTTTTATGGCAGTTCTGCTTGTCATAGGGCTTTGTGCCTGTAACTCGGATACGTCAAGCAGTCATAATTACTATACTACGGCAGTCGAAACTACTCAAAATACAACGACACCCGATATAAAAACAACCACCGAAACGACATTGCCCGCCGAATCTGCAACTCAGCAGACAGCAGCGGTAAATCAAAGCGACGACGAATACGACGACTACATTTCACAAATGTCGCTTGAGGAAAAGGTAGGGCAGTTGTTTCTTGCGCGTTGTCCCGATACAGACGCGGTTGAAACGGCTCAGAAATATCACCTTGGCGGATACATACTTTTCGGCTCGGATTTTAAGGACAAGACGAAAGCTCAGGTGACAAGTACGATTAAATCTTATGCCGATTCTCAGGATATAAAGATGCTTATTGCAACCGATGAAGAGGGAGGTACCGTCGTCAGGGTAAGCAGTAATCCCAATCTTCGTTCAAAACCGTTTTTGTCGCCGACCGACACTTATAATGCGGGCGGATGGCAAGCGATTGAGGACGATGCAAGCGAAAAGGCGGATTTGCTTTTGTCGTTGGGCGTCAACGTTAATATGGCGCCTGTATGCGATGTAACCTCTGATCCGAACGCCTTTATGTATTACCGCTCGTTCAGCAGTAATGCCGACAGCCAAAGCAAGTATGTGCAAAAGGTAGTCAGCATCAGTAAAAGCAAAAAACTGGGAACAGTTCTTAAACACTTTCCGGGTTACGGAAACTGCGCTGACACCCACACGGGAATTGCCTATGACAAAAGACCGTATTCCGATTTTGAAAACAGCGATTTTAAGCCGTTTCAAAAGGGGATTGAAAGCGGCGCAGACTGTATTTTGGTATCGCATAACATAGTTGAGTGTATGGATAAAAATATGCCGGCGTCATTGTCGGAGAACGTCCATAAAATCATAAGAGATACTTTGAACTTTGACGGCGTAATAATGACCGACGATTTATCAATGGAGGCTATAACGGACTTTACCGATTCGGAAGCGGCTGCTGTTACTGCCGTAAAATGCGGAAACGATTTATTGTGCTGCACTGACATTGAAACACAATATCCGTCGGTATTAAGCGCCGTAAAAAGCGGAGAAATCAGCGAAAGCTCAATAAACAGTTCGGTAAAGCGAATACTTAAATGGAAGTATAATTTAGGTATTTTTAATTTTTAATATTATTGATTAAGGAAAAACAACGCATTAATTGTGTTGTTTTTCTTTTTTTGCAAAAAATTAACTATTGTTTAAAATTATGGGTCAATTTGCACAAATAATTGGTGGAAATATTAAACATTATTATTGACGAAAAATGGTATATGCAATAGAAATAATTAAAAGCTTAAGTTAATATATTATCAATGTGTTGTATTTTTGCTTGTATGTGTTAATAAATGTCATACAGGCTTAAGTTTTAAATTATTTTAAGGAGTGAACAAGTTGAAGAAGAAAATTACAAGCATTGCACTTGTGCTTTGTATGTTGCTTTCCTGCGTTTCCGTAGGGTGCTTTACATCAAACGCAGCTGCAAAAGATGACGCGAGCGTGTCTGCAAGCAGTACATCGTCGTCAGTAGGGGCAACCGACTACGGTCTTGCCGACGATGTGCAGGACGGACAGATTCTCCAGTGCTGGAACTGGAGTTTTAACGGCATAAAAAACAATATGCAAAAGATTGCCGAACAGGGTTTTACCGCCGTTCAGACATCACCTATTCAGACAATCAAAGAGACAACTCAAAACAGAACAATGAGCGGAAGCTGGTGGGTATATTATCAGCCTTCGACGTTCAATATTGAGACAAACGGTCAAAACGCCTGCGGTACAAAAGCCGAATTTGAGGCAATGTGCGAGGAAGCGCATAAATACGGCGTAAAGGTAATAGTTGACGCAGTTTTGAATCATATGGCAAACGACGGAGACAATACAATTTCGCGTACAATTCCTTCAGACATCAGAGATGATTCATCGTGTTGGCATGACGTATCAAGAAACAGCTGGTATGCAAGCCGCTGGGATATCACTCAGTTATGTATGGGCGGTCTTCCCGATCTTAATACGTCAAACACAAAAGTACAGAATTATGCAAAGTCATTCCTCAAGGAATGTATTGACGCAGGTGCCGACGGATTCCGTTTTGACGGTACAAAGCATATCGAAACTTCGATTGATTCCGGATGTGCAAGTAATTTCTGGAATAACGTTCTCGGCGCTACCACAAGCTATGCCCAGAGTTCAAGAGGAATTACTCCCTACTACTACGGTGAGATTCTTGACGGACCGTCAGGCAGTGACGACAGATATAATGCGCAGAACATTTTGAATGCCTACACCTCATTGATGAGCGTTACAAGCAATAATGTAAGTGATGACATCAGAAATCAGGTTAACAGAGGAAACGCTCAGGGTGCTAAAAGATCCGATCTTACATATAACGACGGTTCAGCGCCGGCCCCCTCAAAGGCTGCTCTTTGGAACGAATCACACGATACATATGCTAACGGCTCTTCTTCGGGACTTAGCGACACAACCATGAAAAAGACATGGGCTCTCGTAGGTTCAAGAGCAGAAGCCTGCGGTTTGTATCTTGCTCGTCCGAGAAGCGCGTCAGACCAAATCGGTACAGCAAGCGTAACTGCTTGGGGCGATAAAGAGGTTCAGGCTGTTAACCAATTTAAGAACAGCTTTATAGGTAAGACCGAATATCTTAGTTCGGAAAACGGATACGCTTAC
>CAJFNC010000030.1 GCA_904393835.1 uncultured Ruminococcus sp. | reverse complement strand
GCGAACCTCCTGGTGTTTTGTTGTGGGGACTTCAATTATACCACGTTCGCCATGACTCTTCTTCTTTTTTTGGTGTCCTATTTCATTTTACAATCAACCTCACATACAATAAAGCAAATTCACGTCAAAAAACAGTTGACAAGCTGTAATTTTGTGTTATAATATTTCTGTTGCAGTCTGCAACAAATCCTTGCGGCGCAAGCCGCCATAATGTCCAAAAGGAGGTGCAACTAATGGCAGTAACAGCTAATTACGAAACAGTAATGATCGTTTCAATGAAGAAGGGCGAAGAAGGCATTCAGGCTATTATTGAAAAGTTCAAGGCTCTCATTGAAAAGAATGCTACTCTCAAAAATGTTGACGAATGGGGCAAGAGAAAGCTTGCTTACCTTATCAACAAGGAGAGCGAAGGTTATTATGTTCTTTTTGATTTTGAAAGCACAGCTGAGTTCCCCTCAGAGCTCGACCGTATTTACAAAATTACAGACGGCGTAATGCGTTCACTCATCATCAAAAAAGAAGACTGATTAATTTACTGAATTTTTAGTACAACACAAAAAGGAACTTAAAATGTTAAACAGAGTAATTTTAATGGGCAGACTTGTGGCTGACCCTGAGTTGAAAACAACACCGTCAGGCGTTAGCGTTACAAGCTTTAGGATTGCAGTTGACCGCAATTATGTTAAGAGCGGCGAAGAGCGTAAGGCAGATTTCATTGACATTGTATGTTGGAGAAGCACTGCCGAATTTGTTTGCCGTTACTTTGGCAAGGGTTCGCTTATTGCATTGGAAGGACAACTTCAGACACGTACCTATCAGGCTAAAGACGGTACAAACCGTTACGTTGTAGAGGTTGTGGCAGACAATGTTTCATTTACGGGTGAACGCCGTGATAATTCGGGCGGTTACGGCTCACAGCAGTATGCCGGCAATCAGTCTTATTCACAGGCTCCTCAAGCTCCGCAGACTTCTCAGACGCCTCAGACTCCCGTTTCTTACGAGAGCGGCTCTGCAGCTGATTTTGAGGATTTGCCTTTTAACGATAACGATCTGCCGTTCTGATTTCTAACTGGTTCTTTATTCTTTGAAAGGAGATTACTGTTATGGCTGACAGACCAATGAACCGTGGCAGAAGAGCTCGCAAAAAAGTTTGCGGCTTCTGCGTAGATAAGGTTGAACATATTGATTACAAAGACATTGCACGTCTTCGCCGTTATATGTCTGAGAGAGGAAAAATTCTTCCCCGCCGTGTAACAGGCACTTGTGCAAGACATCAGCGTGAACTTACAGTAGCAATTAAGCGTGCCCGTCACCTTGCATTGCTTCCCTACACAGCTGACTGATCAAAATATTTTGAGCCGTACTTTGTACGGCTCTTTTTTTTATGCTCAAAAGGTAAAATGCAATAAAGCGGTAATTGGTAAAAAGTGTATTGTTAAATTCACTCGTTTTATATATAATAGAGGTAAAGTAACTTAGAAATCGGGTGAATGTATGAACGGCGAAAAATTAAGGTATTTAAAATGTTTGGCAAATCAATTTCCGAACATTGACTCAGCGGCAATTGAAATAATTAATCTCCAGTCAATTTTAAATTTGCCAAAGGGAACGGAACATTTTTTGTCCGATATTCACGGTGAATTTGAGGCTTTTTCACATGTTTTGCGCAACGGTTCGGGTGCGGTTATGAAGAAAATTGACGATGTTTACGGCACGAGGCTTTCACCTAAAGACAAAAAAGAGCTTGCGTCTTTAATTTACTATCCTGAGGAAAAGCTTGAATATATAAAATCGGAAAAGCTTAATACAGACGAATGGTACAGTACAATGCTGCACTGCCTGATTTCCGTCTGCCGCACTGTTTCGTCAAAATATACTCGTTCAAAGATTCGCAAAGCTCTTCCCGAAAATTTTCGTTATATAGTTGAGGAGTTAATCACCGAAAAGGAAGAAGTGCTTAATAAAAAAGCCTATTATGAAGAGATTATTTCTACGATAATTGAAATAGGTTATGCAGATAAATTTATAACGCAGATAGCATATCTCATTCAGCGCCTTGTAGTTGACCACCTTCATATCATCGGCGATATTTACGACCGCGGCAAATCGTCCCACTTGGTTATGGATATACTAACAGAGTATCATTCGCTTGATATTCAGTGGGGAAACCACGATGCTTTATGGATGGGAGCCTGCGCGGGACAACCCGCCTGCATTGCGAATATTGTCCGAACAAGCCTTCTGTATGACAACCTTTCCGTGCTTGAAAACGGTTACGGAATCAGTATGATTCCGCTTGTGCTTTTTGCGATGAAAACATATAAAAATGATCCTTGCGCTCAGTTTAAAATTCGCAGTAAACGCAGTCAGGATTCGGAAATTCTGCTTGAAATGCGTATGCACAAAGCAATTTCCGTAATCCAGTTTAAGCTTGAGGGTCAGCTTATAAAAAAACATCCCGAATACAGAATGAACAATCGCTGTTTGCTTGACAAAATTGATTTTTCATCGGGGACGGTTGAGATTGACGGCAAAACTTATCTGCTAATCGACTGCAATTTTCCGACTGTCAACCCTGATAATCCGTATGAGCTTACCGAGGAAGAAAAGACGGTAATTGAAAAGCTGAGATATTCTTTTGTCAGCTGTTCAAAATTAAAAGAACACATAAAATTACTTCTCTACAAGGGCAGCATGTATAAGGTTGCTAACGGCAATATTTTGTTTCACGGCTGTATTCCGATGAATCCGGACGGCAGTTTTCGCAAAATAAATCTTTTCGGAAAACCGCTCAGCGGAAAAGCACTGTATGATGAAATTGAAAAGTATGCTCGCAAAGCGTTTTTGTCTGTTGATGAAACCGAACGACAAAACGGCAGAGACTTGCTGTGGTATTTGTGGAACGGTCCCGACTCACCTCTCTACGGCAGGGATAAGATGACAACGTTTGAAAGATATTTTATTAATGACGCTTCAACCTATATTGAGAAAAAGGATTTTTACTATGCGTTAATTGATAAACCCGAAACCGCTGAAAAGATTTTTTCCGAGTTTGGCGTAAGCGGCAATAATGTTCATATAATCAACGGCCATGTGCCTGTCCACCATGCAAGCGGTGAAAGTCCTGTGAAGTGCGGCGGTAAAGTAATAATAATAGACGGCGGATTTTCTGCGCCTTACCACAAAGTAACAGGCATAGCAGGCTATACGCTTATATATAATTCCTACGGACTTATGCTTACAGCTCACGAACCGTTTGAATCTGTTGAAAAGGCGATTAAGGATTGTCAGGATATGCAGACAAAACGTGTAGCGTCAGAGGTCGCTCAGCAAAGAATACTTGTAGGGGATACCGATAACGGAAAACGGCTCAAGGAAAATATTAAAGATTTAAAAGAACTAATTTCCGCATACCGTTCGGGAATAATAAAACAAAAATAGGTTTTGCAAACGCAGAACCTATTTTTTATACTTGACATATACCCCAATGGGGTATATAATATAAATACCCGGATAGGGTATATGTAAAAACGGCAGGTGAAATTATGGATAAAAAATGTTGTTCAAACAGAAAGAAACATCGCAGCGATGATGAATACAAAAAACTGATTAACCGTCTTAACAGAATAGAAGGTCAGGTCAGAGGAATCAAGCGTATGGTCGAAGAAAGTGCTTACTGTCCGGATATTTTAGTTCAGGCAGCGGCGGTAAACGCGGCGCTCAACGCCTTTAACAAAGAGTTGCTTGCAAACCATATTAAAACTTGTGTGACTCAGGATATCAAAGACGGAAAAACAGAGACAGTTGACGAGCTTTTAGCAACGCTTCAGCGTCTTATGAAGTAGGTGATAGTATGAAACAATATGATGTTACAGGTATGAGCTGTGCCGCCTGCAGCGCCAGAATTGAAAAGGCGGTTTCAGCCGTTGACGGCGTGAATTCCTGCACAGTCAGTCTGCTGACAAATTCGATGAGTGTTGACGGAGACGCCAACGACAGCGCGATTATAGACGCAGTTCAAAAAGCAGGTTACGGAGCAAAGCCGAAAGGCTCAGTGAAATCGGCAGAAGCCGAAGAGGATTCGTTAAAAGATACCGAATCACCCAAAATTCTGAAAAGGCTTATAGCCTCGATAGTTTTTCTTATAGCGCTCATGTATCTTTCAATGGGACATATGATGTGGGGCTGGCCGATACCGTCGGCGCTTGAAAATAATCACATAGCTGTCGGTCTTATCCAAATGCTTTTGACAATAGCCGTTATGGTTATCAATCAGAAGTTTTTTATAAGCGGTTTTAAGGGATTAATACACGGAGCACCCAATATGGATACCCTCGTAGCGCTCGGCTCGGGAGCTGCGTTTGTTTACAGCACTTATTCGCTTTTTGCAATGACTTTTGCTCAGGTAAACGGAGATATGCAGGGTGTAATGTCGCATATGCACGAGTTTTACTTTGAATCTGCGGCAACGATCCTGACTCTTATAACAGTCGGAAAATTACTTGAGGCACATTCAAAGGGAAAGACAACAGATGCTCTTAAAAGTCTCATAAAACTTGCCCCGAAAACAGCCGTAATACTAAAAGACGGCAAAGAAACCGTGGTTCCGGTATCAAATGTTGCAGTCGGTGACATTTTTATTGTCAAAGCGGGTGAAAATGTTCCCGTGGACGGAGTAGTAATTGAGGGCGATGGAGCAGTCAACGAAGCGGCGCTCACGGGAGAAAGCATCCCGGTTGATAAATCTACGGGAGACCGTGTCTCGGCAGCCACAACAAACAGCTCAGGTTACCTTAAATGCAAGGCTACAAGAGTGGGAGAGGACACAACACTTTCTCAGATAATCAAAATGGTGAGCGACGCAGCGGCAACCAAAGCGCCGATTGCCAAGGTAGCCGACAAGGTTTCGGGAATATTTGTTCCGATAGTAATTACAATAGCGGTTATAACGGCTATTGTTTGGCTTCTTGTCGGTCAGAGCTTCGGATTCGCTCTTGCAAGAGCAATTTCCGTTCTTGTAATCAGTTGTCCGTGCGCGCTCGGACTTGCAACACCGGTTGCAATTATGGTGGGCAGCGGTGTAGGAGCAAAAAACGGAATACTTTTCAAAAATGCGGTAGCACTTGAAAGCTCAGGCAGAATTACAACTGTCGCCCTCGACAAAACAGGCACGGTTACAAAGGGAACGCCTCAGGTAACCGATTTGTTTCCGGTATCACAAAGCCGTCAAGAGTTAATCAAAACAGCAGTGTCTTTGGAGAGTAAAAGCGAACATCCTCTTGCAAAGGCAATTGTTGAAATGGCAGAAAATGAAAACATTAAGCCGGATAATACGGAAAGCTTCAAGGTACTTGCGGGCAATGGTTTACAGGCTGTTTGCAACGGCAAAAATATCTATGGCGGCAACAAAAATTTCATTTCCCGTTATGTTGATATCCCGTCGCAAGCACTTGAATTATCAAGCAAGCTGGCGTCGCAGGGAAAAACTCCGCTGTATTTTGCAAGTGACGGTAAACTTGACGGAATTATTGCCGTTGCCGACGTAATCAAGCCCGAAAGCCCTCAGGCAGTCGCTGACCTGCACAAAATGGGACTTAAGGTTGTAATGCTTACGGGAGATAACGAAAAAACAGCCAAAGCTATTGCCGAAAAGGTTGGCATAGATCAAGTAGTGGCAGGAGTTTTGCCTGACGGAAAGGCAAAGGTTATTGAAGAATTGAAGTCTGACGGCAAAGTCGCTATGGTAGGTGACGGCATCAACGATGCCCCGGCGCTCACTTGTGCCGATTTGGGTATAGCAATCGGAGCAGGTGCAGACGTTGCTGTTGACGCAGCCGACGTTGTTCTTGTAAAAAATCGGCTAAGCGACGTTCCGTCCGCAATCAAATTGGGTAAGTCAACTTTAAGAAATATTCACGAAAACCTGTTTTGGGCATTTATCTACAATATAATCGGAATCCCGCTTGCCGCCGGCGTGTTTATAAATTTGTTTGGCTGGCAGCTTAATCCGATGTACGGAGCGGCGGCAATGAGCTTGTCGAGCTTTTTCGTAGTGACAAATGCACTGAGATTAAATTTTGTAAAACTTTATAATTCAAATATAGAAAATAAAAACTCACATAATAAAACAAAGGAGAAACGCATTATGGAAAAAACAATAAAAATCGAAGGTATGATGTGCCCGCATTGCGAGGCAACGGTAAAATCTGCACTTGAAGCAGTCAACGGTGTTGAATCGGCTCAGGTCAGCCACAAGTCAGGTAAGGCAGTTGTTAAACTTTCTGAGGATGTTTCTTCTGAAATTCTCAAATCTGCCATAGAAGAAAAAGGCTACAAGGTGATTGATTAATAAATAAAAATATATGTATAAAAATGACACCTCCGTCAATAATATTGGCGGAGGTGCTTTTTATGAGCGATTATTATAATAACAAAGGTCGGAGCAAACGGAGAACTCGACGAGAAAAAATAGGTTTTTATACAGCGTTTTCAATCTGTTTAATTGCTGTTTGTATGGCGGTGTATTCAACATATAACACCATTTCAACCACCAAGGAACAGGAAGCCGCAATTACCGGAACAGTTTCCGATGTTCAGGTCAATCAAGATGTGACCGGCGTAACCGAAACAATCCCTGTCCCTACGCTCGATGCAGTATATACAATAGCCGCAACTCAGCCTCAGACGGTTGAACCTACAACGGAACCGCAGGAAAAAGACGCTCTTGAAACAATGCTTTCGGCAAATGTTACACTGACGTACCCTCTCAATTCAAATAATGTACTAAGAGCTTTTTCAAAGGAAAGCGTATATTTTAAGTCGCTCAATGTCTGGAAACCGCATTTAGGCGTTGACTTTGCAGGCGAACTCGGCGATGATGTTTGTGCAATGGCAGGCGGAGAAGTTACAAAAATCACAGACGATAAAATGTACGGTAAAACGGTTGAGATTTCTACTAATAATGTAGTTTGCATTTATTGCGGGCTCGGTTCGGTAAATGTAAAAGAGGGAGACAGTGTTGATTCGGCACAAAAAATAGGTGTGTTAGGTACGGTTCCATGCGAAGCAACCGACGATAATCACATTCACGTTGCCGTAAAAGTTGACGGCAACTATGCCGATCCTTTGTCTTTTATCGGAAATAATGAATAAAATTTTTAAAATAATAATATAAATATATTACACGCCCTCGATTCGTTTAAGGGGCACCAAAAAAGCGGAGATTACAAATTGTTCTGTAATCTCCGCTTAATTGTGTTTTATGTCAATGAAATTTTCAGTAATATATAAATTTCAGTTAAACTTCCTTAAATAAAAATTTATTTACCGATTATCTTTCACTTTCATGCCACTCTTCATTTTCAAAAATGAAGTCGTCCAGATCAAATACTACGAATTTCATCATATCCACCTCCTTAATAAACATTACAGTATATTCAGGAAACAGAAAAATATGATAAGTTATTTCTTATTGATAGTGTCAATATAGTTAATAATAATATCTACCGCTTGTTCAATAGTCAAATTTGTGCTGTTAATACACAAATCATAGTTTTCGACCAAGCCCCATTTCTTTCCCGAATAAAAACTGTAGTAGTTAGCTCTGTTTTTATCAGCTTTAATAACAGCCTGTTTTGCTCTTGCCGGGTCAATCTTTTGCTTTTCAATAGAACGTTTTACTCTTACATCTAAATCTGCGTAAATATAAACCTTCACTAAATTTGGAAGATTTCTCAAAACATAGTCAGCGCAGCGTCCGACTACAACAAAAGTCCCTTTGTCAGCAAGCTCTTTAATAATTTTATGCTGTAAAATGTATAGTTTATCATTTAGGGGTAAATCGCCCATATTAGAAAAACCGTTGCCGTAATTATAAAGACCAAGCGACATGGAATAAAGCAAGCTGTTCGTAGCTTTTTCATCTACTCTCTCAAATACCTCAGGGCAAACGCCGCTTTCTTTAGCTGCCAAAGAAATGAGCTCTTTATCATAAAAAGGTATCTCAAGTTTAGAAGCAAGCGCTTTACCTATATCGTGTCCCCCTGAACCGTACTGTCTTGTAATAGTGACAATTTTATTGCAACTCATTTCATTCACTCCTTCGTATTCGCCTAGTATAGAAAATCTATACTATATATTATAATATCATATTTTCGCCAAAAATCCATAGTTTTACAGAAAATTTACAAAATTTGTGAAATATTTATAAATGCTATTCGTGTATATTATACAAAAACACCATACTTAATTATAATTTACCGGACTTTTGTTAAAATACAATAAGAATAATTTACAAAGCAAAACTATCTTTTTAATAAAATATATTAAAAAATGCTGAAAAATTATTGACAATTCTTTTAAAATATATTAAAATATTAATACAATATTACAAGTAATTGCTTCTTGTATCCTTTTTTGGGGGTGAACATATTATGAAATTCAAAAAGATAGTAAGTGTATTGATTTGCATTGTTTTATTATTGTCTTCAGTAAGTACCGCTTTTGCCGAAACCTCTACAATAAAAGGTGATGTTGATGGTAACGGTGTAATTGAGATTACCGACGCGACGCTGGTGCAAAAGTGTGTTGCAGAAATTCTTAATCTGTCAGAAGAAGAACTAACTGCGGCTGATATGGACGAAAGCGGCAACGTTGACATAAATGATGTGACTAAAATACAATTAATCGCAGCCGGATTGATTGACCCCGAAGAAAAGTTTGTTTTTCATGATGAATACATAAACAGCGTTCTCAATCTTATGAATGAGGAGAGAGCAGCGGCAGGGGTTGCTCCTATAAGTTTGGATGAACAGTTAAACGCAATAGCTAAAATCAGAGCGGAAGAGATAACAGAAGTGTTTGAGCACACAAGACCAAACGGAGAACCTTTTTATCAGATTGGATTGGAAACTATTAAAAACATTCAAATATATACTTTAGGAGAAAATATTGCTATGGGATACTACACCCCGCAGGCAGTTATGACCGGATGGATGAACTCACAAGGTCACAGAGAAAATATATTGAATAAAGAATTTAACTATGTTGGCATTTCCTGCGTTGAGTATAATGACAGTTTGTATTGGGTTCAATACTTCGTAGGAGGTCAAAAATATTAAGGATTTTTAATATAATTTCAGTATATTTTCAGCATATAAGGATGTAGTCAATGCATCCTTATATTTATGCGGCAAATCAGAAGCAAATAATTATAGATGTTTTATTTTCTGTAAATAATTTTTACGAATACTGCACATAATATTTACGTTAAATTTATCTTTTGCTTCCAAATACTGTATTAGTAAAGAAAAATATAAATTACTCACAAAATCCATACAAAACCTTTACAAGTTAAATCTATTTTTGTAGTATTATAACAATTTTAAAAAAATCAGAAAAAAATGAAAAAAAGGTGTTGACAAAAGGGAAGAAATGCTATATAATAGCACTTGCGCTGCTGAGGTGAGCGGCTCACAAGAG
>CAJFNC010000029.1 GCA_904393835.1 uncultured Ruminococcus sp. | reverse complement strand
CAACCGTCGTTGATGCAGTTGTAAAGAAGTTTGACTTTGCGTTAACTGTGATGTCGTCTTCAACAGGAGGTGTTGTACTCTGAGTTGATGCGAATGCAACTCTTGTTGAGTACTCTGTATCCTCAAAGCCTGCTATTGAAGTTACGTCATTAACAACGCCGTTCTGTACAAGATATACTGTTTCGGCTGAGCTTGTGTTGTCTGAGTTAATTGCAAATGCGTTAACATTGAGATTTACAACTGCTTCGCCCGTGCCTTTAACTGCAAACTTAACTATTACAAATGACTTTTCTGATGAGAATGTAACCGGATCTGAATTTGTGTACAGGCAGTTGATTGCGCCCTCTCTCGGGTTTGTAATCTTTTCATTGCTTACGCATGCCATATCGGCATTGAGAAGTGTGAGCTTGCTTGTATCATAAGTGAGAGTCCAGTGAGTTCTGTCCATAGCTTTTGATGAGCTGAGCTTGTAGTAAACTGTTACAGTGTCGGTATTCTTATCAAACGTCTTTGTTGTATTTGTAAAGAAGTTTGATTTAGCGTTAACTGTGAGCTGATCAGTCGGCGGAGTTGTCGGCTGTGTCGGATCTGTAGGCTCTGTTGTAGGTTGTGTAGGCTGTGTCGGCTCGGTAGTCGGCTCAGTTGTAGGATTGGTATCTGTAATGTATGATGTTGCAGAATAAGTAAAGTTATTAAATCCTGTCTCGCCTGTGATGTCGTTTACAATGCCGTTGTCAACCGGATATGCCTCAAAGAGATTATTTCCGCTCTTGTAAGCAACGCCGAGAATATCAACATCAAGGCTTACATCCGCAGAACCTGTGCCGATAACTTTGAAGTTCAAAGTTACAAAATCTTTGCTTGTCGTAAAGTCAGACAGCAACATTGAAGTAGAGTTGCCCTTGATTGTGCCTGCTTCTGTCTGATTAACAATCAAACCGTTAAGCGACGGAGCAATGCTTTGGTCAACGTCTGAAACAAGCTCAAGCTTTGAAGGATCATAATTAATTGTCCACTGTGAGTTGAGAACATTCATTGATGACTGAAGCTTGAATGATACTGTAATTTCTGAGCCCTTCTCTACAGTCTCTGTAGTCTTTGAGAAGAAGTTTGATGTAGCCGTTACAGAAAGATCTGTTGCGGATGTGGGCTGTGTTGTTGCCTGTGTAGGCTCAGTTGTCGGCGCTGTAGTCGGCTGAGTCGTGGGTTTTTCAGTCGGCTCTGTTGTAGGCTGTGTAGGTGTTACACCGCCGTTAATATCGCCGTTACTCATATTGTAAGAATAATCATCAGAAGAGATACCGTCTCTTGAAGCGCTTACATTGATTACACTTGATGATGTAAGCGATGTAGCTGTTACGCTGAATTCGCCTGTAATATCATCAGCAGTTGCATTGTAAGTGTTGCCGTTTACAGTTACGGTAACTTCTGCTTCAGGAGCTGTTACGCCCTTGATTTCAGAATTGCCATTTACTGCATAGGTGAGTGCAGGAGTGTTGAGCTTTAATGCAGCCTTTGCTGACTTAAGCTGTTCGATTGTTGAGTTAACCTGAGCGGAATCGGCGTCCTCGCCCTGAGCAATCAAAGCGTCGGCAGTTGTCATAACTGTCTGCAATGAATTCCAAGTGGCCTGAGTATAGTCGGAGCTTGTCATAGCCTTAACTTCCTTAGCTTCCTTGATGAGCTCTTCCAACGGATCCTTGATTTGCTCCATATCGTAAGTTCTGCTGTCGCTGCTTGTAATCGAAATCAGAACTTCACCTGAAAGTCCGGTAATGTCGGCTGTCTGACCGCCGCTGCCGTTGTTAATAATAGCGTTTACTGTGTCAACGTCGTCTAATGTGCAAACGTAGTTGCCGTCGCTGTCTTTCTGTGTAAGCGCAGTACCCGGCCATTTGCCTGTGTATTCGGTCTTATCGTCGTCCCATGTGTAAAGGTAAAGAGTTTGTGAGCTGCTGTAAGGCTTAACGTGAATTGTTACGCCTTCGTCCTCAACAATTGAGCCGCTGAGCTTTTTAAAGATATAGCTTGCAGTTGCCGTACCGTTTTCGTTCGTACCCTCAAGAGTAACTGTTACTGTGTCGCCGGGATAAGCTGTGTCGCCGATTGTGAAGGTTGAGCCGTTTTCAACGAGGAACTTGTTGCCGCCGTCGATAGAAGCTTTTGCAGTGTCGCAGCCTTCAAGAGTAACTGTAACTGTCTGTGTGCCCTCAAATTCAGCGTCGCCTACAACGTTCATAAGAGGTCTGCCGTCGGGCTCTTCAATGAGGATTGTGCCGTTAGCACCGCTGTTGAAAGTAACCTTGCCGTTTGTAACAACTGCAGATGACTGGTCGTAAGCGTTTACGAGGCTCTGACCGTCAGCCCAGAGGCTTGAAACGTCAATAGTTACACTTGTGTTTTTGTTTGCGTAAATACAACCTGCAGCTTTGTCGCTGATGCCGTTCTTGTTATACTCTCTTGCAAAAGCGTAGCCTGAAGTTGTTGAAAGGTCTGTGTTTGAACCGGCGCCGATTGACGGATGGTTATTTCTGAAAGTACCGACTTTCTGCCAATGAGCAAGAACATTCTTGTCCATTGAATCCCAGTTCATATCGCTTCTGAGCGAGTGACCTGCGCCGCCGTTACCGTCAAAGTTGATTCCGCTTACGGACGGACGGTTAGTTTCATCACCGTAGAAAATCTGAACGCCGCCGGGGAGAAGCAGGAATGCAGAGCCTGTTGAAATAAGGTCGCCCCTTGCAAGAGTAGAGTCGTGTGATGAAATGTATGAAAGCTGGTTGAAGTTGTCAACCGTGTTGATTGAACTTGCGTAATAGTTATACGTATTGTCGATTGTGCCGCTTGTAAAAAGACCGCCGCCCTGAGTTTCAAAGTTAATCATTGAATCAAAAGCGCCTGAGGTAAAGTAAGAGTCTTTTCCGTAGCCGATGTTGTGATCCCAGTGCTCGCCTGTCATCCAGAAATCTTCATCCCAGTCTGCGCCGGGCTTGTTGGGATTCTCCTGACGCCACTGCTCCAAAGCCTCTTTACAGTCGTCTTTGAGCACTTTCCACGCTGACACATCAACATGTTTAGCCGTATCACAACGGAATCCGTCAATACCGTACTCTCTTACCCAGCTTGACAGCCAGTATGAGATAGTGTTTGTAACGGTCTGTGACTTGCCGTGGCTCGAAAGATAAGATGAAAGTTCGCTTGTCTTTTGGCTGAGCGTACCGTCTTTAGTCCACTTGTTCTGGAGGAATGCAGGAATACCTACGGTAGCAGTTGACTCTGTCTTAAAGTCGGGCAAACCCGATAGGCACATAGTTTTTTCATCGCCGCCGCCGTTAGTGTAACCGGCAAGACCTGCTCTGATCCAGTCTGCGCCCCACCATCTGCCCCAGTCGGAAGCTGAAGTGTCATAGTCAATGTAGCTGTGGTATGTGGTGTTGTTAACATTCTGATGTGAATAGTAGTATGATTCCCAGCCGCTCTTTAATGTGCCGAAATTATACTCGTTCATATCATAAATTGAGTTGTAACCGGCGTGGTTCATAACTATGTCGAGAATAACTCTGAGGCCGTGCTCGTGAGCTGTGTCAACCAGTTCCTCAAACTCCTCGGGAGTACCGAAGTTAGCGTCAGTTTCGGTATAGTCAAGAACATAGTAGCCGTGATAAGAGTAGTGAGCGAAGCTCGGATTGCCGTCGCCGCCTACAATGTAACCGTGAATCTGCTCATAGGGAGCTGAAATCCACAGTGCGTTTACGCCGAGGTCGTTGAAATAACCGTCTTCAATTGTCTGGGTAATACCGGCAAAGTCACCGCCGTGGAAGGTGGCTCTTGTGTCGATACCCGAAACAACGTTGCCGTTTTGGTCAAGACCTCTGTTGTACGAGTGGTCGTTTGAAGTGTTGCCGTTTTTAAAACGGTCTGTGAGCAGGAAGTACACTGTTGCGTTATCCCATGTGAAATTGTCGTCGCTGCTTGTATTTGCAGCAGAAACCGACGTATCACCGGCTGCGTCAACTGTGGCTGCATCCGCAGTTACAAGCGCAAAAGAAACGCAGGACAGCGTCATGCAAAGCGTTAAAACTGCGCTTATACATTTTAGAAATCCTTTTCTTTTCATGTGTTTGTTTTCTCCTTTCAATACATTAAATGGGGAATAATCCCAACTAGTACTAATTTTAGCACAGCTTTCAGTAAAATTCTAGAAAAAATGTCAAAAAAACGCAAAAACGTCATTATACACAACGAGATATAGCAATATTTGTGCATTATTTTAAGTCAAAATTTAATTCAAATATAACATTTTAAGTAAGTATTTGCAATATTCAATTAAATTGCTGTTTTTATATTATATTTTGCAACAAATAAGTGCGGTATTAGCCTTATTAATAAGCCGGTGCAGTATTCAAGCGGATTAACAGCCAAATTATAGTAAATAAATATTCTTTTTGATAAACATTATCATATACAGCAAATAATTCAGACGATAAATACTCAAAATAACAAGTGCGGCAGATTAATTGCCGTTAAAAATTTTAGATAAGGTTCTTCTGTTTATTAAATACAAATACAGCGCAAAAGAGTCCGTGATAATTCCTGCGACTCTTTTACGCTGCATAAACTGCTCTGTATGTGATTGCCGAATTATTCCTCTGCACGAATCAGGTTACTTACATACGGGCGCTTGCCGGAAAGTACTTCATCGTAAAAATTCTGCTTCCAATCGATATAGGCAATACTGTCTTTCAGCTCTTTTATAGAAGCTCTTAATGCTTCCTGTTTTTTACTCAGCATCTCTTTTCGTAAAATTATGGTAGATTCCCCTTGCAGACAAAGATTAAGATATTCTTTCATTTCCTGAATACTCATTCCGCATTTTTTTAAACAAGCAAGATCTTTAATCCACTTAACATCTTTCTCGTCAAAGACGCGCCTATTATTGTTGTCACGTTTTACATTGGGAACCAAACCCTCGTTACAATAATATTTCAAGGTTTGATAAGTCATATCCAGTTCCCTGCAAACCTGCATCATAGTGTACATTTTGTATTACCTCCGGTATTGTTTATAAAAAATTTTTAAAATTTTTAAAAATACTATTGACCGATAGTTACTACCGTAAATTATAATCGGTTATAGCAAGCGGTTGAAACAATCACATTATAGCATAAAAAATTTAAATTGCAAGGAGAACAAAGTTTATGGTCTTTTATTTTACAGGCACGGGCAACAGCCTATATGTTGCAAAACAACTTGAAGCAAAACCGATTAGCATACCACAGGTTATGAAAAAAGGAAATTCGGAATTTTCCACAGACAGTATCGGTATAGTCGCACCTGTTTACGGACACGAGGTACCGCCTATGGTAAAGGAGTTCCTAAAAAAAAGCAGTTTTCCATACAAGCTACTTCTATATGATTTTGACCTATGGAAATCGTCACGGAGGAGCCGCAGAACCGGCAAAACAATTGTGCGAAAGCTGCGGCATAACGGTAAACTACATAAATGTGATTTTAATGGCAGATAACTGGCTGCCGGGTTTCGATATGAACGAACAGAAAAATACGGGCAAAAACGTAGAAGAAAATATCTCTGTGATTCGGGCAGATATTTCTGCTCGCAAAAATATGTTATCAGGAGCAGAATATCATTTCAAGCAATGCGAAAAATTCAAAGTATTACGCATACACAAAAGGCAATTTCAACGCTTCTGCAATCAAAGGAATACAGCTTGATGAAACACAGAGGGCGTTCTATAACTTCTTCCGTGAATTTGCATTGCGTACGGGTATTAATGTAGAGTTATTTTCTTCTAAAGAAAAATTGGGAAAGTATCAGGGTGAACAAGGCTCTTGGAACAAGAACACAAAAACTATCCGTATTGACATTAATGCAGGGCTTAAAAACGTAAGTGACCGCAAAGAAATCAAACACGGTATGCTCAATACGTTCTCTCACGAATTAACCCATATCGCAGAGTTAAGCGGTTTTTATGACGAACTGCACGAAGCTATAGTCAGCGCACTTGAAAAACGTGGAACAGACTTTAATGAGCTTGTCAAGGCTAAAAAGGATGAGCTTGTAAACAGCACACCCAACGCAAAGGCTATGAGTGACGAGAAGCTCACATATCTTGCAGACGTAGAAGTAATTGCGGAATGTTGTGAAACTATGCTCAAGAACTCGAAAATCTTTGAAGATATAGCGCAGGGCAATCCCACACTTGCGCAGAAAATCAAAGACAAGCTGAAAAACTTTATCGCACGTCTAAAACAACTGCTTAATAAAACCAGTGCATTAACTCCTGAGGGCAAGCTCCTTGAAGAGTGCGTAACCGAGTTTGAGAATATCCAGAAGCTATGGGATAAGGCTGTAACAGACGGTATTAAAACGGTGAACGCGGTTGAAGCAGAGCAAAAAAATAACACCGCCCAAAACAGCGATGTAAAAAACAGTATTAGGCAAACTCAAAATATGAGTTATTTAAATCAGCTTCAACAAATTGAGAACAAAAAATTAAATGGCAGTAATTCTCTTTACATAGGGCTTCCAAGTGCTGATTTAGTAAAAGTAGGAATTTCAAAAAATCCGTTTGCTATGAATCAGAAAGATTACAGAAAATCAAGAAGAATTTCGGCAAAAAATAAACACTATTCAAGTCACAGCGTACCTATAGAATTTTTTAAGGTGTTGCCGCAAAAGCTGAATAGTGCCGCAATATTAATTGATAACGGAATTAAAATTACTGCGATTACCGATTTTGAAATGAACGACACAAAAGGTAATAAATCCTTTGTAGTTGTCGGCTTATGGCAAAATCAAGAAATGGAAAACGATAAAGTTAATCTCATTAAAAGTGTTTATCCGTTAGATGATATATCGCAAAGAATTATCAATAATGCAGAACAAAATAAATTGATTGTGGTAAATAAAAATAAGGTTAAGAATATGCTTACCACCATAGGAATCCAACCTTCCGAGGTGTCAAGAATTCTCAACCTTTCGAACAATAGCTTATCACAAGAAAATGATGATGTCAAGTATCAATTCGGTGGACGAAAAGCGGCAACAGCAAATCAATCATTGCTTGACCAAGCAATAGAAATGGAGGACAGCGGTAAAGATTCCGAAACTATCCGTCAAAAAACAGGCTGGTTCAAAAGTTATGACGGCAAGTGGCGTTTTGAGATTGACGACAGCGAAATGCAATTTAAAAGCGCTGCAAAAGAGGATAAGGAAAAGGTGCTGGCTTACAAAAAGAAAGTTCTACGCCGTATGGATTTACGTAATGACGTTTTAAATAATACGGCAACGGCGGAAGAAAAAAGGGAGTACAATGATATTGAGAAATATATTTCAGAATATGAAACTTCTAAAAAGCTTGATGATTATGTAACGCACCCAAAGCTGTTTGAAGCATATCCACAGTTAAAAGATGTAAGTTTGTATTTTGACATACTGGTTCCGAACACGGCGGCAAAATATTATCCGGAGAGCAATAAAATAATGATAAATGCTGCACGTTCGTATAAAGAGCAGAAGCAAAGCGTAATCCACGAAATTCAGCACATTATTCAGGGAATAGAAGGTTTTGCAGGCGGCAGTTCAATGGAACATTGGCTGACAAAAGGAGCAGACAAACGGACTGCGTATAACAATTACATAGATACTGCCGGTGAGATTGAAGCGCGAGATTCTGCAAGTCGCCATAACCTCAACGCCGAGCAAAGAAAAAACACCCGTCCCGATATTGACAGGTTGGCTCAGGATGTTGTCTTTGCGGAAGATGAAGAGAAAGTTTCTGTAGGAAATACAACTGATAATACTTCCGACATACGCTATCAATCACGTACATACGAAATGGACAACGAATACCTTGAAGCCGTTCAAAACAATGACCTTGAAACAGCGCAGAAACTTGTTGATGAAGCGGCAAAGGAAAACGGATATACTATCAAAGCTTATCACGGCACTAATAATCAACAAGAAATATCTACTTGGAACGATAAAATGAAATGGTATGATACAGAATACAAGCATTTTACCGTTTTTAAAAGGCAGTATGATGAACAAGCAGGGTATTTCTTTAATGATGATATAGATAACGCAGGCGGATACGGAAGTATTATGTATTCAGTTTATCTAAGAATCAATAAGCCTCTTGTTATAGATTGCAACGGACAAAATTATGCAAGTATAACATTTGACGGCAAAGAAATGGATACATATGAATGGGCTGAATATGCTAAAAAACACCGTTATGATGGTGTTATTTTCAAAAACATTTCAGACGGTGTAGGCTATGATGATTTGTCCAGATTAACAACTGATTATGTTGTATTTAATTCAAATCAAATTAAATCTTCTGATTCAATCACCTATGATGACAACGGCAATGTCATTCCTCTATCCGAAAGATTTAATAAGGATAAAGCAGACATACGCTATCAGGCAAGAAATACCAAACCTGATTATAATTTCAGTAAAGCGCTGAACAAAAAAGAATGGTCGAGTTTTTATGCTTCGTTGGAAAAATCAAATCAGAGAAATTCGTTCCGAATAGGCGATAACGGTATTCTGATACCCGATGAAAATAATTCTAAAAACTATAAACTTGTTTGCTACGAAGGCGACAGCTCAGCTCCTTATATTACCGCTGTTTACAAGTTGGAAAATTATGATTATAATATTCACGAAGAACAACTTGATTTACATACTGTTTTAAAAGTATTGGAAAGGAGCAATAATAATGATAAGTTCGCAAAAACAGTTTTGGAAAATAATCAGAGAATGTATGGAACGGTATTCAGAAAATACAATGGAAAGAGTGGCAGATTTGTTAAACTCACACGAGAGAGTGTTTCAAATCGAGAAAATGATAGACTCGAATCCGACCGAACAGGAGTTTCTCAAGATGTTGGACAAGGCGTTTCCGACAGAATAATAGAGGATGATAACCTGCAATTTCAAATGCGTCCCGATGGTGGATTCAGTAACCGTATGCTGCTTGCCGAAACTCTTGAAAAAGCCGCAAAGAATCAGCTTGAAAAAAATAAGGTGTCTGTTTATAAGCAGGCGGTCGAGCAAATAGCGGAGCTTGAAACAAGGCTTAATGACGTTAACCAAAAAATTAAAAAAGTCAGCTCGGTAAAAGCCGCCGAGCGTACCCGTGAACAGCGTACGGAGCTTATGAAGCTGAATAATGTCAAGAAAGTTCTTCAGGATAAAGTCGTCCGTAAGGATAGGCAACTGCTTAATCTTGAAGCAATGGACACAATCAAAAATCTCATTGAAGCCGAAAAGAAGAAAGCAGTTCATGAGGCTCGTGTCAGCCGCGAGGCAACGCTGAAAGAGATACAAGAAAAGCATGACAAAGCGATGTCCGCCGAAAAAGAGAAAAACAGAGAACGCCTTGCAGAGGTAAGAAAACGCAAGGACAAAATCATAATAGCCGAACGTGAAAAACGTCAGACTATGGTAAAAGGCGTAAGGGACGCACGGGATAAAAAGGAGAATATCAGAAAGATTAAAAAATCTCTCAAAGATATTGCCAAGCTTCTCAATCGTTCCAAAGCCGAAAAGACAGTTAAGCAGGGTTTGAGAGATACCGCCTCAAAAATGCTTGAGCTTTCCGATGTTTTGTTTGACACAGATCTTTCTGAGGAAATTAGATTATTTATATCGTTTTTTACAGATTCGGCAAGCTTGTTTTCGTTGATATAGTGAGAAGAACAGGAATCGGCTTTTCGTGAATTTTTA
>CAJFNC010000028.1 GCA_904393835.1 uncultured Ruminococcus sp. | reverse complement strand
ACATTTACGCTCACTCTACAAGGGAAGCGAAGCGCACTTCCGCAAGGCTGCTGGATAAGGTGGTCGGCGGGGAATAAAAAGTTGCCCTTGTTTCGGCTCATGAGGGCAAAAACAAGGGCAAACAGATAAGGTTTGAACGAAAAATAGGCGTGAAGCCTTGAAAAATCAATGGTTTTTGAGGATTGGATAGGTAAATTCAAATTTATGTGTAATTTTATAGTTACATAATAGTACATATGAATTATCTTGTCAATATATATGCGATATTTTTTATTAAAATAATTTATTACAATATACTTTTCCAAATTTTACAAAAAAATATCACGACAGCGCATATTAACGCTGCCGTGAGTAAAATTTTTGCATGTTTAATTTATTCTATACTTTTAAGACTTTCGACCATATTTACTGCCTTTATTTTAAAGCTCATAACCGAA
The DNA here is from genome assembly GCA_904393835.1 of uncultured Ruminococcus sp. Lineage (GTDB taxonomy): Bacteria > Bacillota > Clostridia > Oscillospirales > Acutalibacteraceae > Ruminococcoides. The sequence continues at coordinate 9,353 of CAJFNC010000028.1, read as the reverse complement.
TTTACAATGATTGAAAACAGCAATGTAAATGCCGCCGCGTACAGATATGAGGTAAAGTAAATGTCTCGGCCGAACATTACATTGTCCACCTCAACCGTCTGCACAATAAAGTGAGTGAGGAAAAATCCCATCGCGAAGCCTACAAATATGCCCAGCACCGTGAGCACAATGTTTTCACGGTATATCATTGATGACGTTTCACGATTATAAAAACCGAGTACCTTGAAAGTGGCAATCTCACGCACACGCTCTGCAATGTTTATATTAGTCAGGTTGTAAAGCACTACAAACGCGAGTGCCGCCGCGCAAATTATCATAACGGCAACAACCATATTAAGAGAGCTGAGCATACTGTCAAACTCTTCAACGCTTGAGTTTACAAATGATACGGCGGAAATTCGGTCATCTTTTAAAAGCTCGGAGCTGAATTCATTCTGAGCCGAGTCCGACTTGTCGTTAAATACCGTCTCAATCATATTGTATTGTGCAGCCTCGCCGAAAAGCTCCTTGTACAAATTCGGCGTGATATGGACGTAGTTGTAAATGTAGTGTTCGTTTATTCCGCTGACCTTTACATTTACGCTCTTTGAATCGGCGGTAACTTTTATTGTATCACCCACCGATACGCCCAGTTCATCGGCAAGTTTTTCGTTTATAATAACTCCGCTGTCGTCGAGCTTGAGCGGTTTTTTACCTTTTCTGGTATGGAACGAAACAATTTTATCAATATTTTCAGTATCCTCCATAACACTGAGATATGTTTCGCTGTCCTTGACTTTTCCGTTAAATTCCACCTCAGCGTCAAGCTGAGCTGCAAGCATACAGTATTTTACATTGTCCTGCGCCGAAACATCTTTTAAAAGCTCGTCAAGTTCCTGTGTGCTTTGACCGTCTTCGGGGATTACAACAGCGTCGTACTTGAATATTTCCGAAAACTGCAACTTTGTCAGCGGGTCAAAACTGTTGAGCAGACCGAATGCCGCCACAATCAGCGCAGTACAACCCGCTATGCCGATTATTGTCATAAACATTCTCGTTTTATATCTGAACAGATTTCTCGCCGTAAGTTTTTTTGTAAAACTAAGGTGCGACCAAATCGGTTTGATGTATTCGAGCGCAATCCTCTTTCCGGGTTTCGGCGCCTTTGGGCGCATTGCTTCGGCAGGTTTATGGTGAAGCGAGCGAGCGCATACCACAATTGAAACAACTGTTGTACATAGTATTGCCGCCGCACACGAAAGTATCACGCTGAGCACATCGAGTTTAAGTGTGATGTCGCCGATATAGTACATAATTTTGTATGCGTCGTAAATTACAAAAGGCAGAGTAAACACGCCGAGCAGCGTGCCGATAACGCTGCCGATTACAGCGGCAATTACCGAATAAATTACAAATTTCATTACGATTGAAAAATTGCCGTAACCCAGCGCTTTAAGCGTTCCTATTTCTGTTCGCTTTTCCTCAATAAGTCTTGTCATTGTAGTTACGCAGACAAGAACCGCTACCAGTAGGAAAAACATTGGGAACACCGTCGCAACCGCGTCAAGTCTTTCGGCATTGCTCGAAAATGTGGAGTAGCCGGGATTGTCGTCCCTGGTAAATACGTACCATTCCGGACTTTCGAGTTCGTCAACCTCTTTTTGCGCGTCATTTATCTTTTCTTCTGCCTCGGCAAACTTTTCGTCAGCCTCTTTTTTGCCGTCGTCGTATTGCTTTTGGGCATCGTCAAGCTTTTGTTGCCCTTCTGTTTTTTGCTCTTCAAGCTCTTTAACGCCCTCGTCATACTCGCTTTGAGCTGCGTCAAGCTCACTTCTGGCCTGGTTTAGCTGTTCAAGTCCCTGCGTTTTTTGGGCGTCAAGCTGAGCTTTTGCAGTATTAAGAGCCGCAATTGCGCTCTGAAGCTGTTCATAAGATTTATCAAGTTCAGCCTGACCCTGAGCTTTTTTAGCGTCAAGCTCTTGCTGCGATTTATCGAGCGTTGACTTGCTCTGCTCAAGCTGTTTGACCGCCTCGTCATATGTGCTGTTCAGCTCGTCAAGCTGCGTCTGAGCCACGGTAAGCTGCGCCTGCAAAGCCGCAAGCGTTTCTTCGTCTGTCACAAGCCCCATACTCTGTTTGATTGTGTCAACGGCACTCTGCGCTTGGGCAACACCTTCAACCAGCTGCGGCTCCTGATAGTTTTTAAATTGTTCATATGCCGCATTGTATTCCTCAAGCCCGTCGTCTATCTGCTTTTGGGCGGAAGATATTTGCTCCTCAAACTCAGCCTTTGCCTTATTGTACTGAGATTGTGAGTCTTTTATTTTCTTTTCGTTTTGCTCTATCGTCTGCTGAGCTTTTTCAATTTCGGAATAGTAGGCATCATACGACTTTTTATATTCGGCATTGCCGTCATCTATCTGCTTTTTTGCATCGTCAAGCTTAGCCTGAGCGGAGGAAATTTCATTATTAAAAGTATTTTTTGAAGATTCCAGCTCTTTTGCGGCATCGTCAAGTTCCTTATAGGCTTTGTCCTTTTCGGTTTTCAGTTCCTCTTTTGAGTCCGAAAGCTCATCTTTCGCCTTTTGAATTGTGTTTGTGTCAAAATATTCGCAGCGTGCGTTTGCAGTTTTTTCGAGAGTTTCGCTCAAATTTTCAACTTTTGTATTATACTCCTCATCAAATGCGGAAACGTTGTTTGAAAAGTCTGATTTCACATATAATTCGGTGTAGCGATCTGTATCAAATGCCTGCTGCGGTATATACATAAACTCGGTAATACTTCCGTCGCCTATATTCGTCGTGCCTCTCTGGTATGAAATATAAAGCGGTGAATCAACCTTACCTACTATTGTAAATTCTAACGTTTTAAGCTGCTCAGAAAGATCGGTATTACCGGATTCTTTCTGAAACACGATTTTATCGCCAATCTTGTATTTTCCGCCCTTGATTCCTGAATATTCCACCAAAATTTCGTTTTCTTTTTCGGGGAGTCTGCCCTCTTTGAGCGTCAGCGTGTTCAACTCGTCGTTGTCCTTGTAGGCTTTGGGAACGGCAATTACGCGAACGACTTCCCCGCCCGACTGTTCGCTGATTATGGCGTTGCAGAAATATGACGGCATTACATCCTTTACCCCGTCGGTATTTTTTACCGCCTGTACGTCGTCTTCGTCAAATCCCACGGTCGAAACAAGGCGGTAGTCCATAAGGTTTTGGCTGCGGTAATAATTCTCCGCAAGGTTATACATGGACGGAACAGTCGATTTAATTCCCGAAAAAAAGCCGACTCCAAGCGCAATTATAGCCATAATTGAGATGAAGCGGGCTTTTGAATTTTTTATTTCGCGAAAAGTATTTTTAATAAGCGATTTAGTCATAATATCACCGTCCAATATCACTCGCTTTGCTTTTTTACGGACGCAATATTTTTTCTGTCGTCAAGCGTTACAATATCGTTTTCACATACATCAAGCTCATATAACTTTTTATCCTCAGCTTTAATTGTAACAGTGTCGCCGACGTTGTCCTCAAGCACAAGCGTATCCATAAGTTCCTCGCCGTCTGGCAAGCCTTCGCAACCGAAATCGGGTTCGATTATTCTAATCACCTTGTACTCCGCCATACTACCACTCAATCTCCTCAACATTTTTAGGGTTAGGATTGTACTCATCCCTTATTATTTTGCCGCTTTTCATCTCTATGATATGGTCCGCCATAGGCGTAATCGCACCGTTGTGTGTAATCAAAACAACGGTCATTTTTTCACTTCGGCAAGTATCCTGTAAAAGCTTTAAAATCTGTCTGCCCGTGTTGTAGTCAAGCGCACCCGTGGGCTCGTCGCACAAAAGCAGTGCGGGGTGCTTTGCAAGAGCTCGCGCAATCGACACGCGCTGCTGTTCGCCGCCCGAAAGCTGCGCCGGAAAGTTATCGGCTCGTTCGCTCAAGCCGACACTTTCAAGGGCTTCGAGACTGTCCATGGGATTTTTGCAAATCTGCGTTGCAAGCTCCACGTTTTCCTTTGCCGTGAGGTTTGCCACAAGGTTATAAAACTGGAACACAAAACCGATTTTGTAGCGGCGATACTCAATAAGCTGCTTATCTGAAAAGCTGCTGACGTCACTGCCGTCGACAATCACCTGTCCCTCGGAGCAACTGTCCATACCTCCGAGTATGTTGAGCACCGTAGTTTTGCCTGCGCCCGAAGCGCCCACAACCACAGCAAACTCGCCCTCGTTTATATCAAATGAAATGCCGTCCACGGCGTTTATTGTAACTTCGCCCATCGTATAGCGTTTAAATACATTTTTAAATTCAACAAGACTCATACGCAACGCTCCTTGTCAATTTATTCAAAGCTTTTCTTTTATCAAAGCCAGCAGCACATTTCGCTGCAAATTCAGTGGGGTATTGTATTTCTCAGCTGAATTTTGATAACAGACGCCGCCTTTAGAGGCGGTGACATTATCCTGTTTGTTATATTTATATTATAACATTTTAACAAAATATAATCAATGCACAGACCTGTGTTGTTTGATGTACAAATTAAATGTTTTATTCACCAACATAGGTATGCGTGCAAATTTCATTTATTTTATCACGCAGCTTTAAAAAATCATCAAATGCCTCGGGTTTTTTGCGTGGATCGCGCAGAACTGCCGCAGGGTGAAGCATTGCCATCATCTGTATTCCGCCTTTTTCAAACCAAAGTCCGTGTTCTCTTGTGATTTTTATATCAGATTTTATAATTCTGCCCGCAGCAATTCTGCCGAGGCAAACAATAATTTTTGGGTTAATCATTTTTACCTGAGCTTTGAGCCACTCAATGCACATTTCCTGCTCTTCGGGCTTTGGGTCACGGTTTTTAGGCGGACGGCATTTTACAATGTTGGCGATATAGATGTTTTTGTTTCTGTCGAGGTCAACGGCCGTGAGCATTTTATCCAGCAGTTTTCCGCCTCTGCCTACAAACGGTTCACCCTGCAAGTCCTCGTTTTCTCCGGGGCCCTCTCCTATAAACATAACCTCGGCGTTTTTATTTCCCACACCGACCACTACATTGTGTCTTGTTTTACAAAGCTCACATTTTTCGCACTGCTCACACGCAGCTTTTAATTCATCCCAATTGTTATACATATTAATACCCTTTCTTATTTTATTGCCCAAAATCCCGCCTGCAAATATGACATCCACAGTATTTCTGCCGATTTAAACCCTGTGTCCTTGAGCAATTTTATATGCTCATTAACAGTAATGGGAAAAACCTCTTTACCGCGCCTTTTTATATGTTTCTCTGCCTCTTGAGCACTTTTTCCGTGTTCCAAAAGGTATTTTCTCCATCTTTTTATACATATTTCTTCACTTTCGCTGCTTGATAAAGATATGTTTTCAAATGTTATATAAACTCCTCCGTCTTTCAACGCTTTAAAACACCTGTAAGTTGCTTCTCTGCGATTAGTCACATTAAGATAATGATGCGACTGAACTGCTGTTACAATGTCAAATTCGCTGTTAAAGTCAAGCTGTTGTGACGGTAGATTTATATATTTTACATTTTCAAAATTTTTTAGCTTGTTTTTTGCTTTTTCAAGCATTGCCGCCGAAGGGTCGCATAAGGTTAAATTTACTGAATTAAATTTTTGCAACACCCTTTCTGCCAGATTTCCCGTTCCGCAGCCTGTATCAAGCCAGCTCATATTCTTAAAATTAAAACATTCCGCCAAACTCAGAATTTGATTGTGAAACTCGTTATAATACGGCAAAACAGAGTTAATGCGGCTGTCATAATCATCAGAACCGAATGAAGATAAATTATCCTTCATAAAATTTATCCTTTCCATATTCAAACCGTTGAAATTTTAAATAATTAGTAGTAAAATGTAATTGTAATGCCGAAAGGCATAATAAAACGAATGGTGGTTAAAAAAATGAAAGTAATGGTTGAAACATCAGCTCATCACGTTCACGTTACAAAGGAAACTTTAAAAGCTCTCTTTGGCGAAGACGCAAAACTCACAAACAAAAAAGACCTTTCTCAGCCGGGACAATTTGCCTGTGTTGAAAAAGTTACGGTAGTAGGACCCAGAAGCGAAATGAAAATGTCTATCCTCGGTCCCGAAAGAAGCGCCGACCAGGTAGAAATTTCACTTACAGACGCTCGTAAGCTCGGCATTGCCGCTCCCGTAAGAGAGTCGGGCGATATTGCAGGAACACCGGGCTGCAAGCTTGTAGGCCCCGCAGGTGAAGTTGAGATTGAGTGCGGCGTTATCGCAGCAAAAAGACACATTCACCTTGACCCCAAAACAGCGGAGGAATTTGGCCTTAAGGACAAGCAAATTGTTTCCGTAAAGGTTGGCGAAAACAGCGGAAGAGCTACAACTTTCGGCGACGTTGTTATCAGAGTAAGCGAAAGCTACGCTCCCGCAATGCACATTGATACCGATGAATCAAACGCAGCGGCTCTCGGCGGCACCGTTGACGGTGAAATCATTGCTTGATAAATAATAAAGGCTTTAAAATTGCTTTCCGTTTCGGAAAGCAATTTTTTTGCCCTTTTATCAGAGCGCAAATTTACCGCTTAAGAACGTGTGCAAAACGTCGGGAAAAATTTCTCTCCACGCCTCTTCGTTGTGCTTTTTTTCAAGCAGAATTATCTCGTTGAGCTTTTCATACGGGTAACCTGTTTCAGGCAAGAGGTCGTACATCATTTCAACGCTATTGTAAAGCTGAAGCTCCAGTTCATCGCCTGCTCCGCAGTATATGTAAACATACGGCATATCGTCTTTCATTTTTGACAAAAGATAATTTCTCCAGTCATCTTCAAGGTACAGCGCAAAAGCAGGAGAAAGCGCGCCTACAAAGCCGAATTTTTCGGGATGTTCAATTCCCTCAAAAAATGCCTGCAAACCGCCCATCGAACTGCCGCAAACGGCAACGCCGTCTCTGTCGGTTCTCACATTGCAGTGGCTTTCCACATAAGGAATTACGGTGTTCATCAAAAAATTGTCAAAAATTTCACCTTGAGGTGTAAAAATATCGTTCAACATCTCACGGTGCTGTATTTCGCCGATTTGCTTCGGTGCAAGCTCGCTGTCGCGATATTTGTCACTGTTGTCTATTCCGACAATAACAGCGCCGTCAAAACCGTTTTTCTGCTCATTTTCAACCGCCGGAATAACGCCCCAGCATCCGTAAGGAGTGGCGTCATCGTCAAAAAGATTTTGTCCGTCTGTCATATAAACGACGGGCAATTTTTTATTTGAATCGGTCTTGGGAACGTAAATCCATACTGTTTTATCGCCCCTGCCCGGAAACGGAAGTTTTACGTTAATTAAATTATTGTTACGCATATTATCACCCCATAATTATTAAAACACAAAATCAAAAATCTTTCAACAGTATAAAGCGTATTTTTTGGCAAATAATAGGTACGAGGTGATTTCTGTGATAGACGATATAGAAATGCTTACAAGTATTTTGCAAAGCGCCGAAATTGGATGTCAGGGAATTGTAAGCGTCAGAAAAAGGCTGCACGACAGCGCGGTTGATTCGGTTTTGTGCGAACAGCTGGCAAAATACGGGAAACTGTACTACTGCGCGAGTCATATGCTTAAAAACAGAGGTGTGGAAATAAGGCACGTAAGTCCCTTTACAAAGGCAATGACAAGGTATGCCGCCGAACGTGATTTAAGGCGAGACAGCTCTGCATCTCACGTTGCCGAAATGATGATAAAAGGCAACACAATGGGCGTTAACAAAATGACGCGCAATATCCGCACCTATGAAGGCAAAGATCCGCACGTGATAAAACTCGCGCGCAGAATGCTTGATACAGAGGACGAAAACATCGGCGAAATGAAGGTATTTTTATAATCCGAAAGCAGGCTGAAATAAAACTTTTCAGTCTGTGTACATAATTTTTTAAAACAGCAGTAACACTTTTTTGAATTTGCAATAGTATGTAGTGTAAACGAAAGGAGGAAAGATTATGTGTAACTTTTTCGGAAACGGCAACAACAACTGCTGCACATGGATAATTCTTCTTATTATCCTTTGCAGCTGCTGCGGCGGCAACAACGGCTGTGATAACAACAACTGTGGCTGTGGCTGCTGATTAACTCGGCAAACTGTTGACATAACGTAAAAAACAGATGATGTTTAGCGATTATATAAATTAAAAAGCCCATAAAAAAGCATCCCTGCTTTTACAGCCGGGATGCTTTAGCTTTATGTCTTATACAGCTTAGTTGTAATTAGACCAAGAGCCGTTATTGTAGATTTTATTAGCGCCTTCAAGCTTAATATCGTCTGTCTGTGAGCTGCCGTTATTGAAGATGATGTACGTTGCTCCTTCGGGATATTTAAGACGATATGTGTTGTCACCGACACTCTCCATTGCAACTCCTGGCCACTGTGTCATTGTAGTATTTTCCACACTCCAGTAATAAGCGTTAACGTTGTTCCAGTTTGAAGTGTTTTTAAAGTAAACATAGCTTTCGGGAGAAGTTGTAGGCTGTTCGGCTGAAGTTGTAGGTTGAGTTTCACCGCCGATATATTCACCGGTGCTGCCTGTATTACCGTCTACACCCAAAATATAGAACTGAATACAGGTCGCGTCTTTGATTGAAATAATACCGTCGCGGTTTACATCAGTAGCTGTTTGTGCTTTTGTTGACAAAGTCAGAGCACCTGAAATGTACTTTTGAACCGCAGTAACATCGTTGACATTGATATTGTTGTTAAGGTCAACATCGCCCAAAAGAACTTTTTCTGTCGGTTTTGTAGGCGTTGTGGGCTTAGTTTCAGGCTCAGTGGGCTTAGTTGTAGGTTGCTGGTTATATTCTTCCCACACACCGCTATATCTGAATATCATATTTTTGCCGTTAAGACCCAAGCCGTCCTCGCCGTCCGGAGTTGAACGGTTTGAAGAAGTTGAACTTTCGGCAAAAATTACATGGCCGTTTGAAAGATCTTCGGGAACTTCAACACTGTAAATATTGTCGGAACCCTTTGTCATCTGAACGCCCGGCCATTCTGCATTTTCGGTTTCGTCCGTATAGATATAAGCGTAAACGTTTGACCAGTTATAATTGGTGTTATCAAAGTAAACTTCTTGAACTGCGCTTGGGTCAGCCTTTGTATAAGTGTAAGTTTCAATATCAGATGTTGTTGTGCCGTCGCTTGCCTTAACGTTTACTGTTGTCGTCGTGCCGTAAGCAAGGCCCGAGCCGATTGTGATTGTCTGACCGTCGGTAAAGTTCTGATAAGCGCCTCCGTCGATTGAATACTGACCGCTTGTTGCGTTTTTATAACTGAGTGTAAGCTCTAATGTATCGGTTTTATAAGTTTTTGAACCGGGTGTTACAGAAGCTGACGGA
>CAJFNC010000027.1 GCA_904393835.1 uncultured Ruminococcus sp. | reverse complement strand
AGGCCAATAAAAGACGCACTTGTGCGTAGCTAGTGGTATTAGGGCTATGCCCGAAAAGGAAAAACCACCCGCTATGCGGGTGGATAATTATTTATTTAATTAGAGGAATAACCTTGTCCTTAATTTTTTTAACTGTATTTTCCACCGATTCCGTTGAAAAATCAACGGTAACGTCGGCGTATTTTTCGTAAAGCGGAGTTCTCTTCTCATAAATATCGGCAAGAGTTTCTCCTTTTTTAAAGGCAATGCCCCTGGTATCAACATTATTTACTCTGCGCTCGATTTCCTCAAGCGGAACGTTTATATATACAACAATTCCGTTATGCTTTAGGTTTTGCATGGCTTTGTCACTCAAAATCATTGAGCCGCCTGTGGCAATTACCGTGCCGTCATAATGCGCCTGACAGCCGATTTCCTCTTCAAACTTCAAAAAATAATCAAGACCTTTTCCGTTGATAATTTCCTGAAGCGGCATCTGAGCCTTATGGGTAATTAAAATATCCGTGTCGGTAAATTTATAGCACAGCTGTTCAGCTAAAAGCACGCCGAGCGTGCTTTTTCCAGAGCCGGGCATTCCGACCAAAACTACGTTTTTCATATTACAGAATTCTTACATTGAGTGAATCGGTACTTGATGTAGGACAAGTTTTGTTTGATGAAAGTACAACAACCAAGTCACCTTTGTGAACAAGACCGGTGCTTAGCGCTTTTTCCATTGCCTGTTTTGTAATAGCGTCGGAAGTGCGTTTTTCCTCACCGATAAGAGCGGTTACGCCCCAGTTAAGGCAAAGTTTTCTGCATACAAGCTGTGAGGTAACAACCGCTATAATCGGAACATCGGGTCTGAAATGAACCATAGCTCTTGCAACTCTACCCGTTGCGCTTTCTACAATAATGGCTTTTGCGCCTATAGCTGCGGCTATATCCTTTGCGGCCTTGCAAATGCTGCCTCTGATTGTATTTCTGTCTTGAACACTCTGATGGTCAATGTAGTCGAGCAACGCGGTAAATTCACCGTTCTTTTCAGCCTCGGTACAAATAGCGTCAAGCGCCTTAACGCTCTCAATCGGATACTTGCCTGCGGCAGACTCAGCAGAAAGCATAACAGCACTTGTGCCGTCGTAAACAGCATTTGCAACGTCGCTGATTTCGGCTCTTGTCGGTCTGGGAGCAGTGGTCATACTCTCAAGCATCTGTGTAGCGGTAATAACATATTTACCTTTTGCAACACATTTTCTAATGATTGTTTTCTGAATTTCGGGGAGCTTTATAAACGGAATTTCAACGCCCATATCGCCGCGTGCAATCATAATACCGTCGGAATAGTTAATGATTTCGTCCATATCATCAACACCGCTCTGGTTCTCAATTTTAGAAATAATCTCAACATACTCAAAACCGAGACTGTCAATGTAATCTCTGAGAGTACGAACATCATCGTGTGAACGGATAAATGAAGCCGCAACAACATTTGCACCGTGAGTAAGACCAAATTCAATATCGCGTCTGTCCTGAGCGCTTACATAAGGCATATTAATAAAATAGCCGGGAATATTAATGCTCTTGCGGTTTTTAAGAATACCGCCCTTGTTAACCGTGCATATAATACAATCGGGCTTTACGTCCTTTACATAAAGAGAGAGCAGACCGTCGTCAAGCAAAAGTTCTCTGCCGATAATTTTACTTCTGTCGCTGTAAAATAAATCTATAAGTTTAGGGAATGACAGAGCGACGCCGTTTTCGTCTCCTTCACCGTATTCCTTGAAGAAAGAAAAAGTTGCGCCCTCTTTTAGCTCAACCGAACCGTTTTTAAAAGTAGTAACTCTTACCTCCGGTCCTTTTGTGTCGAGCAAAATGGCAACGTTTTTGCCGCTTTCGGCAATTGCTTCTTTAAGCGTTGCAAAAAGTCCTTCAAGTTTGTCATATGTGCCGTGAGACATATTAATTCTAGCAACATTCATACCTGCGTCAATCATTTTTAAGAGCATCTCTTTTGAGTCGCAGGCAGGACCGATAGTACAAACAATTTTAGTTTTTCTCATTTTAAATCCACCTTTTTCGGAACGCTAATATACGGTAAAAAAATTACCCCATACTAATAAGTATTATATATTATGTTCCGATTAATTTCAATCATTGTTTTGTAAAATATACGATAACATTTTGAGATAATGTAGGCAATTTGATAGTTCTGTTAAAAAAACTGATGATTTTTACTTTTAAAATAAAATCCGCCGCATATGCGGCGGACAAAATCGTTGTATTAAAGGGCTTCGACAATTGCTTTTGTGTCTCTTGCAATAACCATTTCTTCATCTGTGGCAATTAGTTCAACCCTTATTTTTGAATCGGGAGTTGAAAGCGTGCCGGTTACGCCGTGAAGCGCTCTTGCGTTAAATTCTTTGTCCATCTTAACGCCCAGGCACTCAAGATAATCACAAACTTTTTCTCTGAGCTGCGGTTGATTTTCGCCGAGACCTGCCGTAAATACAATACCGTCGCAGCCTCCGAGAGCAATATAGTAGCTGCCGATGAATTTTGCAATCTGATAGTAGAGCATTTCGTGAGCAAGGTGAGCGCGCAAATTGCCGTTTTGTTCAGCGGCGGAAACGTCACGGTCGTCGGATGATACGCCCGAAACACCGAGCAAGCCTGATTTTTTGTTGAGAATTTCTGACATTTCTTCGGGAGTGAGGTGCTCTTTTTCTTCAATAAAAGTAATAACCGACGGGTCAAGAGAACCGGAGCGTGTGCCCATCATAAAGCCGCCGAGCGGTGTAAGACCCATTGAAGTGTCAATAACTTTGCCGTTCTTAACGGCAGTGATTGACGAGCCGTTGCCGATGTGGCAGGTAATGAGTTTGAGCTCTTTTACCTTTTTGCCCATAAGTTCAGCCATTTTTTCGGTTACATATCTGTGCGATGTACCGTGAGCGCCGTATTTACGAACGCCGAATTTCTGATAATATTTGTAGGGTATTGCAAACATATATGCTTTTTCGGGCATTGTCTGGTGAAAAGCTGTATCAAACACTGCAACCTGAGGAACCTTTGGACCGAAAACCCTTGTACAAGCTTCAATACCCTGAAGATGAGCGGGGTTGTGAAGCGGGGCAAGCGGAGCAAGCTCTCTGATTTTGTTAATAACAGCATTGTTTACAAGTACGGATTTGTCAAAATAAGAACCGCCCTGCACAATTCTGTGACCGATAGCCGATACGTCGGAAAGATTTTCAATTGCGCCGTATTCGGGGTCTGTCAAAGCGTCCTTTACCGCCTCAAAAGCCTGGGTATGGTTGAGCATCTGAACCTTGCGTTCCACCTTTTTTCCATCAGGAGACTTAAAACCGATGAAAGCGCCGTCCGTGCCGATTCTTTCGCAGTTGCCTTTTGCCAGAACTTTTTCGTCGTCCATATCAATAAGCTGATATTTCAGTGAAGAACTGCCTGCGTTAATTACTAATATTTTCATAGTGTATCTTCCCTTCATATTTATTGATTAGATTACAAAAATGTTATATAATATATATTACTCCAATACTGCGGCGTTTTCAAGTAATTTTTTGCAAATTATGGATTGTTTTGTCAGTTAAATTTCATTATTGCTTACAAGTTTTTCGTATATTTCGTTTATAGAACGATTAATCTTTGCCACAATTTCAATTACCTGTTTTGAATTTTCTTTTTGACAGTCGGTAAAAGCGTGGTATCCGCCGTTTATTGCATAACTCAGGATAATGTCAAGCGAAGTGTTGTTTTTGTACTGCGGTTGGTTTTTTATGATTGTAGCTTTGACTTTACACTTTAGTTTATCAACTAAAATATCACGTCTGCTTTCTGCGAAGAGTACGCTTACATAAGGCTCGTTTGCCATAAATTCTCTGAATATTTCTTTAGTGAAAATATCGCTTTTTAAAAGCACATATTCGGGGTGTTGAACGTTTGACAAAATATTGTCAACCACTTCGTTTTCAAGAGTATCCGATAGATCAAAAATATCATTGTAATGTGAGTAAAATGTTGATTTGTTAATTTGTGCATTTTGGCAAAGCTCTTTTACAGTAATTTTTTCAATGGGCTTTTTTTTACGCAATTCCAAAAAAGCATTTTTGATCAAACTTTTTGTTTTTACAATTCTTAAATCCATATCATTCACCGACATTTTTTTAAAATAGTTGTTTATCAGACAATAGTATGATTTTGACTGTTGTTTTATTGCTGAAATATAGTATAATTCAATTAAAGTAAAAAAGCAACGATTGTCGGAAAAAGGAGGAATTTTTTTGGCAACTGCTGTAATCAGCGAATTTAACCCTTTTCACAACGGGCACAAATATCTTTTACAAACGGCAAAATCCCTTACCGATTCCCCGATAATCGCTGTAATGAGTGGCAGTTTTACTCAGCGTGGCGAGGTCGCGATTTGCGACAAATTTTTGCGTGCAAAAACGGCGGTGCAAAACGGTGCGGATTTGGTAGTGGAGCTTCCGACCGTTTACGCGGTTTCAAGCGCGCAACGCTTTGCAAGGTGCGGAGTAGAAATTGCAGAATCGTTTTCCTGCGTAGATAAAATCGCTTTCGGATGCGAATGTGATAACTCGGATTTGCTGATGAGGGCAGCAAAAGCGGAGGAAAATCAAAATGTAAAAGAGAGCCTTGCCGAATTGATGAAGGAAGGCGACTATTTTCCGAGAGCTTACGAAAAAGCCGTACGCAAAGTTTTGGGAGATGAAGTTGCCGATATTCTGACTTCGCCCAACAACATACTTGCGGTTGAGTATCTGCGAAACATAAACGCCGGTATTACTCCTCTTGCAATAAAGCGAATCGGAGCCGAACACGACAGCATTAAAACAAGCAAAAATATCGCTTCGGCTTCGCATATACGCAGTCTTGTGAGACAGGGCAAGGATGTTGGAGCGTTTTTGCCGAACGTGCCCGACGAGATAACTTTTCCTCAAAATTTGGAAAGAATATTGCTATACAAGCTCAGAAGTATGAGCAAATATGATTTTGCGCAGCTTCCGGAAATAAGTGAGGGGCTTGAAAACAGAATATTTTCGGCAGTTCAAAAAAGCACGGGGGTGGATGAAATTATCAGTTTTGTTAAGACAAAACGATATACCCATGCAAGAATACGGCGAATTTTAATATGCGCTCTGCTTAACATAACAGAATCTGATCAGAAGATAAAGCCCGAATATGTCAGAGTTCTGGCGTTTAACGGCAAGGGCACTTCGCTTTTAAAGACAACATCGTTTGAAATAGTAACTTCGCCTGCGGCGGCAATAAAAAGCAATTCCAAAAATCTCAAGTTGCTTGCAAAGGATATTTACGCTTCGGACATTGCCGCTTTGGCGTATGACGTTGTAAAAAAATCCGGAAATGATTACCACGCCAAAATAACAAAATTCGATTGATTTAAAAAATCAAATTAAATCTAAATTTATATTAACTTGTCAAAACCCTGTAAATCAATGTAAAAACTGTCAAATTATATAAAAAATATTACAAAAATTTAAAATTGTCTATTGCTTATTTGTTAAAAATATATTATACTATCTATATAAAATAATACAGATACATATTATCTGAAATAAAAATGAAAAGAGGTTTATTATGGCTTTTAAAATAAATGATGAAAGACCGCCTCTCGACCAATTTTTGCAGGGCGAAAATGCACACGCCTATGAATTTTTAGGTTCTCATTTCGTAAATTGGGACAATCGAGACGGGGTTGTGTTCAGAGTTTGGGCGCCGAACGCATTGTCGGTTTCGGTTGTCGGCGATTTCAACAACTGGAATTGGGATTCTAATTTTATGTACCGAATCAGCGAATCCGGTGTGTGGGAACTTTTTATTGAGGGCGTAAAAGAATACGACAGTTACAAATACTGCGTTGAAACTCCTTGGCATGAACGCCGTCTTAAAACCGACCCGTACGCATTTCATTGCCAGACGCGTCCAGACAACGCATCGCGGGTTTATGAGATTAACGGATATAATTGGAACGATGACGAGTGGCTTAAATATAAAAAGGATAACAATCACTTATATCAGCCAATCAACGTATATGAGATAAACGCAGGTTCATGGCGCAAATATGAAGACGGTAATGTTTTCAGCTATCGCAAGCTTGCCGAAGAGTTAATTCCATACGTTAAAAAAATGGGATATACCCATATTGAATTTATGCCGCTTACTGAATTTCCGTACGACGGAAGCTGGGGTTACCAGGTAACAGGTTACTTTGCCGCTACCTCGCGTTACGGTACGCCGAAGGATTTGATGTATTTTATTGACAAGTGCCACCAAGAGGGAATCGGTGTAATTCTTGACTGGGTCCCCGCACATTTTCCGAAAGACGCTCACGGACTTGCTCGTTTTGACGGAACAGGTTGTTACGAATACGAAGACCCAAGAATCGGCGAGCACAAGGAATGGGGTACATATATTTTTAACTACGGCAGATATGAGGTTACAAGTTTTCTTATTTCATCGGCTATTTTCTGGCTAGAGATGTATCACGTTGACGGTATTCGTGTTGACGCTGTAGCGTCAATGCTCTATTTGGACTATAACCGTAAGGACGGCGAATGGATTGCAAATGCATACGGCGGCAGAGAAAATCTTGTTGCCGTTGACTTTCTACAAAAGCTCAATACGGTTGTTCATATGTACTTCCCGGAAGCTATGATGATTGCCGAAGAAAGTACAGCCTGGCCGAACGTTACGCGTTATCCGATTAAGGATATGGGACTCGGCTTTGATTACAAGTGGAATATGGGATGGATGAACGATATGCTCTCATATATTTCACTTGACCCGCTGTGGAGGAATTATCACCACGACACCTTAACCTTCAGTATGGTTTACGCTTTTTCCGAAAATTTTATGCTTCCTATCTCTCATGATGAGGTGGTTTACGGAAAAGGCTCGCTCATTAATAAAATGCCGGGCGACTACGATATGAAGTTCGCAGGCGTAAGAGGATTTGTTTCGTATATGATGGCTCATCCGGGTAAAAAACTTATGTTTATGGGCAGCGAAATAGGTCAGTTTGACGAGTGGAATGCAGATAAAGAGCTTGAATGGGGCTTGCTAGATTATGAAAAACATCGTCAGCTTAATTTCTTCTTCTCTGAGGTCAACAAGTTTTATCGTGACGTTCCCGCAATGCACGAAAATGACTACGACTGGGACGGATTTCAATGGATTTCTCTTGATGACTACCAAAGAAGTGTACTCTCGTTCCGCAGAATTGCATATGACGGTAGCGAAATTATCTGCGTGTGCAATTTCCAGCCTGTTGAGCGTGACAATTATATTATAGGCGTGCCGGTTTACGGTATATATGAGGAAGTGTTCAACTCGGAGAGCGAGGAGTTCGGCGGATGCGGAATACTTAACAGCGGCGATATTAAAGCAAAGGTCAAAAAAGACCATGATTTGCCTTATTCAATCAGCATTACACTTCCGCCTCTCGGAGTTATGTACTTTAAGCTTAAAAAGGAAATGACGCCTCCTGTAAGGAAAAAATCAACATCAAAAATGGCGGCAAAGAAAAAGGCTGCTGTTGAAAAGGCTAAAAAAGAAAAAGCGGCTGTGGAAGCTGCAAACACAAAGACAGCCGACGATATCGAAATTTCCGAAAAAGTTGAGGCAGAGGCGTAATAATAAACGCAACATAATAAATCAAATATGTAATGGTGAAAACGGATGTACTTTTTAAGTCGTCCGTTTTCTTTTATGCTGCGCCATGTAAAGGTAGAAGTATATGTAATAATGACCTAAATATACACACAATCGTCACACTAAATCTAAGGTTTATGCCACTTGGCTCGGTTGATATTTAAGTAAAAGTGATGTATAATAAAAAATAAAGTAATTTTGCAGAACATTTGGTATTTAATGTTAATGTATTTTAACCGATAAAGATGTTATTAACAGGCAGCGGCACGTGCTCTTTGTTGTCGCATAATCGGAGGTGCTTAGTTTGAATGTTAAGGTGGGCGACCTTGTTGAAATGAAAAAACCGCATCCCTGCGGCGGAAAAGTCTTTGCCGTGCTGCGTGTCGGTATGGATTTTAAGATAAAATGTGAAAAATGCGGTCGTGAAATTATGGCTCCGAGAAAAAAGATAGAAAAAAATATTAAAAAAATCATTTTGGATTAGGATGCAATATGTTTGAAAAAATAGAAATTTTTGATAAAAGATATTCCGAGCTGACGCAAAGGCTTTATGAGCCGTCTGTGGCGGCAAACCCGGATGAATATCAAAAAATTATGAAAGAAATAAAGTCGATTGAGGAAATCGTTACAACCTACCGTCGGTACAAAGAAGCGGTGCAAACCGAAAAGGAAAGCCTTGAAATTATTGAGGAAACCTCTGATGCAGAGCTTAAAGAGCTTGCCAGAGCAGAGCTTGACGAGGCAAAGGAAAATATCGAAAAACTTTCCGAAGAGCTTAAAATTTTACTTTTGCCCAAGGATCCCAACGATGAAAGAAACGTAATTATTGAAATACGAGGAGGCGCAGGCGGCGAGGAATCCGCACTGTTCAGCGCCGTTTTGTACCGAATGTACACTATGTATGCCGAGAAGAAAGGCTACAAGACCGAGATAATTAACGCCAACGAAACCGAGCTCGGCGGCTACAAAGAAATTTCGTTTATGGTTGAGGGCGAAGGCGCGTATTCCCGCTTTAAATACGAAAGCGGAGTTCATCGTGTTCAGCGTGTGCCCGAAACCGAAAGCCAGGGCAGAGTTCACACCTCCACAACAACAGTGGCGGTTTTGCCCGAAGCAGAGGACGTTGAGCTTGAAATTGATCCCAACGATTTAAAGATAGACACTTTCCGTTCAAGCGGCGCAGGCGGTCAGCATATCAACAAAACAAGCTCCGCTATAAGAATTACCCACATTCCCACGGGTACGGTGGTTGAATGTCAGGACGAACGCAGTCAGTACAAGAACAAGGATAAGGCTCTAAAGGTGCTAAAAAGCCGTCTGCTAAAAGAAAAGCAGGACAAACAGCAGAGCGAAATCGCCGAAAACAGAAAATCTCAGGTAGGTACCGGTGATCGAAGCGAAAGAATTCGAACCTACAATTACCCGCAGGGCAGACTGACCGATCACCGCATAGGGCTCACGCTTTACAAGCTTGAAGATATTCTGAACGGTAATCTCGATGAGGTAATTGACGCCCTTACAGCGGCTGACCGCGCCGAAAAATTAAAAGAAAGTATGCAGTCATAACAGGTGATAATTTTGAAAACACTTTTACTTGACAGTTCCGAAGCCGGTATAAAAAAGGCAGGCGAAATTCTGCGAGACGGAGGTCTTGTGGGAATCCCCACCGAAACGGTTTACGGTCTTGCGGCGAATGCGCTCAACGCAAAGTCCGTTCTGAAAATTTTTGCCGCCAAGGGCAGACCTGCCGATAACCCGCTGATTGTTCATATAGCCGACTTTGACGACATAAAAAGGTTTGCGCTTGTCAGCGAAATTCCAAAAGCGGCAGTCAAACTTGCCGAAAAATTTTGGCCCGGACCGCTAACTATGATAATGAAAAAGTCAGACGCTGTCTGTAACGAGGTGTCGGCGGGGCTTGATACCGTGGCAATACGTTTTCCGAGCCATCCTGTGGCTCAGGCAATCATAAGAGCCGCCGATGTTCCGCTTGCGGCGCCATCGGCGAATCTCTCCGGTTCTCCAAGCCCGACAACGGCAATGCACGTTATGAACGATATGAACGGCAAAATCGAGGCGGTGGTTGACGGCGGGGTGTGTGACGTCGGCGTTGAAAGTACGGTAATAACGCTTGCAGGAGATACGCCGCGTGTGCTCAGACCCGGCGGAGTAACAGTTGAACAGCTTGCCGAGGTATTGGGAAAAGTTGACGTTGACGACGCAGTTTTACATAAGCTTGCCGACGGAAAAAGGGCGGCAAGCCCCGGAATGAAGTATAAGCATTACGCCCCAAAGGCGAACGTAAAACTTCTCAAATGCAGTGATGACGCGTATATTGAATATATAAACAGCCACGCTGCTTCAGATGTTGCGGCGTTGTGCTGTGATGAAGATATACCTTTTTTAAAGGTAAAAACTTTTTCACTCGGTAAAAGAGGAGACTATTTATCGCAGGCACACCGACTTTTTGACGAGCTGAGAAAACTCGACGAAAATCCGGATGTGAAAGTCGCCTACTCACGGCTTCCGTCAGTCGACGGCGTCGGAATGGCCGTGTATAACCGTCTCATCAGAGCCGCAGGTTTTGAGGTGATTGACCTTGAAAAATAAAATGATTGTGGGGCTCACGGGACAGAGCGGTGCGGGCAAGAGCACCGTTGCCGGTTTTCTTGCCGAAAACGGGTTAAAAATCATAAATGCCGATATGTTGGTTGCCGAAATTTACTCAAGCGACTCGCCCTGCCTAAAAACAATTGCGTCGTGCTTTGGCAACGATATAATAATCGACGGCGTTTTAAACCGAAAAATTCTTGCAGAGAGGGCTTTCTCATCAAAAGAAAATACAAAACTGCTGTCTTCGATTGTTCACCCGTTTGTTACCGCCGAATTTTGCAAAGCGGCGAAAACATTTTTTGCAAGCGGCGAAAACATTGTAGTATATGACGCGCCGCAGCTTTTCGAGAGCAACTTCGACGTTGCGTGCAGGTTAATTGTGAGCGTAGTTTGCAACAGACAGACGAGAATACAGCGCATATGTGTGCGTGACTCAATTACCGAAAAAGAGGCGCTAATGCGAATTAACGCACAGCTTGACGAGGATTTTTTCAAAGAAAATTCGGATATAATATTGGAAAATAACGGTACAAAGCAGGAGCTTTTGCAAGCCTCTGCGCAACTGATCGAAAGGCTGAAACAGAGGTGATTTAATGCCCCAAACCTCCCGTTACCAAAAACGTTACGGCAAAAAAGTCAAAAAAGGAAAAGGGAAAAAGAGGGTAATAATACTGCTTGTAATGGCGGTTGCAGCGGTAGTTTTAATTTTTAATACGTCAAAATTTTATAATAAAACCGAAAACAAATTGCAAAAGCTGAGTTATCCTGTAAAGTACAGCGAATATGTTGAAAAGGCGGCGCAGGATTACGACCTTGACCCGGCTCTAATTTATTCGGTAATGCGTACCGAAAGCCATTTTGACCCCGAGGCTCAGTCGTCGGTAGGCGCCTGCGGAATTATGCAGATTATGCCGTCGTCGTTTGAGTGGCTTCAGGAAAAGCGAGGATGCCCCGACACATACACTTCTCAGGACTTGTTTAATCCGAAAATCTGTATTGATTACGGCAGTTATCTTTTAAAGTATTTCCTTGATTATTATGGCAATGAACGCTGCGCAATAGCGGCGTATAATGCGGGATTTGTGGTGAGCGACTGGCTTGCGGATAAGCAGTACAGCGCAGACGGAGAAAATTTGCAGAGCATTCCGTATCCCGAAACAGAGTCTTATGTAAGCAAGGTTGAAAATGCAAAGCAAATGTATATAAAACTATATTATTCAGACAATAATTCAAGTAAATGAATTTAATATACACACGAAAGGACTGATAAAAATGGCTGAAGAAAAATCAAAAACAGCTAAACTCAAGGAAGAAATTATGATGCCCGAATCAAAGGGAACAAAGGCTCTTTCGAAGAAAGAAATTAAAAAGGCAGACGAATTTTGCGAGGGATACAAAAAGTTCCTCAATCATTCGCCAATTGAGCGCGAGGCAGTAAGATACAGCGTAAAACTTGCCAAAAAAGCCGGCTTCACCGAGTTTGAACCCGATAAAAAATATGAGCCGGGCGACAAGGTTTACTATATTAACCGTGACAAGGCAATTGCGCTTGCCGTTATCGGTAAAAACGGTACTAAAAACGGAGTAAAGCTCGCCATTGCCCACATTGACTCACCTCGTATTGACCTAAAGCCAAACCCGCTTTATGAGGCAAATAACCTTGCGCTTTTCAAGACTCATTACTACGGCGGACTTAAAAAATATCAGTGGACAGCAATTCCGCTTTCACTTCACGGCACCGTTGTAAAGCTTGACGGCGCAAGGGTTGATGTAAGCTGGGGCGACGCCGAGGATGAATCGTGCTTCTGCGTTACCGACTTGCTTCCGCACCTTGCAAGAGAGCAGGCGGCAAAACCTATGTCAAAGGCGTTCACAGGCGAGGATATGAATGTTCTGGTCGGATCCCGTCCCTATGATACCAAGGATGATGAAAAAGATCTTGTAAAGCTCAACGTTATGGCTATTCTCAACAAGAAATACGGTATCCGCGAAAGCGACTTTCTGTCGGCAGAACTTTGCCTCATCCCGTCTTTCAAATGCAAAGATATAGGCTTTGACGCAAGTATGATTGGCGGCTACGGTCACGACGACAAGGTATGCGCATATCCTGCTCTGATGGCTTCAATAGACGTTGAAGTTCCCGAACAGACATGTGTAACATACCTCACAGACAAAGAGGAAACAGGCAGTGACGGCAACACGGGTATGCAGAGCGACTTTCTCAGATACTTTATCTATGACCTTGCAAAGTCGGACGGAGAAGAAGGCTACAGAGTCCTTTCAAAGAGCACCTGCCTTTCTGCCGATGTAAATGCGGCTTTTGACCCGACCTATGCGTCTGCTTACGAAATCAACAACAGCTCTTTTATCAACAACGGCGTTGTAATTTCAAAATACACCGGACACGGCGGAAAATACGACACTTCCGACGCTTCGGCCGAATATATGGGCAAAATCCGCTCAATGCTTGAAAAAAATTCAATCCTTTGGCAGGTTGGCGAGCTCGGTAAAGTTGATATCGGCGGCGGCGGTACAATAGCAAAGTACGTTGCAAATATGAATGTTGACGTTGTTGACCTCGGTGTTCCTGTACTTTCAATGCACGCTCCGTTTGAAATCGTGTCAAAAACTGACGTTTATATGGCCTACCGTGCGTTCTATACATTTTTTGACTCAAAAAATTAAAAAACACTTGATTTTTAAAAACAAGTGTGGTATTATATTTACTGCGGTTGCAAACAACCGCATATGCGCCGGTAGCTCAGCTGGATAGAGTGTCTGACTACGAATCAGAAGGTCGGGAGTTCGAGTCTCTTCCGGCGCGCCAAAACAGTAAAGTGATTTAAGCAGCCGAAAAGCTGTTTAAATCGCTCGGCTGTATAATAAATAGTAATTTATATCGTTCCCTATTCTAACCGAATTCTATAAACTTTGTTATAGAAGCTATCCTCAGGTGTCGTCACGACAGCCGAGTAATCGGTCGATATGGTTACACACAAGAAGTTATTGTTTATATTTATAAATATAACACACTAATAAATCTTGCAGAGTGGATTAAGCTCTTTGCCGGTCAGAATTATCAACAGTGTGAGTTGGTTCGCTGTTTTTTGGGTTTAGGTTGTAAAGAACATTATGCGTAACTGTTTCTGAAATGAAGTCCTGCACCACGGGTATAACGGTACAGGACTTGACAAAAGTATCAAAAGCGTATATGATAATACGCAGAATTAGCTTCACAAGTTCGAGTAGTCGTAATACTCGGGCGCACGCTTATAAGTTGTTGCAAGCAGCTTATAAGCTGTGGGGCTTATTTTTTATATATTATATTATATAGTCGCGATAATAAGTTGTCAATACTTTTATGCAATTTTTTGAATTTTATATATTTATTTTCAAAAGGTTTTATGTGTCCCTCGGGAGGACAGACGTTTTTTCAAAGCCTTATGTTTCAATAAAAAAAACAGCCCCTAAAGGCTGATGTTTTTCTGAATTGTAATTGACATTTTAATTGCGTTATGCTAATATAATAGTGTAAGGAAACGGTTTTGACTGTTTCGCTGCAACATTTTGGTTATTTTACAATAGCCGCTCTGTATCGCTACTACAGGGCGGTTATTTCTTTATATTCTTAATGACTTCATTTAAAGCCACCAATAAAACAGCAAATGCGATTATGTAAATCATATCTACCATTAGAATATACACCCCCTTTCTCAAGGGAGCTGAAACAGCCGCCGCCGTTTCCTTACAGACCAAATTATAGCAGATTTATGCTGCACCGTCAATAATAAAAGAGCCTGTCCCTCCGTATACGGAATGCTTTATAATGTCCGTTAAATATAGTTACTTTAATTTTATGCAATATTTTATTAAAAAATATTCATTGTTTATAATAATTTATAATTAACGCAGATTTTGTTGGATTATCTTGTTTTTTAAAGAACTGTAATATATAATTATTAACGTTAAGTGAATATATTTCACTTAACGTTAATTCCCTTTTACAAACAAAGGGGCGTTTGTAATATGGGAAAACTATAAAAAGGAGGGATTAAACATAAATTTTGTATCAGTCATTATGTCCCCACAGCAATTAAGAAGGAGATAATTTATGAAAGCGAAAAAAATATTATCATTTACAATTGTTTTAGTTTTATTAGTAAGTTTATTTACCTTTGCACCGACAGCAAATGCTGCTTCTGATAACCCTGTAAAATTAATTTACGCAAAGCCCGAAATTACAGATTATAATAAATTATCTGCTACAGGATATGTAGAAGTTGAAAACATCGCATATGAAAAGAATGTAACAATTCACTATTCATATGACGGCATAACTTGGCAGGACACCTCAGCTGAATACTACAAGCCGACTTGGGGAAATTATGAGGCTTGGAAATTTCAGACACCCGCTGTTACTCTCGGATACAGAGAACATGCAACTATAACATTTGCTATTAAATATGAGGTTAACGGTCAGACCTATTGGGATAATAACAATGGTAAGAATTACTCTGTAGCCGCAGGATATGAAACGACATCACGTTACGACTTCGGCTCAGGCGGAGTTGCTGCATTTTACTCTTACAGAATAACAAACGACAGTCCCATTTACGGTGCCCTTGAATTAAAAGATTTAGGCTATGAAAAAGACGTTAAAGTCCAATACACAACAGATAATTGGGAAACAGTAAATGAAGTAAATGCGGAATACGGCTATACTTTTGAAGAAAATAACTCGGTTCAAATATGGAATTATCAAATTCCTTATACCAAAAATCAAGTTACATATAAAATTTTGTATACTGTAAACGGTATTACTTATGTTGACGATAATTTCGGGGAATATTATACAGTGTAAAATTGTGTGTTTCTAAATTTATTTTAATATATAAACAACCATTTTATCCCTTGGAGAGACAGTAGTTGCTTAATTTATAAAACAAACCTCCTGCCATCATATATGGCAGGAGGCTGTTTTTATATCCGTCCATTTAGAAACGCCGAACGGTAGGCATATTCAATCAAACCGTCTATTTAGAAACGCCGAGCAGTAGGCGTAATTCAATGGGATACACCCCATAATAATTATTATACATATTAAAATATTTATGTCAACTGAATAGTTGTTTGAGTGTACTTCCGAGGGGCAGGTATTTATTCACACACTTCTTTTCTGTGACCGATTGAAAGTGCAAGTATGATAAGCTCAGAATCTTCAACTAAACAAAGCAATCGATAATCACCTATAAGGTAACGCCATTGACCGCTTCTGTTTGCAGTCAACCCTTTGCCATATAATCGAGGATTTTCACAATCAATTAAATGCTTGTCTATCCAAGCCTTTATCATTTTTTGAGTGTATCTGTCGAGTTTGCGAAATTCCTTATCAAATCTTGCAGTAGTTTCTATTTTGTACTTCATATATCAAGTTCCTGCCATAGTTCACCTATTGGGCGGCTCTTTTTTCCGCTTTCTTCATATTCTTTATATGCTTCGTCAAAGACTGCTATATCGTATTCTTCTTCAATTTTATCAAACAAAGCTTTTTTAAACGCTTCACCA
>CAJFNC010000026.1 GCA_904393835.1 uncultured Ruminococcus sp. | reverse complement strand
ACCGATTTTAGCACCGATTGGTGTAAAATTGGTGTATTTGTGTAAAATCCGAGGTTTTCGGAAAATGAAGTACATCTCGTTTTAGTAGAGCTTTGCGCCTGCCGGAATATGGTCATCTACCATCAAAAGATGGAGTTTTTCTTCGCCTTCCTCGTGGTGTACTGCACTAATCAGCATACCGCAGGAGTCAATGCCCATCATCGGTCTCGGCGGAAGATTGGTAATAGCGATACAGGTCTTGCCGACCAGTTCTTCCGGCTCGTAATATGCGTGAATACCGCTTAAAATCGTCCTGTTTTCGCCTGAGCCATCGTCTAAGGTAAACTTCAGAAGCTTCTTAGACTTCGGTACTGCTTCACAAGCAAGCACTTTGACTGCTCTGAAATCAGACTTGGAGAAAGTCTCAAAATCCACGAAATCCTTGAACAACGGCTCGATCTCCACTTTGGAGAAATCTATCTTTTCCGGCTCTATTTTCGGTGCTTCTGACTCAGCTTTATTTACACCAATTTCTTCTTTTACACCATTCAAGGGTTTCATTGTCGGGAAGAGCAATACATCACGGATTGCGGCAGAGTCGGTAAGAAGCATTACCATTCTGTCAATGCCGAAACCTATACCGCCTGTCGGTGGCATACCGATTTCAAGCGCGTTAAGAAAGTCCTCATCGGTTGTATTTGCCTCTTCGTCGCCCTGGGCAAGGAGTTCCTCCTGAGCCTTGAATCTTTCTCTCTGGTCAATCGGGTCATTAAGCTCGGAGTATGCATTTGCCATTTCCCAACCGTTCATAAAGAATTCGAAACGCTCAACATAGTCCGGGTTATCGGGCTTTTTCTTTGTAAGCGGTGAGATTTCGATAGGATGATCCATTACAAAAGTCGGCTGCACCATATGCTCTTCCGCAAACTCCTCAAAGAAGAGATTGAGGATGTCGCCCTTTTTATGTCTTTCCTCAAACTCAATGCCTTTTTCCTTGGCAATGGCTTTTGCCTCTTCATCAGATTTAATCTCGTTGAAATCAACACCTGAATATTTTTTAACTGCATCAAGCATTGTAATTCTCTCAAACGGTTTTCCGAGATCCATTTCAATGCCGTTGTAAGTGATTGTTGTTGTGCCGAGAACTTCCTGAGCAACGTGACGGTAGAGATTTTCCGTCAAGTCCATCATACCGTTGTAGTCGGTATATGCCTGATAAAGCTCCATAAGGGTGAATTCGGGGTTGTGACGTGTGTCAACGCCCTCGTTTCTGAACACTCTGCCGATTTCGTAAACCTTTTCAAGACCGCCTACAATGAGTCTTTTGAGATAGAGTTCAAGAGAAATTCTGAGCTTCAAGTCCTCGTTGAGCGCGTTGAAGTGAGTCATAAACGGGCGAGCCGACGCACCTCCCGCATTTGCAACGAGCATAGGAGTTTCAACCTCCATAAATCCCTGTGAATCAAGGTATCTGCGGATACTGCTGATAATCTTTGAACGTTTAACAAATGTATCCTTAACCTCAGGGTTCATAATGAGGTCAACATAACGCTGACGGTAACGAAGGTCGGTATTTGTCAGACCGTGATATTTTTCGGGTAACGGCTTTAATGACTTTGAAAGAAGGCGCACATGCTTTGCGTGAATTGAAATTTCACCCATCTGAGTTTTAAAAACAAAGCCCTTGATCTCAACAATGTCGCCGATATCCCATTTTTTGAGAAAGCCGTATTCCTCTTCGCCCAAATCGTCAAATTTTGCGAAAATCTGAATTTTTCCTGTACGGTCGTACAAGTCCATAAAAGAAACTTTACCCTTACCTCTTTTTGAAAGCAAGCGTCCCGCAACGCAGACGTCCTTGTTTTCGTACTCTTCAAAATTATTTCTGATTGTTTCGGTAAGTGTGTCGCGGTCGCTTGTGGTAATAACAAACGGATCTCTGCCGGCTTCTCTTAATGCGTCTAGTTTTTCGTATCTTACCTT
This sequence comes from uncultured Ruminococcus sp., assembly GCA_904393835.1. GTDB lineage: Bacteria > Bacillota > Clostridia > Oscillospirales > Acutalibacteraceae > Ruminococcoides. The sequence goes on along the minus strand of CAJFNC010000026.1, from coordinate 12,710 downwards.
TATAACATCACTTGTATTAGCCTGTTGGGGCTTCTGACTCATTATACATTCCCTCCGATACACAAATTTGACGGAAATAAACCCATGGGAAATTTCCGTCAATCTTAATGCAAATATATTTTAATTATTTAGAAATTTCCAAAACTTTAAGCTGAACTACTCCGCCGGGAGTTTCAACTTCTACAACATCGCCCACGCTCTTGTCCATAAGAGCCTTGCCGATAGGTGATTCGTCGGAAATCTTACCCTCTTTTGGGTTAGTTTCGTTAGAACCCGAACCAACAATCATATATTTTGCCTGTTTGCCTGTTTTAAGCATTTCAACCGTAACAACCGATGTGAGGTGAACGTGCTCGTTTGAGGTGTTCGACTCGTCAATTACCTGAGCGGTTTTAAGAATTGCCTCAATGGTGGTAATTCTTGCCTCCATGATTGCCTGTTCGTTTTTTGCGTCATCATATTCGCTGTTTTCCGAAAGGTCACCGTATGAACGCGCAACCTTAATTTTTTCGGCAATTTCCTTACGTTTTACATTTTGCAAAAAGCTGAGTTCGTCCTCAAGGTTTTTAAGTCCTTCGGCTGTAAGCATAGTAGGTTTTGTTGCCATTTTTATATCGTCCTTTCAAAATAGTAGCTGATTTTAAAATTTTTGTTCAAATAAAAAACCGTATATAGATTTATTATAGCATTTAAGTATAAAAAGGTCAAGCAAAAAAGCCGTTTAATGCCTTAGTTTTATCGTAAGCGGGTCGCTTTTGATTTTTTAATATTGATTTGTAGGTAGATTTATAATTTATTTGCTTTCGCAGTGCAAATTAAGATATTCGGCAAGAGATTTTGCGGTTTGTGCCGATGAATTTCCGCTGCACAACAGCGGCACTATTGAGCCGAGCTGGTATTGGTGCTCAAGCGTGTAGAGTGCTGAGCAAAAGTATTCGCCGTCAAGACCTTTAGGTTTCACGGATTCGAAAACATTTGGCACTTTAGGATAATATTTATAGTACAGTATTCCGTTCTGCTTCTGCTTTGGGCAAGCTGAAGCAAGCACTAAAGCGTCTTGCCTGAGCGGTAATTGTCGTTCAATGTTTCCGCATATAATCACAAAGTCGCAGTCGGATAAATCATCCGCATTTTTTGTCACCATTGCCGTCGCGCCGAGTTCGTTGAGCGCTCTGTCAAGCTCAAAATAATACGACTCCTCATTTTGTGTAACCACTCTTACATTATTGCAGATATTCAGCACATGGAACAAAATATCGGCGCTTTCGCCCGATTCATCGAAAATACCCACATTGAGCTTATCCGGATATTTACAGTTTTTGAGCACGGCAAGAGCCATATTGGTACATAGTCTTATTCTGAAATCAAGTGAGTCAAAGCGGGCAAAACCGCTGCTTTTCGGGAAAATAATATCCTCGCCGCAAAGCAACTTATCTTTGTCGTATCTGAAAATATTTTCGAGCCTGTTTAAATCAACGTTTCCGTTAAGGCTTTCATATGTAACCTGCTTTACGCATACTCCGCGTGAACTTTTTATCTGAACTGTGATTTTGTCACGCCTTAAAAGATTTATAAGCTTTTTTATGCCTTTTTTCTTTTCTGCCGTTTTAATATTCAAATAATTTAACACAAAAATAACCCCCGCATAATTACTTCATCTAAGTATATGCGGGGATTTGATTTATAATACGTTTAATTAAAATTCGCTCATCGGGTCATATTTTACGCCGTTAAGACGACATTCAAAGTGAAGGTGAGCGCCTGTTGATTCGCCTGTTGAACCGACATAGCCGATAGTTTGTCCCTTGGAAACGCTCTGTCCGTAAGACACGGTGGCGTTTGTAAGGTGACCGTAGATTGTCATTTTGCCGTTGCCGTGGTCAATCATTACATAGTTGCCGTAACCGCCGCCGCAGCCGCAGCTGCCGTTTTTGCCCCAGTTATGAGGGCAACTGTTGTTTACGCCGATTACTGTGCCGCTGTCGGCAGCAACAACCGTTGCGCCCATAATTCCGCCGCCTGCAATATCAATTGCTCCGTGTCCGTAAGAGCCTCTGTCTTCACCGAATACAGATGACAGATAATAGTATCCGGGGCAAGGCCATGTAAAGCCGGACGGAAGCGGGGTTATTGCCGAACCGCTGCCTGAGCCTGAATTTGAACCTGAGCCTGAATTTGAACCTGAGCCTGAATTTGAACCTGAACTTGTATTTGAGTTGCCGCTCGATTGGTTACTGCTTTGTGCCTGCTGCTTTTTCTGTTGCTCGGCGGCCTTTTTAGCAGCCTCGGCAGCCTGCTTTTCGTAATATTCCTTAATTTTATTCTCTATTTCTTCGCTTTCAAGATCTGCGTGTTCCATGGCGTCTTCAGTATCTTTGCTTGTTGCATACAAGTTCGCAAGGGTATTTTTATTTTCTTCAAGCAAAGTATTGAGCTCATTCTGGTCGCTCTCCAATGAAGCCTGCTGAGTTTCAAGGTCTGTCTTGTCGGTTTCCAAAGACTTCTTTTGCTCTGTAATTTTATCAAGCTTTTCATTGATACCGTCAATTAGGTTTTTATCATAATTTGAAAGCACCTTTACAAGCTGCATTTTATCTATAAAATCTGAGAAATCCTTCGCGCCCAAAATAATATCAATATTGCTTGCATCGCCAGCCATATAGATTGTTCTGAGTCTTGCGCAAAGGGCGTCCATCTGAGACTGGATATCTTCATTTGCCTTGTCAATATCAGCCTGTTTTTCGGAAATACTATCGTTCAAATCTGTAATTGATTCTTTTGTGAGAGCGATTTTGTCATCGAGCACTTCTATCTTTTTAACAAGCGCGTCGTTGTATTGTTCCTTTTCTTTAATATCGGACTGAGTTTTATCAAGAATATCCTGATATTTTTTGTTTTGTTCTTCAAGGTCTTTAAGCTGTTGCTGCAACGAAGATACATCTTCTGCTCCGACAGACGCAACCGAATATGTAACCGGGACGCTGATTATGCACATACTGAGAATTGCACATAAAATTCTTTTTAACTTACTCATTTTAACTCCTTTCAAATTACCAACCGAGTATTTCGTTTCCTTCGAGTTTGAGATATTTACGCATTGACAGCGTACTGCCGAGCATACCGATGATTACGCCTGCTGCTATAAACGCAAGAGCAACAGGTAAAATAATTTGAGATATCGGAATAAACTCAAACGGGATAATATTTGTAATTGCAGTCATTACTCCCTCATACAAAAGAGCAATTCCGACTGTGGAGATAATGGCTGAAATAAAACCGATAACAATACCTTCAACCAAAAACGGCATTCGTACAAATGCGTTTGTGGCGCCGACCGACTTCATAATGCTTATTTCAAAACGTCGCGAATACATAGTTGCACGGATTGTGTTTGCAATAATAAACAAGGAAATTACAACCAAAGCGATCACAACGCCAATGCTGACAAGGTTTACTATACGGCTGAGATTTGTAAGCATACGTGCCGTATCCTGTCGGCTGTTAACCGAGTCAACACCGTCAATGGCTTTTATATCTTTTACTGTCTGTTCATAAAGTGACAAATCATCCATTGCCACCACATACGCATCGGGAAGCGGATTTCCGTTTTCGTCAATCTGCTGGAAAAGATCTTCACCGAGCTGACTTTTAAAGTTTTCGAGCGCATCCTCTTTTGGTAAAAATGTCACCGAGGAAACATTGCTGATTTTTTGAATATCCTTGCCTATGTAAACAGCTTCAAGCTCTGAAACATCATTTTTAAGATAAACCGTAGTTTCGTTTGACTGGCCTACGGAATCCACCACTTTTGCAACGTTGATTGAAAACAACAATGCCGCACTTGTGAGGATAAGACAGCTTACAACAACACATATGGAAGCAATGCTCATTATACGGTTGCTCCATACGTTTTTTAAGCCCTCTTTTGCCAGATAACCAAAGCCTTTCATATCAAATTCCTTTCCGAAGTATTCAGCAGGCGATTATTCGGGCAAAATTACCGAATTATCGGGATACTGCGGGTCATTTAAAATTTTATCAACGTCTATGTCTGTTGATACCCGGGCGTCTTCGGGAGTGTAAATAACCGAGCCGCCTTCCTTTGTGTCTGAAATAATTCTGCCGTGATCAATTGTGACTACTCTCTGATGAAATTCTCGCACAAGGTCGTGCTCATGAGTTACGACAAGCACAGTTGTGCCCTTTGCGTTAATTTCATTAAGCAGTTCAATAATTTCATGCGACATTTCAGGGTCAACGTTGCCCGTAGGCTCGTCGGCAATTATAATTTCGGGATTATTTACAAGCGCGCGCGCAAGGCTTACACGCTGTTGCTCACCGCCAGAAAGCTCATTCGGTCTGTTTTTCATTTTACTTTTAAGCCCTACAAGGTCAAGCACATACGGAACACGTTTTTTGATTGTTACGGTATTTTCCCCTACAGCTCGCATGGCAAAAGCAACGTTGTCAAATACCGTCATTTTTTCAATAAGGCGGAAGTCCTGGAACACTATGCCCATATGGCGGCGAAGATAAGGAATTTCACGGCGTTTGAGCTTGGTGCATTTTTTGCCGTTTATGGTAATTTCGCCGGAGGAGGGTTTTTCCTCGTTCATAATGAGCTTTAGAAATGTACTTTTACCTGCTCCCGAAGCGCCTACAATAAATACAAATTCACCCTTATCCACGTGCAGGGTTATATTGTAAAGAGCATGGGTACCGTTTGGGTAGGTTTTTGAAACATTATCAAAATCTATCATAAATTCACCTGTCTTTTTTGTTTTTAACTGAATTTTTGCCAAAATTTTTTTGGCTTAATAAAGGCAAATTTCCCAAGCACATTGAATGTGCTTGGGAATTATTACATTTTTCAGTCACAGTATCAATACTTCGTGGGGCTTGCGTTGAGGTATTTTTTAACCATCAAAGCCACCTTGAATACAATAGCGTCTTCAAATTCACGCAGATCAAGACCCGTGAGTTTTTTGATTTTTTCAAGTCTGTAAACCAATGTGTTACGGTGTACAAAGAGCTTACGTGAAGTCTCTGAAACATTGAGGTTATTTTCAAAGAAACGCTGAATTGTGAAAAGTGTTTCCTGATCGAGACTTTCAATTGAACCTTTCTTGAAAACCTCTTTGAGGAACATTTCGCACAAAGTGGTGGGAAGCTGGTAAATAAGACGGGCAATACCTAAGTTGTCATAACTTACTATTGTACGCTCTGTATCAAATACTTTTGCAACCTCAAGTGCCGATTGAGCTTCCTTAAATGAACGTGCAAGATCTTTGATGCCTGTAACGGTTGTACCTATACCAACAACGCAGTGTGTGTAAAACTCGCTTGAAAGCGTGTCAGCAATTGAACCGGCAAGCTTTTCAAGGTCACGGCTGTCGGTGTCGGGTTTAATTTCCTTAACAAGGGCAATTTCCGTTTCGTTGATATTGATTACAAAATCCTTTGATTTGTCGGGGAAAAGATTCTGAACTATATCATAAGCCGACACATCTGTTTTTGAAACAATTTTAATGAGCAGACAAACACGCGACACTTCGCTGTTGAAATGAAGCTCTCTTGCCTTAAGATAAATATCACCCGGTAATATGTTGTCAAGAATTACATTTTTAATAAAGTTTGAACGGTCATATTTTTCATCATAATACTGTTTGATGCTGGCAAAAGAAACAGCCAAAAGCTGTGCATACTTCTGCGCGTACTCATCTGTGCCCTGTACAAACACGGCATAATCATACTTTGAATTGCTTCCGAATGACTTGTATGTGTAACCGTTTACTACAAAAGGCGCAGTTGAACTGAGGGTTTCGGCATTAACGCTTTCGTTTACCTCTCCGATTTTTCCAAGCTCGGAGCAGGCAATTACAACAGATGTTTCGTCAATAACGCCGATGGTTCTGTCGATAGCATCTTTCATCTGGTGCACTATACCCTGAAATAACCTGTTTGACATAATTCTACCTCTTCTTCCGAATTTTAAGATAAGCTTTACTAAATTAATCGGCATGGATTACCTGTGCCGAGTTCGGATAAACAAGCGGTTGTCATGGCTTGTACAATATCCGAATTGCCATATCTGTAATATGTTTTCCAAATCTTTGCTTTTGTCAAAGCCGGCAGCGCATTGAGCTGCAAATTCAGTTAGGGATTGTATCCCGCCGCTGAATTTTGATAATGGACTCCGCCTATAGAAGCGAGGGTCATTATCCTGTTTGTTATAATATGTATTTAATAATACAAATCTCTTATATACATATTACACAAAAACGTAAAAAAAATCAACCTCTAAATACAAATTTTCTTTGATTTTTTTAGGAAATTTGCATAAGCAACAAAAAGTTACATTTTTGATAACAAAATAAAACAATTTTAATCTTTTCGTCCTGTATTTATTACTTTAGCACAAATTTGTGTTGACAATGTGACAAATTCAAAATATTTCTATATTTCTTGTATATCAGGCAAAACACCGGAAGTAGCATCTTCCCAAACTCAGCGGGGAATTGTATTCGTCGCTGAATTTTGATAAAGGGTGCCGCCTTTAGAGGCTGCACCCTTTATCCTGTTTATTATAATTTACTCTTATTTTACCGTTACCTTGCAGGTGGCAGTTTTGCCGTTATAGGTTTTTAAGGTTATGTTAGCAGTGCCCTTTGCCTTAGCTGTGATTGTCGCCTTGTTTGCGCTGCCCTTTTTGACAGAAGCCACCTTAGTGTTGGAACTTGTCCATTTAAGGTTGTCAGCGTTAGCATAAGAACCGCTGTTTGTAGATTCCGAAATAACATAGGTCTGACCTGCTTTAAGCGTTAACGATGAAGTGCTCAGCTTTACGCTGTTCGGCGCAGCTTTTACCGTTACCTTGCAGCTTGCGGTCTTGCCGTTGTAGGTTTTTATTGTGATTGTAGCAGTTCCGGTACCTTTGGCTACTATTTTTGCCTTGTTGCCAGAAAGCTTCTGTACAGTTGCTACCTTTGAGTTTGATGTACTCCACTTCAGATTGGAAGCGTTTGAATATGAACCGCTGTTGGTGCTTTCGGATATTGTAATGCTCTCTCCGTTGCCGAGCGTCAGACTTGTTTTATTAAGCTTAACACTCGTCGGTGCCGCCTTTACCGTTACCTTACAGCTTGCGGTTTTGCCGTTGTAGGTTTTTATTGTAATTGTAGCCGTTCCGATGCCTTTTGCTACTATTTTTGCCTTATTGCCAGAAAGCTTCTGTACTGTGGCTACCTTTGAGTTTGATGTGCTCCACTTTAGATTGGAAGCGTTTGAATACGAACCGCTGTTAGTGCTTTCGGATATTGTAAAGCTTTCACCCTTACCTATAATAATTGACGACTCGCTCAGCTTTACACTGCTCGGCGCGGACTTTACCGTTACCTTACAGCTTGCGGTTTTGCCGTTGTAGGTTTTTATTGTGATTGTAGCAGTTCCGGTACCTTTGGCTACTATTTTTGCCTTGTTGCCCGAAAGCTTCTGTACAGTGGCTACCTTTGAGTTTGATGTGCTCCACTTCAGATTGGAAGCGTTTGCATACGAACCGCTGTTGGTGCTTTCGGATATTGTAAAGCTTTCTCCGTTACCTATAATTATTGACGACTCGCTCAGCTTTACGCTGCTCGGCGCCGGTTTTACAACGACTTTACATTTTGCCGAAACAAAATTGTGCGTAGTTATCGTCACATATGTAGTACCAACTGAGTTGGCGGTTATCTCGGCCTTGTTGCCGCTTTTTTGCTCTATATCAGCTACATCATAATCATCGGAATCCCACATCAGCGAGCCTACGCTTGAATATGAACCGGCGTTCGTGCTCTCAGAAATAGTGAATTTTTCACCTACGCCGAGCGTAATTGTTTTCTCGCTGAGTGATACCGAAGTAGGAGCGTCTTTTACAACAACCTTTATTTTTCTTGAAACACCGTTATATGCTTTTACGGTCAGATAAGCAGTGCCTGTTCCCGAAGCTATTAATACCTGCTCATTGCCATCAAGTTCATCATAAAGATCAAGCACAGACTTGTTGCTTGTTGACCACGTATAACTGTTACATGCCTCGTTTTCGCTGACAACAGCATAAAATCCTGCATACTCGTCGTATCCGAGCGTTATGCCGTTGTTCTTAACATTGCCGCAGTCATCAACAATATTTATACCGGTCGGCGCTTTTTTTACTTTAACGGTACACACAGATGCTCTGCCCGACTCCTTGGATGTTACAGTAATCTTAGCTGTTCCTACAGAAACGCCTTTAATCCTGCCCCGCGTGTCAACGGAAGCAATTTTTGTGTTATCGGATTTGAATGTATAATTTGACGGAGAGTCATAAGCATTCTCAAAAAAGTCATCAGAATACCCGTCAGTATAGTCGGATAAAAACTCATCCGTATATGAAGAATCAAAATATCCGTCGCCGTCCGAATCGTATTCGCTGAAAATATATTCACAGTCATAATTCAAAACATCATTAAGACTAGCTCCGAACGTGTAGTAAATATCGTCAGATATGATATTAAGTCCTACGATTTCACCTACACCCTGAGTAATAAAGTCATTTTCAAGGGTTGGAGCCATGGCAAATTTAATGTTGTCGTCATAAACCGAATTTACAACCTTTGAGAATATTTCTGCAGATTCGGCTGTCGAGAACTCTTCCAGCATATACAGATACATAACGTAGCTGTATGATGAAACATATACATCAGACCAGTTAAGATCAAGTTTTTTTACTAAATCCCTGCCCATTGAAAGGATAGAATCATCGTAATAATTATCTACCAAAAATTCCGCGAGAACTGTAGCAGGATGAACACCGTCTACGTAAGCGACTCCCGTAACACTTCCGTCCTCGTGAATTGTCTTCATTGCACCGCTTTCGGGGTGGTTTTTGAAAACTGTACCGTAATAAACCGGTTCCTTATCAAACGGCTGAGGTATCATTTCTCCTGAAAACACAAGAGTGTCACCAAAACACTGACTGCCAAAAAGTGTTTCAAATGTCATATACTCACTGTTATCCGTAAATAAGGTCAAAATAAAGCAATTGCCCTCACTGTCATCAAAATCTTCTGCGTCCGATAACTTTGAAACATCAAACGCTGCTGTTTGGGTTGAAGAATTGTAGGTACAAAGTTCCTTACTGCTCCCCCATTCTGAATACTGTGTCTCCTTGTCAACGCTTGTAATGTGACAATAAACATTCTTGAAATCGCTCCATCCAAAGCTTTTTATGTCAAAATAAAGCATTCTTGATCCGCTTTGCGCGGAAACTTCTGTTTTTACGTCCGTGCTTGTCGCACTCACCGTTGTAGTTGCAACGCTTGCAACAAGAACAAGCGACAGCAGCAGACTTATTAATTTTTTCATAAACTACCTCCTCGTATTTTATATTTGCATTATAACAAACTTAATGACAAAAGTAAACAAAAATGTTGATTTTTATGATATTAATAACATTTTTGTGTTTTTGTAAAAAAATTATCTACTTGTTTTGTGAAAAGTATAACAGAAAACCATATTTTCTATTATGAATGTTCCTCAACGTATTTTGTAAATTCCGGTGTTTTTGACCAATATTTAACACCCCAATTTTCAAAATTCCATTCTTCCGTATAATCATTACATTCATAATCTATATAGTAGAGAATTTCATTTTGCAAAATAAAATTGGTCGGAAAATAGTCTATATTAGTATTAGCCTTGTATAACAGGCGACACATTTCCCTTATCTGTTGTAAACAAATATTAGGTAATTTATCTTTTAAAACAAGTTCATATACGGTATTTCCTTCAATATATTCCTTTACAATTCTTTCGTTTGTCGTGTCAACATCTAACATTTCGGGCATTGCAATTCCGATGCTTTTTAAACGTCTGTAATCATTGATTTCGGCCTCAATTTTATTTCCGAAATGATAATAGGAACATGGCTCGTGATGTATTTGCTTAACTACGACATACCGGTTATTTATTTGCGCAAGGTAAGAATATCCGCCTTTACCTTTGCCTAACAGTTTAAGAATTGTATATTTTTTATCATTCACAAATACAGTGTCACTCATAAAAAATCTCCTTATAACCGCAAGTTAATCAATGACTACTTTATTTTCGCATTACGGGCGTTTTTTGAAAAAACGCAGCCGCAGTAATTTTGTCGGTATAAATCGTACTTATGTGACAAAACTATGGAACGTTTGTAGCCCTCTTTCTTTTTAAAATCGGAACAAAGCCACTTTGCGCCGTATTTTTCCCCGCATTTTTGTCCCGTTTCATTGAGAATTTGGGCATTTTTCAGAGGACTTATTGTGAGAGTAGTCGTAAAGTAAGCAAAGCCTTTTTCAGCGGCGGTTTTTGCCGTTTCGTTAAGACGCAGCTCAAAACATTTTTCACATCGTTTTCCGCCCTCCGGTTCATTTTCCAATCCTTTGGCGATTTTGTAAAACTCATCGGGATTGTATCTGCCCTCTAAAATTTTGACGGGATTTTTGAAATTCATAAGAGAAATAAGGCGTTTTTCCTCATTAAGGCGGTACTTGTATTCTTCTTGATAAGAAATATTGGGATTGAAATAAAATACCGTTATATCAAAATAATCGGAAAGATATTCAAGGCAATAGCTTGAGCACGGCGCACAGCAGGCGTGCAAAAGCAGTGACGGAGTTGTGTTGCCCTGAATCTGAGCTATGAGTTTATCAAGCTCTTTTTGATAATTTATCTTATTCATCAAGCTTTAAAATATGGCTTAAGAGCTCGTCGGGATTTGAAGCCACAAACTCTGCCCCTGCCGTCATAAGCTCGTCTCTGCCTCGGAATCCCCATTCTACTCCCGCCATTTTTACACCGGCGTTTCGAGCAGTAAACACATCAACGTCGCTGTCACCGATATAGATACACTCGGACTTTTTGACATCGTGCATTGCAAGCATTGCCTCAAGCGCTTCACCGTCGGGTTTTATCTTATATTCCGGTTTTTTACCCCAAGCCTCGGTAAAGGTGTGGTTCGTGTAAACCTTTTTTAGAATTTTTACAACAAATTCGTCAGGCTTGTTTGAGAGTACCGCCGTTTTAATGCCGTGATTTTCAAGCTCAAAAAGCATTCGCTCGCAACCGTCGTATGCGCTTGTATTGTCGTTACAATGGATTGCATATTCTGCGTTGAAGGTTTCACGAACGATTGCCGCAAGCTCTTCGTTGTCGCCGAACTCGCCCATAGCGCGCTTTATCATCACTTCTCTTCCGTTACCGACATATTGATTGTAGTTTTTAATCGGTTTTTCCTCAAGACCTGCCTTTTTGAGTCCTTTATTTACACTCAAAGCAAGGTCTGTAAGCGAATTTACAAGCGTTCCGTCCAAATCAAAAATCGCCATTTTTATCATATCAATTCAAACCTCTTTCCTGTTCGAGAATTATTGCACGGCAGGGCGCCGCCTCAAGTCCGCCAAGCTTAATCGGAAATGCGCAAAGGTCGTAATCGCCGTCTTTTATGGCGGACAGGTTTAGATTTTCAAGCACCGAAATACCTGCGCGGGCAAGTTCACGGTGAGTTTTTTCCTCGTCAAACGAAGGCGCAATTGAATCAGCGTCGGTACCAACAAGCACCACCCTGCTGTTTGCCAACACGATTGCCGCAGAATGCGATAAAAAGGTTTCTCCGTCGCCATGGAACAAAATACGCTTTTTGCAGTAAGGCAAAAGCCGTTCCATATGCTCACCCGTTAAAATTCCTTTGACTGTAATAACAGTGCACTTTCCGAAAAATGTGTTAAGACGCAATTCCGTTATTGACTTTCCGTCCTCCCAAAAATGCTTTGGCGCGTCAATATGGGTTCCTGCGTGCGCAGTCATTGAAATGTATGACAGATTGTATTCGTCGCCGTTTTCAATACTTTTTATCCACTTGATATTTGTTTCGGGGTCGTCATGATACACGGGTGAAGTCAGTATATCTTTTGAAATGTCGTGAATAATCAAACCTTTCCCCTCCGTCATACTCTGGTTAATTTATTTTAACACAAAAAGCACTGTTTTGTACAGAGAAAAAGAAAATTCGACTTAGATTTAAATTAAATAAAGTATTTTTGGAACACCTGTCCCTCGGAGGGACAGGTAAAAATAAATATAGTTTTATATTGCATAATGCGTAATATCGTGCTATAATGTAACATATTTTGAATTATATAATTTTAGTAATTATAATAATTTCAAGATATGATTGTAAAAAATTGATTTATATGGAGACGTCAAGATGACAATAAAGATTGATGATATTGGTTCAATTCAAATTCCCACAGAAATGCTTGAAAAATTAAATTTTTGCGCCAATGATATTTTAAAGATTGCATTGGATTCTAAAAATAATTGTATTGTTATTACAAAGCAAGATTAACTGTCCCCCGGAGGGACACATATTCTGAATTGTAAATGCTTAAAATAATTTAAAGCGAATAATATTATATATTTTTTCTCATAAATTTTAAATATTATTGACAAAACTTTAATTTGGTAGTACAAAGTACTATACAAAGGAGGTTGGTTTTATGTCATTTTCAATTAGATTAACTGACAAGGAAAAAAGCATAGCTTCAAGTTATGCACGTTTACACTCAATGTCACTTGGTGAAGCGTTTAAAAAAGCTTTGTTTGATAAAATTGAAGAAGAATACGATATAGCAGTCTTTGACGAAGCATATAAA
>CAJFNC010000025.1 GCA_904393835.1 uncultured Ruminococcus sp. | reverse complement strand
GTCACGTTTTTATTATACACATTAGGAGTTTTTTGTCTGAATACACCGCTAAAGCTTCTTTTGAACCACGCGACTATCGCGTGGTTTTCGGGATACAATGAGAGATGGAGGTTTTGTACTCCATCTCCTTTTGGAATTATACAAATATGAAATCTGAATTCACAATATCCGTCACTCTGCTACGGATACTATTCATCTTCTGCACCCACAGCATTTGATTTTCAGCTTTTAGCTTTTCCGTTACATTTTCTTTTTCCGCCAGTTGTTTTACCAGCCGAAGAAACATATCTTCAGCCTGCTTGTCAATATCCGCAAGATAACTGTTCAACTTACCGCTTGTGAGCAGGTTGGTGTAAAGCACTTTGCGGTGCTGTTTGAGATAGCGCAGATGCCTCTGTCCCCATACTCCAATAGGCTTGTTTTCTTTTTCGGTGGGTAAGGACACAGGCAAGGGAGATTATAATCTCCCTGCCGTACATAAGTGCCGCCCATTTTCTTAAAAGCTTATCTTGTCGCTGTCAGTTTTCCGCTTTTTCATGAGGAATGACAAAAAGCCCTTAGCTATGGAATCATTACCCACAGCTAAGGGCTTTGTAATATGGATTTTTTCTGCCATACAAGCCGCCTTTTATCATTCCGTAACCCATAAACCACCGGATTACAAGAATAATGGCTCTTGTATGGCTGTTATCAAATTGTTATCAAAAGACTTCTCTGAACGCCGCAAACCCGTATTATTACTGGGTTTTCAGGGTGTTCCGTTGTCATTGAGAAAATTTTTTAGTCTAAAAAATTTGCCTTTTAGTTCTATACTAGAATTAAAAAAGCCCCACAGGTAAAACCTGTAAGACTATCACTATATCAATATTTTATTGTGTTTAGAATAATTCAGGCTCTATTTATCAATAAAACTATGATTTTATTGACATTTTAACTTTTGTGAAGTCTCCAATTCGAGGGTTTAGCGGGGTAAGTTTTTTAGCCTAAATTTATTTTGCAAGAACAATTATATCATTCCCACTCGCTCCCCACAAATCAATCTTAAACGCATTTGTTTATGATATTTAGCAGAGAGTATCTACATTATTTGTATTATCAGTAAAGCATAAGCCATCCGATTTTTTGTTGCCAAAGTGTTGCCATGAACTTATTATACCAAGTTTATAAAATAAAGCAATTATCCCTAAAAGAAATCAGTCAAATAAACTGGAATCAATCGAATTTTATAAAACAAAATACAAAAAATTAATTAATAAAGTTCTTTATTTCGCTGCTTATCTCTTCATACATATAATCATGTACATAATGAGGGCAATCCAACTCAATATATATGGCATTATCTGATTTTGAAATGTATTCTTTGGCGATACTTCTCCATGTTTTCTCATCAAAGCCAGTACCACCTGAGCCATCAGAAATAAATAATAGCATTGGAGTTTGCGGAACACCATTTGCTTTTACAACACCGGCACTTTCTTTTATTTCTTTTGTTTCATTAATCATCGTTACTGTTGCTGTTCTGTTATAAAAAACAGCTCTGTATATTTCTTTTTCATTATCAGTTAATGTTCCATATTTAATAGCATCACTATCCGAGATGCCTGGAATCCATCTTGTAACTCCTAACGCTGCAGCATATTGTCCCAATTTCATCACCGGAATATTAATTTTCATTTCATCATAATATTCCGGGACTGCCATGTCTAACCCAATAATAGCTTCTACTTCTTCTGGATACTGCTGTGCCCAATATAAAGCTTCTATTCCTGACATTGAATGTGGACAAAGGACATACGGACCATTTATTCCGGCTTTATCAAGTGCTGTTCTGGTTTGTCTTAAAACTGTATCTATATCTCTGTCGATATCTACAATATCACTGAACCCATATCCAAATTTTTCTACTACGACAATTCTGTAATCATCACTCAATAAAGAATATAACGACTTAAAATCCAAAATTGGTGAGCAGGTTCCACCACCTGACAAAAACACAAGCGTGTGATTGCCTTCACCTTCAACATATATGCTCATATTGTGACCATCAACTTCTACCAATTCTCCTACAGGAGTCAATAAGTCCTTCTCATTTGATAAGCAGATCTTATGCCGGATAAATGAGATAACCAAAAACAACAATAAAATCACTATGATGATAATTATTACTTTAATACACCTCTTTAGTACTTTCTTCATGAGTGCTCCTCCAAAGGAAAATTTGAATCTGTCAAATTACAGTTTGCAAACCATAATGTATTCTTCATTATTTTCTACAACGATACTGAAACCCACATTTTTATACATTTGAACGGCATAATTTATCTTTTAAACAGACAATGATGCCTGCTCATATCCTTAATTTTTAAGTTCTAAAAGCATTCTATTCATCAATTTAGTTCCAATACCATGATTTCTATACTCTTTAAGCAATGAAAAAGCAAATGCCGAAGTATCATCATCAACATGTCCATAATCATTCATAATACGAACCCATGCTACTCCAACTATTATGTCACCTGTTTCAGCCATATAACACATATCACCTTTTTGCTTGCCAAAATCTGTTACATATACTTGTAATTCTGGTTATCTAATTATTTCATATGGCAACAAATCGACTCCGTACTGAATAAAAATAGCTTCATACAAAAATTTGTTTAGTACGTTTATGTTATTGAGAAAATTTTTTAGCCTAAAAAGTTTTTGCGGCGACAAGTGAAATCATTCCCACTCGACGGTTCCGGGCGGCTTGCTGGTGATATCGTAAACTACGCGGTTTACGTGATCAACTTCGTTGATAATTCGGTTGGAAACTCTGCCGAGAATATCATACGGAATTTTTGCCCAGTCGGCGGTCATAAAATCGTCAGTTGTTACGGCTCTGATAGCAATAAGCTCATCGTAGGTACGCGCGTCTCCCATTACGCCCACTGTTTTTACACCCGGCAATACCGCGAAAAACTGGCTCATTTGCTCTGAATAACCGCATTTATCCATTTCATCACGGAGAATTGCGTCTGCATCTTGTAGAATTTTTACTTTTTCTGCCGTTATTTCGCCGATTACTCTTACGCCGAGTCCCGGACCCGGGAACGGCTGACGCCATACGAGTTCGTGAGGAAGTCCGAGCTTTTCTCCGACTGCTCTTACTTCATCCTTAAACAGATCTTTTAGTGGCTCTACGATGTCGAGAAAGTCAATATCCTTAGGCACACCTACCTGATTGTGGTGAGTCTTGATTTTTGCGGCGTCACCTTTTCCGCTTTCAATTCTGTCGGGGTAAATTGTACCCTGTGCAAAATATCCGCTGCCGTAGTTCTCTCTGATTTTGTTCCAGAAAACATTATAAAATTCCGTGCCGATAATTTTTCTTTTCTCTTCGGGATCAACTACGCCCTTGAGCTTTGCCATAAATTCATCGCCGCAGTTGATGCGTACAAAGTTCATATCAAAGAGCTTTGTAAAAGTCTGCTCTACAAAGTCACCCTCGTCTTTTCTCATAAGCCCCTGGTCGACAAATACGCAGGTGAGCTGTTTGCCGACTGCCTTACTGAGCAAAGCTGCCGCTACAGAAGAATCAACGCCGCCTGACAGACCGAGCACAACGCCCTTGTCACCTATCTGCTCACGAAGCTGAGCAACTGTTGTTTCGATAAAACTTTCCATCTTCCACTCGCCTGTACAACCGCAAACATCGTAGAGAAACGCACGCAGCATTTGCTTGCCGTTTTCGGTATGGTTAACTTCGGGGTGAAACTGTACGCCGTAGAGCTTTTTATCGGGGCAAGCCATAGCTGCTGTCGGACATACCGATGTATGAGCTGTAACCATAAATCCCTCGGGTACTTCGCTGATATAGTCTCTGTGGCTCATCCACGAAATGCCCGATTCGGGCAGCTCTTTGAAAAGCACATCGTCAGTATTGTAATGTGTTTCGGTTTTGCCGTATTCGCTTGAGGAATTGTCCGTTGCGGATACAACAACACCGCCGAGTGAATAAGCCATAAGCTGACAACCGTAGCAAATACCGAGAATAGGTATTCCCAGTTTGAAAATTTCGGGAGTATAATGCGGTGAAGTTTCGTCATATACGCTGTTGGGACCGCCAGTAAAAATAATTCCCTTGGGGGCGATTTCTTTGATTCTGTCAATACTGACAGTATAGGGCAAAATTTCACAGTAAACATTACATTCTCTGACTCTGCGTGCTATAAGCTGGTTGTACTGCCCGCCAAAGTCCAAAACTATTACGGTTTCTTTATTTGCCATATTCACTCTTCCTTTCAAATTTAGAATACCGCACAAATGAATGTGCGGTATTTAGTTAACATTCTTAAAATTATTATCTGTAAATTATATCACTTCTTGCAGGACCGTTTGACACCATAGTAATAGGCACGCCGATTTCTTTTTCGGCAAATTCAATATATTCTCTGCATTCCTTTGGAAGCTTGTCATATTCCTTAATACCGGAAATTGAACATTTCCAGCCCTTGAGCTTTTTAAGGACAGGCTTACATCTCTTGAGCTTTGTTGTTGACGGGAAATAGTCAATTACTTCGCCGTCGAGGTCGTAGCCAACACACACGGGGATTTCGTCGAGATAGCCGAGCACGTCAAGTACCGTAAATGCAACCTGTGTAGCGCCCTGTACCATACATCCGTAACGAGTAGCAACGAGATCGAGCCATCCCATACGGCGAGGTCTGCCTGTTGTCGCACCAAATTCACCGCCGTCGCCGCCTCTTCTGCGAAGCTCGTCAGCCTCTTCACCGAAAATTTCCGAGACAAACTCGCCTGCGCCTACAGCGCTTGAATATGCTTTTACGACCGTGATTACGTCTTTGATTTCATACGGAGGAATACCTGCGCCTACCGAGCCGTAACCAGCGATTGTGTTTGAAGAGGTAACCATTGGATATATACCGAAATCGGTGTCTTTAAGTGAGCCGAGCTGACCTTCAAGAAGAATATTTTTACCCTCTTTGAGCGCGTTATGAACGAATGTGAAAGCATCACCTACATATGGCGCCAAAAGCTCTTTATATTCCATTAGCTTGTCAAAAATTTCTTTCTCACTTATCGGCGGCTTGTGATAAAGATTTTCAAGAATAGCGTTCTTAATTTCAAGAGCGTGATGAATTTTTTCCTTTAAAGAATCGGGATCATCATAAAGCTCGTTAATCTGAAAACCGATTTTTGAATATTTATCAGAATAGAAAGGGGCAATTCCGCTCTTTGTTGAACCGAAAGAGTTTTTACCGAGTCTTTCCTCTTCGTAGCAGTCAAAAGCAACGTGGTATGGCATTACAATTTGCGCTCTGTCGGAAATGATGATATTGGGCTTTGGCACACCTCTGCTCTCGAGTTCTGCAATTTCCTTTACAAAATTTTCAACGCTGAAAGCAACACCGTTGCCGATGATATTAGTAATGTTCTGATGAAAAACACCTGAGGGCAACTGATGAAGTGCAAATTTGCCGTAGTCGTTTACGATTGTATGACCTGCGTTTGCGCCGCCCTGAAAGCGGATTACAATATCACTGTCATTTGCAAGGACATCGGTTATTTTACCTTTGCCCTCGTCGCCCCAATTGGCGCCTACTATTGCTTTTACCATAACTTAAAACTCCTTTTTGCGTAATGCAAATTTATTCTTTATACTCAAGTATCGGAATAATTAAATTAAACGTTAATTTCGGGCTTATCGGACTCAATGTCCTTGTATTTTTCAAGCACCGGGTTAACGTACTCGTTGAGGAAGTCCTCTGTCTGCTCTTTGGCTCTGCCCGTGTATTTTTCAGGTTTGAGAAGATTTTCAAGCTCCTCAAGTGTTACACCGAATGCCTTGTCTGCCGCAATACGTTCAAGAAGGTCGTTTTCACCGCCCTCTTCTTTTACTACCTTTGAAGCGTCCATTGAATGAACTCTTATTCTTTCGTGAAGCTGTTGTCTGTCGGCTCCTCTGTATTTTACAGCGTCCATCATTATGTTTTCCGTTGCCATAAACGGAAGCTCTTTTTTGAGTCTTTGCTCGATAACCTTGGGATATACCACAAGGCCGTCTGCAACATTTGCATACAGAGAAAGAATACCGTCAACCGCAAGAAATGCCTCGGGAACGCTGAGACGCTTATTTGCAGAGTCATCGAGCGTTCTTTCAAACCACTGTGTTGCAGCCGTAAAATATGTATTCAGCACATCGCACATTACGTAACGTGAAAGCGAACCGATACGCTCGCTTCTCATCGGGTTGCGCTTGTAAGCCATGGCCGATGAGCCTATCTGATTCTTTTCAAACGGCTCTTCAACTTCCTTGAGGTGCTGTAAAAGTCTTATATCATTTGAGAATTTTGAGGCCGACTGAGCAATGCCCGCAAGAACATTAAGGAACTGTGAATCGAGTTTTCTTGAATATGTCTGACCCGAAACCGGGAAGCAATCGCTGTAACCCATTTTTTCAGCGATTTTCTTGTCAAGCTGTTTGCACTTTTCGTGGTCGCCGTCAAACAATTCAAGGAAGCTTGCCTGAGTACCTGTCGTACCCTTTGAACCGAGAAGTTTAGCTTTTGAAAGCTGATATTCTACGTCTTCCAAATCCATCAACAGTTCCTGAATCCAAAGTGTGGCTCTTTTGCCTACTGTTGTAGGCTGTGCCGGCTGAAAGTGAGTGAACGCAAGAGTCGGAAGAGCCTTGTATTCGTCGGCAAATTTTGAAAGATTTCTTATTACCGTAATAAGCTTGTTTCTGATAAGCTGCAAGCCCTCAGTCATAATGATAATGTCGGTATTATCTCCGACATAGCATGAGGTTGCACCAAGATGGATAATTCCCTTTGCTTTCGGGCACTGAACGCCGTAAGCGTAAACGTGAGACATAACGTCGTGACGTACGAGCTTTTCTCTTTCCTGCGCAACTTCGTAATTTATATCATCGGCATGAGCCTTAAGCTCGTCGATTTGTTCCTGAGTTACAGGCAATCCGAGCTCCATTTCAGCCTCTGCCAATGCAATCCAAAGTTTTCTCCATGTTTTAAACTTTTTGTCGGGAGAAAAAATGTATTTCATTTCTTTGCTTGCATAACGTGATGACAATGGTGATTCGTAAGTATCCTTAATCATTATTAACGTCCTTTCAGTGCCTTAAATCAGCACTTTTTATTAAAATTCATTCCTCCGCGTTCCTTGCCTTTGAATGTTTCTTTTGTAATGGGAGCAGGATATTTTCCCGTAAAACATCCGTCGCAGAAACCTACGGGAGCGTAATTTATCATTTCATGCAAAGATTCAACCGGCAGATAACCCAACGAATCAGCGCCGCTTAGCTTGGTTATTTCTTCAATAGTATGGTTACAGGCAATTAACTCTCCCCTTGAGGGAATATCGGTACCGTAGTAACAGGGCCACATAAACGGAGGTGAACTGATACGCATATGCACCTCTTTTGCTCCTGCCTCTCTGAGCATTGTTACAATTCGGTCAACAGTTGTTCCGCGCACAATACTGTCGTCAATCATAACAACTCTTTTTCCCTTTACCATATCCGCTATCGGATTAAGCTTTATTCTTACACTTTTCATACGTTCTTTTTGGCTGGGTTTGATAAAGGTACGGCCTATATAACTGTTCTTTACGATTACTTTTTCGTAAGGAATGCCCGACTCCTCACTGTAGCCGATTGCAGCGTCTATTCCCGATTCGGGAACGCCGATTACCATATCGGCTTCTACAGGATAAGTTCTGGCAAGAATTCGTCCCGCCTGTTTTCTCGCCTCATAAACGCTTACTCCGTCAATAAAAGAGTCGCTTCTGGCAAAGTAAATGTACTCAAAAACACAAAGCGACTTTTTCTGCTCGCCGAGGTCGGGCTTCATTGAGCGGATACCATCGTGATCCACAACAACAATTTCACCCGGTTCAACATCACGAAGATATTCTGCGCCGCAAGCGTCAAGCGCTGCGCTCTCACTTGCAAAAACTACCGAATCATTGTATTTACCCATGCAAAGCGGTCTGAAACCGTGTGGATCTCGGGCTGCAATAATTTTTCTCGGGCTCATTACAAGAAGCGAGTACGCGCCCTGAATCTCATGCATTGTACGCGCAACAGCTTCTTCTACCGAGTGGCATTTGAGCCTTTCACGGGCAATTACATAGCAAATTACCTCTGAATCAATTGTAGTCTGGAAAATCGCACCTCGCTGTTCAAGTTTGCGTCTGATTTCAACTGCATTAGTAAGGTTGCCGTTATGGGCAACAGAAAGCGTACCCTTTACATAACGCATAACAAGCGGCTGCGCATTTTCAAGCACAGAGCCGCCTGCCGTTGAATAACGAACGTGAGAAATTCCCATCTGACCGGTTAATGAATCGAGTATTTCATTATTAAAAACTTCGGTAACAAGACCCATATTTTTGTGGTAATCAATTACGCCGTCATCAGATACGGCAATACCGCAACTTTCCTGACCTCTGTGCTGAAGTGCAAGAAGTCCGTTGTAGCAAGCGTATGCGGGGCTGATTGTACCGTCGCTGAAAATACCGAATACTCCGCACTCTTCGTGCAGACCTTCTTTTGCAAAATTATCGAAAGAAAAGTTCAAGGTTCCACCATCCGAATTATTCAAATTAAGTTACTTATTTCATATAAATATAAATCTTAATTATGCAAGACCGATACGCTTCATCATCTCGGCATAAGCTTCTTCTACGCCGCCCATATCACGACGGAAACGGTCTTTGTCGAGCTTTTCGTGAGTATCTATATCCCAGAAACGGCATGTATCGGGTGAAATTTCGTCTGCAAGGATAATCTGACCTTTGTATCTGCCGAATTCAATTTTGAAGTCGATAAGATCAACATTACATTCCTTGAAAAACTCAACCATAAGCTCGTTAATTCTGAGAGCCATTTTTGAAATAGTATCAATTTCTTCCTTTGTAGCAAAACCAGCCGCGAGAATATGATATTCATTTACCATCGGATCGCCGAGGTCATCATTCTTGTAACAGAACTCAAGCACAGGAGTCTTCATCGGTGTACCCTCGGGAAGACCGAGACGCTTGGAAAGGCTGCCTGCCGCTTTGTTTCTTACAATTACTTCGAGGGGTACGATTTCTACCTTTTTGAGAACTGTATCTCTGTCATTAAGCTCTTCGACAAAGTCGGTGGGAATACCGTCTTTTTCGAGCATCTGAAACATAAAGTTGCTCATTCTGTTGTTAACAACACCCTTACCGATGATTGTACCCTTTTTCTCACCGTTAAATGCTGTTGCATCATCTTTGTAAGATACGATACAATAATCGGGATTTTCTGTTGCGAATACTTTTTTTGCTTTTCCTTCGTAGAGAAGTTCTTTCTTTTCCATTACAATTCCTCCATATATCGGCTTTACGCCGAAAACATAAATAACAATACAAGGTATATTATAATATAAATTTGAAAAATTAGCAACCATATTAGAATTAAAATTAAAAAAATACGAAAAATCAATTAAAAGCTTTTGAATTGAGCAAAAGCCCGTCATAATCCGTCGTATTTTTGTTAATAATAACGAACATTCATAGAATTTTGAGCTCTTTAAAATAAGAAAAAATTTAATTTGAATAATTTTTTGAATAATTTAAAATTTTTGCTTGATTTTTATGTTTTAATACTGTATAATATATCTTGCATTTGCCGGTGTGATGGAATTGGCAGACGTAGTGGACTCAAAATCCACCGGTAGCGATACCGTGCCGGTTCGAGTCCGGCCACCGGCACCAAACTTCAATGGCTCGCAAGCCCCGTAATATCAAGGGTTTGCGGGCTTTTTTTTGCCGTAGAATCAAAAGAGCCGATACCTGTGATTGCTCACAAGTTATCGGCTCTGCGTCTATGCGTCCGGCTCGTAGATAGCTAAAATATTAGTTGCGTTACTACGTTGATTAAAGTTTCTCACTTGCATTTTGGGCAGTACAGGGGATAATTTTAACAGTATCTTCCCTAATTCTGTCACGGGCTTTATTCCCACAAACAGGACAAAGTATCCAATTTGTCTCTTGTATAACATCACTCGTGAAATATACTTGATTTAAGTTTTTTTCAAAAAGATAGAAAATATGCTACCGTTTTTATCAGACGTAACTTTGATGTAGCCGTGCTGTTTGTTGATAATATCACGGGTTAGATACAGACCGATTCCTACACCGTCAACGCCCGCCGACTGTTTTCCACGGTAAAACCTTCCGAAAATCTTTGCCTGTTCTTCTTCGGGTATTCCGATACCGTTATCGGATATATCCAGTTGCAGATGGGACGGATATTCTGTGATCGTTAATCCGACAATCCCACCGTTTGGCGTGTATTTCACAGCATTGTCGAGAATATTTGTAATGGCTTCTGCTGTCCAGTTGAAATCGAGCAGGGCTTCAAAATTCTGCTCGCATTCAAAGGTAATCGTTATATTTTTCTCTTTTGCCTTGGCATAGACCGTTTTTACCGCTTGCAGGACAATATCATTCAAGCTGTTTTTTTCGGGCTTCAGGCTGATAATTCCGCTCTCCAAACGGGACATTTTAATCAGGCTGTTTGTTAAAAAGGTCAGCTTTTCAAGGGAAGTCTGCAAAGTGGCAATGTATTCGCTGCGTTCTTCATCGGACAGCTCCTTATCATCCAGTAACTGTGCAAAGGTGTTGGCTGCCGCCACAGGCGTTTTGATTTGGTGGGAAATATCCGAGATTAGCGTCTTGATCTGCTCCTTTTCCTGCGCCAGCATTTGATTTTGAGTCGTTAAAATATTGCGGAGCTTCAAAAGCTGGTGCTGCAAGCGGGCAGTCAGTGTGTCCTCATTTTCCGGAAAAACAATCCGTTCCTGTTGTTCCACCAAAGCCTCAATCAGCAGCGTAATCTGCTCTAATAAATCATCGTGATAGCGGTTGTGCAGGAAGTCGAGCAAAAACAAAAGGCCGCATAAAATCGCAAAGGCACAAATGACAAAAAGCATAGTGGCAAAAGCGCTTTCCATAAAAAACACAGTGCTAATTAATACCGCCGCTATGACAGTACCTGCAATTAAAATCAGTTTTCTATAAAATCCAAAATGCTTCATCATCATTCTCCAAAGGTATAGCCCATACCAAAAACTGTTACGATATATTCCTGCTTTTCGTCATTCAGCTTTTGTCGCAGCCGCTTAATGTTCACACGAACGGTATTGTCATCAACAAAGTTCCCATCTATATCCCAAAGCTGTTCTAAAAGCATTGCTTTCGTAACAACTCGGCCTTTATTTTCTATTAAATAACAAAGTAGCTTGTATTCTGTTGCGGTCAGATGTACTTGCTGTTCTTTCATTAAAACAATACATTTATCTGTATCGACTTCTAAATCTCTATATCGAATACGGGAATTTCCGCTGCCTGTCCGTTTTAAGACTGCCAGCACTTTTTTCCGCAAGACCTCAAGCGGAAAAGGTTTAGAGATGTAATCGTCACAACCTGCTGAAAAACCGTCCAGCATATCCTGCTCCGTATCATTGGCAGTTAAAAACAATACCGGGGTTTCAGCAGTTTCCCTGATCTTTTTACAGAATTCCATTCCGCTGCCATCAGGCAGGTTAATATCGAGCAGAAACAGATCATATCTTTGGCTTTGATATTTTTGCAGGGCTTCCATATAGCCATAAACGGCTGTAACGGTATGCTCGTCCTTTTCAAGAGCAATAGAAATCCCCTTGCTTAAAATTTTATCATCTTCCAGTAAAAAGATATTCGCCATAACCGCAAAGCACACCACCTTTCCTCAATATGCAGAATTGCAGGAGCAGACGCAGCATTGCTGCGCCCCCCGCTACCTATTTAGTTTTCAAAATCGTGCAGCCGTTCTATTACTGTCTCCTTTGAAATAAGCCTATAAACCAAAGACGGAACAGAAAGGCATATTACAAAAATAGCAATGATAAGACCAATAACGAGAGCCACAGGGTACTCAAACCTTGCATAATCTGCAATGCTCGGCACTGCATCTGCCACCAGCAAGAGGAAGGCATTACCCAAAGTCATAATCAGTATGGTTGAAATAAGCGCATAAAAGCCGCCTTCGAGTGTCAAAATCTTTCTGATCTGCTTTTTGGTAGTCCCAATGCTTTCCATAATGGCAAATTCATTTTTCCTTGCAATAACTCCGGTAAGCATAACATTCACAAAATTGATTAAGCCAATCACAATGAGCAGAATCGCCGCACCGTTACCAATCAGACCGATGGAAAAATACATCTGATTGAATTCCTCCAACATAGAAACAGAGCTTTGAAAATCCCATTCACCGGAAGGCAAGGTATTGTTGATTGCTATAAGCTCGTTATTTACTTTCTGTAACTGATTTGCGCTCTCAATGTCCACGCCAATATCGTATATGATAGCGGTGTCTGTTAATCGCTCCATTCCTGCGTTACTTACATAAATAACATCAGGAACAGCACCCACCCATTTACGATGCCCGATATTGAAGTTATCATCAAGGTCTTTGTAGTTGAACGCACCCGCCACTTGAAAATCTGCGGACTGCCCATCTGCGTTATCCGAAGTCAAATTTAGAGTTTTACCGACCAGCGTAGCGTTCGGCGCAAAGGTATCCGTATCCATACCCACAATGACCGTATCGCCGTTTCGGAAAGCCTCCATATCAATCGGCGTATTATGGGTATCGTTATATTGTTCTACAAGTTCATCATCAATGGTCACAACATAGCAGCCATAATCTCCGGCATTGGCATATTCTTGCAGCTCTGAAATCATCTGCTCATAGGGTTTTCCATCGTGATAGAGTTCCTCGTGCTGCATTTTCAAAAAGCTCTCAAATTCCGAAGCATTAAAGCCGATTTCTGCCCAAGTAATTTTACCGGTGGAAATATCTGCAACCCCGTCAACCTGTGAAAGCTGTTCTATAAAATGCTCATCAAATTGTGGGGATTCTTTTTCGAGGTTTTCAAACCGGCTAAACTGTGAATCCGTATAACGAAAATCATATTTCATGTATTTATCAACATAGTTTTCTCCGTTGATACTTCCCAAAACGCCATTAACACCTAAAATCGTGACAGTACCCATAAAAAGGGACAGAAATACAAGCACAGCCCGCTTCTTATCACGGAAAACATTATGGAACGCCATCACAGACAGCTTGCCTCCGTTGGTTGAGTTTCTGCTTTTCGTCTTTTTCGGTGCAAAGTTTTGAAAACGGAGAGCCTCAACAGGAGAAATCTTTGCTGCCGCCTTTGCCGGCGCATTACAAGCAATCCAAACGGTTACCGCAGAGAAAATAATGGACAGAATAAAGATAGCAGGGTGAAAAAATACAACGGCGTCCATACTTGATCTACCCTGTTCATATCCTTGCTGTAAAAACAATGGGACAAAGGCAAAGGATACCGCCGCAGCTAATACAACGCCGACAGGGATTCCGATACAGGCGAACTTAAAGGCCTGCTTCTTTACAAGCGATTTAATTTGCTTCTGTGTCGTGCCAATCGTTTTCATCAAACCATAAAAGCGTGTGTCTTTGGAAATGGAAATATACAGGACATTGTAAATCAGAAGATAACCGCTTCCGACAATAAACAGTACAAAGAGAATAACCATCGCAATCATAGAGCCATTGGAAGAACTCATAGAAACCGATCCGTTAAAATACTGATTGTCGTTTAGAGATACATCTTTTTGAATCTGATAAAAGTCTCCCGGCATTTCATTTAGGGTTAGAGATAAAGTCCCGTTTTCCTGCAAGGTATATCCGGCATTCGCACAGTAGCTTTCTGAAACAAAAGCCATTCCCGTCCCGGTATAGGAACGAAACCAGCCAGACAATGAAAATGTCTTTTGCTGTTCTCCGTCTTTATCAAAGTAGGATAAGGGTATTGCCATTTGGAGCGTTGGCTCAGTAATACCGAGCTGTTCAAGAGCGTCCTCAGACAGCATTATTTCATTTTCCTGCGTAGGGTAAGAGCCATTGATATTGCTGATTGCTTCCTTAAAATGTTGTTCCCATTCTGTTTCATCGTAGTATTGAATCGCTATGGACGATTCTCGGCCTTCCGAATTTGTCTGGACAGCATAGCCGACCATATATCGAATGCCGATTGCTTTCACATAACTCAAAGAACGGATTTGCTGTTCCTGCTCGCTGGTGGGCGCATTTAATGTGACATCAGCATTAGAGCCTGCTGTACGCACGCTGGATAATTCCATATTCTGCATGTAGTTAATGCCCAAGCTGAAAACCGTTGTAATCATAAAGGTGGTAAGGACAACCGCAAGTACCGCAAATGTATTGCGAATACGGTTTGCTTTCATCATTCCTTTTTCCACTTTTTTAATTGCCCCTTTGTTTCGGTTAGCGTGCATACTTAACACCTCCCGAAACCACTTTCCCGTCCTCGATTCGGATTGTCCGATCAGCCATCTGTGCAATTTCTTCATTGTGGGTAATCATAATTGTGGTTTGATGGAACTGCTTGCTGATAGACTGCATAAGCAGAATAACGTCCATACTGGTTTTGGAGTCCAGATTGCCGGTCGGCTCATCGGCAAGGATAATTGCGGGCTTGGTAGCAAGAGCACGGGCAATCGCTACACGCTGCTGCTGACCGCCGGACAGATTATTCGGCATATTTTTGAGCTTTTTTTCCAAACCGAGCGTATGGATAATCTGCCGAACAAACTCCGTATCGGCTTTGGCTCCGTCAATCTCGATGGGGTACACGATGTTTTCATATACATTAAGCACAGGAAGCAGATTGTAGTTCTGAAAGACAAAGCCAATATTCCTGCGCCGGAAAATGGTTAATTCCTCATCTTTCATTTTCAAAAGTTCTTTTCCACGGATTGTCACACTTCCCGAAGTAGGGCGGTCTAATCCGCCGATCATATTGAGCAATGTGGACTTACCGCTGCCGGAAGTACCGACAACAGCGACAAATTCTCCCTCGTCCACTGAAATAGATACACCGTCCAAAGCGCGGACTTCGTTTTCTCCACTTCCGTATATCTTTCGTAAATCCTTTGTTTCAAGTATTGCCATATCTAAAACCTCCAAATTTCTTTTGTGATTTTAGTATAGCAGTCACTTCTTACAATCTCATTACAGTCCATACTAAAAATCAATCAGTAGTTGATTTCTTGAATTGCCTTCGATATTCACTTATACTCATATTATAGACGGTCAAACGAACAATATCAACTGTGCGAAGTGAGATTAAAATTTTATATATAAGAAATTAAATCTCCCTGCGGAGAAATGTTTGATGTTTCGAAAAATTATTATTCCTGTATGCTCGCCCTTATGCAATGTATTTTAAAATAATAGTCTTTTTGTGGGTTAACTGACTCATTTAAAACGCGTTGAGCTTTATGTCAATACTCACCGCATTTCTCCTTCAAAATTTATATTGTCTTTATAGCCATCAATCACTCGGCAAATGACTTTGCTTTGTGTAATAAACATAACCTCGACTTTAAATTTTTTCTTTACTTTGCTGCGTACTCCTCCTGCTCCTAGTGTGCCTGTTGCTTTTGTGTAAGGTAAATTTGCAATATAACCAACCGTACCTATATTTTTCATAGTTACTTTTATTGCCTCGCTGTCATATGGATTGCTTTTTTCCTTTTTGCAGGTTAGTTTCTTTCCCAACTTGAACGGCGTCATACCGTAGTAGTGATTTGTTCCTGTTATTGTTATGTATAAGTTTTTCATATTTTTTCTCATCATTTCTTAAAAGTCACATTCATCTCTTGTATCAGTTGTATCAGTCAGCTCAGCCAGGATAGCGAACAGCAGTTTGGATTAATATAAATAATTCATAACAGTCCAACACATAACCGTTGTTGACCTCAATCAACAGTATTTCTCCTTTATATTTTAATACCGAAATCAACAGCATAACCCGCAGGAGCTGACCAAAAAACAGAGGCTTCCGCTATTTTATCCACCATGCTTTGACAGGCATATCCGTTGAAAAACACTTTTTTATGAAATCCGCACTGTTTTTCCCATATAATGCTTTTTTAAATTCCTCCGGACTTCTGATAATTTCTTTACGTATTTTTCTTGCTGCTTCACTATGATTTACGGTATTCGTTAAAACACCGTTTTCAAAATCAAGCTCTATGAGATTTTTATATGACCAAGGCATTTGAAATCCCATATGTATATAATATTCTTGAATAAAGTTGTTACCGATAAGTATTTTTCCCGAATATTCAATCGGTATGTTTAAATGACCATACCAATGGGCTCCCCAAAAAAGTCCAATATCACTTTTGGCTTTTGGAAAAGCGCAAACACAATTTATATCTGGATAGACGCCATTCTTAGAATTGATATACAAATCTCTGATCACATTCGGAAACAACTAAATTTAGAAGCTTTACAATTTTTAAATTGACTTTTTCTGAGCAGCTTTTGTCAATATGAACTCAATAACTCTCTTATTTTTCTCTAAAATCCGGGGTTGTTTTGACAATTTAGCGGTCTGTTAATTATATTATATCAAAAGCAAAGTACAATAATCCGTACTCTGCTAAAAACAGTTATACTCGCTAAAAAATACTACTGCATCATTTTCTGTTTCTAAGTCTTGCAATCCTAAGAGTTTTCAGTAAAATATTTATAAGGCATATTTGATTCTCCGTGTCAGGTTTTTAGTCAATTCCATTTTAACGGATTTTTCTCAAATATGCTCTGTTTTTTTAATTTTTACTCTTTATTTTTTGTAGGCTCTATTTGTCACCCCAACTTTTATTATAGAGCCGATTATTGATGCTTGACAGTCTCCTGAAAGTTTGCTATAATGATAGACGTAAAATTTGAGTGGACTTTTCCGGATTCGGTCATCTTTTTGCCACACAACTGTCTTATGATAGTTGTGTGGCTTTTTTGTTGCCTGCATCTC
>CAJFNC010000024.1 GCA_904393835.1 uncultured Ruminococcus sp. | reverse complement strand
TGGCAGGCCAATAAAAGACGCACTTGTGCGTAGCTAGTGGTATTAGGGCTATGCCCGAAAAGGAAAAACCACCCGCTATGCGGGTGGATAATTATTTATGATCGGAAAAACACAGTATCAAAAAGAAAAGATATGTTTTTTTGCACAAAATTATTAATTTCCGGAATTATATATGTTAGCTATTAATCAACAAAAGCAAATAAATCGTTGTATTTCCTCGGTATAATACACAAAAATCCAAAAAATATTATATATTGACAATTCATAAATTAAATGTATAATAATATAGATATAATGTGTGTAAAATTATGTTAATAATAAGTCTTATTATTTTCAAAGCTTTGTTTTTATCAAAGCCGGCAGCGTATTGCGCTGCAAATTCAGTGGGGGATTGTATTCCGCGGCTGAATTTTGATAACGGACTCCGCCTCTATGGGCGGTGGACATTATCCTGTTTGTTATATACATTATATTTGTAAGTAATAGGAGGGAAACATATGTATTGTCCAAAATGCGGTAAGGAATTACCGGACAACGCAAAATTCTGCTCAGGCTGCGGTTCTCAGATTCAGTCGGCCGAGACAACAAACAACCAAGCAGAGCAGACAGCACAAAAGGCACAGCCTTTTAATCAGAATGAAGGAGTTCGGCAACCCGTACAGCCTGTAAATTATAATCAGACTCCCGCACAGCAGTCTTTTAACCCGAATACAGGGGCTCAGCCTGTACAGCCTGCAAATTATAATCAGGCTCCCGTACAACCTAAAAAGCCGATGAGCAAAAAAACAAAGCTGGCTATTTTGTTTTCGTCAATCGGTGTAGTAGTTGTAGCTGTCGCATTGATATTTGTATTTGCGGTAATTATTCCGTCAATGAATAAAGTTAATGTATCAGATTATATTGATGTAGGATTTAACAAAGAAGCTCTCTATGACGGAGACATTGAGAGCATTGTCGCAATTGACAAAAAAGAACTTATTTCGGCAAATGAAATGGACGAAACCGAAGTTTATGATAACTTTGAAAGTTTGCAGGACAACAATGACTGGTACACTATTATAAATCAGCTTGAGTACCCTGACTACTCAGAACTTACATCCGCTCTGAGTCACTGTAACATTTCCGTACACAAAAAAGGCGATGACGGCAATGTCGAAACTTGTGATGGTGACGGAGCGTTAACTTTGAACGACTTGAAAAAAGACGATGTACTTGTTATTGACATTACATGGGATGATTCAAGTTATGCTCAGGAAGAAATTAAGTATTGTCAAAAAGAGCTCGGCGTCAACTTTGATACAAGCGATCAATCTGTAGAGATAAAGGTTTCGGATCGCCTTGAATCATTGGGACTTGGATTAAAAGAGAAAGTTAACGTCGATTTCTTCGCCAAACTCGACGAGGCCGGCGCAGTAAAGACATTCGGCGTAGCGGACGGTGAATTAACGTTTGAAATAGATGACTTCACTTTTGAGCAGGGCGGATATACCTTTACAAAAGAGGGTGAGTATTCTACTGAAGTTGAGGTAACAAACTCCGACGGTGACTCATGGAGCTTATATTTGCAAAGCAGTGAAAGCCGTGACTTAAGCGACGGCGATACCGTAACTCTTTCGCTTTCATATGTAAGTTATTATGACAATGGCACTGAAATGAAGGAAAGACTTGATGACTCGGATATATTCTTTACGGAAACCGAAAAATCATATACAATCAAGAGAAATACTCCTTTAACAGCCGATACAGCAAAAGAAAATATCGACCTCATAAAAGAACAGATGACCGATTACCTTTCAAAAGAGGCTTTCTATGATACAAGAAAAATTGAGATAAGGGAAATTTACTATTCGGAGCCAAAAACTGTTGATACGGCAAACGTTGATTTCAATAAATTCATTTTCATTTACTATGATAAGGACGATAAGGATTACAACGTTTACACTTGTGATAACGCTTATATCTTGAATGATGATTTCCTTGCTTCAAATCCGAGAAGCGAGTATAATTTTGATAATGACAGCATTAAAGAAATCAAGGAAGACAGCGACGCTCTCAATGATAAAGACCGCAAAATCACTAAAATCGCCTAATAAAAAATAATATAAGGGTAAAAATAAAAACTGACCTCGGTGTAATAAGAGGTCAGTTTTTTTGTTGTCAGGTGATTTGCTTCATCCCGCTTTCGAATTTGAACCTACAGTTGCAAAACAGTGTGAAAATACCCCCGTTCGCCGAAAAAATAACTAATTATATCCGACGAACAGGGGAGAATTTTTTAATATTTAATGCCGTAATAAAAAATAAAAGGCTGATTGGCTGGGCCGGCGGGATTCGAACCCACGGGTGACGGAGTCAAAGTCCGTTGCCTTACCGCTTGGCGACGGCCCAAAATATCAGTCTTAAAAAATCAGCCGCACAAGTTTAGTTGTGCGGCTTATGGTGACCCATCGGAGATTCGAACTCCGGACACCTTGATTAAAAGTCAAGTGCTCTGCCAACTGAGCTAATGAGTCATATGGGGTGGAATGACGGATTCGAACCGTCGGTCTCCAGTGCCACAAACTGGCGCGTTAACCAACTACGCTAATCCCACCGTATGGCGCGCCAAAAGGGACTCGAACCCCTGACCTACTGCTTAGAAGGCAGTTGCTCTATCCAGCTGAGCTATTGGCGCATCTCTGAACTACATTCTCTTGAATAGGTCAGCCTCATTATTATATCCGTATCAATGGAATTTGTCAAGACTTTTTTTAAAAAAATCGACATTTTTTTAAAGTTTTGTCTTTTAGCCGGCTTTGCCGCTGATGTTTTTATAGCTTACCATATTTTTGAGCCAAAATCAAGTTGCTGTATTCTCTTTTTGCAGTAACATCTTCAATTATTTTTACAAAAGGCGGCAATTTATATTTTTGATCTTCTTTTAAAAGCTCAATTTCCATAGTGGCTTTGTCATTCCAGAAAGGATACACATCAAGTTCAAAGTACGATGATTCATATGCGATGCAGTACCTGTCCTTTGAGATTATTCCCGTTACGTGTTCCTTGTCGCTTATATATGAGTTGTACTCATCTTTTGAGATATAAGTTTCGGTTTCAATCCTTTTCATATCCGAAATTTTTATCTTGACAGTCTTAATGTACAGCGCGTTTTTGCCATGACCTCTTTTTCTTACCCTGAAATTCCCCTCTTCGGGCGTAGTAAGGTACGCCTGAGTAATCGGGATTTTTCGGCAGGTGTCAAGACTGTTCAAAAATTCAAGGTTTGGATACTCAATTAAAAATTTCTTTTCAATTTCAAGCGGTTGGGGTATACCCAACACGGCAAGTACTTCTTCAAGCAAACGGTTCAGTTTGTTTTCAAAATCGGTTGAATTGTCAATTATTCTCAAATGCGTTGTGCCAACCCATACGGCAAGAGTTTTTCTGTCCTGTAAAACAGCCTGTTCAATATTTTCTCGCCTTATTATGTTAGTTTTTTTATTGTAAAAATCTTCGGCTCCGTCGGCGGCAGTCACAAGGTGAAATACAGCGTCGTAACGATTGCGTATAATTTCCTCGTTTATATTATAAAGTGAAGCGTATTTTTCAAAATCTTCACCGCTTATATATGCTCTGCAGTCAAGCAATCCTCTGTCGAACAAAATGACGGCTTTTTCGTGATTATCGTTTTCGGCACGTTTTTCTGCCTGAATTTCATCGGCAAGACTTCTTTCAAACAACAGTTTATGAAATTCAAAAATACCCATATTTTCAGGAGTTTTTCCTTCAAGCATAAGTTTTGTTGCCTGTTCTTCAACGGTATATACGCCGATGCCATACTTTTTGAGTTTGTCTGCTAAAAATTTAACTGCAGTAGTTTTGCCCGCGCACGGACCTCCCGTGATTGCAATTTTTATTATTTGAGCCATACCAACACCGCCTTTATTTAATTATAACATCTTTTATTTCGCTATAATTCCGTATTGATATAAAATACACTGTTTGCTATAATTAAAGTAAAATAATAAACCTCAGAGGTGATTACGTGAAAAATATTATTCTCGGCAAAACAAATATTTCGGTTCCCGCAATTTCAGTAGGCTGTATGCGCCTTAACTCGCTTGATGAAAACGGCGCAACCGATTTTGTCGCAAACGCAGTTGAAAAGGGACTTACTTTCTTTGACCATGCCGATATTTACGGCGACGGCGAGTGCGAAAAGCTGTTTGCTAAGGCAATGAAAAATGCACATATTGACCGTGAAAAGCTGTTTATTGAATCGAAATGCGGCATTGTTCCCGGCAGAATGTACGACTTTTCCTATGACCATATTATGAAAAGCGTTGACGGCATACTTTCGCGCCTTGAAACAGATTACATAGATATGCTCCTGCTCCATCGACCCGACGCTCTTGCAGAGCCTCAGGAGGTAGCACAAGCGTTTTCCGAGCTTTACCAAAGCGGAAAGGTTAAGAATTTCGGCGTGTCAAATATGAAGCCAATGCAAATCGAGCTTATCAAAAAATACACGGACTTTGATATTCAGGCTAATCAGCTTCAGCTCAGCATTACAAACGCAAGGATGATTACAAACGGCTTTGAAGTAAATATGACGACTGAAGGTTCACTCGACCGCGACGGAAGCGTGCTCGACTACTGCCGCTTAAACGATATTACAATTCAAGCGTGGTCGCCGTTTCAGTACGGATTTTTTGAGGGAGTATTTCTCGGAAGCGAAAAGTACCCTCAGCTCAACGCCGTAATTGATGAAATTGCTCAAAAATATAATGTCAGCAACACATCCATAGCAACGGCGTGGATACTCAGGCACCCAGCAAATATGCAGATGATTTCGGGCACGATGAATAAAAACAGGCTTGCAGATATATGCAGTGGAGCCGAAATTAAGCTTGAAAGGGAAGAATGGTACAAAATATATCTTTCCGCAGGAAATATTCTTCCGTAACATTGACAAATTATACATTAAAGTGCTAAAATATTTTTATACCTTAATGGTTCTCTTTTTATAGATGAAAGGAAGTAATTCAAATGCAAAAGCAAAACATTGACTGGGAAAATCTTGGCTTTGGTTATATGGTAACAGGCGAAAGATTTGTTTCCAATTATAAAGACGGAAAATGGGACGACGGCATTATGACTGAAGACGCAACCGTTACAATGAGCGAGTGCGCGGGTGTTTTGCAGTATGCTCAGACATGTTTTGAGGGTATGAAAGCTTATACAACCTGCGACGGCAGAATTGTTGTGTTCAGACCTGACCTTAACGCGCAGAGAATGGAAGACAGCTGCAAGCGTCTTGAAATGCCCGTATTCCCTAAAGATAGATTTGTAGATGCAATTTGCAAGGTTGTAAAAGCCAACGAGGACTTTGTTCCGCCATACGGTACAGGCGCTACTCTTTATATCCGCCCGTATATGTTCGGTTCAGGCCCCGTAATCGGTGTAAAGCCCTCAACCGAATACCAGTTCAGGGTGTTTACAACTCCCGTAGGCCCTTACTTTAAGGGCGGTGCAAAACCCATTACAATTAAAGTTTCAGATTTTGACCGAGCTGCGCCTCATGGTACGGGTCACATCAAAGCAGGTCTTAACTATGCAATGAGCCTTCACGCAATTGTAACGGCTCACCAAGAGGGCTTTGATGAAAATATGTATCTTGACGCCGCTACACGGACAAAGGTTGAAGAAACAGGCGGAGCTAACTTTATTTTCATTACAAAAGACAATAAAGTAGTTACTCCAAAGTCCGGCAGTATTCTTCCGTCAATTACACGCCGTTCTCTTATGTATGTTGCCGAGAAATATCTCGGACTTGAGGTAGAGGAAAGAGAAGTTTACTTTGACGAGGTTAAGGACTTTGCCGAATGCGGTCTTTGCGGTACTGCTGCCGTAATTTCTCCTGTAGGCAAAATCTATGACCACGGTAAAGAAATTTGTTTCCCCAGCGGAATGGAAGAAATGGGCCCGATTACAAAGAAGCTCTACGATACTCTCACGGGTATTCAGTTGGGCAAAATTGAAGCTCCCGAAGGCTGGATTAAAGAGATTAAGTAATTTATGACTAAAATAAAAAAGACAGCAGTTGTGCTTGTGGTTACCGCAATGCTTCTGTTTGCCGGCGCTGTCCCATCATTTGCCGCAACGGAAAGCGGCGGAGCTGTGTTGTCGCAGCAGGACGATAAATATGTGCCGCTCTACACAACCGCTCCCGACAGCTCTTTTGAAAATTATACTGCCTCAAGCACAGCAACAAAGAGAGATTATGCGCTATTCTACACCCAAACAACTTTGCTTGCGCTTATAGCCGGTTATCTGGTGCTTTTTAAAGTCAAAGGTATTAATCACGACGAAAAGATGCATCGCCGCAAAAAATAAGGGTGCAAATGTAAGGCGTAAATATTAAAGAAACGCAGCAGGCTTTAACGCCTGCTGTTTTTGCAGACAGATATTTTATTGATATAAGGAGGATTTTTAATGCAGGACGTATTGGAATTTATGAAGACAAGAAGAAGCATACGAAAATTTAAATCCGATATGATTGACGATGATACGCTCAATAAAATCATTGAGGCCGGCACATATGCCGCAAACGGCAGAAATATGCAGTCACCTATAATAATCGCAGTTACAAATAAAGAAATGCGCGACCGTATTTCAAAGATGAACGCGGAAATTATGGGAAGCAATTCCGACCCGTTTTACGGCGCACCCGTAATACTTATCGTCCTTGCCGATAAGTCAAAGCCTACGGCAATTTATGACGGCAGCCTTGTGATGGGCAACCTTATGCTTGCGGCACATTCGCTGGGTGTTGGCAGCTGCTGGATTCACCGTGCAAAAGAAGAATTTGAAACGGCGCAGGGTAAGGAAATTCTGAAGCAGCTCGGTATCAAGGGAGAATACGAGGGAATAGCTCACTGCGCCCTCGGTTACCCGGACGGAGATTATCCGGATGTTATTCCCAGAAAAGAAAACAGAGTTTTTTATATCAAATAAAAACAATATAAGCAAAAGCCCGAGTGTTTTGAAATGCTCGGGTTAAAATTTTTTCGTCGATTTATGACAAAGTACAGTTGATACGGAAATTATTCCTGCTTTTTATTAAAAATTTAATTTTTTCGGCAATTATTATTTATGAGAAATAAACCGCAAAAAGATTGAAATATAAAGCTAAAAATGATATAATAACACTGTTTGCATTTGCCTTTTGGTTTTCGAATTAAAAAATTTATTTTTATATTTTAACTTTTCTTTTGAGCATATACATTAAACGGTGCTTTTCGGGGAAAATAGTTCTCGGAGGTGCATTTTAATGCCGCAAAAAAACAAAAGCAAACAATCGGCAAAGGCTGAAAGAGATGATTTTGTTAAAAATCCCTGCAAAGAGGACGACCCGCAAAAACTTGAAAACGACAGCCCAATAAACGAATCCCATACCGACCAGATTGGGGAAATCGGTTCAATTTTGGCAACCCACAAAGACAGCGTAATCTATTGCCTTACAATTATAGGTCAGATTGAAGGCCATTATATTCTGCCATCACATAACAAGACGACAAAATACGAGCATTTGATTCCTCTGCTTGTTTCTATTGAAGAAGATGAACGTATTGACGGTTTGCTTATTTTGCTTAATACCGTCGGAGGTGACGTTGAGGCAGGCCTGGCGATAGCTGAGGTTATCTCGGGTATGAAAAAACCGTCTGTGTCAATCGTACTCGGAGGCGGACATTCAATCGGAATCCCGCTTGCCGTAGCCGCAAAGGAAAGTTTTATTGCTAAGAGTGCCTCTATGACCGTTCACCCGGTTCGTACAACAGGTCTTACAGTAGGCGCACCGCAGACTTTTGAATATTTTCAGCGTATGCAGGACAGAATAACAAATTTTGTGGCGCGCAATTCCAATGTTACGGCGGAAAGATACAATCGGCTCGTGCTGAATACCGGTGAACTGGTAATGGATATAGGTACAATTCTTGAGGGAGAAGACGCCGTAGATGAGGGATTGATTGATGAAGTCGGTACTGTTTCCGACGCAATAGACGCCCTGTACAGACAAATAAAATCATCAAAACAAAAAAAGAAAAAGCCTAAAACTAAGTAAAAATCGGGTGTCAAACCCGATTACATATTAAATAAAATTATTTTAAAGGAGTACATACTATGTCAGTAATTGATGCAATTATACAGGGTATAGTTCAGGGATTAACCGAATTTTTGCCTGTATCAAGCAGCGGACATCTTGCAATCACGCAACATATTTTGGGAGCGTCGGGAGAAAACAACCTGTTTTTTAACGTAATGCTTCACGTCGGCACACTTGTAGCCGTAGTAGCTTTTTATCACAAACTTATTTGGAGCCTTATAAAAGAATTTTTTTCAATGCTCAAGGATATTTTTACAGGTAAGTTCAGGTGGAAAAATATGAACTATGAACGCAACCTCATTATGATGCTCATAATCGGTTTGCTTCCGCTTTTTCTGCTGTTTATACCTGTTCCGGGTACGGACTTGCAAATCAAAGATTATGCCGACATTCTATCCGCAAGCCCTATCCTTATTGTAACGGCAATTTCGTTGCTTATTACAAGTACTTTGCTCACAATCGGAATTGTTTGCAACCGCAAAATTGCCAAGAATCCCGAAAAATACAGGCATATGAAGTCATTCGTTACAAAAAAAGAGGATGGCACGGTAATTGCCGGCAAAGAGAGCTTTAACGTAACTGACGCAATTTTAGTAGGTCTTATGCAGTTTGCCGCTGCTCTGTTCCCCGGTCTTTCACGTTCCGGTTCAACGCTTGCTGTAGGTGAGATGAGAGGAATCAACAAGCAAAAGGCGCTTGATTATACATTTGTTCTGGGTATTCCTTCGATTCTTGCGGCGGCATTGCTTGAAACTGTTGACGCAGTCAAAGCTCCCGGCGGATTGCAATTTGATCCGATAGTAATTATTGTAGGTATGGTGGTTTCGGCAATAGTAGGTTATATTGCAATCATAATCTTCAAATGGTTCCTTAAATCAGATAAAATGGAAATTTTTGTTATTTACACAGCTATTGTAGGTATAGTTTTTATAATTATTTCAATAATCGAAATGAACACAGGTGTAAATCTCTTTACGGGCGCGCCTATTGTATGGTAATTTTTAAAAATATTGGGAGTGAGTTTCTTGGCGGCTGAAAAAAAGCGGACAACGACAAAGAAAACAACAAAAGCTCCTGCCAAAAGCACAAAGGGCAGGAGTAATTCCGCGCCAAAGCGCAATACTTCTGCCGCAAAACGCAGTCAACCTGCGCCGAAACCGTTTATCAGTCCGCGTGTGGCGGCTATTATCTACTGGGCTATGGCGGCTTTTTTTGTGGTAATGGTAATAGTTAAAGGCGAAAACTATTGGGTGCCGATACGCAGCTTTTTCTTTGGAGTATTCGGCTTTGGTATGTTTTTAATCCCGTTGTTTTTGATTTACATGGGCGTTATGACGGGAAAAGAAAAGTACGTTGCACATTACAAGACAAAGGTGTTTTGCGGAATACTTACAATTTTGTTTTTCGGCGCGCTGATATATGCTATTACCGCGCCTCATAGCGCATATTCCGGTTACTTTAACGCGATGATAATGCAATTTAAAGAGTCGGCCGACTCCACGGTGTACATAACTTTCGGCAGCGGAATACTCGGTACAATTCTCGGCTATCCGCTTGTTTTGTTCGGCGGCAAAACAATTGCAATTTGTATTTCAATCATAGCAGTTGCAGCTCTGATATTTATTTTGGCGCATTTTTCAGTCAAGGACATAGCGGCTGCTGCTGCACGCAAGATGAATAAGTTCAAAGAAGCAAATGAACTCCGCCGTCAGTACAACCGCGAAAAGCGCGAGAGACAGCGTGAAAAGTACGAGGAAGAGGAATACAGACGTCAGCTTGAGGCAGAAAAGGCAATTGCTGAGGCTTCAATTGTACCGAAAAGCTCAACTGCAATCGACATTCCGCTTGACGATACAAAGGTTAAAACAAAAAAGAAAAAGCATATTCAGGAGCAAAAGGGAATTGACGTTGATATTGCGGATTCAAACGAACCAAACGCGGTGGACAAGGATTTGTCCGAGGATCTCATCAATATAATAAAACGCGCAAGCAAGCCTATCGGTGAAGAGGGAAAAACAACGGTAGAAGATATTGCAAGCGATATTTCAAGCGAGCAAACTGTTGCCGATTCTGCGCCCGACAAAAAACAAAATGATTCCGTGAATGCAGCAGCTGTTACGAATGAACGCGAGAGTAAAAAAGCTTCAAAGAAAAACAGTAAAACGGAAATTCCGCAGGAGTTTGACGGGCTCGGTTATACACCCGATTCAACAGATAAAGCAGATGAAAAGAAATACGAATTTCCTCCTGTTCAGTTGCTTAAATACCAGGAAAATAAAAACGACGCAAATGCCCAAAAAGAAATGCAGAACAATTCCCGAAAGCTGGTAGAAACACTCAAGAGCTTTGGCGTAAACGCAAGGATAGTAAACATTTGCCGCGGTCCGTCTGTAACCCGATATGAGTTACAGCCCGCCCCCGGCGTTAAAATCAGTAAAATTACAAACCTTTCGGACGACATTGCGCTTAACCTTGCCGCAAACGGCGTTCGTATCGAAGCCCCTATTCCGGGAAAAGCGGCAGTAGGTATAGAAGTTCCTAACAAGGTTGTAAGTATGGTTTCTATGCGTGAGCTTATTGATTCGGATAAGTTCAAAAAAGCAAAAAGCAAGCTGACCTGTGTTCTGGGTCGTGACATTTCGGGCGAAATCGTCATAGCCGACTTGGCAAAAATGCCGCACCTGCTCATTGCGGGTACAACCGGTTCGGGTAAGTCTGTGTGCGTAAACTCAATTCTTATGAGTATTCTCTATAAGGCGACTCCCGATGAAGTTAAACTTATGCTCATAGACCCCAAAATGGTTGAATTTTCAAAATACAAGGGCATACCTCATTTGCTTGTTCCCGTAGTGTCCGACGCCAAAAAAGCCGCGGGCGCACTCGGCTGGGCGGTAAATGAAATGCTTAACAGATATAAGATTTTCTCAGAGTTCGGATGTAAGGATATTGATTCTTATAATTCTCTTATCGAAAAAAATCTTGAGTTTATCAAAAACAACCCGCCTCAGTTAAACGAGGAAGGTGAGGAGTATCAGCCTGTAATGGAGGTCGACGGGCTTCCCGTGGCAAAAGAAAAAATGAGCAAAATTGTAATTGCGATTGATGAGCTTGCCGACCTTATGATGACGGCTCCGGGCGATGTTGAGGACTCAATTTGTCGTATTGCTCAGATGGGACGTGCCGCAGGTATGCACCTCATTCTTGCTACCCAGCGACCGACCGTAAACGTAATCACGGGTCTCATCAAAGCAAACGTGCCGAGCCGTATTTCCCTTAAAGTAAGTTCAAATATGGATTCAAGAACAATTCTTGATGTCGGCGGCGGTGAAAAGCTCATTGGCAGAGGCGATATGCTGTTTTCACCTGTCGGAGCGCCCAAACCGATTCGTGTTCAGGGCTGTTATGCTTCCGACGAAGAAATTGAGGGCGTAACCTCATACATTAAAAAATCTCATAAGGCAAATTATAACGCCGAAGTTGAAGAGACAATTAAAAAGATTGCCGCAGAAGAAATCGGCAAAAAGAAAAAGGGTGAAGAAGGCGGCGATGAAGCTCTCGACGTCGATTCAAAAATGGACGAGGCTATTAAGTGCGTAATTGACGCGGGACAAGCCTCAACCTCGCTTTTGCAGAGGCGACTCAGCGTAGGTTATGCACGAGCAGGCAGAATGATAGACGATATGGAGCGTATGGGGATTATCGGACCTCACCAGGGCTCAAAGCCGCGTGACGTTCTGATGACCTATAACGAATGGCTTGAACGCCGCAATGTGCTGCAAAATAAATCTGAAGAATAGTAAAAGGAGGGGCGGTATGGCTTTTTTACCTATGAATATAAAAGAAGTAAAACAGCGCGGCTGGGACGAAGTTGATTTTGTGTATATTTCCGGCGACAGCTACGTTGACCACTCCTCTTTCGGTCCTGCAATAATCAGCCGTGTGCTTGAGGACTGCGGTTACAAGGTAGCTTTTTTGGCGCAGCCTAATTGGAAAACCGACGATGACTTTTTGCAGTTCGGCAAACCTAGGTTGGGTTTTATGATTACGGCGGGAAACATCGACAGTATGGTTGCCCACTATACCGTGGCAAAACGACGTCGTCACGACGATGCCTATACAGCAGGCGGAAGAACAGGTAAACGCCCCGATAGGGCGATAACGGTATATTCAAATATTATTCGCAGATTGTTTCCCGATTCACCGATAATCATAGGCGGACTTGAAGCCTCACTGCGTCGGTTTGCTCACTACGATTATTGGAAAGACTGCGTAATGCCGTCTGTGCTTTTTGACAGCAAAGCCGATATTATCAGCTACGGTATGGGAGAATTACAGACAATCGAAATTGCAAAACGCCTTTCCGAGGGGTATCCCGTTGAGGCGCTTTATGATATAAGGGGCATTTGTTACAAGATAAGAACTGACGAATATGTTCCGAAATCGGTGGTGGAGCTGCCGAGCTACGAACGTGTAAAGGAAAGCAAACGAGATTACGCAGTTGCCTCGCGCAAGGAGCTTGAAGAGGCGGACGCGGTAAGAGGAAAAACCCTTATTCAACGTCATGGCAAATACATACTTGTACAAAATCCGCCTATGCCACCTCTCAATACAAAACAACTCGATTACGTCTATTCTTTGCCGTATGAGAGAGCCTATCCGAAATGCTATGACAAACTCGGCGGGGTTCCGGGAATAAATGAGGTTCTCTTTTCAATTACGCACAATCGAGGCTGCTTCGGCGCCTGTAATTTCTGTTCGCTTGCTTTTCACCAAGGCAGAGCAGTTACAGTAAGAAGTGAGCAGAGCGTTATTGACGAAGCAAAAGGATTTTTAAAAGATTCCAGATTTAAAGGTTACATAAGTGACGTTGGCGGACCTACGGCAAATTTCCGCCTGCCGTCGTGTGAAAAGCAGAAAAAGCTCGGGCTTTGCAAAAACCGCCGTTGTCTTGCGCCTACACCGTGCCCGAATATGCAGGTTTCTCACGCGGAATATCTCGATTTGCTCAGAAAGCTACGCGGCCTTGACGGAATAAAAAAAGTGTTTATACGCAGCGGAATCAGATTTGATTACCTTATGGAGGACGAAAGCGACGAATTTTTCAGAGAGCTTGTAAAGTACCATATCAGCGGTCAGCTAAGAGTGGCTCCCGAACACTGTTCGGCGGCTGTTCTTGATAAAATGGGCAAACCTCATATTGAAGTGTATAAACGTTTTTGCGATAAGTTTTATGCTTTTACCAAGCAGGAGCACCGTGACCAGTATGTTGTGCCTTATCTTATGAGCTCTCATCCCGGTTCAACTTTGAAAGATGCCGTAGAACTTGCGCTTTTTTGCAAAAGGGAAAAAATTCATCCCAAGCAGGTGCAGGACTTTTACCCGACGCCGGGAACAATTTCAACAAGTATGTTCTACACGGGACTCGACCCGTACACGCTCAAAGAGGTCTATGTTCCGAAAAGTGAAGAAGAAAAGGCAATGCAAAGAGCGCTTTTGCAGTATTTTATCCCCGAAAATAAGCCGCTCGTAATCAAAGCGCTGATTAAAGCGGGCAGACGTGATTTAATAGGAAACGATAAAAAATGCCTTGTAACCCCGTTGCCCGGACAGACGGCCGGAGGATACAAAGCAGGGCAGAACAGAAACGGTAAAACAAAAAACGGCAAGGATAAATATGCAAAGTACAGAAGAAAAAAGAAAAAGTAATTTTCGCAAAAGAATTTTTAAAATTACGGCAGCAATACTTATTGCTGTAATTCTTATATTATCTGCCGGGATCACTTTCAGAATACCGAAATCTATGCCTAAATGGAGCGATATATTTTCTTTTTGCGGAGTTTCGGCTGACTTAAGCGAAGATTTAACCGCCTCTTTTATTGATGTTGGTACAGCTGACGCTTGCTGCATACGATGTAACGGTAAAACTCTGCTGATTGATTGCGGTGAAGCTTCAAGCTATCAAAAACTGTATGCATATTGCAGGCATTATGGTTTCGATCACTTTGACGCCGCAATAATAAGCCATTTTGACAGCGACCATTACGGCGCGGCGGCAAACGTAATGCGTGATTTCGGAATAGATACTATTTATACTCAGCCTTTGTCTGACGATTTGAAGCCTGATGATGAGCTTTTTGAGAATTTTAAAAATTTGCTTGATGTGTACGGCTGCAAAACGGTAACCCCGTCAGCCGGCGATACAGTTAATTTGGGCGATTTAAAAATTACCTTTATATCTCCGATTAAAGAATATGATAACCTCAATGACAATTCGCTTGTTGTAAAAGCGGAATATAAAAACACCTCGTTTTTATTTACGGGGGATATTTCATCAGAGGCAGAGAATGATATTCTTTCAGACGAAAAAAGCATTGACTGCGACGTGCTCAAGGTTGCTCATCACGGAAGTAAAACTTCGTCAAGCGAAGAATTTCTAAAAGCCGTTTCTCCGCAGATTTCAGTTATAAGCGTGGGAACTTCAGAGAAAAATCTTCCCGATTATGACACAGTTGCGCGTGTAAATCATTACAGCGCTGAGCTTTACACAACAGCGTCCGACTCAAATATAGTAATATCGTCAGACGGAAACAACCTAAGCGTGCAAACTTTTGCGTAAAACTTGACTAATTTTAAAATATAATATAATATATCAAATAGATTTGTATTTTTT
Source organism: uncultured Ruminococcus sp. (assembly GCA_904393835.1). Classification (GTDB taxonomy): domain Bacteria; phylum Bacillota; class Clostridia; order Oscillospirales; family Acutalibacteraceae; genus Ruminococcoides. The sequence goes on along the minus strand of CAJFNC010000024.1, from coordinate 2,555 downwards.
ATTAAAAGAATACTGCAACAGCTTTGTCGATTGCAAAGCAAAATTTATTATAACGTTGTAAAAAGACAAATGAAAGGAATGTATAAAAATGGGAGTTTATGAAGAACTTGTTGCAAGAGGGTTAATTGCGCAGGTTACGGATGAAGATGAAATAAAAGAACTTGTTAACAGCGGTAAGGCTGTATTCTATATAGGCTTTGACCCGACGGCAGACAGTCTGCACGTAGGTCACTTTATGGCGCTTTGCCTTATGAAACGCTTGCAGATGGCGGGAAATAAGCCGATTGCACTTATCGGCGGTGGTACTGCGATGATCGGCGATCCCTCCGGCAGAACAGATATGCGCCAGATGATGACAAAGGAAACCATTCAGCACAACGTCGATTGCTTTAAAAAGCAGATGAGCCGCTTTATTGACTTTTCGGACGATAAGGCGCTTATTGTAAATAACGCAGACTGGCTGCTTGATTTAAACTATGTTGAGCTTTTAAGAGAAGTAGGCTCGCATTTCAGCGTAAACAGAATGCTTGCAGCTGAATGTTACAAGCAGAGAATGGAAAGAGGACTCAGCTTTCTTGAGTTTAACTATATGATTATGCAGTCTTATGATTTCTATGTGCTTTTCCAAAAGTACGGCTGTAATATGCAGTTCGGCGGCGATGATCAGTGGAGCAATATGCTCGGCGGCACAGAGCTTATCAGACGTAAACTCGGCAAAGATGCTTACGCTATGACAATTAATCTTTTGCTCAATTCAGAGGGTAAAAAAATGGGTAAGACAGCAAAAGGAGCTGTTTGGCTCGATTCTAATAAAACCAGCCCCTACGAATTTTACCAGTACTGGAGAAATGTTGACGACGGCGATGTTATCAAGTGCCTTAAAATGCTCACATTCCTTCCGCTTGAGCAGATTGACGAGCTGGCAAAGCTTGAAGGCAGTGAAATAAATAAAGCAAAGGAAGTTCTTGCTTACGAGCTTACGGCTCTTGTTCACGGCAAAGATGAGGCAGGCAAAGCTCAGGAGGCGGCAAGAGCGCTTTTCGGTAATAAAGCTGACACAGACAATATGCCGTCAACAGAGCTTTCGTCAGAGGATTTCACAGACGGAGGAATCGGTATTCTTGACCTTCTCAAAAAATGCGGACTTACTCCGTCAAACGCAGAGGGCAGACGTCTTGTTCAGCAGGGCGGAGTATCGGTTGACGATGAAAAGATAACCGACCCACGTGCGCAAATCGGACTTTCATCTTTTGAAAAAGGACACATAATAATTAAAAAGGGTAAAAAGGTTTATCACAAAGCTGTTTTTAAATCATAAGCGGTGACAGGTGCTTAAATGAAAAAGTTTTTTTCGGAATTTAAGGCTTTTATAATGCGGGGCAATGTGTTTGATCTTGCGGTGGGCGTAATTATCGGCGCTGCATTTCAGGCCATAGTAACTTCACTTACGAATGATATTATTTCACCGTTTCTCGGAATTTTCGGCGGTATGAATTTTGATCGGTTGTCTGTTACAATTAACGGCGCAACAATTGCCTACGGAAAATTTGTAACAGCTGTAATTAATTTCCTTATTATGGCGTTCATAATTTTTTTGCTCGTAAAATTTATCAATAAGCTTATGTCATTTGGCAAAAAGCAAAAGGAAGAGGAATTAACAACAAAGCAATGCCCTTACTGCTTTAGTGAAATTAATATCAAGGCAACTCGTTGTCCGCATTGTACTGCCCGGCTCAAAACAGACGTTTCGGCAAATGATGCACAATGAAAAGTAATTTTAAATCTAAACTAAAACAAATTGATAAAAGGAAAATTATATTTACACTTTTGATATTGCTTATTGCGCTGTCGTTTTCAACGGCGGCTCTTACTCCGGTTTCACGATATGACAACAAAACGGCGCAGTATAGAATTTATCTCAGCCCGTCAAATCAGTACAGAAATACATATGCCGACAACACTACTAACGAGATGGAGCAGTGCGATAAAATTGCCGCGGCGACTAAGGAAAAGCTTGAAGCCTACGGGTTTAATGTTATGCTGGGCAAATCGGGCGACAGAATTGAAAACCGTTGTATCGAAAGCGATAATTTCAATGCGGATTTACATGTTCCTATTCATACCAACGCCTTAAACGGCGATTACACGGGAGGAACGTTTGTATTTGTGCTAGGAGAAAACGAATATCAGCTTGCAGAAGATGTTTTGTCAGAGCTTGCTCCGCTGAGTCCGGGGAATGAGGACAGAATAGAGTTTAAACCTGCTCTATATGAAATTAATACGCCTAAGGCAGAAACTGTTTATATTGAGTGTGAATTTCACGACACTTTGGAGGGCTGTGAATTTATCAAAAACAATACCGATAAAATCGCGCAGGCAATAGCGGACGGAATTTATAAATATTTTTCCGATAGAGAATAAAGTTAAGGCTCTGATTTTATCAGAGCCTTTTATACTATAGCCTTTAGGCAGGTTTGCACGAAGAGCAAACCAAACAACCACCCGCTATGCGGGTGCGCATAGAAAGTTATACAAAAAAATTCTCCAAAGTAGTA
>CAJFNC010000023.1 GCA_904393835.1 uncultured Ruminococcus sp. | reverse complement strand
ATCAAATTCGTAAAGAAATTTGGCATAGATTTCGTTGTCATCGAGTCTTAAACCGTCACTTGGTCTAATATCCTCTTCCTGATACTCATACAAGTATATTTCACCGTGACCGCTTTCAGAAATAGCTTTATATACTTTTCTGTCTATCTCAATTTCCTGTGTAATCATATAATCTATATTGTCGTCATATATAAATTTAATGTATGGGGTTTTACTCACATAAGTACCGTTTTCAATTCTGTCTGACCAATCACATGAACAAAAAACAACACTAATACACAAAGTAAAAATTAATAATAAAAACTTTTTCATAGCTAAGCTCCTTACCCTATTCCCGTAATATGAAGTATTTTATAATTTTTTTCCTCAAACTTTTTGTTTATTGAAGACCACACTTTATATGTCCGATCTTTATTATATTCATTATATACGTAAAAAGCATTGTTATAGTACCTTACCATAATATAATGGCAAGCAGAGCTATGTGCATAAAATAATATAGCAACTCTGTAGTCTTTTATAATTGAATCCATATTATCCGGGAAATAGTATTCATCAACGTATTTATAACCGAGCAGTCTAAAATAATCAGCTATGGAATCGGGCAATACTCCGAAAGCTCCCTGTAAAATACATCCCCAAGTCTCAAAATATGAAATGATATTATTGGGCTGAATATATTTATCGCCAAGAGCCTTAAATGCATTAAAAGTTGCTACCCAACCACAACCATTATAGTCTCCTGTAAACAATCCCATTCTTAATTTAGCAGCATTGCCGTGTCCTTGACCAAAGATATAACTCGCAAATTTATACTCTTGATTATAAAAGAAATTATACATTGATGAAGCAACAGATATAGTATTATAAATAATGTTAATTCCTAACTTAAACGTAATATAGTTAATCATAGCTTTATACGCCAATGTAACCCAAAATTCGCCGTTGGGATCTTTGTTATTTACCGCATTGTTACCACAATAAGTAAACAAATTAGCTGACAATACATTATTGCATCCTAAGATAAACTGAGTATCATCTGCATTCAAAAATCTGCCTGTAACAGGATCATAATACCTGCTCTGAAGATAATAAAGACCTGTTTCGTTATCGTATATATAACTGCGGTAACGATAAGGATTAAGGTTGGCTATATGGAACGAGTTTGAAGCAGGTACATCTACATTTGCGCTGTCTTTGACTGAAAGAAGTTTTCCCAACGCATCATAAGTATAGGTTACTGCAATCGTTCCGTCCTCTTTTACTATATTAACAATGTCGCCCTGTAAATTTTTTACATAATAATACATTACACCATTGTTCTTAAAAGCCATAGGCAAACCGTAGCTGTCATAGTAAAAGAACAGCGTGCTACCTGACTTGTTAAGACCGATAAGATTATTATTACTGTCATAATAATAATTTGTTGTGTAATTATCATCATCTTTCTGTGTACGTATTCCGTTAGAGTCATATTTCATAGTTATCGTATTGTTGCCGTTGGATATTTTCGCAAGTTGTCTGCCGTTTTTCCAAGTAAATTTAATTGAATCTCGATAGGATAACGGATTTCCCATTGCATCATAAGTTATTGCGGTTCCGTTGTAGGTTGTCAGCATATCTTTCCAGTTAGTATCACCGTAAGTATATTTTTTTTCGGATTTTAAACCGTTTGGCGCCCAACTTACTGTTGACAGATTGTATTCCCTTACATTTGTTATATTGCCTGCGTTATCATAAATAATTTGCGTATAAAGTCCCGTATTTCTGTCAGCTGACCACACAAGTTGATTCAACTCGTCATAACTATATTTTGCAATAATTGTACCATTTTGCTTGATTTGTACGATGTTTCCGTTGCCGTCATATGAATACTCATAATTTACAAGCTGATTGCTGCCGTACTTCTGCGTAAGCTTACTGACTAAATTAGTTGTGGAATTATCAGTTTTTCCGTTTTTATATTCATAGTCAGTAAAGAAAACACTCTTTCCTTCTTCACGAGATGTTATTACTCGAGATAATCTGTCAAAACTATCAACTACTGCATTTACCTTTATTCCGTCATTCTCAACATACGTGCTGTTTTCATCACTTCCTCTTGTTATTGTTTTAACATTACCGTGTACTGAGGTATTTTCAACTTTATTTCCATCAGAATTATAACTGATAAAATATGATAAATCTCCGCTCTCTGTTTGGCGGTATTCACCTGTTACATTACCGTTGAAGTCATAGTAATAGTAAGTTGTGGTTTCTGAGTCTGTATCAATTGCTTTTGCTACCCGACCTTTTTTATCGTACACAAACTGCGCTATTACTCCTGTTTCGCCAGTTAATTTTGTAATGTTGTCATAACTGTCATAGGTATACTGAATATAGTCACCGTTTGCGTATGTTGTTTTTATTAGATTGCCGTTGTTTGCGTCATATGTATTGCTTTCTATCGCCGTATTTCCTATCTTGGTAGATACCAAATTTTGGAATACGTCGTAGTTAAATTTGTAGCTGAAAGAATTGTGCGCAATTGACGCAATGTTTCCCGCTCCGTTATATCCATATACGTTTTTGGCATTGCCGCTGCTTACCGATGTAAGATTTCTGTTTTTGTCGTAGGTGTAGTTTGTAACATTATCTTCACCGTCTGTTGTTTGAGTAATATTGCCGTTTACATCGTATATGTATTTTACTGTGTTGCCTGCTTCATCTGTTTCGGAAGTAACATAATTGCCTGTGCTGTCATAAACAGTACTTGTTTCCATATACGACTGATTGGTGTCAAGTACCTCTGACACAACTTCGTAATTTATTAAATTATCCTCTTGTGAGGCATCGGCTGTTTCATCATCACTTACCGAATCTGTATTTTCAGTTGCAGTATCAGCTGTGTAACCGTTTGAAGCAATATTAAGCTCAGCGCCGTACACCGTCATTTCATTTTCATTATAACCGTAAACAAACGCAATTGCAATATAATCCACCTCTTCATTTTCATTTTCTGGAATAATTGACAAACTTACTGTCTGTTTTTTATCAGTATCGCCATTAAACTCCTGATAATGTGTTTCAGGCGTTGTTTTATTTTTATAATAAATGTTAAGAGCTATACCGAATGTTCTGTTTTCATTAGAAAGCGGAACCGATTTTGCCTGCGCCGTGCCGATTACGTTAAATATTACACCTGCACGGTCAACGTTTACATTCTGATAAATATACTTATTGCCTAAAGAATTGCCTGATGAAACTGTATCATTTGATGTGTCATCATTTTCGGAATCCGTTGCTTCGGTAGAATCTGCTTCATAAGTTTTCTTTACGGTTTTTGTAACCATCCCTTTCTGGATTTTCGTTGTATTACCGTAATCATCATAGGTTATTATTTTATCAAACTTCGCCGGTTCGGTTTCAGTCACGCAATACGTTGCGGACTGTACTTCTTCATTTTTTTCCTCAGTGTTGTCTTGATCTGTTTCAACCGTATCAAATTCACCTGCTTCACCGCTTAATGTAACCGTACTGTTTTCAGCTGATATTGATTTATTTTCATTTGTTAACCAATAGTCATTGCTCTCAAAATTGCCGTTCTGCAGAGCATTGAAGTCGTTCGCGCAGTTGCCCTCTTCAAGCTGTAAGCAGTCAAACCACGCCGTGCCGGAGGCATAGCGAAGATTACAAAATACTCTTATCATACTTGTATTGTTGGGCACTGTAACGGACACACTTAATCTCTGCCAATCCTGTGTGCCGCTTATTCCGATACTGTTTATGTCTTTGAGTGTTGCTCCGCTTGAATCATAGCACTTGATTTTCAGCGTAGCGCCAATAGGTCCGCCGCCGTATATCTCTTCAACATCTTTCGTCTTTACATATGCAGAGAATGTAATGTCCTTGCCTTTAAGAACAGAAATAGTTGCTTCATCATTTATCTGATGTGTTGCTCCCGTAAAGAATGCGGAATTTGCACTGCTGACAGGGTTTGTAACCTTTAGTGAGGTCGTACCAAAATACTGCACCTGTCCGTTTTCTTCGGTAGGTTCGGAAGTATCTATCGTAACCGTACCGCCGCTGCTTGTGGTAGTTCCTTTTGTACCGTTTGTCTTGTAATAATACTTACCGCTTCCGACTGCACTTTGCTCGGTGGACTCGGTTATGTAGTTTTTCGTAAATGACTCCGCTCCGCCCGATACTGACAGTCCGCTGCTTTCGCTGCTCTCCAAATATCCGTTTGCATTCAGCATTGATACTTTGTTGCCGTAATTATCAAATGTATATGTAACTTTTCTGCCTTGGCGATCTGTAAATGTTGTAGTATTATCGCTTCCGTAGGCTATATTAAGATACTTGCCGACTGTATTATCACTGCCATACTCGGTTATTTTTGTGATCTTGCCGTCAGTATTTGTAAATGTATATTTGCACTGCTGTGTAGGATTTGAATAAATATTAGATTGAAGTACCCCCTGCAAAATACCGGATTCATCATATTGGAACCTTGTCTGTTTTCCGTCCGCAAAAGTAATTGTACTGATTTTGTCCTTTAAAGTTGTGGTATAAGAGAAATCAATCGTACTGTTATCGGGAGTTTTAATTGTTTTTACACGCTTGTTTCCCTCTGAATTATTTTTGTAGCTGATTGTTATAGCTCTTCCCGAACCGTCGGTAATCTTTGTAACATTGCCGTCGGTATAGGTATAATTAACAGTATTATTATGCTCGTCTTTTTCGGATAACAGCTTGCCGCCTGATGAGGTTAGCTCATATGTTTGAGTTGCGGAACCGTTATCTATCAGTATGTTTGTATCGGTTTTTGTCAGGGTTATTCCGAGTCCGTCCTCATCTGACCATTCTTCTTTTCCGTCAGTTTTCTTTAAATAATGGTCTGTTCCGTCGGAATCGGTGTAGATATAATTATAGCCGATATTCGCAAATTCTGAGCTTGCTTCTCTTACATACTGATTAAAAGAAAACTGCCAGCCGTATCCGCTCGGCGAACCGTTTGCAAATGCTGTATTATCATTTATGCTGTTATATGTTGCAGTAAGAGTCACGGGCATTCTTGAGCCTGTACCCTCGTATAAGGTCTGATTAATTATTAAATTACCAAGATAATCCGACACCGATGCCTGAGCGTTAAATCCCGTGTCAATCGTGTGGTAGCTGAGATTGCTCTCAGTACCCTTGAAGTCTTTATAAATCAAAGTAACTGACGGTGTAATTGAAGTCTTTGTAGCCTCACGGAAATTAACTTGTTTGGAACCGACGGTATCAAATGATTCTAAAATAAAGCCGTCAATATTTTCACCGTTGCTATACCACTCATTGAATGTTTTGGTTAAGTCAAAGGTTACATATTTATTGTCATTATAAGTTAATGAATCGTAGTCTAAAATGTCTTTGTCATAGGAAACAACATTACCGCTGACACTTTTTAGCTTATGCGCATTGACAATAATAGGTTCATCGGTTTCATTTGAAAACAATGTGCTTCCGTTTGTTGTTTCAAAATTAAATTTTGCGCTTACTATTTTTTCTCCGTTGCCGAGCCCGGGTAATTTATTCACACTCGCAATTATATAATTGTTCTTTGATGCATAGTAAGGACCGTGATTTAATGAAATTCCGCCGACTCCTTCATTTAATGACAATTCCGAAGTAAGCTTATTTGTGATTTCGGGATCTATTGTAATAGGAAAACTTCTGCCAAAACTGTGAATAAACATATAATCGGCAGTCAGCTTCACTTTAAGATTGCCTCCGTTTTGACTTACTAATTCCAATTTAAGCTGATTACTGCAATCGCCGTCCGCGTCTGCCATATACGGAGCCAGAATTTTATATACCGCTTTGTTGTCTTTATTGTAAAGCGTAATTGTATAATCATCTGTCTGTTCAGCCGTTAAGTTTTTAATTTTGTATGTAAGGTTAAACTCATTCTGCACATCGGAAGATTTTAGAATTATATTTTCCTTAACTCCTGTTGAAGTAACAAAATACTGCAAATCAACATTTTTATATACATTTTCGTACTTAGCTTCAGATGTAATATTTTTAAGTGTCGTAAATTTATCGTTACCTGTCAATTTTTCTTCATTTTTAATAAAATTGACTGTACTTTTATTTACGCCTTCATAACCCCAGCTGATTGAATAATCGTCTGAAGTAACTTTTATCATATTATTTTCTTTAGCTTTATTAGAAAGTTTTATATCTGTATCGCTGCTTTTGTTTGTGTATTCAGTTTCGGCAGACTTATTTTCAGATGTTGAAGTCTCAGATTCAAAGCTATTGTTATATTCAACCCACTCGCCTTTGTTGTTTTTATAATGCACGGGTTGGTTGTATTCTGCAATCATTTTTGTGCCGTCATCAAGCAGAAAGGTTTTTGTACTTTCTGTTCTTTCATTTGAGATTTCTGTTAAAATGCTTCCGACTGTTTCAGTATTGCCCTTAACATTATCAAAAGCAGAATAGGTTGTATCATCCTCAGATAATGTTTCGGCAACTACCTGTACAGGTAACATTAAACATATAAGTGTGGTGAGTGTTACTGCTATTGTGTTTATTAACATTTTCTTCCTGCTCATTACAATGCCACCTCTGTTTTTAATTGTGTTTTTTGTTTTAACTGTAAAGCGGAATATTCAGTTACACAATTTCACTTTATGTTAATTATATCATATTATTTTAATATTTCAATATATTTTTATACAATTATTCCTATATTTACAAAATCTGTATTGTACTTTGCAAAGGCATACAAAAAGCCCCCGAAAATCGGGGGCTTTCGACTGCGTCTGTAAGCCGGGTTCTGTCGTGAACAGCCATCTATCTTGGCAATCCGTTGCCGAAATTGCTCAATGCCACCTCCACGGAACACGCCGAGCAAGCGTATATGTTCCACCACGGTGTTGCTTCAAATAGGGTTTACACGGCAGGTTGGTCTCCCAACCTCCGGTGAGCTCTTACCTCACCTTTCCATCCTTACCGAAAAATCGGCGGTAATTTTCTGTTGCACTGTCCCTGGAGTCGCCTCCGGCGGCCGTTAGCCGTTATTTTTGCTCTGTGAAGCCCGGACTTTCCTCGCACGAATCCTTTCGGATTTCGCCCGCAGCTGTTCAACGCACTCGCATTAATATAATAGACTAATTTTCAAGTAAAGTCAAATATTTTTAACTGATAACTTGATATAAAGTCGAATTCAGTATATAATTATATCAAATGTGTTTGCCTTGACATACGGCAAACGTAGGAATAAATAATAGATTAAAGGAGTGTCTGTATGGATATCAGAAAAGAATCCCTTAAAAAGCATTACGAATGGAACGGTAAAATTGAGGTTATCTCAAGAGTGCCGATTTCTTCGGCTGAAGATTTGTCACTTGCTTATACGCCGGGTGTTGCCGAGCCATGTCTTGAAATTCAAAAGGACTACAACAAAAGCTTTGAACTTACCAGAAGAAACAACCTTGTTGCAGTAGTTACAGACGGCACAGCCGTTTTAGGCTTGGGCGACATAGGACCGGAAGCAGGTATGCCGGTTATGGAGGGCAAATGCGCTCTGTTTAAGGAATTCGGCGACGTTGATGCTTTTCCGATTTGTGTAAGAAGCAAGGATGTTGACGAAATCGTAAACGCAATTTACCTTATCAGTGGTTCTTTCGGAGGTATTAACCTTGAAGATATTGCCGCTCCGCGATGTTTTGAAATTGAGAGAAAGCTCAAAGAGAAATGTGACATTCCGGTTTTTCACGATGACCAGCACGGTACCGCTGTTATTGTTGCGGCGGGTCTTATCAACGCTTTAAAACTTGTTAACAAAAAGTTTGAAGATATTAAAATTGTTATGAACGGTGCGGGCGCCGCAGGTATTGCAATTGCCAAACACCTTATTAATATGGGGGTTAAAGATATTATTCTCTGCGACAGCAAGGGTATAATCTGCAAAGGTGATGAAAGACTTAACAAGGTTAAGCAGGAAATGGCTGAAATTACCAACCTCGAACACCTTACGGGAACGCTTGCGGACGCTATGAAAGGCGCCGATGTATTTCTCGGTATTTCGGCAGCAGGCTGTGTAAGCGAAGATATGGTTAAATCAATGGCAAAAGACCCTATTATCTTTGCTATGGCTAACCCTACTCCGGAAATTATGCCTGACATTGCGAAGAAAGCCGGCGCGGCTGTTGTCGGTACAGGCAGAAGCGATTTTCCAAACCAGATTAACAATGTTTTGGCTTTTCCCGGAATTTTCCGCGGAGCTCTTGATTGCAGAGCAAGCGACATTAATGAGGAAATGAAGATTGCCGCTTCATTTGCTATTGCGTCTCTTGTTGAGGATGACAAGCTCAATCCCGACTACATTCTTCCCCACGCTTTTGATAAGCGCATCGGACAGACTGTCGCCAAGGCGGTGAAAGACGCTGCAATAAAAACGGGCGTTGCAAGAATATAAACTAAAACTAAATTCAGAGCCGATAAAACGGCTCTGTTTTTGCATATTTAAGTCTGACAGGATAAAATATTTTTAATTTATTCAACACTTTTCTTATTTTATTCTTTTAGGAACACCAAATTAATACGTTATTTTGGTACAATAAAAAAAATTAGAGAAAGCTGTGATTTGTCTTGGATAAAAATTTAATCGACCTTGAAGCTGTTTCTACCAAACAAATAGACAAAATAATAAAAAAGGCAAAGAAGATTATGCAGAGTCCCGCTGACTTCAGACATGCCTGCGACGGAAAAATTCTTGCTACGCTGTTTTATGAACCGAGCACAAGAACTCAGATGTCATTCCAGACGGCAATGCTTAAGCTCGGAGGCAGAACTATCGGATTTGACAATCCGATGAATTCTTCCGTTTCAAAGGGCGAAAATCTTAAAGATACTATCACCATTGTCGGCGGATATGCTGATATTATTGCGATAAGACACCCGATTGAGGGTACTGCGAAAGCCGCGTCATTGTATGCAGGCGTGCCTGTCGTCAACTGCGGTGACGGCGGACACCTCCATCCCACTCAAACGCTTACCGACCTTGTAACTCTAAGCTGTGAAAAAGGACGTTTGGACAACCTAAAAATCGGCGTCTGCGGTGATTTGCTAAACGGCAGAACGGTTCATTCGCTTATTAAAACTCTTTCTAAATATGAAAACAATTCGTTTGTACTTATTTCTACAGAAGAATTAAGTGTTCCGCTTTACGTGATAGATATTCTTGAAAAGAACGGCTGCAAATATGAGATTTCTCACAGTTTGGCCGATTCGATTTCCGACCTTGACATGCTGTATATGACACGTATTCAGCGTGAACGATTCAAAAGCGAAGAGGATTACCGCGCACAGAAAAACGTGTTTGTCCTTGACCGTGAAAAACTTAATAAGGCTAAAGACGATATGATTATTCTGCATCCGCTTCCGAGAGTAAATGAAATCACTGTTGACATTGACGATGATCCCAGAGCGCTTTATTTTAAGCAGGCGCAGTACGGTATGTACGGACGAATGGCTCTTATACTGCTTTTGTTGCAGGATGAGGACTTTATGATAGACAACAAAACACCGCAAATTTGCGAACACAGATGCAAAAACCCAAAATGTATCACTCAACAGGAAGAATATCTGCCGAATTTGAGCTATAAAAAAATGGGTATGCAAATGTGTGAGTTTTGCGACAAACGTATAGACTAAGAGGTAAAATGAATACTAAAAGAAAACGTACGGTACGCTCTCACGAAAAGGGCGCCGCAACAGCCATGCTGGCATCAAGCCTTTCTTATATCGTTTTGGGGATTATTATGCTGATATTCCCGGATGAGGTAAGTAACTTTTTATGTTACGCCATGGGAATTGTGTTGACAATTTACGGACTGTTTAATATTTTAAACTTTTTCCTTTCACGCGAGCTCGAACTATATCCGGAATTAATTGTAGGAATTGCAGCGACTGCTTTCGGTGTTTTTATAATTGCATCGCCGCAAACAATAAAGAGTATAATTTTTATTGCTATAGGTGTGGTAATTATAATTGACAGCTGTATGGATATTAAAAAGTCAATCCGGCTTAAAGCATTTGGAATGAAGCGCTGGTGGGTATGCTTTATACTGTCGATTGCAATAATAATTCTCAGTATTAGCACAATCATATTTAATTCATTTTTCGGTAACTTTCTCATAGTGATTTTGGGACTTATGATGATTTATGAAGGAATATCCGGACTTACTATTGCAGGACTTATCAGTCATTTTATAAAACAGATGGATAAATCACCAAATATGATAGAAACCTCAGCTGATGATATTGATGACTAAAAATTCAGGCGGTACAATTATGTACCGCCGTTATTTATTATATAACTTTAAAAAACTGATAATTTGACCTTTATTCAACCATACCCATTGCCTTGTCAAAAATCTTTTTTGCATTGCGCATCATTCTTTCAACAGCTTGGTCGCCGCAATATTTACGGATACATTCAATGGCCGGAGTGTAGTTTTCGGGTGAATTGTGATTCATCGAGTGCGCGTCTGTTCCCAAAAGGTCAATCATTTCGGTGTCTATAAGCTTAATGAGCTTTCTGCGTTTTAAAAATGAAGCTTTTTTTGTATAGTTGTTGACGTTGGTCTGAATAAGTATTCCCATTGCCTTTAGCTCAATAATTACGCCTAAATCGGACATAAGCGTTGAATAACGTTCAATGTGAGGAATTATCGGAATCATATTATAATCCTCTATCAGCTTATACAGATAGCTCATTGTCTTTTCCGAAAAAGATGAACTGTAACCAAACTCTGTAAGAATATAGTTTGATTTGCCATAGGTAACGCCCGATAAATCTTCATTACTGAAAAGAAATCTGGTAACATAAACCTCAGAGCCCAAGACAATGTTGACATTTGAAGGCTTATGCGGCAAAAATTCCTTGTAAGCAATGTTTCTCTTTTCAACAAAGTCCTCCGCGCTCATTTCGTTTGTATAAAAATGTGGCGTAAAACAAATGTTATTAACGTTTTGTTTCCTGAGGCAATTGAGGAGTTCAAGCGTTTCTTTAACATTTTCAGCTCCGTCATCAAAGTTTGGTAAAATATGCGAATGAACATCATAAAACTGCATAGCAATCACCTTTTAAAGCGCTTCACATACAAGATCGCCCATCTTTTCACAGCCAACCTTTTCAAAGCCGTCTTCGTAGATGTCGGGTGTACGATACTTTTCAAGAACTTTTGCTACCGCCGCCTCAATTGCATCGGCAGCCGCGCCTTGGTTAAGTGAATAACGCAACATCATTGCAACCGAAAGAATCGTCGCAAGCGGGTTTGCAATATCCTGACCTGCAATATCCGGTGCTGAACCGTGGATAGGCTCATAAAGACCGAGTTTGCCTCCCGAAAGACTGGCAGAAGCGAGCATACCTATTGAGCCCGCAATCATTGACGCTTCGTCGGAAAGGATGTCGCCGAAAATGTTTGATGTAACAATTACGTCAAACTGACGAGGATTTCTGACAAGCTGCATTGCGCAGTTGTCAACATACATATGATTAAGCTCAACTTCGGGATATTCCTTTGAAATTCTTATTACTGTTTCTCTCCACAAGCGTGAGGATTCAAGCACATTTGCCTTGTCAACACTTGTGAGCTTTTTGTTTCTCTTCATAGCAAGGTCAAATGCAACTCTTGCAATTCTTTCAATCTCGGGAACCGAGTACATCTCTGTGTCCCAGGCAGCCTCGTTGCTGTCAACGGTCTTTCTGCCTCTTTCTCCAAAGTAGATACCGCCCGTAAGCTCGCGAACAATCATAATATCAAGATTTCCACCTATAATGTCGTCTTTAATGGGAGATGCACTTTTTAAAGGTCCGAAAATTACCGAAGGACGGAGATTAGCAAAAAGTCCGAGTGCGCCTCTGATTCCGAGCAAGCCTTTTTCGGGGCGTTGATCGCCGGGAAGCTTGTCCCACTTAGGTCCGCCAACCGCACCGAGAAGCACACTGTCAGAAGCCTTGCACTTTTCAACAGTTTCATCAGGAAGCGGAACACCTGTTGCATCAATTGCACAGCCGCCGAGAAGCGCCTCATCGTAATCTACGGTGAAGTTGAATTTTTCAGCCGTTTTGTCAAGAACTTTTACTGCCTGATTTACAATTTCGGGGCCGATACCGTCGCCCTTTAATAATGTGATTTTATAATTTTCCATTTATATTACTCCTTCCGGGATGTATTTTATTAATATATTATTACGAATTAATCGTCTTCCTTTGGTTCGGGAACGAGTCCGGAAACTTCGCAGACCTTGTCACGCTGCCATAGCATTGGAGTTACCCTCAGCGAATAGCCGCAGCCGTTGTCCATTGTCCACTCAAACGGCTTTGCCTGAGGAAGTCCGTAAACGGCAAGCAATGTCATAATTACTCCGCCGTGAGTTACAATAACGCTTTCGGTTGTCCCCGTTTTTATTAAACCGTCAACTATGCTTTCAAACATAAGGCATATTCTGCGAATAAAATCCGCATTGCTCTCGCCTCTCGGCGGTTTTGCATCGTTATCGCCTGCAAGCCACTTTTCAAAATTTGGGTCACCCTTGAGCTCTTCGGCCGTTTTCCCCTCCCACTCGCCGAAGTTACATTCGGATAACTGTTCAATTACAAGCGGGGTTTGTTCCGGATAAAGAATTTTACAGGTTTCGACGCAGCGTTTGAGCGGGCTGGTAAATACCGCTGCTGCGCCTGGATAGCGACATTCATAATCAAGTCGGCGAAGCTCCGCCTTGCCCTTTTCTGAAAGAGCAACATCTGTAACACCTATATATTTGCCCGCAAGAGTTTCGTCAATTGCGCCGTGGCGTATAAAATGAATTAAGTAAGATTTCATATTAAACTCCGTTTTGCTTTACAATTAGTTATCATTGTATTATACTTAAAGTAATACACATACAAATGTATGTTACTTTAAACATAATACAAAGGTGATAAAATGAATACTGAATTTCCAAGAATTTTAACTTTGTTGCGAAAAGAAAAAGGACTGAGCCAAAAGCAGGTTGCTGCAGATATGGGGATTTCTCAGGCGCTTTTATCTCACTATGAAAAAGGTATCCGTGAGTGCGGACTTGATTTTTTGGTACGTATCAGCGAATATTTTGACGTGTCATGCGACTATCTGCTGGGCAGAACAATGCAGAGAAAAACTGCGGCTATTTCGGCAGACGAACTTCCCGAAAGCGATGAAATTCGCCACAAAAAGGGGAATATGGTTAACCAAATAAGCAAAAAAATTCTGATGAACAGCACCACGGTAATTTTTGATTTGCTTGCACAGATCGGAAGCAAAGAACTGACGAATGCTGTCAGCAACTATCTTATGAGCGCAGAATATCAGGTATTCAGAACAGTTTACTGCTCGTCGGAACACAACTCGCAGTCAATTTTTTCACTTGACAAGTGCAATTACAAAAGCCTAACCTCAGCTTCAATGTCCGTTGAGCTTGAAATGATTGACGCTTTTATAAAAGAACACAGCCTGTCGCTTTCGCTGTCACCTGATATTTTGTCAAATTACTTTGAAAAGGGCGCAGTATCGCTGTTCAATCTGGTTCAGTATGCAGAAAAAAACGTCAGAAAAATTACCGGAGTAAAGCTCTGATTATTCTACCTGCTGCAAAGCTGAATCAGCCTTTTCTATGGCTATCTTTCTGCAAACCTCCGAAACCTGACCTCCTGCGGAAAAGCTGCGGTTTTGTGTATCGGCAAGAATTTTTACAATTTCTTCTTTATTCTGCGGTTTTGCAGAAATTATCTTAGGAGCACGATCGCAGGTAATTGAAAATTCGGTAATATTCTCAGAGTTCAAAGCAGTAAAATAATTTTCTTTTATGTTATCCCATAAATTCAGACTGTCAACCTCAAGAATATTGGCAATAATTTTCCACGCGCAAAATGAGCTTAAGTCGTTGTTACTGATGATAATATCTGCAATATAATTAAAATACGGATAAATTACAAGCGGATATTTTTCACTGATTTTTTCAAGCAGGGATTCTGACTTTTGAGTAAAACTGTGCTCGCTCGTAATAAAATCAATCAAAACAGGCACAAGCATTACATTTTTACTTGCAAGCTCCACATAATATTCGTCATCAAATCCTTTTGAAAGCTCATAATAAACTTTTTCGATACTCATTATATCAATCCAAATCATATTCGCATTATTAATAATAATACTACAAAACTGAGTTATTTTCAAGATTTATCAATATTTTTGTATAATATATATTTGAAAACCTGTTTTATTAATAAATGACTTTATTAACATATCTTATATTACGGATTAAATCAATAAAAAAGCACTCGTATTTTTCAGTCTTTATTAACACAAGTGCTTTTTGCTAAAATATTAAATTTAATTCTGAAATAGAATATTTTGATTTGTAATAAATGGATAAGCAATTATTTTATTGCTGTTTAAATCATCTTTATGCATATCAACGGCCGTAATTTGACGATTGTTGTAAGTTGTATAATAGTAAACGCCCGTCTTTGTATTGCAACAAGAGGAATACACGGTGGTTTCATAACTGTCGTCGCCAATACTGACGCAACCTTTTTGTTGCTCAACCGAAGTAAGAATATGAAAAAACTGACTCACACTCTCTTCTTCGCTTTCCCCGCAGTATGAGTTAAGTTTGGTGTAAGCACATTTTACAAAACGCGATGCCGATGAAAAATCGCCGGGGATTCCGAGCATACCCATACCGCGGCAATACGGCTTAAGCTGTATTTTTTTGCTGAAAGTATTATGCGGTTCTTCTGGGGTAACGCCGAGATAACTTATAAGGTTAAGCATATGAAAATCAAACGGCGGACTGTTTGAAAGCACGCCGACGGGATTGTCGTATATTTTCAAGCCATCTTTAAGCGGCTCAACTACAATAGATTTATCTTTGTCTGAAACCATAAAATGCTGTGGTGTAAGCGGCAACCGAGAGCTAAACTGACGGTTTAGCATACTCATATTTTTGATTAAGTTATTTGCTTCATCAACCGTTTTGCATTGTGATAAAATCCACGGTATAAACTCATACGGGGCAATATTATCCCTGCCGTTTTTCTCTTCATGATACACGGCATACTCAGGAAAGTTCAAAACTGCCGCACACAAACCGCATTCATTTACCGCATCAAAATACAGAGGATAATCTTGAGCAACAATTCCTGCTCCGATCATTGCAAAATGGTGTTTTAAAGATGGCTTACAGTGAAATTTGAATACATAATTTCGAGGCGTTATTAAAACTTTTTCATTGTAAGAATAGTCAAGGTCGAGATTTCGTCCAAAGTAATGACTTTTTGTTTTATATGATACAGCAATACACATATCGATCTCCTTTTAACGGTCAGACGGTAATATATAATAATAAATTTTATGCGCTTAAATTCATTATTTGTCATCGCTAAAAGAATATGCTGCAAATACAAAAATAATTATTTTTCGGCAACAGCCACATAGCGATAATGCGGCATATCAACACCTCGGTAATGTTTAGTCCAACTGTCCTTGATGCTCATACCGTTTCTGAGAGCTACCTGTTGAGACGCTGTATTAGTGTCTCTGATAATAGAACAAACTTCATCCGCTTTCAGTATTTCAAAAGCATACTTTTTACAAGCCGTTGCAGCTTCCGTTGCATAGCCTTTATGCCAGAATAACCTTGCGAAAAGGTAGCCTATCTCAAGCACTTCCGTACCTTTCCACGGCTGCATTGTAAGCCCGCATTGACCTATCATTTCATCAGTTTCTTTTAGAATTACCGCCAATAAACCAAAGCCCCACTTTTTATAGCGAGAAATCTGCCTGTTCAGCCATTCCTGTACCTCGTTATCATTGAACGCACCTTCATAGGCATACATTACCTTTTCATCTTGCAATATTTTGCATAAAGATGTGAAGTCGGCTTGATTCATCTCTCTCATATACAATCTATCAGTTTCAATTATCATATTTACCTCAGCATATCAATTCTATCCTACTTATAACTGGGCTGTATTTATCAATAAAACTATGATTTTATTGACATTTTAACTTTTGTGAAGCCTCCAATTCGAGGGTTTAGCGGGGTAAGTTTTTTAGCCTAAATTTATTTTGCAAGAACAATTATATCATTCCCACTCGCTCCTGGAAATCACTACTTAAACAATTTTGTATTGGTGATTTAGCACGAGTTATTTTAGTTATCTGAAATATCCATAAAATATGGACTCTCCAAATTTCTGTTGTCATTTTGTTGTCAAATGTTCTTTCTTCTCTATGGGAGTACCTGCGGTGTTTGATGTGGAAATATGCCTTTGATTTTCACCAAAAAAGGTACACTGTAAATCCATATAATTACATAAGCTATCCCAAGTAACATTGGCTTCAGAAAGAGAAGTTGGGTGTATACAAATAGTCATATTTCTTGAAACAAATTCATCTTGCGATTTTGACGCAAACGAAAAAAGTGTTTCGTGAACAACGTTTTCAAATGTACCATCTTTTAATCCTGCTCTACCTGTGCCTATCACCGGTATTGTAATAGGTTCGGTATGTCCTTCTTTCGAAAGGAAATCCCAAAAACCAACAAGCGCTTTCGTTAAACTTTGCATAGTTACATTTTCGGGTTTACCGGTTTTACTAACATCAGCTACTGCAAGAAAATAATAATGTTGTCCGTTTTTCGTGACTTTTGCCACAGTTCCAATATCATAACGATTAGAATTTGTTTTGATCCTATCAGCTAATACTTTATATTGATTAGGAAAATATTCATCAAGAGAATGTTTGATTGCTACATCCAATTCAGAAAAATCCGTACCATAATATTTTTTCTGGAACTGTCCTTGTATGCTTTTTACACTAATGAAATCTCTATCCATTGTAGTATCAAATGTTGTATTAGTTGGAATAACGATTGCGGAATCTTTTAATGTAAGCAAATCTGATATGCGAAGCGACATAAGTATATCTTTAGCGCCTAAGTAACAAGAATAAATTAATGGTTTTCTATGTAGAAAAATTGCAATCAATACGACAAAGAATAGAAAAAACCAAAAATTATTCCTGAAAAAATCGAGCAAAACAGTTTTGTTAAATACTGATTGTTCAATTTCGCATAAAGAGTAGTAACCACCTAAAAGTGCTAATATTTTTGAAATAAATTCAATTGGTTGTTTTCTTATAGGTATTACTATACTATTGTATATTTTATATCCCAAGTTTTTTATAAACATTCTCATCGTAATAATACGCTCCCGTCTTACCTTCTTTATGATATTGCTCAAATAGGGACGGCCAATTTTCTAAAGCGTATTGCAATATTTTTGAATTAAAACTAATGTGAACAGCAAGAGCTTCTCTCATTAATGCTGGACAACGATCCTGATCCATACTTCGTTTCCCATTGAGATTGACAACAATACAGGGAATTTCTCTTTTAATTGCTTGTTCAATTTCCCACCTTACATATTTGTATAGATACTTTGTGTGTTCACCAACTAAAAGGACAAATACTTTTGTATTTTTAAAGCGTTCCTGAAGACCAGCCTTGATGGAGGCCTCGCTTTTATCATAAATATTGTTAATGTCGTGAGCATCGTAGAAATTAAATGACGAATAGTCGTTTTGTTTCCAAGCTTTCATCAAATAATAATATCTCAAATCATTATCTGCATCCATTGATACATATACTTTATTTCTGTATGCCATATTTATTTCCTCCCATTTAAATTTATCTTACAAAGCCCTTATAACTTCCAAAACCCAGCATATAAGCTGCCATCGCAATTGCCAAATCTTCTGACTCAACATTCTGTTCGCTCGCCATAGCTCTCAATTTTTCCGACAAATGCCGTCAGATTATCAAAGTTTATTGATGTTTCTCCGCAATAACCACGGAAATTCTTTATTCTAAGAGTTTTGATCTTCATAAATATGCCTCACAATGAACAACATATATTACTTGTCATAAGTTTCTTCAATATCTGACCAACGAGGAATAACTAATCTTTCACCATAATGTTGCTCATAACTATCAAGAAACTGACGTTTCCACGAAGCTGCTGAATTGTGTGTTTTAGGATTTTGATAAACCGCTTCCTCAATGGCTGAAATAAAATCTTCCATCGTTCTAAACATAGGATAATTACCACGTTGAGTACTATACCATACACCAGGGCGAATCTTATGTACAACATTCTGCTTAACTTGTAAATTAATTGACCAATCTCTCATACGACGTGTTATCTCCCAAACCTTCTTCAACCAAAGATCTTTAACAGTAACTATACCATCATCGCTCATATCATAGCCAAAAATCAAATAATCTACGTGAAGCATATACGGCTTTTCGATTATTTCCTCTTCGCACATTCTAAAATCAGCAATATCAAAACCTGGCGAAGCATTTCGATTAAAAGCCTTTACCTCTAACAAGTTTTTCGTTAAATCATCTGGATTTAAGAAGAAATCTGGTGGCATTTGAGTGTTTTCGCTTGGTGCATACTCAATTCCTCTTTTATCTAGCCATCCTTGCAACCACTCTTGAATAATATTACCGACAACATCTTTTTGGTGAACTATAATATCTACATCTCCGAGAAAAAATTTTATTTGACCTTGTAGTTCAAGAATTCTATCTTCATTAATCAGTTTATCATATACCTCTTGGCTTGTAAGTCTCATATTGCATTATACCTCCTTGCAATAAATATCAAGTACACGAGTTGATACCTCTGCAATGACAGGTACAACTACTGTATTGCCTAACAAATCATAACCTAAACTTTTTTCTACATCTAATTTATAATCATCAGGATAGCCAAACAAGCGCAAACCCTCTCTTAACGACAAAGTTCTCAAACCATTACCATCTGTAACATACAAATGCTGCATATCCATCGCTACAAGTGTAGGTGCAATATCATTATCACCCATAATCTTGCTAATTTCAAAGGACATTTTACCCGCAACAATATTATATCCTTTTGGTAGTTGTGTGTCAGGTTCTCTATGATTGCCGACTTTTTTCTTTGGGTGTTCATAGCGAAGATATTTTTTATGTACAAGGTCGTTTAACATATCTTCAAGCTCAGGATGATTAAAAAAAGTTTTTATTTGATTAAGTGTTAATGGCATTCCGTCCATCCAATCAATTCCATATTCTTCTGCCCATTTCTTTTTTCTGCGTTCTTTTAACATTGTGTTCAATAACTCTCTTTGAGTTTTACTAACAGGACCTTTGATTTCAATATCCCAACTATGTATATTGTTTTCTCCTCCACGTTTATCTTTGATTGATTTACCTGCTAGTTCTTCAATTGAATAATGTGCCAATAAGTTATCAATAAATTTGCTATGTTCTGTAGGCAAACCTTTTTCAAGGATATCTCCTAATACTGCTGACGTGTGCTTAAAATTAGAAATGTCAGGGCACTCCCGTAATGTACCGACAATATAGATTCTTTTTCTTTCTTGAGGTATTCCAAAAAATTTAGCATTTAACACCCTCCAAGAAACCTTATAGCCCAACATATCTAAATGTCCAAGAATAGTTCTAAGCGTTTTTCCGATCTTATCTTTCGCATTCTCCTTATCGTGGTTTACAAGTCCTTCAACATTTTCAAGCACAAATCCATAGGGCTTCTTTTCTTTTAATATTCGTTCAACTTCAAAAAAGAGTGTACCCCTTGTGTCTGCAAATCCCAAACGCTTTCCAGCCGAAGAAAAGGCTTGGCAAGGAAAGCCAGCCAACAAAAAATCAAAATCAGGGATATTCTTAGCTTCTATTTGCGTAATATCTCCGTGAATTTTCTCATCAGGATGATTCTGCTTTAAGACTTCAACAGCGTGTTGCTTAATTTCTGAAGTAAAAACACACTCAGAGGTATATCCTTTTCTATTGCAAGCAATTTCAAAACCTTTACGAATGCCACCAATTCCAGCAAAAAGGTCAATAAACCTAATATGCTTATTCATTTTCATTATCCTCCAAGACAATTTCTGTTATATCTCCAATATCACAATGTAATACTTCGCATATTTTTTCAAGTGTTTCAATAGGTACAGATTCATCACGTCCCAGTTTAGCCATTGCGTTTGAGCTGATCTTTGCAGCAGTACGAAGCTGTGTTTTGTTCATTTTTTTATCTATCATTAACTTCCAAAGTTTGTTGTATGACCTTGCCAAAGTACAATCCTCCCTGCAAATACATTGTTTCACTCATTATAGCAGATATAGCTTTGAAATTCAATATCTTTTTGCTAAACTCAAAATAATATTGCAAATCTCAATTATAATTAGAGGATTATTTAAATAAATAATTATCCACCCGCATAGCGGGTGGTTTTTCCTTTTCGGGCATAGCCCTAATACCACTAGCTACGCACAAGTGCGTCTTTTATTGGCCT
>CAJFNC010000022.1 GCA_904393835.1 uncultured Ruminococcus sp. | reverse complement strand
TTCTTTTACTTCGAGTTTATTTTCTTTATACAATTTTTTCTGTTCCGGCGTTGCTGATGCAAGAGGTATAAACTCATCATTGACCTTTATAAATTTTTTTAGCACCGGAACAAGTATTTTCATTCCGTGTTCGCCTTTTTTGACCTGATAACCCATTTCTTGGTATCTCTTATAACTGTTACAACAAAGAGCACCCGGATTTTGTTTATAAATCAGGGTGCAATTTCTGTTACTGTAACTATAAAATTTGCTTTGAAATTTCAGATATTCGAAAATATCATTGGGATTATTTTTAAAGTTGAGGGCAAGCTCTAAAACTTTATTTTCCATTAATTCTTTCATTTCGTCTGTTCGGTTCATATTTACACTTCATCTCCAAACTTAGCAAGTATTTCTTTTCTTTCAGCTTCGGGCAGCTCGCTTATCGGACTTAGATCGTTGGGAAAAACGAACTCGCCGATTGTAACAAACTCTTCGGGGATTTCTTCATAAAATAAAACTCCGTCGTCCTGTTTGACTATTGCTTTGCCTTTGCAGTAGCCTACAATTTCGTTGCTTGCATAAATTTTTTCGCTCATAAAAATTTACCTCCTTAATTTTACTGTCCCTTCGAGGGACAGTTTAATTAATAATTTTATTAATATCTAAATCTCTTTTTATGTAATTATTGAATTTTGTAATATTAAGCTGTTTAAACTCTTTATCAAGATGTGTATAAATTTTGAGTGTAGTTGAAATATTGCTGTGTCCTAAAAGTTCAGATGCAGTTAATACATCAACTCCGGAAAAGTATAATAAAGTAGCATATGTGTGTCTAAGTTGATGGGGATTAAACTTGTTAATTACGCGTGGTATTCCATGAGGATAATATTTTTTATGATAAGGCTTGTTTTGGGACTTGCATTTTTTTACGTAGCAATAGTAATTGATATCATATTGATAAGTTTCCCACAAGCGTTTCCACTGCGTAGGAGAGTTAAGTTCACCCTGTTTGTTTGGCATTACGAGATATGATGTTGCAGTTACTTTTTGTTTATTAAGCCAGTCAGATAAATTGGCAGGAATTGAAACATAACGATTTTTACCGTTTTTTGTTCCCGGAACAATAACATATTTATTTGTGTTAATCCTCTGTGTTCGCTTATTAATTGTGACTTTATAATTTTGTAAATCTATATCGTCCCATTCCAATGCCAGCACTTCTCCTGTTCTCAGCCCCATAAACATCATTATAACAGCAGCAATTTGAGCTCTGTGTTCAACATCAATTACTAATTGTTGCTGTTCAGGTGTTATGGCGCTTACAATTTTATGCGGAGCATTTTTCGGAATTTCTTTTTTTTTATTTTTTGCAGGATTCCTATATATTACTTCGTTTTCTACGGCAAAATCAAAAATTCTGATAGCACAAGCAACTATATTCTTCAAGAATTTTTTAGAAGCCGGTTTTTTTGTATTAGGGTTGCAATTAGAAAGTTCACTTATTATAATATCAATATCGTAAGGCTTTATATCTTTTATTTTTTTCTCAGATAAATAATTATTAAGATGATTAACGTAACTTTCTAAGTTTTTTCGATAAGTATAACATACTCCGCATATTGATTTTTTTAGCCATAGAACGGACAGTTCTTGAAAAGTTATATTATGATCCATTGTTTATTCACCAAACAATATTTTATTCTATTTTTCACCAAAAATCAATAAAAAAGGAAAAATATCCAATAAAAGTATATTGCTTATAAGTTTGGTTGCCTCATAACCCGAAGGTCGTCGGTTCAAATCCGGCTCCCGCAACCAATTGATGAAACGCTTGCATACTTGCAGGCGTTTATTTTTATGCAAAAAATTTGGAACCGACGACCTGAGGGTTCCCGAGGTGAGCGAGCAAAAATTATCCCGGTGGGATAATTTTTGAAGCGATTAACTGAAAAGGAGTATGAAGACGGATTTATAATCCGTCGCGCAGACGACTATATATCAGGAAGGTCAAAGGAGCGAAGCGACTGCGAAAACGGTTCAAATCCGGCTCCCGCAACCAACCGAGTGCCTCGGTACGCATTACGCGTATAGGGGCTTTTCGTTTGTCTGAGAACAGCTCTCGCGTTAAAATTTTTTTTTGATATTAAAATTATGCTTTTGCTGTTGTTTTGCAAAAAGCGGAAGCGGACTGCCTGAGGTGATGTGCGTAACAATCCGATTTCAGAGCACAGATATGCGCACTGCGTTGACAGTTGCTGATAAAAGTCATATAAGTAGAGACGGTAAAAGGAAAAATTTAAAAAATAGGGAAAGAAAATCACTTTTGAATAGAAATTTAAGGCGGAACAGAGAAATCTCTGCCGCCTTTTTAATCTGCAAATAAAGGAATTTGTATTTGATAATTCCGGCGTAAAATACAGGACACAACCACAAGTTGTACCGAAAATGTCGGCTCTGCGCCGTATTTGTTTGGGCTGTGTTTATCAACTCGTTTAGCATTGCAGGCAGCGCCGTTACTCTGAACGGTAAAAAGGGAGATATTACCGGTATGATTTAAGGAAGTTATGATGATTTTGCCATTCAATCAGAAATCCAAAAAGGTGAGAGTAATCTGCCGGGCGATAAAGACAGCGGCGAAAAAACGCTGAATGTATCATGCAATAACGGCAATATATCTATTGATTTCAAAACTGAAATGTAATCCTGCTATATAAAGCGTTTTGACCGACTGAACTCCCTCTAAGCCCGTTATGAGCTTGTAGTGAGTTGTTTACCTCAGCTTTTTATGTTATGCCTTTTATATACAGCAAAATCCCGCCAAACATTTTGCAAAGGTTCGCCTTGCGGTTGTGTTGCGCGGGATTTTTATTTTCCTAATTATTATCAGCCGTACTTTTTCAAAAACTCAACGTTATATTTTTCGGTGCTGTTGAGCATTGATTCCGTAAAATCTTCGGGATCAATGTAGCCGTGGTACCAGCTCTGCCTTTCAAAATAATCCTCAATTGAGTCGGTGTCAAATTCTCTGCCGCGGCGGGCGTAAATTTCATTGCGTGCAAGCATAATTTCCGTTTTGCTCAGGTTTGCAATGTCACTTTCATTAAGCCTTTGTGTATTGCTCTGCGGCAAGATATAACCGTTTGTGGTGTGAATTGTTTCACCCATATATGTGTTTTCCTCGCTGCCGCTGCTGTTATTTTCACGGCTGTCGTCGTAGTAGCTGCTGTACATTTGCTTTTTGAGCATATTTCTCATATCGTTGTATTCTATAAACTTTTCGCCCGAGTGTACAATGTAAACAGTCAGGTCGTCGCCGTCTTTAACGCCATATGCGGAATATCCGTCGACGTAAGCGGTTTTGCTGCCGCCTTTTACTCTGTCGTAAATTTCGCTGTAAATCTTTTCCGCGTCGTCATATGTTATATCGTTCATCGCGGCAAGCCATAGCGACGGTACGGACATTGTCAGCGTTTCCTTGTTATCTCCTTTGAGCTTATTGAGGTCGTCAATTTCGTATTCAAACACCATTATATCGTCGTCGTCAACGTAGAAACATGCCTGCGAATCCCCATATTCATACTCGTAGCGCTTTAAATCTGTGTCGGTAGGAGTAAAGAGGTAGTAGTCAAGAGAATTGTAATCGTACCAGTAAAGCGCAATGTCGGACGAACCTGCAAGGTCATTGTAGGCGCTGAAAGCGTCCTTGAAGCTTACTGAAAAGGCGAATGCTTCGTGTCCGCTTAAATCCAAGGGCGTTGTGGTAGGAGCTTCGGTTGCAGGCTGAGTAGTCTCAACCGCAGTGGTATGCTCTGCCGTTGTTGGGGGCAGTGATGTGCCGACATCAGCGCTGTCTTTAAACGGGTGGAATATTATCAATGCTGCCGCTGCTGCGCCGAGCGCCGACACACAGGCCGCAACGGTAATAATAATCGGAACTTTTTTCGATTTTTTAGGGGGATTGCTACTGTTTTGAGAATTTTGAATTTGCCCGGATATGCTCTTCCGGTTATTAATATCGACAGGCGTATTGTAATTGTCGCCGTACTGCGGTTGCTGACTGCTGTTTTGCGAGCCGTTGACATTCGGATTTTTGTCGGAATTATTACCTGTACCCGCCACATCAAAGTTATCGCTCTGATCCGCGCCGCATTTGGGACAGAATTTGCAATCATCTTCTATCTGAGCGCCGCACTTGTTACAAAATTTCATATTATCACCCCTTTGTAAAGTTAATTTTATCATAAAAGCACATTTTATTCAACCGCAACAAATCAAAATAAAGTCGTAATAACAAAAACCGCAGAGGTTGCCCTCTGCGGTAAGTTGTTTTATTAAGCAGCCGAATCTAAATTATTCAGCGTCGTCAAAGCTTGCGAGCTTCTGAAGATGAGCGTACTTCTGTTCAGCTTCTTTCTCCGCCTCTGTAAAGAGTTTTTCGGCTCTTTCGGGGAATGAACGAGTAAGAGAGTTGTAACGAACTTCGCCCATAATGAAGTCACGGTAAGAAGCTGTGGGAGCTTTGCAGTCGAGCATAAACGGATTCTTTCCTTCGTCGGCAAGACGGGGATCGAAACGGAAGATGTTCCAGTAACCTGCCTCAACAGCTTTCTTCTCTTCGAGCTGAGCAATGCCCATACCGCCCTTGATACCGTGGTTGATACAAGGAGCATAGCAGATAACGATTGAAGGACCGTTGTAGCTTTCAGCCTCAACCAAAGCTTTGATTACCTGATTGTTGTCTGCGCCCATTGCGCACTGTGCAACATAAACATAGCCGTAGCTCATTGCAATTGCAGCGAGGTCTTTCTTCTTAACGCCCTTACCTGCGGCAGCAAACTGAGCAACCGAACCTACAGGAGTAGCCTTAGAAGCCTGACCGCCTGTATTTGAGTAAACCTCTGTATCGAATACGAGGATGTTTACATTTTCGCCTGAAGCGATAACGTGGTCAAGACCGCCGAAACCGATATCGTAAGCCCAACCGTCGCCGCCGAAGATCCACATTGACTTCTTGGCAAGCTCGTCTTTATCAACAAGAGTCTTCTTAACAAGTTCACCGATTTTAGCGTCGTCTGTGTGCTTCTCAAGCTCGGCGATAAGAGCGTCGGTAGCAGGACGGCTTGATGTTGAATCTGTAATTGTGTCAAGGTAATTCTGACAAGCTGTCTTGAGAGCGTCGCTGTCAGTATCTTTCTGAATATTTTCAACATACTCTGAAAGTCTGTTGCGGATAGCTTTCTGACCGAGAGCCATACCGAGGCCGAACTCGGCGTTGTCTTCAAACAGTGAGTTCTGCCATGCGGGACCGTAGCCCTTCTTGTTCTTTGTGTAAGGTGTTGCAGGAGCGGAAGCACCCCAAATTGATGAACATCCTGTTGCGTTGGCGATGAACATTCTGTCGCCGAAGAGCTGAGTTACAAGCTTAGCGTAAGGTGTTTCACCGCAGCCTGCGCAAGCGCCTGAGAACTCGAGGAGCGGCTGTTTGAACTGGCTGCCCTTAACTGTTGTAAACTTGAATTTTTCGCCGACTTCGGGCTTCTCTTCAATTGTCATACCGTAATCAAAGATAGCCTGCTTAGGACGCTGAGTATCAATAGGCTTCATTGTGAGAGCCTTTTCACCCTTCTTGCCCGGGCAAACCTGAGCGCAAGCGCCGCAGCCTGTACAGTCAAGAGTTGATACTGTCATAACAAACTTGAGATCCTTAAGACCGATCATGGGGATGCTCTGTGTTCCTTCGGGAGCAGCGGCAACTTCTGCGTCTGTCATAGCAACAGGACGGATTACAGCGTGAGGACAAACGATTGAACATCTGTTACACTGAATACAGTTGTCTGAGTTCCATTCGGGAACGTCAACGGCAATACCTCTCTTTTCATAAGCGGAAGAACCGTTGGGAGCGGTACCGTCAACGTGATCCATAAATGCAGATACAGGGAGCTGGTTACCCTTGTAAGCGTTTACGGGCTTGAGGATACCGTTTACATATTCAACGAGTGTGCCCTGACCTTCAACAACATCTGCAACTGAGTCGTCTGTGCAGTTAGCCCACTCTGCGGGAATTTCAACCTTTTTGAGGTCTTCCATACCTCTGTCAATTGCTGCATAGTTCATATCAACAATTGCCTGTCCCTTTTTCATATAGGACTTCTTAGCGGCAGCTTTCATAAGCTCTTTAGCCTTGTCAGCGGGGATAATGTCTGCAATCTTGAAGAATGCTGACTGTAATACCGTGTTAATACGTCCGCCGAGACCGATTTCCTTACCGATCTTGATACCGTCGATTGTGTAGAAGTTGATGTGTCTTTCGGCGAGGATTCTCTTCATCTTGCCGGGAAGTCTTTCGGAAAGCTCTTCGGCATTCCACGGGCAGTTGAGGAGGAATGAGCCGCCTTCTTTAAGGTCATCAACCATATCGTACTTATCAACGTATGAGGGGTTGTGGCAGGCTACGAAGTCAGCCTTTGAAATGTAGTAGGTTGACTTGATGGGAGTATCGCCGAAACGGAGGTGAGATACTGTAAGACCGCCTGATTTCTTTGAGTCATATGCAAAGTAACCCTGAGCGTACATATCTGTGTTGTCGCCGATGATTTTGATTGAGTTCTTGTTTGCGCCTACAGTACCGTCTGCACCGAGACCCCAGAACTTACAGCTGTGTGTACCCTTAGGAGTTGTGTCGGGATTTTCAAGAATGGGAAGTGAAAGATTTGTAACATCGTCAACAATGCCGATTGTAAATCTCTTTTTGGGTGTTTCGCTTTCAGCGTTTCTGTAAACAGCGATGATGTCACCCGGTGTTGTATCCTTAGAACCGAGACCGTATCTGCCTGTAAATACCTTTACGCCTGCAAAGTCAGAACCGTTAATAGCGGCAAGAACGTCAAGGTAAAGAGGCTCGCCGATTGAACCGGGCTCTTTGGTTCTGTCAAGAACAGAAATTGTCTTAACTGTCTTGGGAAGTTCGCTGAGCATATAGTCTGCAACGAAAGGTCTGTAAAGGTGAACCTTAAGAAGACCAACCTTTTCGCCCGCTGCGTTAAGGTAGTCAACAACCTCTTCTGTACAGTCGCAAACCGAACCCATAGCAACGATAATGTGCTCTGCGTCCTCTGCGCCGTAGTAGTTGAAGGGCTTGTAGTCAGTGCCGATTTTAGCGTTGACTTTGTTCATATATTCTACAACAACCTCGGGGATTGCGTCATAATACTTGTTACAAGCTTCTCTTGCCTGGAAGAAAATATCGTCGTTCTGAGCGGTACCTCTTGTTACGGGGTGTTCGGGGTTGAGTGCGCGGCGGCGGAACTGCTCAACAGCGTCCCAGTCGAGCATCTCTGCGAGATCTTCGTAATCCCACTCTTCAATCTTCTGAATTTCGTGTGAAGTTCTGAAACCGTCAAAGAAGTGGAGGAAAGGTACTCTGCCCTTGATTGCAGAAAGGTGAGCAACTGCCGCAAGATCCATACATTCCTGAGGGTTGTTTGAGCAAAGCATTGCGTAACCTGTCTGACGGCAAGCATATATATCTGAATGGTCGCCGAATATAGAAAGAGCGTGGCTTGTGAGAGCACGGGCAGAAACGTGGATAACGCCCGGCAGAAGCTCACCAGCCATTTTGTACATATTGGGGATCATAAGGAGCAAGCCCTGTGAAGCTGTGTATGTAGTAGTTAAAGCGCCTGCTGCCAATGAGCCGTGAACAGCGCCTGCAGCGCCGCCTTCAGACTGCATTTCCGTTACCTGAACTTCTCTTCCGAAAACGTTCTTAACGCCCTGAGCCGAAAACTTATCGGTAAGGTCGGCCATAACGGAAGAAGGTGTGATAGGATAGATAGCAGCAACGTCAGTAAACGCATATGATACGTGAGCTACGGCGCTGTTACCATCCATGGTTTTCATTTTTCTTGCCATTGGAATTGTCCTCCTTTAAATAAACGCGACAAAGGAAATTGATGTCGCAACAGTGTGTAAAAGGATACGTACTGTATCACCTTAGATTTTATCACGTTAATTGAATTTTGTAAAGTATATTTACCGATATTTTACACGCAAATCGGCAAAAAAATGTTATATCAAACAAAATTCGCAGATTTAAATTTGACTTTGCAAAAATTGAACCGCCAATGATAAATCTGTGCACAAAAAGCTGAGCATCGGCTTTATTTCATCGGTCGGCGGCAACAGGTCGGGCACCATTATTGTTTGCATTTTTGCGGCGTGCGCGGATTTAATTCCGTTTATGCTGTCCTCAAACGCCGCGCATTGCAGAGGGGAGATGTTTATTCTTTGTGCCGCCGTCAAAAAAACCTCGGGGTCGGGCTTGCCGTTTTTTACGTCGTCGCCGCACACAAATGAGTCAAATTTATCATACACGCCCGCTTTTTTAATCAGCGTCAGCGCGGTTTGCGCCGAAGTTGAGGTTGCCACCGCAGTTTTTATACCGTTGTCTTTGAGGAAGTCAAGAATTTCATAAAGACCTTTTTTGACGGGAACGCCGTCTTTTTCAATACGTTTCAAAAAGGTTTCGCGGCTGCGCAGCTTAAGCGGTTTGTAACAAAAGCGTTCGCCGTACAGCTCTGAGTAAAATTGTTCCGCCCTGTCGGTGCGCAGACCGATGGTTTTTTTGAAAATATCGAGGTTGTATTCAAACCCCTGCTCGTCCATCATCTCCTGCCAGATTTCATAAACAAGGCGTTCGCTGTCGAACATAAGACCGTCCATATCAAAAATTGCACCTTTAATCATTATAAGCCGCCTCCTTGTCAATATTATAACATATTTAATGCTCTGCAACAACGCTGTTTATATTAAAGCGATTTTATAAAAAAGCGTAATTCAATGCCTTGCGGCGGAAATATAATTTTGAAAGCAAAAAAAGAACGGCAATCATATGCCGCTCTTTTTATATAACAAACAGCGCAATGCACTGTCGGCTTTGATAAAAGCAAAGCTTTGAAAGGTGATATTTTAATTAAAGGTTGTTTTCGTCGTAAATCGCACGGCTGCCGCCGATAAATTTCTGACGTGTTCTTGCCGCAAGCAGCACTGCTTTTCCTATATGGTCAATCGACAGGCGAACGGGCACGGCAACCCTTTTGAGGTGCATACCTATTAGCGTGCCGCCGATGTCAAGTCCTGCGTCTGCTTTGATTTCTTCAAGCGCGACTGGGTCTTTAAAATTTTTGTAGGCTGTGGTGGCAAACGAGCCGCCCGCTTTCGGCTGCGGAACAACGTTGACAATTTCGTATCCCTTTGCCGCTTCACGCTCCGTGATGATTGCGCGGTTTAAGTGTTCGCAGCACTGAGCCGCCAGGTAAATGCCCTTTTCGCTCAGCACTTCGTAAATCCCCTTAAAAGCCGACTGTGCCGACTCAAGGCTTGAATTTTTGCCGATTGTGCCGCCAGCGATTTCGCTTGACGAGCAGCCCACGACCATAATGTCTCCTTTTTTCAGCTTTGCAATTTCGCAAAGCTCCTCTGCGGCTTTTTTAGCCTGTTCATAAATTTCGTCCGTCATAAAATCACCTACTTGTTTTCCTGCAAAGTTACGTTTGCAACTACTTCATCTGTTGTTAATTCAGCGTTCGGGGGGTAGTATGAAATTTCAATTTTGTCGCCGGGTTTAAATTCCTCAAGGATTTTATATACATCTGAGAAGGTGTCAACCTCAACACCGTTTACTTCGGTTATAACGCAGCCTGTTTTAATTCCGCTTTCGTCGCAGGGACCGCCTCGCTCAACGCTTTCAACATAGATTCCCTGAGGCATATTCGTCTGTGAGGCGTCGTACTTTGAAATACTGCGACCCGTAATGCCCAGCTTTACACGCCCCTTTACATAGCCGTATTTGATAAGGCTGTCGATTGAGGTTTTGGCGGTGTCAACGGGAATTGCAAACCCCATACCCTCGTACTGTTCTGACACGATTTTTGAGGTTGCTATGCCGATTACCTGACCGTAGATGTTGACTACGGGACCGCCCGAGTTGCCGGGGTTGATTGCGGCGTCGGTCTGAATATATTTTACAAGGCTGGTGTTTGATACCTCGCGGTCAACAGCCGAAATAATGCCTTTTGTTATAGAGTTTTGGAAGTCAATACCGCCGGGGTTGCCGACAACGATTGCGTCCTCGCCGACCTGAATTTCACTTGATTTTCCGAATGCAGCTGCTTTTAAATCCTTTGCGTTGTCCATTTTGAGCACTGCAATGTCGGTTCTCTCATCATATCCGATAACGCCCGCCGTGTAGGTCTTGCCGTCCGCCGTCGCAATTCTGATTATATAATCGGTTTTGCTGTTGTCAATTACGTGCGAATTTGTTACTACGTAGCCGTCGGAAGAGATGATGATACCGCTTCCCTGTGAATCGGGCTCGTTTTCGTCAAAATTGTCGTCCAGGTAACAGAGCACTCCGACTACTGAATCGGAAATTTTGTTTATAGCGGTTTCGGAGTTGTATTTGCCCGAATTCTTGTCTTTGGGCTTGCTGTTGAGATTTAAGCCCTCGTAACTTTCGTCAGCCTTGTCTGAGTAGTCGCTTTCCTCGTGTTTTGGCTGAGATTCTGTTGTCTCGTCTGTACTGTCATCGGGCTCGTAATAGTTGTAAGGCGAGCTGCCGAAAAATGAATAACTGCCGCTATCTATGTTGTTTTGATTTTCGTTAGACAGAAGTACAATCGAAGTAATAAGGCTGCCAAAGCAGAGTACAGCAAGCACAGCTATTACCACAATTAACCCTACGCTTACCTTTTTCTTGGGCGGCATTGCCTGTGAGTAGGGGCTGTATTGCTGCGGATTTACGTTTTGATATGTGTTATAACCTTGCTGCTGAGGATTTACGTAGGGCTGTTGTGCGGAATATCCCGGCTGATTGTTGTAATTCTGACGGTAGTAACCGGGCTGACCGCCGAAGTCCGCGGTGTGATTAAAATTTTGCTGAGGGTTGTATCCCTGATTCGGATTATACCCGTATTGATTATATCCGTTTAACGGATGATTTACATTAAATGCATTGGCTCCGCTTTGACGGTTGCTGAAGTCGGGAGTGCCGAAGCCCTGCTCGTTTGCGTTGCCCGTTGTCTGCTGAGCGTCGTTTACGTTAAACGCACTCTGAGTATCGGCGCTGTTTTCGGTTTGCGGAGCAGTAGAGTTTTCAAAGTGTCTTTGTTCACTTTGTGCTTCTGTCTGACCTGCAACATCAGATGCGGCAAATTCCGACGGCTGAGAATTTTCGCCGCTGTTATCGGCAGGAGCAGAAACAGGTGTTTCCTGAGCCGTGTCGGGCGCGGGAGTTTCACTGCTTGCGTTTTCGGCGTTTTGCCCGTAAAAATTTTGATCATCGGCGACGCCCCTGTCGGTAAAGGGTTTTTGCGGCTGATGTGGATAAAAGTTGTTGTTTGGGTTAAAATTATTATTATCCATAGTTATCTCCAAATATTTATTTATTATTAAATTCTTTTACTATATTATACAACCCGGCGGCTTTAAAATCAACAAAATTGTGTTACGTAAGTGTGTTTTTAATCTGAATTTTTGGTGACAAAAGCGGGGAAAAGCGGCAGTTTGGCGTTGTTTTATTTTAAATCGTTAAAAATTTATCAAAAAGTTTGTAAAAACTCTTTAACTTTAAATGTTTTTATTGTATAATAAACTTAAATCGACAGACAAAGACGTTTGCCTGTTGAAATATATTGTAAAAGGAAGATTAAAATGCCATTGGTAAATGCTAAAGAAATGCTTACAAAAGCAAAGGCAGGACACTACGCAGTAGGTCAGTTTAACATCAACAACCTTGAGTGGACAAAGTCAATTCTTTTAACAGCTCAGGAACTCAACTCACCCGTTATCCTCGGTGTATCTGAGGGTGCAGGTAAATATATGGCAGGCTACAAGACAGTAGTCGGTATGGTTAACGGTATGCTCGAGGAACTCAACATCACTGTTCCCGTTGCTCTCCACCTTGACCACGGTTCATACGAAGGTGCTAAGAAGTGCATCGAGGCAGGCTTCAGCTCAATTATGTTCGACGGTTCACACTATCCGATTGAAGAGAACATTGCAAAGACAAAGGAACTCGTTGAAACATGTAACAAACTCGGTCTTTCACTTGAGGCTGAAGTTGGTTCAATCGGCGGCGAAGAAGACGGCGTTATCGGCGCCGGCGAATGTGCAGATCCCAAGGAATGTAAAATGATTGCAGACCTCGGCGTTACAATGCTAGCAGCAGGTATCGGTAACATCCACGGCAAATATCCCGCAAACTGGCAGGGTCTCAGCTTTGAAACTCTCGACGCTATCCAGCAGCTTACAGGCGATATGCCGCTTGTTCTCCACGGCGGTACGGGTATCCCCGCTGATATGATTAAGAAGGCTATTTCACTCGGCGTTTCAAAGATTAACGTTAATACCGAGTGTCAGCTCGCTTTTGCGGCAGCTACAAGAAAGTACATCGAAGAGGGCAAGGATCTTGAAGGCAAGGGATTTGATCCCAGAAAGCTCCTCGCTCCCGGTGCAGAGGCTATCAAGGAAACTGTTAAGGAAAAGATGGAACTCTTTGGTTCGGTAGGCAAGGCTTAATTGAATTTTACAATGAACGGACTCCCTGCGAGTCCGTTTTTTTTTGCTTTTTTGATTGTGACTGTTTTAAAAATGCGGAAATGTTTGCCGACTTTTCAATGCGTTGCGGCAAAAGTAAAAAAACAGACGCATTATAAAAGGAGAAACCTTAAATAATGCGTCCGATTTATTAAAAGCATATTTACTGATTAAAATTAATCGGTAATTTCAAAAGCCTGATTTATTTTACTTATTAAGACCTTCGTAAACTGCAACTGCGCAAGCAACTGTAGCGCCTACCATCGGGTTGTTACCCATACCGATAAGACCCATCATCTCAACGTGAGCAGGAACTGAAGATGAACCTGCAAACTGAGCGTCGCCGTGCATTCTGCCCATTGAGTCTGTAAGACCGTAAGAAGCAGGACCTGCGCCCATATTGTCGGGGTGAAGTGTACGGCCTGTGCCGCCGCCCGAAGCAACAGAGAAATATTTTACGCCGTTTTCATTAGCCCACTTCTTGTATGTGCCTGCAACGAGGTGCTGGAAACGAGTCGGGTTGGTTGAGTTACCTGTGATTGAAACGCCGACGTTTTCTTTCTGCATAATAGCAACGCCTTCACGAACGTCGTCTGCGCCGTAGCAGCGAACAGCAGCTCTTTCGCCCTCTGAGAAAGCTGTTTCTTCAACAATCTTGAGCTCTGATGTAAAGTAGTCGAACTCTGTTTTTACATATGTAAAGCCGTTGATTCTTGAAATGATGTAAGCAGCGTCTTTGCCGAGGCCGTTGAGGATAACTCTGAGCGGCTCTTTTCTTGCCTTGTTTGCGTTACGAGCGATACCGATAGCGCCCTCAGCAGCGGCAAAGCTTTCGTGACCTGCGAGGAATGCAAAGCACTTTGTCTCATCTCTGAGGAGCATTGCGCCGAGGTTACCGTGACCGCGACCTACGCTTCTCTGCTCGGCAACCGAACCGGGAATGCAGAAAGCCTCAAGACCGATACCGATAGCTTCCGCAGCGTCAGCAGCTGTTTTAACGCCCTTTTTGATTGCAACTGCGCAACCGAGTGTGTAAGCCCAGCCTGCGTTTTCAAACGCGATAGGCTGAACGCCCTTTACGATGTCGTAGGGATCAAAACCTAAATCGTTGCAAAGTTTTCTTGCCTCTTCAAGATTTGCAATACCGTACTCGGCAAGGCACTTCTCAATTTTAGGCATTCTTCTTTCCATGCTTTCAAATGTTACTGCCATTATAGTGTCCTCCTTACCGAATTATTCTTCTCTCGGGTCAATGTACTTAGCAGCGCCGTCAAAACGACCGTACTGACCGATGTTGTTTTTATAAGCTTCGTTGGGCTCAACGCCGTGACGAATATCCTCGAGCATTTTGCCGAGCTTTACAAACTGATAGCCGATTACTTCGTCGTTCTCATCAAGAGCCATCTTGATTACATAGCCTTCAGCCATTTCCATATAGCGAACGCCCTTTGCGTTTGTGCTGTACATAGTACCAACCTGTGAACGGAGACCTTTACCGAGATCCTCCATTCCTGCGCCGATGGGAAGACCGCCCTCAGAGAATGCAGTCTGGCTTCTGCCGTAAACGAGCTGCTCAAAGAGGTTCTTCATAGCTGTATTAATTGCGTCGCAAACGAGGTCCGTGTTAAGGCACTCGAGCAAAGTTTTGTTAGGAAGAATTTCTGCTGCCATAGCTGCCGAGTGAGTCATACCCGAGCAACCAATTGTTTCAACAAGAGCTTCCTGAACAATACCGTCTTTAACGTTGAGTGTGAGTTTGCAGGCGCCCTGCTGGGGAGCGCACCAGCCCACACCGTGTGAAAGACCGGAAATATCTTTGATTTCATAAGATTTAACCCATTTGCCCTCTTCGGGGATAGGTGCGGGACCGTGCTTGGGTCCCTTTGCGACTGTACACATATTTTCTACTTCTCTAGAATAAATCATATGTACTACTCCTTTCAATATATTGTTGAGCCTCAATATACTCATACATTCATATTATACGGCTTGCGCGGTATTTTTTCAAGCATTTTTTACATTTTTATATCTGCGTTGACAAAATAAATCATTCTCGGTTTTTCGCAAAGAAAATGATTGGTGTTTTACTGCTGCAAATCTTTTTATTGCGATAAATGTTTTAATAAAAAACGGTTGTCATAAACCCTGAATTATAATTGTTAATTTACCGTGCATATGTAATTTTAAAAAGACAAAAGAAAAGCCGATTTATGCAAATCGGCTTGTATATATTAAATTTTGCAATTGTGTGAATATAAAGCTACATATAGCGAACCAGAGAAATTACCTTGCCGAGCAGCACCACTTCGTCAACAATAATCGGCTCGAACAAGTCGTTTTCGGGCTGAAGCCTGAAGTGACCGTTCTCCTTGTAAAATCTTTTGACGGTAGCTTCGTCGTCAACAAGGGCAACGACAATTTCGCCGTTTTCGGCAACGGGCGTACGGTTGACAATAACAATGTCATTGTCAAGTATTCCCGCGTCAATCATACTTTCACCCTGTACACGCAGGGCAAACAGTTCTCTGCCTCTTTTTAATTCATCGGGAACGGGTACATAGCCCTCGATATTTTCCACAGCCGTAATCGGATAACCTGCGGCTACACGACCCAAGATCGGCACGCCGTCTGGTTTTTCCTCCTCATTTATGCGGATGCATCTGTTAAGACCGTGTTCACGGATAATAAGTCCTTTTTCCTCAAGGGCGCTGAGGTGGTGATGAACGGTTGAAGTGGAGTTAAGACCGACAGCCGAGCAAATTTCCCTCACAGAGGGCATACGTCCGTCAAGCGAGCATTCCCTTAAATAATCCATAATTTTCTGCTGGCTTTTGCTTAAACCTTTCATATAATCACCGCCTTTGGTTTGATTATAACATAGAAGTTGTGAAAAATCAAACATTTGTTTTACTTTTTACAAATATATACACATAATTTTTAAAATGTATAATTTTTGACTGCTTTCGCACAGTTTTTTAAAATTTTTCAAGTCTTATTCAGCTTGATTTCACACAATTGTCATATTAGTAGTGTTTAATATAGACGTACTCAAAAAACGGAACCGCAACCGTTAGAGTACGATTGTTCTACCCTCCTCAATGCGAATCAGTTCGGATTCGCACTTGTACCCCTCATTTTTAAAGAACAGAAAGAGCCAGACCTTCCGTAATGGGTTTGGCTCTTTCA
This sequence comes from uncultured Ruminococcus sp., assembly GCA_904393835.1. Classification (GTDB taxonomy): domain Bacteria; phylum Bacillota; class Clostridia; order Oscillospirales; family Acutalibacteraceae; genus Ruminococcoides. The sequence goes on along the minus strand of CAJFNC010000022.1, from coordinate 4,718 downwards.
TTTTATATAAAAATTTTTATACGCATTTACGCAAAAGGACTGCAAGCGTTTGTCTTGCAGTCCTTTTGGCGTATATTAAACAGGTTAATCGCTCGGAATAGACTAATGTGTTCAAAAAATATCCGCCTAATTATAAACATACATTCTTGTCATATCCGGTTCGTCATCTCCTTGTACCATGCACAAAAACTCCCACCCGTATCTTTCATAAAAACCTGTATGGTCTGTCACTAAATATATTGGCGTTATTCCTTTATTCTTCATATCTGCCACAACCATTTTTAATAAATTTCCTGCTATTCCTTTACAACGGTAATCCTCTTCGGTGTAAACAGCGCATACATTGGGAGCGAGATCTTTTCTGTTATGAAAGTCATTTTCAATTACTCCCATTCCGGCAACTATCTTATCACCGTCAAGGCATAAATACCAACCATACTCTGTCTCTTTATCTAAATATGAATTCATACATTCCAAATATGCTTCTTTCGGTACGCCCCATTTACTGTGAAACCAAGACGCAGCCGCGTCTTTTATTTCAGGTTTTTCACGCAGTGTAACATATTTATATTCTTTCATTATTTCCTCCTAACTAATGGATTCATAAGCCGAATAAAAGCTATTCGGCTTATCCTCTTATTCAACATCATTTATTGAGATTTTTTTATATTCGTTTCCGCTGAGCGTAAGCACGTCGTCCTCTACGCTGTATTCGTACTCATCGACTGTTTCTTCGCCCATAATATAGGTGGCGGTCAGCTTGCCGCTTTCGGCTGTGTAGTTGGCGTAGGTGAACATTGCGCCGAACTGGTTTTGATACATAATTCCGTCGCTGCCGAAATAGTAGGTTTCGCCGCCGTCGGACTGCCACGCTCCGACAACTTTGCTGTCGATTTTCGGGTCTTTTTCGGGAGCGGGAATAAAGTCAACGTTCGTTGCCCTTTCAAAAACAGAATTCGAGCCGCCGTCGGAATTTTTGAGCGTCACCTTGTCGTCGCCGTCAAAGGTGTAGGTGTATGTGCCGTTAAGGCCGAACATAAGCTGTGTTGTAAATGTGCTTTTGTCGGCGTTAAGCGTGTATTTGCCCAAATAGCCCATATTGTCCTTAACCAGTGTAGCTTTGCCGTGACCGTCAAACATAAAGGTAAAGCCTGTTAGCTTTGAGCCCTCGCCCTCGGTGATTGTCCAGGCGCCCGCAAAAACATCGCCGTTTTCAAGGTCATAAGTATGCAGGGCTTTGATGTCAGCCTCGGTTTTTTCGATCGCCTGTGTTGTAGGCTGAGTAGTTTGTATCTGAGCGCTTGTCTGCGAAGTTGCGGGTTTGTCTTCACTTTCTCCGCAGCCCGCAAAGCAAAGACACATTAAACCGGCGAGCGCAAACGAGATTATTTTCAAAAATTTATTTTTCATAATTTCAACTCCGAAACTCATAATTTGATTACACTATGTACTATACTATTTTATATATAAAAAAGAGCCTTGTCAACCTGCGTTTACAAACAAAATTTTCTTGCCGATTTATAAAAATCCTGTTGCTAAAACAAAATTAATTTGATATAATAGTACCTAATAATATAATGAAAAATTTGTAAAATGGAGGAAGATTATGCTGAATAATAATTACAACGAAAAATTCGGTAAAGAAGGTCTGACTTTTGACGACGTCCTTCTTATTCCGGGAGAATCGGACGTTGAGCCCAACAACGTAGATGTATCCACTCATCTTACCAAAAAAATCAAGCTCAACACACCTCTTATGACAGCCGCTATGGACACCGTAACAGAAACTTCCATGGCAATCGCGATTGCTCGTGAAGGCGGCGTAGGCATAATTCATAAGAATATGAGTATTGAACAGCAGGCCGACCAGGTTGACAGAGTAAAGAGAAGCGAAAACGGCGTAATCGTAAATCCCTTCTTTCTTTCTCCCGAAAACACAGTAAGAGATGCGGACAACCTTATGGGCAAGTACAAAATCTCGGGCGTACCCATCTGCCGTAACGGCAAGCTTGTGGGTATTATTACAAACCGCGATCTCAGATTTATGCAGGGCGAAGACTTTAACCAGCCCATTTCCAATGTAATGACGCAGGAAAACCTTGTTACGGCTCCCGTGGGCACAACGCTTAAGGAAGCTCAGGAAATTTTACGTCGTCACAGAATTGAAAAGCTCCCGTTGGTGGGCAAAGACGGCGCTCTCAAGGGTCTTATTACAATTAAGGATATTGAAAAAAGCGTTCAGTACCCCAACTCAGCGCGTGACGACAAGGGCAGACTTATATGCGGCGCAGCTATCGGCGGTACGGCAGATGTTCTTGACAGAGTTGCCGCTCTTGTTGAAGCTCAGGTTGACGTAGTTGTACTTGACTCGGCTCACGGTCACAATTCAAATATTATAAAATCGGTTGCCAAGGTTAAAAAGGCATATCCCGACCTCCAGCTCATTGCGGGCAACATCGCTACAGCCGAAGCCGCAAAGGCGCTTATCGACGCGGGCGCGGACGCAATTAAAGTAGGCATCGGACCCGGTTCGATTTGTACAACAAGAATTGTTGCGGGTATCGGCGTTCCGCAGATTACAGCAATTTATGATGCTGCCTGCGAGGCAGAAAAATACGGTATTCCCGTAATTGCGGACGGCGGTATCAAGTACAGCGGCGACATTGTAAAAGCTCTTGCCGCAGGCGGCAACGTAGTAATGGTCGGTTCGCTTGTTGCAGGCTGTGAGGAAAGCCCCGGCGAAAATGAAATTTATCAGGGCAGACAGTTTAAGGTTTACCGCGGAATGGGCAGCCTGGGCGCAATGGGCAAAGGCAGCGCCGACAGATATTTCCAGGCTAAAAACAACAAGTTTGTTCCCGAAGGCGTTGAAGGCCGCGTACCTTACAAGGGAATGCTCTCCGACACCGTTTACCAGCTTATGGGCGGTTTGCGTGCAGGTATGGGCTATACAGGCTGCGCTACAATTGACGAACTTCATCAAAAAGCAAAATTTGTAAGAATTTCCAATGCAGGCTTGCGTGAAAGCCATCCGCATGATATTCAGATTACAAAAGAGGCGCCAAACTATTCTTATAACGGAAACTGATGCATACGCATTTAATATACTACTAAAAAGGATGTGCTCAAATGTACAGACTCGGAATCGACCTCGGCGGTACAAACATTGTAGCCGGTGTTGTTGACGAAAAATACAAAATTATTGCCAAGGCTTCATGCAAAACTGCCGTTCCCCGTCCCGAAAGCGAAATTTGCGACAGTATGGCGGAAGTTGCGAAGAAAGCAGTTGAAAAGGCAAAAATCAAAATGTCGGACATTAAGTCCGTCGGCATCGGCGTTCCCGGTGCTGTTAACCCCAAGACAGGTATTATTGAATATTCGGCAAACCTCTTTTTTCACAACTGGGAGGTTGTGGAGATGATGGAGGAACGTCTCGGCGTAAAGGTTCACATTGAAAACGACGCCAACGCAGCGGCTTTGGGTGAATATTTGGCAGGAAGCGCAAAAGGCGCAAAAAACGCAGTTGCAATCACTCTCGGCACAGGCGTGGGCGGCGGTATAATCATTGACGGCAAAATTTACAGCGGCTCAAACTTTGCGGGCGCTGAGCTCGGTCATATGGTTATTGTAAAAGACGGCAAGGAATGTGCCTGCGGCAGAAGGGGATGCTGGGAAACCTACGCTTCGGCAACAGGTCTTATAAACCTCACAAAGCAGAAAATTCTGAACGAAAAACTTGAGTTCAGCTATATGCTCAAGCTTTGCGACGGAGATATTAATAAAGTAAACGGACGCACGGCATTTGACGCGATGCGTGACGGCGACCCCACGGCAAAGGCAGTGGTTGAAGAGTATATCAGTTACCTTGCCTGCGGTCTGGTTAATATTATAAATATTTTCCAGCCCGATGTGCTCTGTGTGGGCGGCGGTATTTCAAACGAGGGTGAAAACCTTCTCGGACCTGTTCGTACAATTGTTGAGCGCGAGCGATACACAAAACACAACGAAAAGCAAACTTTAATCTGCAAGTGTACGCTCGGAAACGACGCCGGAATTATCGGCGCGGCTTATCTTAATTAATAACTTAAGCTTTTATCGAAAAGGGCAAATAAACGGTAAATTTGCCCTTTTCGAATGAGCACAGCTGAGCGATAAAAAATTTTTTACAAAACTTAAAAAAAAGTGTTGACAAATCGAATGTTTTGTAATATAATTTATCTTGCTTTTGAGGCAAAAATACGGCGGAATAGCTCAGCTGGCTAGAGCATTCGGTTCATACCCGAAGTGTCGTAGGTTCAAGTCCTATTTCCGCTACCATATACGGCCCGGTGGTCAAGCGGTTAAGACACCGCCCTTTCACGGCGGTAACACGAGTTCGATTCTCGTCCGGGTCACCAAACATTTATATGCCGGTGTGGTGGAATAGGCAGACACAAGGGACTTAAAATCCCTCGGACTAATACTCCGTACCGGTTCAAGTCCGGTCACCGGCACCAAAAAGATGTATCGTAAGATATGTCTTTTTTTGTTTTATAGCCTTTTAGTCCGGTTTGCACTTCGCGCAAATCAAACAATCACCAGCAAATTATAGATATATTATTCTGTTTAGTACCAATTTGAGGGCTATGGACAGTCAATGATTGCAAATTATCTATTTGCAAATAAAGTTGAAGTACCTAATTTTCATAACGGTTGCAATAAGGATAAAATTAAAAATC
>CAJFNC010000021.1 GCA_904393835.1 uncultured Ruminococcus sp. | reverse complement strand
ATTTTACAAAACAAAGGCTCTTTGTCAAATGTTGGGGTAAACCCGAAAATGAATATTTGAACAGAACAAGCGATGGCACTCAAGCTGTCGCTTGTTTTTAGGGTCTATTTGTTACCCCAACTTTTATTATAGAGCCTTTTTCACTCCGAGAAATATTTGAGTTTACCTCATGTTTCATATGAATCATTCTATTGATTTTGAAATCATAACCAAATCGAGTGTATCGACATTCCCGTCAAGGTTATAATCGGCGGCTTGTTTATACGGGTTGTCCAGTGTTTTGCTGCCGACTATATATTTCATAATCATATCAATATCATTGGACTTTACATTACCTTCTCCTGTAACATCGCCTTTTACGGCAATTTTATATTTTACACCGTCAATTTTTACAGAGTAACCGCTTTTTACTTTTCCGCTTGTTACAATCTCATTGTCGGTATTATATACAGTGACAGACTGCGAGAAATTATTCTTAAATTTAGAAACCGTGATGGGGGAAACGTTGTACAAAATTAAATCATTGCCCATTATGTATTCATTAAAATTGTTTTTTGTGCCGCTGATTGAGATATTGTTATTATTATCGGATGAATTATTAGATGAATTGTCAAAATAAGATTTGCTGTTATTTGATGATAAATTTTTTATGTCTATATATCTATAGTCAAAGGCGGAATTTACCGTTGCCAATATATTCCCGTGTTTTAGGAGATATTTGCTGTCGAGTTGAGCGCTGTAATATCTATCTTTATACTTAATTTTATTTCCATATGCGGTAATGACGTTGTCGCCTGAGACAGCAGTCAAATTTAGTTTATCGGCGACGGCAGACTTAACCAAATGGTTTTGCAAATTTATAATTTTACCGCTTGTGCAGTACAGCAAATCTGTGCCTATATTCTGAATTTCATCAGTTGAATTAATGTCGCAAATAAACTTTTTACTGCCGGAAGTAATATTATAAATATTACCGTTTCTTGTCATAGCATAAACTTTTGAATTGTTACAAAACATTTTTGAAATGTTTTCATCAAGACTGTATTCGTCTATAAAGTCTCCGTTTAAATAGTAGGTTTTTATGCCGTCAAAATTTTGAGTGTTTGATATAAAATAAATCTTGTTACCGCATACTGCAAAAGAGGAATAATCAATGTTTTTGAAATTATTGAAAGTATAGCTGTTATAAGTACCGTTGTCGTTTATAATTGTCACGTTAATTGAATTTCCTTTGCTTCTTGAAATGGCGCAAGTCAAATTGTCGCATTGAACAACGCTGCATACGTTATATAAACAGCTAACTTCGTATAAACGACATTTAGGCAATACTTTTGCAGAATAAATATTTTTCCCGTTGTATCCGTAAAGATATGAACCGCTTTTGTTGCTTTCCGCAAATATAAAACGACAATTGCTCATTGAACTTAAATCGGAAGCGGCAGAGCAAATGAAATCAATGCCTAATATCAGCAATAAAATTGTAAGTATTACCGAAATGAATTTTTTCATTTAATAAATCACCTCTTGCGGTGAACATAAGTCACTTTTTCTGCAAAATATAAAAAGGCAACAGCATTCTCATGCCGTTGCCTAAAAAATTATATTTTAATTTTCGGAGGAGCTGTCCTCTTTAACATATTGCTGCATACCGTTAAGAATAAGTGAGCCGTCGTCTTCAATCTCATATGTAAGCTCCATAGTGCTTTCGCCTGCCGCGTAGTACTTAATTGTAATTGTATCGTCGGTACATTTATAAACGCCGTCAGTATAAAGCATATCTGCCTGATTTATGGTAACTGTGCCGTCTTCTTTAAGTTCATAAGTAATTTTAAAGTATTCGGCGTCATATACCCACTTGCCGGTAAGCTTGTCGTTTGATTTAAAGTCCTTATATGGTTCAAGTTTCGGAACAACAAGGTTTGCACTGTCAAACTTAATTGACTGACTGTATGTCGGTTCAATTAGTTCCAGGACTCTGCCTGTAAATATGTTACCCGATACATTGTAGTTAAATGTACCTGTAATAGCATTGGGAACGTTGATTTCAATTACATTTGAGTTGTTATCATCTTTTGTAAGTGTGTAGGTACCCACTGCTTTCATAGTACCCAGGGTGAGATAAGCAGAGCCGTCGTCTTCAAATGTGTAGTAAATCCTTGCTGCTTCAGCCTCGTCAGCGCTCGCGGAATTTGCTTCGTCAGCCGTGGCTGTGTTCTGAACTGTCCAAGTGCCCACAACGCTTGTGTTTAAGAAGCATTTAAAAATGCCGAAAGCGAGCAAAACAACCACGACAATAGCCGCCGCGATAATTACCGGAATTTGAATTACGCTTTTTTTCTTAATTGCTGTCGGTTGAGTCGGAACATCAGCCGCAGGAAAACTATCGGAAGCTATGTTAAGCTCAGCAGACCGGTTTTCTTCATTTAAACCGGTTTCAATGTCAGTGTTTCCGGTGTTATTGTCGTATAAAGTTTCTGTTGTATCCGTGTCGGAATTATTTGTGCTGTCGGTCGTATTTTCAACCGAAAAATCCTTATTTTCGTCCAACGTGATACCTCCTTAGAATAATCTTATTTTATAATACTATATTTTTAATAATAAATCAACCATAATTCTTATTTACTTATTACCATAATACATATAAATCTGACATTTCAGAGTGCCGTTGTACGTTTTTCTGCGTTTGTCGGCTTTGCGTCCGAAAATCTTTTCAAAATCATCATCGGGTGTGATTACAGTGTAACTTTTACCCTTATGAGGCAGAAATTTTTTGCCCATAACCGCACAAATTTCTTCTGCTGAGCGAATATCAAGCAACCTTTCACCATATGGTGGATTGGTAATTATGGTTTGAAACCCGCTGCTAAGTTCAAAATTATGAATATCACGCTTAAAAAACTTAATTTTGTCGCCGACACCGGCAAGCTCGGCATTGTGCATGGCAGTTTTAAGTGCATTTTCATCAATATCTGAGCCTTCGGCGTGAAATTCGCAGTCGTTTCTTACTTTCGAGAGCGCAAGTTCCCTTTCTGTTTCAAATATGTTTTTGGGAATACAACCCCATTTTTCGCAGGCAAAATGTCTTTTTATACCGGGCGCAATATTGAGCGCCTTGAGAGCAGCTTCAATCAGAATGGTGCCGCTTCCGCACATAGGGTCTGTAACAAAATGATTTGCTCTTACTCTGGCAAGTTCTGCCATTGCGGCTGCGAGCGTTTCTTTTATCGGAGCTTCGTTTGCCTCTGCTCTGTAACCTCTTTTGTGCAGACCGGCTCCCGAAGAGTCGAGCATAATGCTTACTTTGTCATTTAAAATCAAAAACTGAATCTGATGGACAGAACCAGTTTCTTCAAACCAAGAAAGCATATATTTTTCCGAAAGTCTTGAAACAACAGCTTTTTTGATTATTTTTTGACAGTCGGGAATACTCATTAGTTTTGAGTTAAGACATCTGCCTTTTACGGGAAATGCGTCGCTTGAGCCTATAAAATTTTCCCAAGGGATATTTTTTACATTTTCAAAAAGGCAGTCAAAATTTCGCGCTTCAAATTCAGCTAAAAGTATCTGAATACGTTCGGCATAACGGGAGTTTATATTTGCGCGGGCAAGTGAAGAGAAGTCGCCTTCAAAAAGTACGCGTCCGTTTTCAGCCCATACGTTTTCGATTCCCAAAAATCTTAACTCGTTGGCGCAAATACCCTCCAAACCGAAAATGCAGGGTGCAGAAAATTTAAGTTTCATAAAACCTCCGTAAACTCATAAAAAGGGTATCGGAATAACCGATACCCTTTAGCATTGATATGTAAATTATCAGTCAGCGCTCGGCTCAAGTAAGCCGTAGTTGCCGTCGCCGCGTTTATATACAACGTTCATTTCGCCTGTGTCGGCATTGAGAAACATAAAGAAATTATGGTTTACCATATTCATTTCAAGAATAGCTTCATCGACGCTTATAGGTTTAATGATAACCTGCTTTTTGCGTACAATCTCATAGGTTTCCTCTTCATCATCGGCTTCGGCCGCGTCAGTAGAGGGAATTTCTGTGATAAAATCATCAAGACTGCCGCTTTTAAGCCTTTTGGCTAGTCTTGTTTTGTTTTTGCGAATCATACGCATAAGAATATCAGTAACCTTGTCGAGCGCGTCGTTCATTTCCGACATTGTTGTCTCGGCACGGTAAACCATTCCGTTATCTCTGATTGTAATCTCAACGGTCTGACGGTTTTTTTCAAGGGTGACAACCACATTTGCAGTAGCGTTCTCAGAAAAAAGCTTTTCAAACTTTGCAAGCTTTTTGGCAGCTCTTTCTTTGAAGTTCTCTCTTAGGTTAACCTTTTTGGCTGTATAGGTAATTTTCATAATATTGCCTCCCTGTATTAAATTTTATATATTAACACACCGTAGTGCATTAACAGCATTATTTGCGTCCGTTACCGTTGCCTCTTCTGCTGTATCCTCGGCTTTCGCCGCCGCGTTTCAAATCGGACATTTTGTCCTCGCTCGTCTGTTTGAATTTAGACATCATCTCTTCAAAAGAGGCAGGTGCGCTTTTGCGTGAGCTGTGCCACTCGTAATTGCCGGGTGATGTAACCGGGGGAGCAGGTTTATGAGGCTGTCTTGAGCCGTTTTGTCTTTGCGGCTTTTTTTGCTTTTCTTTCGGAAGAGCCTGCTTCATTGATAAACTGATTTTTCCGTCGTTTAAAGCGAGAACCTTAACCTTTACGTTTTGTCCCACCTTGACGTAATCGCTTATTTCATTGATGAATGTAGGCGCTACCTCAGAAATGTGTACCATACCTGTTTTTGAGTCGGGCAAATCGACAAAAGCGCCGAATTTGGTAATACCCGAAACCTTTCCCTCAAGAATCATTCCGACTTCAATTGACATAAAAAATTATTACCCCTTATTAAAATTCTACCCTTTTTAATGAGCACTTAAAATAAGTGCAGACTCAGTCGCCCGCAACGTTGTAAAAAATTCTTTCACCGTTGCTCACATAACCAAGGTCATCTTTAGCGATTTTTTCTATATATTCGGCGAGCTCATCACCCGTGTATCCCTGAACCTTTTTTAGATACTGCGTCTGAATTTCAACAACATTAATTTCCTGCTGAAGTTCCTTGAGCTCTTCCTTTTTATCGGCAATCTGAACATTCTGATTAATGATTGTGATGACTGAGTAGAAAGCAAATCCGATTAAAGCTATCATAAGAATCAGGAATTTTTTACTTCTCTTTTTTCGCCTTTTCGGTTTAATCTCTTTAATCACGGTTTCTTCGAATTCAGAATTAACCTTAGCATTGTCCTTTTTAGCTGTGCTTTCTTTCATTTATATTCATAACCCTTTTATTATTCGATTCAGTTAATGATTTTTCACGTTTTTTATATTTTTTATTACTGTTATTATACAATATTTTTTGTATAATTTTCAATAGCTTTTTTGCAATTTTTTGAAAAATTGTCTGAATTTTATGTGATAATTTATAAATCAGTTCGATAACAGGATAATATATCTTTGATAACAGCATTCCGATTGTAAGTCTGTATGCCGAAAACCCTATTGCAAAACCTGCAATTACATAAGCGCGTATATATCCGTAAATATAAGCGAGAGAAAAAATAAACACGCTCAAAAAAAACACAATCATAAAAATTATGTCGAGTACAAACGTACCTGCTTTGCCGATTTTAAACAAAGCTCTTAAAAATTTTATAATACCGTAAATTAAGCCGAGAGCAATCCCCGGAATTATTGACCATAAAAAGGCAGTTGTCTGCTGAGCAAAATCAAGTTCCATAGCAGCCTCTATTTAAAAAGACGAGAAAATTTTGAGCGTGAAGAGTCACCGCCGAGGTATTGCATTGCGTTAATTTTTCCGTCAATCGACAAATCGCCGGTTTCAAGGTTGAGTTTATCGATGTGCAGATTTCGTCCCTTTATAATCAGCATACCGCAGCTTGTTTTTACTGAAATAGTTTCCTCGTTAAATCCGTTTACATCTTCCGCTCCGGTCATAACAAGTTTTTCTCTGCAATCGAGAACGATTGAATGTTTTTTGCTTTTTGGTGTTTCAGTCATAAAAATACCCCCGTACAATTCTAAATAATTATACGGGAGCAATAAAAAAATTATTCATAATTATAAAATCGGCTCATACATAGTGCTTGCGTCCTCTTTGCGGACGGTTTCCTTTATATCAGTAACCTTAACCTTTACGCTGCGCGCACCGAGAGTCAGCTCTATTATATCGCCTTGCTTTACGTTGTAGGAAGCCCTGGCAATTGTACCGTTTACTGTAACCTTTCCCGCGTCGCAAGCTTCGTTGGCAACAGTTCTTCTCTTTATAAGTCTTGAAACCTTTAAATATTTATCAAGTCGCATTTTTCCTCCGTTTTATAAAAACCGCTCTGTAAAAGAGCGGTTAAAATCAGTCTGTTTCCCAGTTGTGCCATACGTTCTGAATATCGTCGTTATCCTCAAACATATCAAGCATTTTCTGCATTTTTACACGGGCGTCTTCGTCTTCAATTTTTGTGTAAGTGTTTGGTACCATTTCAACTTCGGCAGAAACAAATGTGTATCCGAGCTTTTCAAGATCATCCCTAACAGCTGAGAAATCCTCCGGCTCTGTGTAAATTGTAAATACATCGTCGTCAGCCTCAAAGTCGGAAGCGCCGCATTCAAGAGCGTCGCTCATAACGGTATCTTCATCTTTGTCAAGATCTTCACGCTCAATAACAAGAACGCCTTTCTTTGAGAACATAAAGCTTACGCAGCCCTGAGCGCCCATATTGCCGCCGAATTTATCAAAGTAGTGCCTTACTTCACCGGCCGTTCTGTTGCGATTGTCGGTAAGAGCCTCAACAATAACCGCAACGCCGCATGGACCGTAGCCTTCGTATGTAACTGCTTCGTAATTTGTGGAATCATTGTCGTTGGCTGCTTTTTTGATGATACGTTCAATATTATCGTTAGGCACATTTGCAGCCTTTGCCTTAGCAATACAGTCTTTAAGCTTAGAGTTAACGGCGGGATCGGCGCTTCCGCCTTCTTTTATGGCAACAATAAGCTCTCTGCCGATTTTGGTAAATACCTTAGCTCTTGCTGCGTCGTTTTTGCCTTTTTTCTGTTTAATTGTACTCCATTTATTATGTCCTGACATAAAATCCATTCCTTCTCAATAAAGTAAATCATCTGTTTAAGTATATCACAATCGAATATATTATGTAAACAGAAAAAGTTATTACAGTTTTGTAATAACTCCATTGTCAAACTATTATAATAGTGATATAATACTTTATATAATAAACGGAAGGAGCGATTTTATTTCATGTTAAAATCAATGACGGGTTTCGGCCGCAGTGAAATGCAGATAAACGGCAGAGAAATTTCCGTCGAAATCAAAAGCGTGAATCACCGCTATTTTGAATTTTCCTGTCGTACCCCAAAAGGTTACGGCTTCCTTGATGATAAACTGAAGGCTTTTGTATCTTCAAAAGTGTCAAGAGGTAAAATAGATATGTTTGTAACTATCGGCGAATGCGAGGACACTCCGACCGAAGTTACTGTTAATCATCAGCTTGTTTCAGGTTACATAAACGCCTTTAACGAAATCAGCACAAAGTACAATATACAAAACGATGTTTCAGCTTCCGTACTTTCACGTTTTCCCGACGTTCTTACGATACACAAGGCTCCCGAAGACGAAGAGCAAATAACTGCCGATGTTCTGACAGTGGCTAAAAATGCTCTCGACTCATTTATTGAAATGAGAAAAGCCGAGGGTGAAAAAATGAGAGCCGATATTATGGGCAGAGCGCTGACAATAATTTCTGTCGTGTCTGAAATTGAAGAGCGTTCACCTCAGACGGTAAAAGAATATGAGGATCGTTTGCTTGAGAGGATTAAACAGACGCTTGAAACAAACGATATTGAAATCGACAAACAGAGAGTGCTCACAGAGGTTGCGATTTTCGCCGACAAGGTGGCGGTTGCCGAAGAAACGGTCAGACTCCGCAGTCACTTTGAACAGCTCAATAACTTTCTTAACAGCGAAGAGCCGGTGGGCAGGAAAATTGACTTTATTATTCAGGAGATGAACCGAGAGGCAAACACAATCGGCTCAAAGGTTCAGGATGCCGAGCTTGCCCACAAAGTTGTTGAAATAAAAAGCGAGATTGAAAAAATCCGCGAGCAAGTTCAAAATATAGAGTAGGGTGATTGTATGAAGCTAATAAATGTCGGTTTTGGTAATTTGGTAAGTTCAGATAAGCTTATAGCCGCAGTAGCACCCGATTCAGCCCCCATAAAAAGAATTGTGCAGGAGGCAAGGTCAAACGGTTTGCTTATTGACGCAACCTGCGGCAGAAAATGCAAATCTGTTCTGATTACCGACAGCAATCACGTTATATTGTCGGCAATTTCATGTGAAGCCATTCAGAACAGAAGCGAAGGCAGCGAGGGGGATAAGAATGAGTAAAAAGAGAGGTATGCTTGTGCTTTATACAGGCTCTTCGGGAGTAGGTAAAGGCACCATAATGAAAGAGTTGTTAAAGCGTGATCCGAATATACGTCTTTCCGTATCAAACACAACGCGCGAGCCGCGAAAAGGCGAGATTGACGGCGTGCATTATAATTTTGTCACAAAAGAGGAATTTGAAAAATTAATTGAGGCTGACGGCTATCTTGAGTACGCTGTGTACTGCGACAATTATTACGGAACGCCGAAAAAACAGGTTGAAGATATGCTCGAACAGGGATTTGATGTTTTTCTTGAAATTGAAGTTCAGGGCGGGCTCCAGGTTATGAAAAAATACCCCGATATACTCAGCATATTTGTTCTTCCTCCGTCGCTTGAAATTCTTGAAAAAAGACTCAGAGAAAGGGCGACAGAGGACAATGAGACAATCGAAAAACGGTTAAAAGAGGCTGAAAAAGAAATCAGCTTCAAAGACCGTTACAAATACAACGTTATTAATGACGAGCTTGAAGAAGCCGTAAACAAAATTCTAAAAATTTTACACACGGAAGAAAACAAAAGAAAATAAAAGTATATTTAAAGGAGTTATCTATATGCACAGAGTAAATGTTGACGAATTGTTCGCAGGTAAGCAGAGTAAGTACGCGCTTGTAGTGGGCGTTTCAAAGAGAGCAAGACAGATTACACAGGCTTTTGCAGATGAAAATATAGTAACTGAAGAAAAACCCGTACTTCTTGCGATTGAAGAAATCAAAAACCACGAAATAAATCTTTTAGAGCCTGATGAAGATGAGCTCGACCAGGATTATTAATGTTGCCGTAGAGAATACGGTATATTCCTTTGATAAGGAATTTAGTTACCTTGTGCCCGAAAACCTCGCAAATAAATGCAAGACGGGATGCAGGGTTCTTGTGCCGTTTGGCAGGGGTAACAAAACACGTCAGGCAGTTGTAACGGGATTTTCCGATGATAAAGATATCGGTAAATTGAAATATATAAAATCGGTTATTGATGATGAACCCGTAATCAACGGTCAAATGTTGGATGTTGCACGATTTATGAAAGAAAATTACTTTTGCACGCTTTACGACTGCATAAAAACAATCTTGCCTGCAGGTATAAACTACAAGGTGACTACAGTGTACGGTGCAAATGCGGCAAGCGGCTTTAATGAGGATTTAAACGAAGAGGAAAGCAGAATTTACAATTACCTGCGATCAAAACGCAAGCCCGTAAAATCCGAAACCATTATTGATATGTTAGGATATGACGATTGCAAAATTCTTGACGAAATGGTCAGAAAAAAAGCACTTTATAAATCCGACGAGGCATTTCGCCGTGTGTCGGATGCGGTGATGAAAATGGTTGCACCGTCTGATTTTGACGAAAGCAAAATTTCGCGCCTGACGCAGAAGCAGAAAAGCGTTATGGATATAATTTTAACGACAGGCGGCATCTCGGTAAAAGAGGTCTGTTATTTTACCGGAGTAACCTCTTCGGTGGTGGATGCGCTATATAAAAAGGGGCTTGTTCATTACTATGACGAAGAGGTATTCCGAATCGAAAAACGCTCTGCTGATGAAAATATTGAAGAGCTCGTGCTTTCCGACGAACAACAGCAAGCCTGTGATAATCTTTATAAAGATTATTGCGACCCAAAGCCGCACACAAGTCTTTTGTACGGTGTTACGGGTTCGGGCAAAACAAGCGTTTTTATGAAGTTGATTCAGCGTGTAATAGACAACGGCAGGGGAATCATAGTTATGGTGCCCGAAATTTCTTTGACGCCGCAGTTTGTGTCAAACTTTTCGAGACGTTTCGGAGATCAAATTGCAGTTTTCCACAGCGCACTGTCGCTCGGAGAAAGACTCGACGAATATAAGCGGGTAAAAAACGGAAGTGCAAAAATAGCGATAGGCACACGCAGTGCGGTTTTTGCACCGTTTGAAAATATCGGACTTATCATTATGGATGAAGAGCAGGAGTACAGCTATAAATCCGAAAGCTCGCCTCGCTATCACGCGCGTGAAATTGCAAAATTTCGATGTCTGCAAAATAATGCCCTGCTTGTCTTGAGTTCGGCAACTCCGAGTATTGAGACATATTACTATGCAAAGCAGGGACGTTATTCTTTAAACAGACTTTCAAGCAGATACGGAGCAGCTCAGCTGCCGGAAGTATATACGGCAGATATGAACGTGGAAGTACAAAACGGCAACGTAAGCGGTTTTTCCGAAGTGTTGCTCGAAAATTTATCGTATAATTTGGAGCACGGCAAGCAGTCAATATTGCTTTTAAACCGCAGGGGACACAATACATTTGTAACGTGCCGTGTGTGCGGAGAACCCGTCACGTGTCCCAATTGCTCTATATCGTTAACTTATCACAGCGCAAATAATCGGCTTATGTGTCATTATTGCGGTTACTCGGTGCCTTTTACCGACGAATGTCCGACTTGCCACAGCAAGGGACTGCGCTTCGGCGGCACGGGTACCCAAAAGGCGGAAAAGGATATTTCGGAAATTTTTTCGAATGCCAAAATTTTAAGAATGGATACAGACGCAACATCCTCAAAATCATCATATGAGAAAATGATTTCCGCATTTGCTAACGGCGATTATGATATTCTTGTGGGTACGCAGATGGTTGCAAAGGGGCTTGATTTTCCCAATGTGACGCTTGTCGGCGTGCTGAATACCGACCAGATGTTATATGCCGACGATTACCGCAGTTACGAACGCTCCTTTTCGCTGCTGACTCAGGTAGTCGGACGCAGCGGCAGAGGAAAGGATAAGGGCTTGGCTGTAATTCAGTCATATACTCCCGACAACCTAATCATCGCCATGGCGGCAAACCAGGATTATGACGCTTTTTACAATACCGAAATAAACGTGCGAAAAGCAATGCTGTATCCGCCGTTTTCCGATATTTGTCTGGTGGGTTTTGTATCTGCAGATAAGGCTCTTGCACTCAAGGGCGCAAACGAATTTTTAAAAATGTTTGCTTCTCTCGCAAGAAGTGATTATCCTAATTTGCCGATACGAATTTTGGGACCGTCGCCTGCTGCGGTAGTAAAGGTTAGTAATAAATTCCGATTTAAGCTGATTATAAAGTGCAGGAATACACGTGATTTCAGAAGTTTGCTTTCGAAAATTCTTATAAAATTCGGAAACAAAAAAGAGTTTTCAGGCGTTACGGCTTTTGCCGATATGAACGCCCTTGTTTGTTAAGAAAGAAGGATAAAAATGGCAGTCAGAAAGATTGTTACCGAGGGCGATGACGTTCTCACAAAAAAGTGCAGGGTTGTTGATAAATTTGACGACCGCCTTGCAATGTTAATTGATGATATGATCGAAACCCTTCATCAGTCGGGCGGAGTAGGTCTTGCTGCGCCGCAGGTTGGCGTGCTCAAAAGAGTTGTAGTTATTGATATCGGCGAAGGTGTAATCGAACTTGTAAACCCCAAAATTATCGCATACAGCGGCACTCAGGAAACACTTGAAGGCTGCCTTTCGTGTCCCGGCGAGTGGGGAATTACACGCCGTCCCTCTTATGTAAAGGTAAAGGCTCAGGACAGAAACGGCAATGAAATTACCGTTGACGGTAAGGACCTGCTTGCAAAAGCCTTTTGTCACGAGCTTGATCACCTTGAGGGAATTATATTCAAAACAGTTGCTCTCAGAATGTTGAATCAAAAAGAAATCAAAGAGCTTGACTTATAACTAATTTATTTAATTCTTAGGGGAATAATATGAATATAGTATTTATGGGAACACCCGATTTTGCAGTTCCGGCACTTGAAAAACTTGCAGGTTCAAGGCACACAGTAACTGCGGTATTTACAATGCCTGACAAACCTCGGGGAAGAAAAATGATAATGACGCCGCCTGATGTGAAGGTGTGCGCCCAAAAGCTTGATATACCTGTTTATCAGCCGATAAATCTTAGAGGAGAAGATACGCAGGAAAAAATAAAAGAACTTGCTCCGGATGCAATAGTCGTAGCTGCATACGGTAATATTCTTCCGCAGGCGGTGCTGGATATTCCTAAATACGGCTGTATCAATATTCACGGTTCAATTCTGCCAAAGTACAGAGGCGCAGCGCCTATTCAGCAGGCTGTTTTAAACGGCGACAAGATAACCGGCGTTACAACAATGCTGATGGACGCCGGACTTGATACAGGAGATATTTTGCAGGTTTCAAAAACCGAAATCGGCGAAAACGAAACCTCAGGCGAGCTTTTTGACAGGCTTGCGCAAATGGGCGGAGAGTTGATTTTAAAAACTCTTGACGCTCTTGAAAAAGGCGAAATAACCCCTCAGAAGCAGGACGAGAGCCTTGCGACGCATACCCGTAAAATCGACAAATCGTATTGCCCTATTGATTTTACAAAAACAGCCTTTCAGGTGCATAATCAGATAAGAGGGCTTAATCCGTGGCCGGTTGCAACGACAAGAATCAACGGTAAATCGGTTAAGATTTATTCGTCAAGACTTTGTGAAAAATCTGGCGAAAGCGGTACAATTTTAAGTTTAAACCCGCTTGTTGCAGCGTGCGGGGAAGGTTCAATTGAAATTCTTGAATTGCAGCCAGAGGGCAAAAAAAGAATGACGGCGGCGGCTTTTGTTGCGGGGCACAAGCTTAAGGTAGGAGAAAAATTCTGATAAAAGGAGAAAACTATGCCTTATTTCTACACATTTGACTGGACATACATCGTGTTTATTTTGCCGTGCATTATAATTGCGGCAATATGCCAGATAAACGTTCAGTCAACATTTTCAAAATATTCAAAAATAGGAAATTCACGCAATATGACAGGCGCTCAGGCTGCTGAGTTTGTGCTGAGGCAAAACGGTGTTTCGGGAGTCAGAATTGAGCACGTAGGCGGCAATTTGACAGACCACTTTGACCCGAGAACAAATGTTATCCGTTTGTCAGACACCGTGTATAACAGCACAAGTGTTGCGGCGGTCGGCGTAGCTTGCCATGAGGCGGGGCACGCTGTACAGCATGCGCAGAATTACCTGCCAAACAGAATCAGAGGCGCAATTTTGCCGCTTGCTCAGGTTGGATCTAAACTCAGCTGGATTTTGATTATCGCAGGCTTGTTTTTTACCGCAAAGATTGGTTTTACACTGCTTTATATCGGCATAATCCTGTTTTCTTTGTCGGTGCTTTTTACAATTGCAACTTTGCCGGTTGAATTTAATGCGTCAAAGCGCGCGCTTGAATGTATCAAAAATTCAGAGCTCCTTTACGGCGAAGAATACAAAGGCGCAAAACGCACTTTACAGGCGGCGGCGATGACTTATGTTGCCTCTGCACTTACGGCAATAATGCAGCTTGCCCGTCTTATCTTTATTGCTCGCAGAAGAAATAATTAACAGAGGTAACAAATGGCAAACGCAAGAAACACGGCTTTAAAAATACTGCTTAAAATTGAAAATGACGACGCTTATTCAAATATTGCACTTAACAACGCAATCAGAGAAAGTAACCTAAATCAAGTTGACGGAGCATTTGTGGCAGCCCTTGTATACGGGGTGCTCGAACGCAAACTTACACTTGACTGGATAATAAAACAGTATTCTAAAATTCCTTTAAAGAAAATTGAAATCACGACAAAAATGATTTTGCGTATGGGAATTTTACAGCTGTTGTTTATGGATAAAATTCCCGAAAGCGCGGCGGTTAATGAAAGCGTAAATCTTGCAAAAAAACACAAACTTCAAAAATCCGCAGGTTTTATCAACGGTATTTTACGCAGCATCACGCGGGCAGAGCAAAAATACAAGTTGCCTGATGAAAAAGAGAAGGAAAAATATCTGAGTATAAAATACTCCGTGCCCGAAAACCTCGTAAAATTATGGATTAATTCATACGGATATGACAATGCCGAAGGAATTTTAAAATCACTCGGCGGCAGGTCGGAAATATACGCAAGGGTAAACACATTAAAGACAGACGCCGACACTCTCATAAAAGACCTTGAGAGCGAAAATGTGAATGCGGAAAAATCCGAGATTTTACCCGATGCGATAAAACTAAAAAATACCGGTTCTATTGAAAGTCTTAAAGCCTACAAGAAAGGCAAATTTCATATACAGGACTTGTCGTCGCAGATTTGTGTAAATGTTTTATCGCCCAAACGCGGCGAAATTATGCTTGATGTTTGCGCAGCTCCCGGGGGAAAAACTTTTACTTCGGCGCAGTATATGCACAACAGGGGAAAAATTTTCTCCTGCGATATGTACGACCATAAACTAAACCTCATCAAAAGCGGCGCCAAACGGCTCGGGATTGAATGTGTTATCGCTTCAAAGAGGGACGCTTTATCCGATGTGAAACTTCCGACGGCGGATAAAATTTTATGCGACGTTCCGTGCAGCGGACTCGGAATCCTTTCACGCAAGCCCGAAATACGCTACAAAGATAATTTGATTACCGAGCAATTGCCGCAGATTCAATACAATATATTATGCAAAAGCAGTAAATTTTTAGCGGTAGGCGGAGTGCTGGTGTATTCTACCTGTACCCTTAATCCTGCTGAAAATAACGAAAATACAAAGAAGTTTTTAAGTGAACACCCGGATTTTGAGGAAATTAAAATAAATTTGCCCGAGAAAATAAAACGTTCGTACAATGAAAATGATTACGAAATTACTCTGATGCCGCATACTTGTAACACCGACGGATTTTATATTGCGGCTTTCAAAAGGAAGTCATAAATGCTCACCGATATTAAATCAATGACGCTTGAAGAGCTTGAAAATTTTATAGTTAAAAACGGATTTCCGAAATTCCGTGCCAAACAAATACACGGCTGGCTTGTAAAAAGTGTGACAAATTTTGATGAAATGCGCAATATTCCTGCTGATTTACGCAATTTTCTTAAAACAAGTTGTTACATTTCTGTTGCAACTATTGAAAAAAAACAGGTTTCAAGGTATGATAAGACAGTAAAATACTTGTTTTCCTTTGCCGACGGCGAATGTGTAGAGGCAGTTTTGATGAGTTACAAGCATGGGTATTCCATTTGCATATCTACTCAGATCGGCTGCAAAATGGGATGTACTTTTTGTGCGACGGGCAAAAGCGGTTTTTCTCGAAACCTTGTGCCGTCGGAAATGCTTTCGCAGATTGAGTCGGCTCAAAAGGATATGAATATAAGGATTTCAAACATAGTGCTTATGGGTATGGGGGAACCGCTTGATAATTTTGACAACGTGGTTAAATTTATCCGCCTTGTATCCTCTGATGACAACCTTAACATAGGTATGCGCCACATAACGCTTTCTACCTGCGGAATTGTACCCAAAATTTACGAGCTTGCAAACCTAAAACTCCGCATAACTCTTTCGGTGTCGCTTCATGCTCCGAATGACGAAATACGTCGCAGGACAATGCCGATAGCAAAAAAGTACCCTATGGATGAGCTTTTGCAGGCGTGCAGGGATTACTTTAAAATTACTGGGCGCAGAGTTACATTTGAATATTCAATGATAAGCGGTGTAAACGACAGCAACGACGCCGCCCGTGAGCTTGCAAGAAAGCTTGATGGAATGAGCTGTCACGTTAACCTGATACCCGTCAACACCGTAGAGGGAACAGGCTATAAAAAAAGCGATATAAACAGGCAAAAAGCCTTTATAAATATACTTGCCGACAAAAACATAATGGCAACCGTCAGGCGAACCCTGGGCAGCGACATTGACGCTGCGTGCGGACAGCTTAGGCGAAAACATCTTAAAGAAGGAGGAAAATAGCTTGGAAGTATTCAGCAAGAGCGATGTAGGACTTGTACGCAAACAAAATCAAGACGATTGCCGCTTCGGAGTTATTTCTCCCAGCTGCGTTTGGGCAGTTGTGTGTGACGGAATGGGTGGTGCAAACGGCGGCAATATAGCGAGTGCAACAGCCGTAGACTACATAAGTACAAAAATTACCGATTTGTACAAAGAGGATATGACCAAAGAGCAAATCGGTCAGCTTATGGCAGAAATTGTTGTAAATGCAAATATGAAAATATTTGAAGCGTCAACACGTGACCCCGAACTTGCAGGAATGGGCACAACATGTGAGTTTGTTTTTGTAAAGGATACCACCGTTCATATTGTGCACGTAGGCGACAGCCGTACATACGCAATCAGGGGCGGAAAAATAAAGCAGCTCACCGAAGACCATTCGGTTGTTCAGGAAATGGTTCGCAGAGGTGAACTTACCTATGAACAGGCTCAAAACCACCCTAACAAAAACTTTATCACACGCGCTTTGGGAATAAAGCCTTCTGTAAGACTTGACTATATAGAAGCTAATTTTATCTATGGAGATGTGTTGTTAATCTGCACCGACGGACTTTCCAACTGCGTTTCAACCGGCGATATGGTAAAAATCTGCCACGAAAACCGCGGCGAAAGTATGATTACCAAGCTTGTTGACTGCGCAAAAGACGGCGGCGGAAACGACAACATAACCGTTACGGTAATTTACTGATATGGATAGGAGTGTCTTTTTTGGATAAATATATAGGCAAAAGACTTGACGGACGCTACGAAATTCACGAGCTTATCGGCGTCGGAGGTATGGCTAATGTTTACCGCTGTACCGACACAATCGACGATAGAGAAGTTGCAATTAAAATTTTAAAGGACGAATATTTAAACAACGAAGAATTTATTCGCCGATTCAAAAATGAGTCAAAGGCAATTGCAATGCTTTCACATCCCAATATTGTAAAGGTTTACGATGTAAGCTTTGGCGATAGGATTCAGTATATTGTTATGGAATATATTGACGGCATTACTCTCAAGGAGTATATTGACCGACAGGGAATAATTGAGTGGAAGGATGCTTTGCACCTTATTACTCAGGTTTTAAAAGCATTGCAGCACGCTCATGAATGCGGAATAGTGCACCGTGACATCAAGCCTCAGAATATTATGCTTTTGCAGGACGGTACAATCAAGGTTACCGATTTCGGTATTGCGAGGTTTTCCGATAAAAATACACGTACCATGACCGAGCAGGCGATCGGTTCCGTTCATTACATTGCTCCCGAGCAAGCAAGAGGAGATGTAACCGACGGCAAAACCGACATATATTCGGTCGGCGTTATGCTATACGAAATGACAACCGGCAAACTTCCGTTTGACGGCGACAGCGCCGTTACGGTTGCGCTTAAGCAGCTTCAGTCAACGCCGAAGCGTCCCCGTGAAATTAATCCCGGAATTCCCATCGGACTTGAGCAGATTACGATGAAGGCAATGGAAAAAATGCCCGCTGACCGCTACACTTCGGCTGCGGAAATGCTCAGTGATATTGAGCGTTTACGCCTCAATCCGTCCATAGTATTTGATTACGGAAAATCGTTTGTTGATGACCAGCCCACAAAATTTGTACATTCGTTAAAGGATGCAAAGCACGAAAACACAAAAATTGTCAAAAAAGTTACCGATAATAATGACGCGGACGATGAGATTGACGAACTTGAGGAAGATGAGCCGATTAAACAGCACAAGCCGTCGTTCTATGCGGTAAAGGGAATACTTATTGCAACAGTGGCAGTCTGCCTTATTTTCTTTGTCATTGCGCTTTTCCAGAGCTGTAATTCGACAAAGGCAAAGGATGTTGACGTTCCGGACTACATCGGAAAAACACTTGTTGAGGTAAATGAAAACAACCCCAATAACTTTAAATTTGAAATTAAGAGCAAATATGACGAATCAAAAGAAATCGGTACTATTCTCGATCAGGAACCTGCCGGCGGTTCAATGAAGGTAAAGACAGGTTCGACAATCACACTCACGGTAAACGGAACGGATACAGAGGTTTCTGTGCCGTTTGTGACAAATTACTCCGAGAATGAAGCGAAACAAACACTTCAGGATAAAAACCTTATTCCCGAAATAGTTTACGTTGAAAATACAAAGACACCGAAGGGATATATAATAGATACCTTCCCGAAAGCCGGCGTTAAAACTACAATCGGTTCTACGGTTTATGTTTATGTGGCAAACGGAGAAAGAACAGACCGTGTTACATTGCCGTCGGTAGAGGGCTTGACCTTGTCCGAGGCTAAGAGTCAGATTGAAGATTTGGGACTCACGGTAGAAGTAAAGTATGACGATGACAGCAAGGAAGCAAAGGATACTGTTTTGGGTATGTCGCCGCTTCAGTACGGAAAGGTTGACATGGGTACGGTAGTTACTCTCACGGTAAGCTCCGGCCTTGGCGATATTAATACAGTAAGCGTATATGTTGATTTGCCGAGCAATGCCCCTGAATCGGTAAGTATGACTGTAATTATTGACGGTGTGCTCGATACAAGCTATTCCAAAATTCTTGTTCCCGAATACAACAAAACCTGTACGCTTGATATTACGGGCTCAGGCACCAAAAATGTGGTTGTACAGCTTGACGGTCAAGCCTATCGTGAATATACAATAGACTTTTCATCGGGTTCCGTAACTACTACAGCTAAGCACGAATATGTGGTAGAAACGACGGCGCCGCCTACGGAGCCGACGACAGAGGCAACCGAGCCCACCGAAGTAGTAACAGAACCTTATCCTACAGATGAACAGCAACCGACCGGTCCTGTGACAAACGGATATTAAGGTGAAGTATGCAGGGAATATTAAAAAAAGCAATCGGCGGATTTTATTATGTAAAATGCGGTGATAAAGAGTATGAATGTAAGGCGCGGGGGAGCTTTCGCAAAAGCGGAAAATCCCCCGTAGCAGGCGATATGGTGGAAATAAGCGTTCCGAATGATGGGTTTGCGGCAATTGAGAAAATTTTGCCGAGAAAAAACAGCCTAAAACGTCCGCCGCTTGCAAATATTGATGTGCTTGTAATAGTTTGTTCAACAGTTAATCCGTCGCCGAATTTTACGGTTATTGACAAAATGACGGCAGCGGCAATCAACAATGATATGCAGCCGATAATTGTCGTTTCTAAAAACGACCTTAAAAACGGAGAGAATATCGCCGAAATTTACAGACACGCAGGTTTTGAAGTATTTGTTACTTCTTCTGACGATAAGCAGGAAGCCGAAAGATTAAAAAGCTTTTTGCAGGGCAAAACCTCGGCGTTTACGGGCAACAGCGGCGTTGGAAAATCAACTTTGCTCAATTTACTGTTTCCTTCACTTAATCTGGAAACGGGAATCATAAGCCAAAAACTCGGAAGAGGCAGACACACTACAAGAGCAGTTGAGCTTTTTGAACTTGACGGCTGTCTTGTAGCAGATACTCCGGGATTTTCAACTATGGAGCTGCAAATGTACAAGATGACCGACAAGGATAATATGCAGTACTGTTTTCCGGAATTTGAGCAATATCTCGGAGAGTGTCAGTTTACCTCGTGCGCCCATATCTGCGAAAAGGGATGCAGAATTTTGCAGGCTGTAAAAGACGGCGATATTGAGCCGACACGCCACCAAAGCTATGTGGCAATGTATAACGAGGTAAAAGATATTAAGGCATGGCAATTAAAATGAGAGGTAGAATAAATGCGTTGTGTAATAATAGGCGGCGCGCCGGACGCAGACATCAGCTTCATAAAAACATCAGTCAAAGACGGAGACTTTATAATCTGCGCCGATAAGGGCTATGAATATGCGCTGAAAGCGGAGATAAAACCTGATCTCGTAATCGGCGATTTTGATTCGTGCGAAGCGCCTGTTGACGGGGTAAAGACAATTCGACTAAATCCGCAAAAGGATGATACCGACACAATTCATTGCATTGATACTGCATTGGAAAACGGTTATGACGAAATCGTCCTGCTTGCGTCGCTTGGCGGAAGAACCGACCATTTATATGCCAATTTGTCAGCTTTAAAATACATTCACACAAAGGGAGCCGACGGCGTCATTCTGTCCGAACGTGAAGTAATCAGATTTTTGCCCTGCGGAGAATATGAGTTTAACGGCTATAGAGAAAAGACTTTCTCTGTTTTTCCGTTCGGCTGTGACAAAGTATGCGTTTCATATGAGGGTGCGCAGTACCCGCTGAACAAATACTATCTACAGTCGGACTTTCCGCTCGGCGTCTCAAACGTTTTCGTCAGCGACAATGCAAAAATCAGTATTTATGACGGAAATGCAATACTTATAATAAACTTGTTAATTAATTGAAATTTTTATTTCAATATTCTTTGATAAAATTTAAAATTACGTATATTGTGTATAATAAATTCAGCAATGCCGTATATGGGGGTATAGCTCAGATGGGAGAGCGTTTGACCGGCAGTCAAAAGGTCACGGGTTCGAGCCCCGTTATCTCCACCATATTGCTGTTCACAATTATTTTATAAAATTACACTTATTATTTTAACAAAACTGTAATTATAATAACACGCATAAATCTTGAAAAGAATAATAATTTTATGATATAATTCTTTTTAGACAAAAAGTTTTAGGATATTTGGAGTTGAATTTCACATGTCATTGTGTATGGGTTGTATGCAGGAGATAGGCGACAACGTAGTTTGCCCGTCCTGCGGTTTTGACAATTCTGAAAAGCAACAAGCTCCGTTTCTACCTTACGGAACGGTTCTTTCCAACAGATATATAGTAGGCGCGGGTATTGACACCAACGGTGAAAGCACACGTTACATTGCGTTTGACCGCCAAACGGGCGACGTAGTTATTGTATGCGAATTTTTGCCCGTTGGGCTTTTCAACAGGGATGAAAATTCTGTTGAGGTAAAAGTTAATTACGAAGACCGTTTGGTTTACAATAAACTTAAAGACGATTTCATAAATTATTACCGTATTCTTTCGGAATTACGCGAGCTTTCGGCGTTGCTCAAGGTTCATTCAATTTTTGAAGAAAACAATACCGTGTACGTAATTGAAGAAAACGAGGATTTAATTCCGTTTGAGGAGTATGTTGAACGCAGCAACGGCAGTCTTGAATGGGACATTGCACGTCCGCTGTTTATGCCGGTAATTTCTGCTCTTGAGGCTTTGCACAAGAGAGGTGTGGGTCATTATGCAATTGCTCCCAAAAATATGTATATTACTGCGTCCGGTAAAATCAAAATTACAGGCTATGCAACAGAAAACGAGCGCAAAAGGGGCACACCTTTAAAATCACAGCTGTTTTCAGGCGCGGCAGCTCCCGAACAGTACGAAGATAACTTCCCTCTTGATGATATTACGGATATTTACGGCTTTTGTGCAACACTTTTCTATGCGCTTACGGGTCATATGCCCAAAAGCGCTCCCGAAAGGCGCAAAGACAGCCGTCTTTTAATGAGTACAAATACAGTAAAAAGACTTCCTCCGCACGTTGTTTCGGCGCTTGCGAACGGTTTGCAGGTGGAACGTGAAAACCGCATTACCGATTTTGACGAACTGCGTTCACAGCTTTCTGTTGCGCATACCGCAAAAGCTATTCAGGAGGAAATATCACGTACAGCAAGTATGAATCTTGCCAAAGAAAAAGGAAAAAAGAAACGCAACGGAATGTCCGGCGTTTCGGTTGCGGTAATTTCAGCCGCAATTACCGTACTTGTGCTCGGCGTTGCGGGTGTATTTTGGCTTATGCAAAATCCGCTTGCGGGTATGTTCGGCTCAAATGAAAGCACAGTCGAATCTACTCAGAGCACGGAGTGGACAGGTGCTACAATTCCTAACTATGTCGGAAAGAATTATAATGATGTTATTAAGAGCATTCCGTCGGATTCAAACATAACGATTTATCGTAATTATACAGACGAGTACAGCGACAAATACGATGAAGGTATTGTTATGGAGCAGGATCCCCCGGCAGGTTCAAAGGTTACTCAGGAGGATGATATCCTTATCAGTATTACCGTAAGCAAAGGCAAACAAATGCGTGAACTTCCTGATATTGAAGGAGAAAAGCTCGATGAAGCGGCTGCCGATATTGCTGACCAAGGTTTGCTTGCAACGGCTGAATATGAATACAGCAACACAGTAGCAGAAGGCAGAGTTATCGGATATAAGCAGCATGAAGCGGGCGATACGCTTGAGTATGGTACAAACGTAACAATTATTGTAAGCAGAGGCACAGAGGAATCAGCTGCAACTCAGTCGGTAACAGATTAATAAAAATTAAATAGAAGATAAACAAAAGGGTACAGAACTGATTGTTTCAGTCCTGTACCTTTTTTGTCGTTTCGAAATTAAGATCAGAAAATCCTCAAATATGAGCGCTTTATCATAATATATAACCTATAATCCGCAAAATAAAAGCACCCTGTTGTCCGGTGACAAACGGGTGCTTTGTATGCTGATATAATTGAGCTTAGTTAGCTCTTGTAACCTTGCCTGAACGTAAGCAACGGGTGCAAGCATATACACGCTTCGGAGAGCCGTCAACAATAGCCTTTACACGCTGAACGTTGGGCTTCCATGTTCTGTTGGAACGTCTGTGAGAGTGAGATACCTTGATGCCGAATTTTACATCCTTACCGCAGAATTCACATTTTGCCATGCGTCTGCACCTCCTTAAAAACAATTATTTTATCTAACTTTGTTATAATAACAGAAAATTAAATAAATTGCAATACTTTTTTAAAAATTTCTTAACTTGTTTTTTATCCCTAAATTGCAATATCAAATAAGACACTCTGAAAAAGTTCTTCAGAAGAAGCATAGTTAAACATTTTGCGTGGAAGATGATTGATCCAGTCCTCCACAT
>CAJFNC010000020.1 GCA_904393835.1 uncultured Ruminococcus sp. | reverse complement strand
TCAGACTATTCTTTCTCATTCTAACAGCTTCAGCATTGAAAAGGAAAAAAAGACACGGCTGGCTACCGTGCCTTTAACCTTAATTTATATTGTAGGAGATGAATTTAATGCCAAATGAAGTTATTGTTAAGGGTTTTTATATTAATAAAACATATAGGCAGTTACAAGAAAAACAGCGATCCGCACAATATATGAAAAAATGGATGGCTAGATTGGCTGTATATAATAAAGAAGACTCTTTACAAAATTTGCAAAAATGGGTAAAATGGGTACATATTCCTACAGGGTTGGTACATTGTTTTACATGCTTGAAACTAAACGGTTGTTGGTTTATTGATAATAACAGACCCGAATGCCCCCAACACACTAATTACCATTGTTCTTTAGAAATCATATCATATGATGAAGTATTAAATAAAGCTAAATCAATTAGTGAATACAGCAAATTTGATCCTTATTTGTTTAATACAGAAAATAAATATTCACATGGTAAAGAAAAACTTTTTTCTGAGTGGGGATATAATGTTAATGATGCAAAATGGTTGCAAGCTGAAATTGAACGGCAAGGACTTGAAAATTATATTACCGGTAATTACATATTGGGAAAATTAGATCATAACGGACAGCGAATCAGTATCAGAGTAACAATACCGAGAAAAGACAATGACAGCACGGTTTCATTTGTGACAGGTTGGATGGTATATCCGAACGGACAACTCAAATTAACTAAACCGTATGGAGGCAAATAAAATGAAAATGATGGATTGTGTAGAGATAATCGTTGAAAAAGAAACATATGCAAAAAATGGCATTCATAAGGGAATGCAGGGATGGATTTGCTTAGATGATTGTACTGGCGGATATTGGCTGGTGAATTTTCCGCAATGTGGTGAAAAAGATGATATTGCAGAAATCAGTGTAAATGAAAAGGATATGAAATTAATTCCCGTTATGAATGCAGCTATAAATGAAAAATTAAAAGAAATGTTTGGTGAGTAACATTAATCTAATATATACAGTGACAAATTAAGCGTTTCTTACAAATATCTATTTTCGTTGGTTCGAAATTACCATAAACATCTATAAAAACATGTTTTTTCTTTATTGAAAATAAATGTTGACAAATACGAATATATGCTCACTATATGACTTTTGTACAAATTCAATAGGAGGAATAATTATGCAAATTAAAGATAAAAAAGTTGTTGAGAGATTACTCGATTTTTCCGACTGTGAGTATTTGGGCGAAATTCATAGGATAATACAGGAAGAATTAGAGCTTCCCAAGTGGTATGGAAATAATTTGGATGCACTTTGGGATGCGTTAACCGGAATTATGTATGTGCCGGCAAATATAAAGATAATTTACAAGCCCAAAAAGGAAACTTCAACAGAGCTGTCCGACGAGGTTTACAAAATAATCGAGGTGTTCAAGGAGGCTGCTCAAGAATACAATGAATTTACGCTTTCTGTTGATATGTAATCAAAATGAATTTTAAATTCAGTGAATGAAGTTTTAATTAATATCTGTTTTCGTTGGTTCGAAACTACCATAAAAATCTGCGAAAACATCTTTTTTGCTCAACCCTGACATAAAAGAGTAAGCACACGTTTGCTCTTTTTATTTTGCTTTTTTACAAAACGAAAGGTCTGTAACGTGAATTCAAAAGGGCGTTAATAAAAGTGCCTAACGGAAGAGTATGCACACGCCGCAGCAAGCGAGATGAACTTTGCTCGCCGATGAACTCACCTTCTCCCGCCAAATACAAAAAATCCGATTGTTGTTATTTTAAAACTCAATCGGATCTTTTCTACAGAACGGGTCTTTGTCCAACTGCTTACTTTTTCTTAAAAATTTCTTTTAGATAACCAATGTAATCATCATCGTAGTAGTACCGGTCAACATCCTCATAGGTGCAATTATATGTAATGGGAATTTTTTCGTTACGGAGATAGTCGGTAAAGTCTTTTATAAAAGCTTCGGGATATTCATCATACTCGTCATTGTCAGACATATGTCCCACGGTATAATCAAATTTTATTACATTGCCGCTTTTCATGTACAAATCTAAAAAAAATTCGCATCGTTGTTTTTATTGTCAATTTCCACTTTTGTAATATCGCGGTAGCTGTATTCTGCTCCGTAAGGATTGAATGAGGATTTTTCTATGATTTTATCTTCGGTAAATACCGTGGAATTGAAAGTCCATGTGTACACACTGCCAACGAAAACCATAACTGACAGTATGGATATGGCAATCAGTATAGCTTTGGCGATTTTTTCAGTCCGATGGTCGGATTTTTCTTTCTCAATTTCTTCTTTTGAAAAAAATTTATCCTTAGTCTTTTTATTCTTTGGCTTTTTCAGTGATTCAAAAGCATATGCTCCTGCCTCGATAAGTACGAGAAATAATATCTAAAATACAATAAACAACAAAATATAGACTATATCTGAGCCATAGCCTGCCCACTTGTTCCAACCGATAAAAATTATATCCTTTATTGAACCGTATCCAATGGCGGTTGCGACGTTTTCAATAAGCAAGGTCACCGATATCGTCACAACGAATGACGCTGCCAAGCTCAAAAGTTTCAGTATCATTTTTATAGGGTGGTGTTTCCGCTGACTGAGCAGCCGGAGGTTTTCATCTTTTGAACTTATTATTTCTTTTCTAAAACCTTTTTGCATACTACCGAACCACGCCTTCCTATGCTTATCTTTTGATTAATGCTGTCGTAAACGTACCTATTTGATACTTTACCGTCCTGCTTTATCTGCGTTATGTCGCCGTTGAAATAAAAACAATATTAATAAGAATATCTTGTTAATAGCGTAAGCAGTTTTGTATTTGAAAAAAACCGACTGCATCTAATTTCATTGCACAATATAAAGCAGTTTTCAGTCATTTAATCATAAACCCTCACCGGTTTGCGCTTCGCCTACTCTGTCTAAATGATAAACATTGCCGTTGTTTCGGTCGGTCAAAATCATCAAATTCGTAAAGAAATTTGGCATAGATTTCGTTGTCATCGAGTCTTAAACCGTCACTTGGTCTAATATCCTCTTCCTGATACTCATACAAGTATATGTATAAATGGAATTATAGGGGTGCTGTCATATCAGGAAAATCTTATGTTCTAAATCCATATTAATTAAACTTTAATAATCAAAAATCCAACTATTAACTTTTTATCAGCTGTTATTTTTAATAAAACAGTTCTTTAGGAAGAAGAAATGTATACGGCGCTGTTAAGACAGCTAATGATAACGACATAATTAACCTTTGCGTCTTAGTAAGCATGGTGTTTTTAAAGGTTATAAAAAAGTTCATCAAAAAAATTAAAATTGCACTTAAAAGCACGCCGCTCAGGATAAATAAAACTCCGTATATACTGTCAAAGTGTGAATGATTTACCGCATAATATATTCCCGTTTCTATTTGCTCCAAAAAGCTGTCGCCTCTTTTGTATTCCATATCTATTCCTACGACAAAGAGATATGCAACCCCCACTATATAAGCAAAAAATCCAAAACCCCACACCTTTAATATTGTGCTCTTGTACAGCTTTAAATCAAACTGTTTAAAAATAATTAAGGATATTATCAGCACCACAATCGAGTCTATAACAAAATTACCTGCAAGCGACAAAAGCCAAAGCCATGGTACAAAAACAAATAGCATAAACGGCGGTAATATAAAATTGTAAATTTTTATTTCTTTCATTATTTTTCTCCTCAACTGTAAAACGTTATAATAGTTAATGATATTATGTTATCACTTCTATTCCATATTTGTAGCTTAGCATTTTTCTATAAGTACTATTAGGAATAATATAAGAATCAGCCATCGATGTCATACACATAGCCACGGTATCTAAACGGATTTAGTTCTCTGAGGTTTGGGGCACCTGTTACGCTCTTGATATTACCCCAAGCGTCATAGACATAGCTTGCAAATACCGTGCCTGATTGATTGATGATTTTTACTATGTCACCCTGTAAATTCTTGACATAGTAATACATTGTATCGCCGTATTTAAACAAGGTGACATTGCCGTCGGTATCATAGTAGAACAGCAGGGTATCATTGCCTTTGGTCATTCCTATAAGATTATTCTTGCTGTCATAGTAATAGTACGTTGTCTCGCTGTTGTCAGTTTTTTGCGTGCGCATTCCGTTGCTGTCGTACTTATAGTGTATACTATTGTCAATTGTTTGTAAAGAAGCAAGCTGACGTCCGTTCTGCCATGTAAATGTTATATAGTCACGGTATGACAGCGGGTTACCCGATTTATCATAGGTTATTTCATCACCGCTGATTTTTGTCACCTTGTCTTTCCACTCGGTGTCAGTATATTCATAAACATTGCCGACAGGCGAGCCTGACGGGTAGCTCTCGGAACTGAGGTACTGCAGCTTTATTAGAAAGTTTTATATCTGTAACGCTGCTTTTGTTTGTGTATTCAGTTTCAGCATACTTATTTTCAGCCGTTGAAGTCTCAGATTCAAAGCTATTGTTATATTCAAGCCACTCGCCTTTGTTGTTTTTATAATGCACGGGTTGGTTGTATTCTGCAATCATTTTTGTGCCGTCATCGAGCAGAAAGGTTTTTGTACTTTCTGTTCTTTCATTTGAGATTTATGTTAAAATGCTTCCGACTGTTTCAGTATTGCCCTTAACATTATTAAAAGTAGAATAGGCTGTATCATCCTCAGATAATGTTTCAGCAACTACCTGTACAGGTAACATTAAACATATAAGAGTGATGAATGTTACTGCTATTGTGTTTATTAACATTTTCTTTCTGCTCATTACAATGCCTTATCTGTTTTTAATTGTATTTTTTGTTTTAACTATAAAGGCAAAATATTCAGTTCGTAATTTCACTTTATGCTAATTATATCATATTATTTTAACATTACAATATATTTTTATACAATTATTCCTATATATTTACAAAATCTGTATTGTGCTTTGCAAAAACGGGTAAAATAGATACATAATCCTACAGGGTCGGAACATTGTTTTATATGCTTGAAACTAAACGGATGTTGGTTTGAATCTACAATAAAAATCGGCGAAAACATTTTATACATATACCTTGACAAAACCGAAAACCGCCTTAAACACAATGCATGATGTGTTTAAGACGGTTCTTTACTTTTCAGTTAAATCTAAACCTCTGAAAATATGTTATCTGACAGAAATTTTAACAAGTAATGTTTAATTATTTAATTTCCTTACCGACAAGTCCTGTGTTTCCACCAACATTGGCAATGTATTTTTGAGCCATTGTAGCGTCGAGAACCGAAACTATTCCGTCACCGTTAACATCAGCAGCTTTAGTTACATCAACTTTGTCTGTAACGTTTGCGCTAATATCCAAACCGATACTGAACTTCTGGATAAGTGTTACGTCAGTAACCGTAATCGCACCGTCTCCGTCAATATCGCCGTAAATCGAATCAGATCCTGTGGGATCATTATTTTCATCATCGTCCGGCTCATTTGAAACATTGACCATAATTTCTAATGCCTTAGCAGGCATTGTAAATGTACTGTCAATAATCTGCGCGTCTTCTCCGTAAATCGTCCAGAAAACTTCCATTCCTGCCAGTGCTTCACTCGGCGTAAGTGTGATTTTATCTCCCTCAGCCGCATAGCCGTCGGTTGCGTTTGAAGTTCCTCCGTAAACCAAAATCTTATACATAGGCTTATTGCCGTCAATTTCCCATGCGCTTGATTCATCAAGGACGCCGTCAACCTTGATAGCGCCGTTGTTGGTAACTGCTATATCCTCGGTAATTACAAGCTCTGAGTCTGAGGGAACTGTGAGAGTTTTGCCCTCAGGAATTGCGAAATCCTCAGTCGGGGTTACGGTGTCGCCATATACCTGACCGCTGTCACCCTCAAAGATAACGCCGCTCCAGTCAGCCTTACCGCTTTGATCTGAAATAATGTTTGTAAATATTACGGCGTTGCCCGAATCTCCCGTAGAAAATGTACCGCTTTCGCCTTTAACACCGCATCCAATTCCAAAATACGGGGATTGGATGTCGGCAATTACTGTTCCGGAGTTTATTGTAACAGTACCTCCTGAGCCTTCCTGTCCGCCGCCGATAGCTGCTGCAAATTCGGTAGCTTTTGCAGTAACCCTACCGCCGTTTATCGTAATCGTGCCGCCTGCCGCAGCTGCGCCTCCGCCTATACCTGCGGAAGATTGGCCTCCGGTAGCATTAACAGTACCGCCGTTTATGGTGATATTTCCGCTCGGGCGACGAAAACCACTGCCGATTCCTGCACCTCTATGTCCGCCTATAGCAGTAATATCACCGCCGTTTATTGTAATTGAGCTTTCTGAAGCTTGAATGCCCGCACTGTCTCCTATGCCTGCGGCATAATAACCGCCATTGGCAGTGATTTTGCCGCCGTTTATTGTAATATTTCCGCATGCAACACCGGTTCCGCTGCCTATGCCCGCGCCATTGCGTTTGCCGGTAGAGTAAAGTGTTCCCATACTTCCTCCGGTACTTTGGGCGTAAATTGTAAGGCTGTTGCCCAAGCTTACGTCAATACCTCCGTCCCATGCAATCAAGCCGCAGCCGTCCGCCAAAATCAGGTGAACATTACCTATAACCGTTATCCTGGTGTTATCACCATAGTCAACTTTACCTTGCACCACGTACCATGATTCAGCGTCGGCTTTGCATAAGGTTTTGGTAGCCGAAGTCAAAAAAGTGGCATAGGTGGTTTGTTGGTTACCGTCTTTATCCAAGTAGTTTGTTTCATACTTTGCCGGGTTGCCTGTAATCGCATCGTTGTTGGTAATCGCACCGCCGATTTTTACGATAATCTCGCCGTTGTTGGTGACTGTAACACCATCGGGAATAACAAGTGTAGAGCCTGAGGGAACTGTGAGAGTTTTATCTTCGCCAATAGTGAAGTCATCGGTTGGGGTTACGGTTTTTCCATAGAACTGACCGCTGTTGCCCTCAAATATAATACCATGCCAGTTTTCCTTGTTTGATTGATCGGAAATGCTGCTTGCAAAAATTACAGCATTACCCGGCTCTTCTGCAGCTGAGGTTGTGATAAAACTGCCGCCTAAGCCCATATCGCCAACGCCTATACCTGCACCATCTTGACCACCGATTGCAGTCACTGTGCCGCCGTTGACGGTAACCGTTCCGCCTGCGCCTTTATAACCACCGCCTATGCCCGCAGCATATTCACCGCCGGTTGCAGTTACTGTGCCACCGTTGACGGTAACCGTTCCGCCTGCACCTTCAACGCCACCGCCGATGCCTGCGGCATTGAATTCGCCGGTTGCATTTACTGTGCCGCCGTTGACGGTAACTGTTCCGCCTGCGCCATTTTTACCGCCGCCTATGCCTGCGGCATTGGAACCGCCGGTTGCAGTTACTGTGCCGCCGTTGACGGTAACCGTTCCGCCTGCGCCTTGAAAACCGCCGCCTATGCCTGCGGCAATGGATTCGCTGGTTGCAGTTACTTTGCCTCCGTTGACGGTAACCGTTCCGCCTGCGCTATTCCAGCCGCCGCCGATTCCTGCACAGCCACTGCGGTCGACAGCAAATAATATGCCCATGGCATCGCCGGTACTCTGGGCATATATGGTTAGGCTGTTGCCCTTAGCTACATCAATACCGCTACCGCCGATAATATTATAGCTGTTAGCATTCAGCGTACATCTGTCCGCCAAAATAAGGTGAACGTCGCCTCTTACCGTTACACGAGAACCGAGAGATACTTCACCGTTCACTACATACCAGCCGCTGTTCCATACGGCATCGCTGTTTGTTACCTCTGTACAACCGTTTTGAGTTTTGGTTTGCCAGTTGCCGTTTTCATAGGTGAGATAGGTTATACCGTCCGCCGCAAAAGCTGTTATTCCGCTTACAGGTATCATAGTAAGCAAAAGGCAAACGGAAAGCAAAACCGAAATCCAGCGTTTTTTACTTTTCATACTGTTCCTCCTTTTGAATTATAGTACGATTAATCCGCTCTCCGCATTTGCTCAGTCCATTTTGCTTTGGGCTTCAAACAAGATTTTAAAAATTCCGGTAATCGCATTATATTTTCCCGCCTCAAGGGCGAGTTAAAACTAAATTTAGTAAATCGCCTGTTCCGGTGGAACAGGCTTAGAGACGCAGAGAACCTCGTTTGTATCTGCAAGCACCGGCTCAAATTTAAAACAGTAGGGATTTAAGATGTTTCCCGATGCAGCCTCGGTATCTGCCGGACGGGTGAACACACTCACATAAATTATCCGTCCTAATCAAGCGGCATCCGAATTTTAAAGTCTCTAAGAGAAAGACCTTACGACATAATCCAAACCGCGTACAGCATTAATAACTTCCTCACTTTTACGTATGTTGATGTCACAAACTGCAATTCTCACGCAATCGCTCTATTTAATTTATAACATTTATTTTAAAAATTTAATGCCATTTAATCTTAACGTTTCTTTGTGTATATTATAACATATTTTACATAATTTTGGACAACCAATTATGCAAATAAAGCATACCATTCGTGCAACAATCACACGCCTTAGATTGCATATTTGATATGTATATACGCTAAACAAGAATACAACATCAATCACAATATATAGTCCGGCTTAAGAAAACATTTTGCCAAACCTTTTGCCAACTATTGTAATTTGCAAAATTCTCCCAAAAAATTAAGGTGTGCACTAAAGCACACCTTTTAATTATTTAAGCCATACAATATCGGTATCGGTTGCAAAGTTGTCAATGCCGTACAACACAACTACATTGTCAGCCTTTTCGTCCTTTACAAGCTGAGAAACGCTTTGCTTGTAGTAACGCATATCCACCATAACAATTTTGCTGTAATTTTCAGCCAAAAACGGCGCCATACTGTGCGCAAAGCTGTCCTTTATCATTACAAGCGTTCCGCCTTTGGCATTCTTGTTTGTAATTTCTGATACAGCGTGGTTGCCGTCGATAAATACGGGGTACTTGTCATCCTCTTTGAGATGTTCCTCAAAGAAAAGCGAACCGCTCTCTTTTACTTTGTCGCCGTCCGCAACTTTTACGTTGATATTCTCCTCCGTATTATCGGGATTTTTCCAAAGCTCAATTTTATCGGGCGGGGTCAACCAAAAACCGCTCGTAGAATAGGTTGTACCGTAAAAGTTATCATATGTTTCCACCTTGAACATATCTTTTTGCGCAGGCGTTATATTTAAGCTGCCGCACAACTGCGTGTAAGCCGTATATGCGCCCAAAGTTGTCCAGTGGTGGTCGGTTTTGTAGTAAAGCTGATTTCCCTTTTTGTATTCATCTTTAAAAGTTTTTCGTAAATCGACAAAGTTAATATTATCCTGCTCAAGCTTTTTTGAAATGCTTTCAAAATAAATATCGTCGTTGTAGCTGTTGTGAACGGCAGGCAAAACGTCGTCTGCCACATAGCCGGTTGACGGCGCGAACATAACCGTTACCGGCACGTCGACTGACTTCGCGAAATCGGCAACTACGCCGATATTTTTGTTAATCCTGTTGTCCTTTGACACGGGAACATTTATCAGGTAACCGTCCTTGCAGTTGTAAACGCCGCTTGAACCGTTGTTGCCGATATCCAGGTTATAATAAGCGTTCATTCCCACCCATAGCTTGCGCTCGGGAAATTGGTCGGCAAAATAGCTCTCAAACTTTTTGCTGAACTCACCGTTGGAAATGCTTTCGGCAGTCACCTCCGGAAACTGCTGCAAATATCTTTTTTCGGACGAGCTGTAATTACTTTTACTTCCAAACAAAAACCATATACCCATACCGAAAATAAAAGCCAAAAACACAATGGCAGGCAGATATTTGGTAAAGTGTCTTTTCTTATTTTTTTCCATAACTCACCATATCCTTTCCTAAACTGCCATTAAAATCTGAAATACAAAAACGGGTTGTAGCTCTGATTTACAAGGCTTGCCGTACTGATTAAAAGCACTATAACGCAAAACGCCGTCTGAGCAATCCAGATATATTTTTTATCCTTAACTTTCAAATAAAGTTTTTTCGCAATCGGAGTACAGGCAACCGCGGCAACCAAGAGCAGAGGCAAGTACGACAAAATTAAAGTAAGAGCCTGTTCCCCACACAAGCCGTTGCCAAAATTCACCAGATTTACAAAAAATTCGCCGAGCTGCGACATATCGGTAAAATAGAAAAGTCCCCAGCCGAGCACAACAACAATCAGTGTATATATGTGTTGTACAAACGACGGTAGCTTCTGTAAAAATCTGCCGTAAACAAATTTTTCCAAAATAAGCAGAACGCCGTAATACAGTCCCCAAAGGATAAAGTTATATGCTGCGCCGTGCCATAATCCCGTAAGTCCCCATACAATCAGCAGGTTAATGATCTGCCTTTTAGCGCCCTTTCTGTTTCCTCCCAGCGGAATATAGACGTATTCCTTAAACCAGGTGGAAAGCGAAATATGCCATCTCCTCCAGAAATCGGTAATTGACTTTGAAATGTAGGGGTAGTTAAAGTTTTTCAAAAACTCAAAACCCAGCATATTGCCAAGTCCGCACGCCATATCTGAATATCCCGAAAAATCGAAATAAATCTGAAAAGCGTAGGCAATCATCCCCACCCAGGTTCCGATAACGCCGTTGGGATCGGTATTTGAAAACATTGACGTTGTAAGCGTACCCATTGGATTGGCAATCAAAACCTTTTTGCCGAGTCCTACCATAAACAGCATTACGCCGCGGTTAAACTGTTCAATAGTTTCCCTGCGGTGCACAAGCTGATACGCGACGTCACGGTAACGCACAATCGGACCTGCAATGAGCTGAGGGAACAGCGCAACATATGTGCCGAAGTTGATAAAATTTTTCGACACGGGCGCGTCGTCGCGGTAAACGTCAATAACATAGCTCATAGTCTGGAATGTATAAAAGCTGATGCCTATCGGCAAACTTATTTCCAAATCGGGAATGTTTAAGAACGGAAGCATATTCAGCGTATCCGCAACCATACCCGTGTACTTGAACACGGCTAAAATTCCTATATCAAGTATGCAGGTCAAAATAAGAAAAAGTTTCTTTTTCTTTTGGTCATGCCGATATTTGTCAACCAAATATCCTCCTGCAAAGTTGAACAGAATGTTGAACAACATTAAAAATACAAGTTTCGGTTCTCCCCAGCCGTAAAAGACAAGGTTTATTAAAAACAAAAATATGTTACGTCCCTGCCGCGGAACAACGTAATATATAATCAGCGTAATCGGAAGATACGCAAATAAAAACACCAAGCTTGAAAATACCATAGTCCTTTTTCCTACCCCTTACCTTTTTATAATACTTCCAAATTAAACTTACGCACTGAATCTGACTTACAATGCCGAATATAAATAGTGTAACATATTATATTTATACCGTCAATAAAAAAATAACCGCCGCAGGTATTTATCCCGCAGCGGTTTTAATTCTGAATTTAACCGAATGAATGTGTCCAAATCTCGCTTCCGTCCTTGTTGAAAACATTATAATCGATCGTAATCTTTTCAACTCCTATTTCCTCTTCAATTTGATCACATGCGTTCTGCATAGTGCTGTCAAGCGAAGAAACATAGGTTGAAAGCGTTGATGAAAGTGTATCGGTTACTGTGCTTTCCATCTGCTCTTTAAGAGTAAGATCAAAAACAAGGGCTGTACCCTCAACCTTTGTTTCAAAATTGAAAACAGAATTATCGGCCATAGAATCTTCCAACTGAGAAATGATTTCCTGACCTCCGCTGCTTTCAATATATGATTTCAGCTTTTCTTCATCGGAAGCTCCGCAACCCGAAAGACTGAAAGTAAAACAAAAAACAGCCGCAACAGTAAGCAATAAAGCCACACATCTTTTCATAGTAATTACCCCCTTTCTGTACCCCGCATATAAAGCCTGCTTTTATATCGCAATGCTCAGTTTGATAAAGCTGTTGCGCAACGGCAAGCTTTATCTGTTCAGAATTATACTATTTATATGATTTCTTGTCAAAATATTTTATTATTCGACTTTTTATATTATGCGAATCCTACTATTGGTAACCGCAATTTTACTCATATATTTTTTGATTTACCGACTTAAATTCCTTAGTTTCGCTGTTTCTTACGACTTCGCTTCTGTACGGATCAAGCACGTTTGTCAGGGCAAATAAGTTTACCCATATTTCATTGTCGCTTTCTTTCTGGCTCTCGTCAAATACAAGTTCAAGTCCGATGTGCAGGTGACTTTCCTCAATATTATTTGTATTTTCGGTATCGCTGTAACCGGTTCTGCCAACATAACCTATAACCTGCCCCGCCTTTACCTCGTCGCCTTCTTTAAGATTTTCTGCATACGGTCTGTTTTGTCGCAAATGTGCATAGTACCAGTAACGCTGACTATCATTTGAGCGAATACCGATTCTCCAACCGCCGTACCTGTTCCATCCCATACATTCCACTTTTCCCGATTCAACCGCAATAACCGGAGTACCCGTAGCCGCCATCATATCGTGACCCAAATGCGGGCGGGAATAACCGAAAGTTCTCTTTGCCCCAAAATCATCATAGCCGGTGTAAGGAAATGTTTTTGCTATCGGGCAATACCAGCGTATTCCGTAGTGTTTTTCTTTGCTGTCTCCGTTGCCGGCACTGTATTCACCCACCATACCGTTAAGTACAGCTCCGTAGGCTTTTTGATAGTACGAAAAATATTTCATATCTTTTGTAATCTCTTTAATTGACGCACCGTTGTTAACCTCTTCAACAAAGCTGCTCATATCCTTACTCTTGTACTTTTTAAAATCGCCGCCGTATTTTGCTCCGAGATATGCAAGAATGTCAATAAAACTCAGTTTTTTTCCTTTTTCGTAGGCGTCAATATCGTAATCAACAGCCGATTGTAACGCTTCCTGCGTCACGTTAAATTCAACATACTTTATGTAATTCTTCTCTGTTGTTTTTCCTCCGAAAGCGGCAATTGCTCCTATTGTGCATAGCAATAACGCCAAAAACAAACAAATTAATTTTTTCATAGCATCACCGCTAATTTATATGTATTTTTAAGGCAAATTAGAATTAAATTTTTTCGGCTCAATGATAATCTTGGGTTAATAACGTCTATATTAAATATTTTTTTGATTTATTTGCCGTTGACAAAAAGCCAAAAAAGGCTGCTCCGAAAGGAACAGCCTTTTATAACGATATATTTGCAAATTAAACGAGCTCGATAATTGCCATTTCAGCGCCGTCACCGCGACGGGGACCGATCTTTGTTACTCTTGTGTAACCGCCGTTTCTGTCGCTGTACTTGGGAGCA
Source organism: uncultured Ruminococcus sp. (assembly GCA_904393835.1). Lineage (GTDB taxonomy): Bacteria > Bacillota > Clostridia > Oscillospirales > Acutalibacteraceae > Ruminococcoides. The sequence continues at coordinate 16,587 of CAJFNC010000020.1, read as the reverse complement.
ATTTCTTTAAAGAGCTTTGTTGTAACGTCTTCCTTAGTAACAAAAGCCAAAACAAGGCGTCTGTTGTGGAGAGTATCGTTCTTTGCAGTTGTAATCATCTTCTCTGCCATAGCCTGAACTTCCTTGGCACGAGTAAGAGTTGTTTCGATTTTGCCGTTTTCCAAAAGGAAAGTAACCATAGCACGAAGCATAGCAGTTCTCTGTGCAGTAGTTCTTCCTAACTTTCTTGTACCGGGCATTGTATTCACTCCTTTACCGTTTGGGTTTTAAAAGGGTAATTTATTCGTCTTCCTTCTGAAGACTGAAACCGAGAGAGTTGAGTTTCTGGATAACCTCTTCAAGAGATTTTCTGCCGAGGTTACGAACCTTCATCATATCCTCTTCGGACTTGTTAATCAAATCTTCAACAGTGTTGATTCCCGCACGCTTTAAGCAGTTGAATGAACGAACTGAAAGGTCAAGATCTTCGATTGTCATTTCAAGAATCTTTTCCTTGCCCTTGTCGTCTTTTTCAACCATAACTTCAGCACTTGAAGCCTTGTCAGAAAGGTTTACAAAAAGGTTGAGGTGCTCAGTGAGAACCTTAGCTGCAAGAGATACAGCCTCTTCAGCAGTGATTACACCGTTTGTCCAAACATCAAGCGTAAGCTTGTCGTAGTCTGTAACCTGACCTACACGAGTGTTGTCAACTGTGTAATTAACCTTGAGTACGGGAGTATAAATTGAATCGATCGGTAAAACGCCTATAACGTTGTTACCGTTTAACTGTTTGTTGCGTTCCGACGGAATATAACCTCTGCCCTTGTCAACGGTTATTTCCATATTAAGCTTAGCGCCTTCGCCCAAAGTTGCAATGTGAAGTTCGGGGTTTAGAATTTCTACCTCGCTGTCACACTTGATATCAGCAGCAGTCACCTCGCAGGGACCTTCTGCATTAAGCTCAATAACCTTGGGACTTGTTTCGTGAAGCTTCGGAACAAGACTTTTCATATTGAGAACAATTTCCGTAACGTCTTCCTTTACGCCGGGAATAGTTGAAAATTCGTGAAGAACGCCGTCAATCTTAATTGATGTAACAGCACAGCCTTCAAGAGAGGAAAGTAAAACTCTGCGCAGGCTGTTGCCGAGCGTATTACCGAAACCACGTTCAAGCGGTTCAACAACAAATCTGCCGTACTTTCCATCCTCGGTTAATTCCGCGGTTTCAATTCTTGGCTTTTCAATTTCTATCATTCGCGAATCCTCCTGACATTATGCGACCGCACAAGCGGTCAATGTATGTGTAATCTTCCTATGATTGTCGGGATTACTTGGAGTACAACTCAACGATGAGGTGTTCTTCAACAGGAAAGTCAATATCCTCTCTCTGTGGAGCAGCAATAACCTTACCGCCGAGGAGGTTTTCGTCCTTCTCAAGCCATTTTGGAGTAACGGTTGAAGCGTTCTCTCCTTCAGCTATTGCTTTAAATCTTGTTGTTGAGCGGCTCTTTTCACTAACCTGAATAACATCGCCGACCTTTACAAGGTATGAGGGGATGTTAACCTTTTTGCCGTTAACTGTAAAGTGAGCGTGACTTACAAGCTGTCTTGCTTCTTTTCTTGTAGCAGCAAGACCAAGTCTGAATACTACGTTGTCAAGTCTTCTCTCAATCATGGTGAGCAATACAGTACCTGTTTTGCCCTCAGCCTTTTCAGCCTTTTCATAGTAAGCTCTGAACTGCTTCTCCATGATACCGTAAACAAACTTAACTTTCTGCTTTTCAGTAAGCTGCATGCTGTATTCGCTCTTTTTTCTTCTCATCTTACCGCCGGGGTTTCTGTTAGAAGTTTTCTTTGAGTAACCCAAAACTGCGGGAGATAAACCAAGCGCTCTGCAACGCTTTGCAATCGGCTGCATATTTTTAGCCATCGAAATATCCTCCTTTTATAATACTATACGCGTCTTCTCTTGGGAGGACGACATCCGTTGTGAGGAATCGGAGTAACGTCCTTGATCATTGTTACTTCGAGACCTGCTGTCTGCAATGCACGGATTGCAGCCTCTCTGCCCTGTCCCGGTCCCTTAACGTAAACCTCGACATACTTCATACCGTGTTCCATTGCAGCCTTAGCAGCTGTTTCTGCTGCTGACTGAGCGGCAAACGGAGTTGACTTCTTAGAGCCTCTGAAACCGAGCTCGCCTGCGCTTGCCCAAGAAACAGCGTTGCCCTGTGTATCAGAAATAGTAACAATTGTATTGTTAAATGTTGACTGAATATGCGCTGCGCCTTTTTCAATGTTCTTGCGTTCACGGCGACGGCGAATAACCTTTTTACCCTTAGGTGCTGCCATTATCCTTTGCCCTCCTTACTTTTTCTTATTAGCCATGGTCTTGCGGGGACCCTTACGTGTACGAGCGTTTGTCTTTGAACGCTGACCTCTTACGGGGAGACCCTTTCTGTGACGAACGCCACGGTAACAACCAATATCAATAAGTCTTTTAATATCATAAGCTATGTCACGGCGAAGGTCACCTTCAACGCGGCAGTTGTGCTCAATGTATTCTCTGAGCTTTGCAATATCCTCTTCTGTCAAATCTCTGACACGAGTGTCGGGATTAACACCTGTTGCAGCAATAATGTCGTCTGCAGTTTTACGTCCGATGCCGAAGATATAAGTTAAACCGATTTCAACTCTTTTGTCTCTCGGCAAGTCAACACCTGCTATACGAGCCATATAGTTGCACCTCCATATAATCTAAAAAATACTAATTTACTAAGGTAATTAACCCTGACGCTGTTTGTGCTTAGGGTTTTCGCAGATAACTAAAATCTTACCTTTTCTCTTGATAACTTTGCACTTATCGCACATTTTCTTTACTGAAGGTCTGACTTTCATCTATAATCATTCCTTTCTAAAAAGTCGTGTTGCTACTCGGCTTATTTGGAACGCCAAGTAATTCTTCCTCTGGTAAGGTCGTACGGAGACATCTCCACAGTAACCTTATCGCCGGGCAAAATGCGAATGAAATTCATTCTCAGCTTGCCCGAAATAACAGCTAATATCACGTGACCGTTGGGAAGCTCAACCTTGAACTGAGCGTTCGGAAGCGCTTCTTTAACAATACCTTCTATTTCAATTACATCTTGTTTTGACATATCTTAACCTCCGTTATTAAATTGATATAAAATCTTTTTTAGTTGCGGATTGGTTTCATACGAACCCTCTGCCGTGTAATCGGTCTTTGCAAGGTGAATCAGTTTTTTGCGTTTGGGCTTATCAATCTTTCTTGTTTTGCCGTCGGCAATGTAAGCAAACCTGCCGTCGGTTTTAAGCACCACAAAAAATCTGTCCCTGTCTCGTCCCGCCACAGCTTTAACAATACTGCCCTGTTTTATGCTCATAAATCACCTTTAGTCGCACAGGGTCATAATTTTGGGACCGTTGTCTGTAATGGCAATTGTATGCTCAAAGTGAGCAGCAAGCTTGCCATCTTTAGTGACCGTTGTCCACTCGTCCTCGAGGACTTCTACTTCGTAGCTGCCCTCGGTAACCATGGGTTCAATGGCGATTGTCATTCCCGGTACAAGGCGAACGCCTCTGCCGGGAGTACCGTAATTGGGTACGCTCGGGTCTTCGTGCAGTTTCGCACCTACGCCGTGGCCGACAAAGTCTCGTACCACCGAGTAACTGCGAGCTTCGACATACTTCTGAACAGCGTTGCCTATATCGCCTATGCGATTGCCGGCAAGAGCCATTTTAATTCCCTCATAAAGACTCTCCTTAGTGGCGTCAAGCAAAGCCTGCGCGTTTGCGCTGATTTTGCCGCAGGGAAAAGTGTAGGCGTTGTCGCCGTGAAATCCCTCGTAGAAAGCGCCAACATCAACGCTCACTATGTCGCCTTCTTTAAGGACCTGTTTCTTGCTGGGTATGCCATGGATAACCACATTGTTTACGGAAATACACGCGCTTGCAGGAAATCCGCCATAACCGAGAAACGAGGGAGTCGCTCCCTGTTTCTCGATAAATTTACGGACAACAGTGTCTATTTCATAGGTAGTTACACCGGGCTTTACAGCCTCTCCTGCAACACGGAGTGCTTCTGCAGAAATTTTGCAGGCGTCCAACATCTTGGACAATTCCCGTGCTGTCTTAATTACTACCATGCCTTACGCCTCGATCGCCTTAAGAATAAGAGCAGTAGTATGCTCAACATTATCCTGACCTTCTACGTTAACAAGTTTGCCCTGCTTTTCGTAGTATGTTGCGAGCGGCTCAGTCTCTTTGTGATATACATCAAGACGAGCAAGCACAGTATCTGGATGGTCATCCTTGCGCTGAACAAGGGTGCCGCCGCAATCGTCGCAAACTCCGTCCTTTTTGGGCTTTAAGCTCTCAATGTGATAGGGTCTGCCGCAATTTTCGCAAACACGGCGTCCGGACATACGCTTGATAATTTTTTCATCGGGTACGTCGATGTTGATTACGTACTGAATATCAACGCCCATTTTGTCCAGAGCCTCGGCCTGAGGAATTGTTCTCGGGAAGCCGTCAAGGATAAAACCTTTCTTGCAATCATCCTCGGCAAGTCTTTCTTTAACTATGCCGATAACAACATCATCGGGAACAAGCTTGCCTTCGTCCATATAAGACTTAGCCTTAAGTCCCATCTCAGTGCCGTTTTTCAGCGCTTCACGGATCATGTTTCCGGTTGAAATAGTGGGAATACCAAAATGCTCACAAAGTACAGCAGCCTGAGTGCCTTTACCTGCACCCGGAGCACCTAACATGATAATGTTCATTTCATTATACTCCTTTTTCAGTAATTAGTCAAGAAAACCTTTGTAATGTCTCATCATCATCTGTGACTCGAGCTGTTTTACAGTCTCAAGAGCAACGCCGACAATAATGATTACCGATGTTCCGCCGATAGCCATCTGACCCATTCCCGTAGCCGCGCCGTAGATATGCGGGAGCAAAGCGATTACTGCAAGGAACAACGCGCCGATAAGAGTAATTCTCGAAAGAATGTTTCTGATGTACTCTGCTGTGGGTGCACCGGGACGAATACCGGGTACAGTACCGTTGTTTGCCTTGAGGTTGTTTGCCATTTCAACAGGATTGTACTGAATGGTTGTATAGAAGTAAGCGAACATTATAATGAGTAAGAAATACAATACCATGTACAACCAACCGTTTGGACTGAATGCGGCGAAGAACGCGCCCCAGAAGCCGTCATCGGGCTGTTTGTTTAAGAATATGTTGATTGTACCGGGAATTGACAAAATCGAACTTGCAAAGATAATGGGAAGTACGCCGCCCAAAGTAACCTTAATTGGAAGGTGGCTTGACTGACCGCCGTACATTTTTCTGCCTACAACACGCTTAGCGTACTGAATCGAGATTCTTCTTTCGCTGTCCTGCATAAATGTGATTACCCAGATTACTGCGATGAAGATAATTGCCCAGAGCGGAACAAGGATATAGTACTGAGTCTGGCCCTGTGAACCGAGGTTCCAGTATGTTCCGAGCGTGCTGATTGTAGCGGGAAGCTGAGCAACAATACCTGCAAAAAGGAGTATTGAGATACCGTTACCGATACCGTGTTTGTTGATCTGCTCGCCGAGCCACATCATAAGTGCGGTACCTGCCGTAAATACCAAAACAATAATTACCGCAGTAAACCACATATCAAAGCCTTCGTTATATACAGTAATGTGTTTACCGCTGTCAGTTATTTTGTTTCTGAGATAAACATAATATGCGGTACCCTGAATAAGACCGAGGGCTACTGTTACATAACGTGTAATTGTACCGATTTTTTTACGTCCCGCTTCACCGTCGCGAGCCAATCTCTCCAAAGGAGGAATAGCAACGCAGAGAAGCTGAATGATAATCGAGCTGTTGATGTATGGCGTGATACCCATGGCAAACAAAGTTGCGTTAGAAAACGCGCCGCCCGAAAGTGTATTGATGTAGGCAAACATTGTGTTGCCCTGTGAAATATTTCCCATTGCTTCCGCAAGTGCGGATGAATCAAGGAACGGCACCATAATAACCGAACCTATTCTGAATACGATGATAATTAAAAGTGTAAATAAGATTTTCTTTCTAAGGTCAGGAATACCCCAAGCATTTCTTATTACTTTAAACACTTAAATCACCTCTGCCTTTCCGCCGGCAGCTTCGATAGCAGCTTTAGCTGATTCGGAAAAGGCAGAAACTTTAACAGTAAGTTTTTTCTCAATTTTACCGTTGCCGAGAACCTTAACAGCGTCAAAGTTACCTTTAACAACGCCTGCATTAACTAATGATTCAATATCAACAGTCGCGCCGTCTTCAAACTTTCTGTTCAAAGTACTGAGGTTGATTGCAACTACGTTTTTAGCAAAGATGTTGTTGAAACCTCTCTTTGGTACACGACGCTGCAAAGGCATCTGACCGCCTTCAAAACCGGGACGAATGCTGCCGCCTGAACGAGCCTTCTGACCTTTGTGACCTTTACCTGCTGTTTTGCCCCAGCCTGAGCCGTGACCTCTGCCGATTCTTTTAGCGCTCTTTTTTGAGCCTTCAACCGGTGAAAGTTCATGTAACTTCATAGATTGCACCTCCTTGCTTACGCTTCACTAACCTTTACGAGGTGAGTGATTTTTGCTACCTTACCTTTTGTCTGATCGTTATCGGGCTGTGTTGTAACATCTCCGATCTTTTTCAAACCCAAAGCGTGGGCGGTTGCAATCTGTTTTTTGTTAGCGCCGATAAGGCTTTTTACCAATGTAATTGTCATTTTCAGGCAACCTCCCTTACACAATTTCTTTTACTGATTTGCCGCGGATTGCAGCAACTTCTTCAGCAGTTCTTAAAGCTCCGAGACCCTGTAATGTAGCTCTTACCACGTTGCAGGGATTATTGGAACGAAGAGACTTTGTTCTGATATCTCTGATACCGACTGCTTCGATTACGGCACGAACGGGGCCGCCTGCGATAACACCGGTACCGGGAGCTGCGGGCATCAAAAGAACTCTGCCTGCACCGAACTCACCGATAATTTCGTGAGGAATAGTTGTTCCTCTGAGTGAAACCTTCATAAGGTTTTTCTTAGCGTCTGCAATACCCTTGCGGATAGCGTCGGGTACTTCGCCTGCTTTGCCGATACCGAAACCTACTGTTCCGTTACCGTCGCCTACTACTACCAAAGCGGCAAACTTAAAAATACGACCGCCCTTTACCGTTTTTGATACACGGTTGATAGTAACAACTCTTTCTTTCAACTCGCCGGTTGCTTCTACTGTCTTAGCCAAAGTAATTCCTCCTATTCCTTAGAAATTGAGGCCGCCCTCACGGGCGCCTTCGGCCAATTCCTTAACACGGCCGTGATATATGTTACCGCCTCTGTCAAATACAACGTCAACGATATTCTTAGCTTTTGCACGCTCTGCTACAAGAACGCCGACAGCCTTTGCTGCCTCTTTGTTTCCGCCATTTCCTGTGATTGACTTGTCAAGGCTTGAAGCCTGAGCAAGTGTAACACCGGCTACGTCATCAATAATCTGAGCGTAGATGTTGTTTCTGGAGCGGAATACGCACAAACGAGGACAAGCAGCAGTTCCGCTGATTTTGCTGCGAACTCTCTTATGGCGTTTTGCGCGTGCCTTTTTTGTATCAGGTCTGCTTACCATTTCTTATTCACTCCTTAATTATTTGCCCTTACCGGCTTTGCCTTCCTTGCGGCGGATAACTTCGTCAGCGTACTTAATACCCTTGCCCTTATATGGCTCCGGCGGACGCTTTTCTCTTACTTCGGCAGCAAACTGACCAACCTTTTGCTTATCAATGCCGAGAATAACAATTTTGTTGGGATCGGGAACTTCAATCTTGATGTCCTCTGTATCCTCAACGATTACCTGATGTGAAAAACCGAGGTTCATTACGCATTTGTTGCCCTGTTTCTGAACACGGTAACCGACGCCGTTAACTTCGAGCTCCTTCTTGTAACCTTCGGTAACGCCGATAACCATATTGTTGATAAGCGTTCTTGTAAGTCCGTGAAGCGAGCGGTTTTCCTTTGCATCGTCAGGACGTGTAACCTCGATTACGTTGTCCTTGATTTCAACTGTCATATTGGGATTGTAAGCGAAATCGAGAGTTCCCTTGGGTCCCTTGACAGTGATTACGCCGTCAGCGATTGTAGCTGTAACACCGGCGGGAATATTTATAGGTTTTCTTCCAATTCGAGACATTTATCGCACCTCCTCTTACCAAATGTAAGCGAGAACCTCGCCGCCAACATGCTCTTTGCGTGCCTGACGGTCAGTCATAACACCTTTTGATGTTGAGATAACGGCAATTCCGAGGCCCTTCATTACCTTCGGCATATCTTCTGCATTTGAGTATATACGCAAGCCGGGTTTAGAAACACGACGGAGACCTGTGATTGCAGGTGTGCCGTCAACATACTTAAGAGTAACCTTGAGTACGCCCTGCTTATTATCGCTATAATCTGCTTCAAAGTTCTTAATATAACCTTCGTCAAGAAGAATCTGGCAAATAGCCGCTTTAAGCTTTGAAGCAGGGATTGTAACGGATGTGTGCTTTGCTGAGTTAGCGTTACGGATTCTTGTAAGCAAATCAGCAATTGTATCTGTAATCTGCATTATCTGTTCCTCCCTTAAATTACCAGCTTGCTTTCTTTACGCCCGGAATTTCGCCCTTGTAAGCGAGCTCGCGGAAGCAAATACGACAAACGCCATATTTACGGAGGTAAGCGTGTGGTCTACCACAGATCTTACATCTCGAATACTCTCTTGTAGAGAACTTCTGTTTTCTCTGCTGCTTTACTTTCATTGCAGTCTTAGCCACAACAATCCCTCCTTACTTTGAGAACGGAGCGCCCATAAGAGCCAAAAGCTCACGAGCTTCTTCGTCAGTTTTTGCCGTAGTTACGAAGCAAATATCCATACCACGAACTTTGTCAATCTTATCATAATCAATCTCAGGGAAAATGAGCTGTTCCTTAAGACCCATATTGTAGTTGCCTCTGCCGTCGAAAGAGTTGGGGTTGATACCTCTGAAGTCTCTTACACGGGGAAGAGCTACGTTGAAAAGTCTGTCGAGAAACTCATACATTCTTTCGCCTCTGAGCGTAACTTTACAGCCGATGGGCATACCCTCTCTGAGCTTAAAGTTTGCTACTGACTTTCTTGCTCTGCAAATAAGAGGTTTCTGACCTGTAATTGCAGAAAGGTCAGTAATAATAGCGTCGATAACCTTTGAGTTATCCTTGGCTTCGCCTGCGCCTACGTTTACAACGATTTTTTCAAGTTTAGGAATCTGCATTGTGCTCTTGTAGGAGAACTTTGTCATAAGAGCAGGTGCAACTTCTTTTAAGTAATATTCTTTAAGTCTTGCCATATCTTATTTCCTCCTTAAAGCGATTCGCCGCATTTTACGCAAACTCTGCCCTTGGAGCCGTCCTCAAAGAACTTGTGGCCGACTCTTGTAGGTTTTTTGCAGTGAGGGCAAACAATCTGAACCTTAGACGCATACATAGCGCCCTCAGCTTTAATAATACCGCCCTGCTCACCCATTTTTCTGGGCTTAACGTGCTTTGAAACCATGTTAATCTTTTCTACGATTACTTTTCCTTCTTTAGGACTTACAGCCATAACCTGACCTTTTTTGCCCTTATCCTTACCGCTGATAACGATAACGGTGTCGCCTGTTTTTACATGAACCTTACTCATTGTGACACCTCCATTTAAAGTACCTCGGGTGCGAGAGAAAGAATCTTCATATAGTCTTTATCACGAAGCTCTCTTGCAACCGGTCCAAAGATACGAGTACCTCTGGGGTTCTTATCTTCTTTAATAATTACAGCCGCGTTTTCATCAAAACGGATGTATGTGCCGTCCTCACGTCTTACGCCCTTTGCAGAACGAACAACAACGGCTCTTACAACGTCGCCTTTTTTAACAACACCGCCGGGTGCTGCTTTTTTAACAGAAGCAACGATTACGTCGCCAATATTGGCATATCTCCTTCTGGTACCGCCGAGTACACGAATGCACATAAGTTCCTTTGCGCCGGTGTTGTCGGCAACCTTGAGGATAGTTTGCTGTTGAATCACAGTGTATTCCTCCTTTTCTCAAAGCCGCTAAACTTATTTAGCTTTCTCAATAATCTCGACGAGTCTCCATCTTTTATCCTTAGAAAGAGGACGGGTCTCCATAACCTTTACACGATCGCCTACTCCGCACTCGTTGTTTTCGTCGTGTGCTTTAAAGCGAACCGTACGCTTAACAATTTTGTTATAAAGCTTATGCTTTACGCTGTCTTCAACTGCAACAACGATAGTTTTGTCCATCTTATCGCTTACTACTTTGCCGACAACGGTTTTTCTCAAATTTCTTTCACTCACTGTTAAGTCCTCCTCTCTTAGGCTTCAGCGCCGCTGAGTTCACGCTGGCGAAGAATTGTTGAAACTCTTGCAATGTCTTTTTTAACAGCGCCGATTCTGGATGAGTTTTCGAGCTGATTAACAGCAAGCTGGAAGCGAAGATTAAATAATTCTTCCTTGAGTTCCGTGAGCTTTGTCTGAAGCTCTTCTACTGATAATTCTCTGAGTTCTGATGCTTTCATTACTGCTCACCCTCCTCTTTCTTAACAAACTTGCACTTAATCGGAAGCTTCATTGCTGCAAGTCTCATAGCTTCTCTTGCAGTAGCTTCATCTACACCGGCAAGCTCAAACATAACTCTGCCGGGCTTTACAACTGCAACCCAGTACTCGGGCGAACCTTTACCTGAACCCATTCGAGTCTCGGCAGGCTTTGCCGTTACCGGCTTGTCAGGGAAAATTTTAATCCATACTTTACCGAATCTCTTGCAGTAACGAGTCATGGCAATACGGGCAGCCTCAATCTGGTTTGAAGTAATCCATGCGGGCTCTGTAGCCTGCAAACCGTATTCACCGTAAGTAACCTTGTTACCGCGAAGAGCCTTACCTGTCATACGACCTCTGTGTACTCTTCTGTACTTAACTCTCTTAGGTAATAACATTACTTTTTGCCTCCTTCTCTGCGGGGCTTTCTTGATTTAACCTCGTTAAGAACTTCGCCCTTGTAAAGCCATACTTTAACGCCGATTTTACCATAGGTTGTGTTAGCCTCAGCAAAACCGTAATCAATGTCGGCACGCAATGTCTGAAGCGGAATTGTACCCTCGTGGTACTGTTCCGAACGAGCGATTTCAGCGCCGCCGAGACGACCTGAACACATAATCTTGATACCCTTAGCACCGCGGCGCATAGCGTTGCCGATTGACTGCTTCATAGCGCGGCGGAATGAAATTCTCTTTTCAAGCTGCTGAGCGATGCTCTCTGCTGTGAGCTGAGCGTCAAGCTCGGGAGCCTTTACTTCTATAATATTGATAGCAACGGGCTTTTTAAGCATTGCTTCGCACTGAGCTTTGAGCTTGTCAATCTCAGAACCGCCCTTACCGATTACAAGGCCAGGCTTTGCGCAATGAAGGCTGATTCTTACCTTTTTGCCGTCACGTTCAATTTCAATCTTAGAGATACCGAAGTTGTAAAGCTGAGCCTTCAGTGTTTTACGAAGGTTGTAGTCCTCAACGAGTGTGTCGCCGAAGTCTTTCTTGCTTGCAAACCAACGGGAATCCCAATCTTTAATTATGCCGACACGAAGTCCGTGCGGATTAACTTTCTGACCCATAGTTTAACCTCCCCTTAGTCTTCTTTTTCCTTGAGTACGAGGGTAATGTGAGAAGTTCTTTTGTTGATTCTGAACGCTCTGCCCTGTGCTCTCGGACGAATTCTTTTAAGGATGGGGCCAGCTGTTGCGTTGCACTGAGCAACGAAAAGTCTGGATACATCCATGTCGTGGTTAGTCTCAGCATTAGCCATAGCTGAATGGAGCAGCTTCAAAAGCGGCTCGCAAGCGGCCTTGGGAGTGTGCTTAAGAACAGCTTCCGCATATTTAACGTCTTTGCCTCTGATAAGGTCCAAAACAACGCCTACCTTGCGGGGTGAAATACGAACAAATTTTGCTTGTGCTTTAGCTTCCATCTGCAATACTCTCCTTCCGCTTATTTACTTGTCTTAGAACCGGCATGACCCTTGAAGGTTCTTGTGGGAGCAAACTCGCCGAGCTTGTGTCCTACCATATCTTCAGTTACATAAACCGGAACATGCTTACGGCCGTCGTGAACGGCAAATGTGTGTCCTACGAACTCGGGGAAAATTGTTGAGCTTCTTGACCAAGTCTTAAGAATTCTCTTCTCGCCGGATTCGTTCATTTCAAGAACCCTTTTGAGCAGTACAGGCTGAACAAAGGGACCCTTTTTTGTACTTCTACTCATAGTTATTAAGCTCCTTTCTCTGCCTTACTTACCGTTTCTTCTGCGAACGATAAGCTTATCGCTGCTCTTGTTGTTCTTACGAGTCTTGTAGCCGAGTGCAGGCTTACCCCAAGGGGTAACAGGGCCCGGACGGCCGACCGGTGATTTACCCTCACCACCGCCGTGCGGGTGGTCGTTCGGGTTCATAACAGAACCGCGGACAGTGGGTCTCCAACCCATGTTTCTCTTACGTCCTGCTTTACCGATTTTAACATTCTCGTGATCTATGTTGCCTACCTGACCGATTGTAGCCATGCAGTTTTCTGAAACGTTTCTCAATTCGCCTGAAGGAAGTCTTAAAAGTGCAAGACCGTTTTCCTTAGCCATAAGTTGAGCCATGTTGCCGGCCGAACGAGCGAGCTGAGCGCCTCTGCCGGGATAAAGCTCAACGTTGTGGATAAATGTACCTACGGGAATTGCTGTAAGCGGAAGTGCGTTGCCGGGCTTAATGTCGGCGTTTTCGCCTGCGAGTACCTTGTCGCCAACCTTGAGACCTTCGGGAGCAAGGATATAAGCCTTTTCGCCGTCTGTATACTCAATAAGCGCAATGAATGCCGAACGGTTGGGATCGTACTCAAGTGTTTTTACTGTAGCTTCTACGTCAAACTTCTGACGCTTAAAATCTATGATACGGTACTTTCTTCTGTTACCGCCGCCTCTGTGACGAACAGTAATTCTGCCATAGCTGTTACGTCCTGCCTTTTTGTTTAAAGGAGCGAGCAAGCTTTTCTCAGGAGCAACCTTAGAAAGAACCGAATAATCGGTAACCGACATATTTCTTCTTGAGTTAATGGTCGGTTTATATACTTTAATGGCCATTTATTTCACTCTCCTCATGATGGCTTTGCGGGAAAATGGCGTTTCCCATACATTCTGCCCGAAAAATCGGGTTTACATCATGCCTTCAAAAAATTCGATAGGCTTGCTGTCTTCTGTAAGTGTTACAATAGCTTTTTTCCAGCTTCTTGTGTAACCGCCGTTGTTTCTGCCCTGGCGGCGGAACTTGCCGCGAACGCTTACGGTGTTTACCTTTGCAACCTTAACCTTGAAAATTTCTTCGCAAGCTTTTGCGATTTCAATTTTATTAGCTGTCTTAGCAACTTCAAAAGTATATACCTTGTTTACTGCGCCGAGCATACTTTTTTCAGTAATAATCGGACGAATTACGATATCATGTGCAATCATGCATATACCTCCTCAATCTTGCTTACAGCATCCTTAGCGATAACAAGCTTGTCAGCGTTGAGAATGTCATAAACATTGAGTGTGCTGACGTGAGCCGTCTTAACGCCGGGAATATTGTTAGCGGATTTAACAACCTTGCTGTCTGCGTCAGCCAAAACGATGAGAGCCTTTTTCTCAGCCTCAACAGCCTTGAGCATAGCAACGATTGTCTTTGTTTTGTAATCGTCAACCTTGATTGAATCAACAACTACTACTTCGTTACCCATAACCTTTGAAGAAAGAGCTGACTTCATAGCAAGTCTTCTTACCTTCTTGTTTACAGTAAATCTGTAACTTCTTGGCTTGGGAGCAAATACGATACCGCCGTGTGTCCACTGCGGTGCACGGGTTGAGCCCTGTCTTGCACGGCCTGTACCCTTCTGTCTCCAGGGTTTTTTACCGCCGCCGGAAACTTCTGCTCTTGTAAGAGCGGACTGTGTACCCTGGCGCTGAGCAGCAAGATAGTTAACAACCATCTGATGCATTACAGCAGCATTGGGTTCAATACCGAATACGGAATCAGCGAGTTCGATTGTGCCGACTGCCTTACCTTCCATATTTACTACTGATAAATTAGGCATTTATAATCCCCCTTCCTTAAGCTTTAACGGAATCTTTAAGAATAACGATTCCCTTGTTTGGTCCGGGAACAGCGCCCTTTACTGCGATGAGGTTGTTTTCAACGTCAACCTTAACAACAGTCAGGTTCTGAACTGTTACCTTTTCTGCACCGAGGTGACCTGCCATTCTTTTGCCCTTCCAAACTCTTGAAGGTGATGAGCAGGCACCGATTGAGCCGCCGTGACGAACGCATGGGCCTGTACCGTGGCTTTCTTTAAGGCGGTGGAAGTTCCATCTCTTAATTACGCCTGCAGTACCTTTACCCTTGCTCTTGCCGGTAACGTCAATCTTGTCGCCGGGGGTGAATACGTCTGCCTTTACGAGGTCGCCTACATTGTAAGCGTCTGTGTCGGCAAAACGGAATTCTTTAAGAGTCTTTTTGGGTGCTACGCCTGCTTTGTCAAAAAATCCCTTCATAGGCTTGTTAACCTTGTGGGGCTTTAAGTCGCCGTATCCGAGCTGTACAGCTGCGTAGCCGTCGTTTTCAACTGTTTTCTTGGCTGTAACCACGCAAGGGCCTGCCTCAACAACAGTTACGGGAATTACTACTCCCTTTTCATCGAAAATCTGAGTCATACCGATTTTTTTACCGATGATTGCTTTCTGCATAATATATCCTCCTTATAGGTTATTGGTTGGCTTTTGCCAACATGACCCTGTCTGCTTGTAGGTTGGTATTTTGATTATAACTTAATCTCAATATCAACGCCGGCAGGGAGCTCTAAGCTCATAAGAGCCTCGACTGTCTTGTTTGACGGTCTTAAGATATCGATAAGACGCTTGTGAGTTCTCATCTCGAACTGCTCACGGCTGTCCTTATACTTATGAACAGCACGAAGAATAGTTACAACCTGTTTCTCGGTCGGGAGCGGAACGGGGCCTGAAACTCTGGCGCCTGTACGCTTTGCAGTAGCAACAATTCTTTCTGCCGACTGATCAACGAGCTGATGATCATAACCCTTTAATCTTATTCTAATCTTTTCCTTGACTGCCATTATCGTCGCCTCCTTAAAAATTTAGTTGGCGGGCGTTGCTTTCAAAAAACTTTTTTGAAACTCTGCCGGGTGTTTCCTCACCCTGCATTAAAAAACCCGTTTAACTATTCAGTTAACCGGGACAGTTCTGAAAGCGTGTGAGCATAATTACAGCATAGCAACCCCAATGCCGCAAATTTACTCTGTGTTTCAATTAAATCGCCCGGTTTAAAATCGGACATACTCCACGGAAAAACCGACCTTTCGGCCGCAACCTCCCGCTTCAACGCATATCTTGTGCAGTCACACAAGTGATATTATACAGTAAAATACCCGTTTTTGCAAGAAAACAGCAAAAGTTTTTGCAATTTTTAGGTATAGAAATTTTGCCTTTTTTAAATAAAATTTATGTGCAAAATGTACATATTGCAAATTTACCCTTTGAGCATTATAATTATATCATAAAATGATTGATTACAGGTTATCGGAAGGAAGATTTTATGATACACGCTTACTACGGCGACGGCAAAGGCAAAACAACAGCGGCGGTAGGACTTGCGGTTCGCGCCGCGGGCAGCAATATGAAAGTTTTGTTTGTACAATTTTTGAAAACCGAATTTTCAGGCGAACGCCACGTGCTCAGCCACACCGAAAACGTCACGCTCACATTTTGCCCGCTCGAGCTGAAATTCACATTTGATATGGACGAAAAGGAAAAAATGCAGGCGGCAAAAATTTTTAAAGGTATCTTTGAGCGCAGCGTAACGACTGCGCTTACCGAACGATACGATATGGTGGTTCTTGATGAGGTTTTTGACGTCGTAAACTGCGGTATGCTCACCGAGGCAGAGGTTTATGAGTTCATAACCAACGCGCCGAAAAGTATGGAAATTGTAATGACGGGGCACAATCCCTCGCAGCGTTTTCTTGACGTTGCCGACTACGTTACCGAGTTCAAAAAAATAAAGCATCCCTATGACCTGGGAATCACCGGCAGAAAAGGAATTGAGTTTTAAGCAACGCTTTCTGTGTTCTTCTGTTTTATATCAGTATAGCGGCAAAGCCTTTCGGTTTTGCCGCTTTTTCTATAATATAATAAGATTAAATTTACAACGATATTTACAACGATGTTTAAGTGATTATATCTCCTGAATGTACCGAATAAAACGCTGCACCCTTTGCGATTGACAGATATGCGGATAAAAAATTCCGCATATGACTTTGACTATGTATCAAAGTCCTGTTTTTGGGACAGATGTTATGATAGAATAAAATTGTAAGGAGTCCTGCAAATAAAAGTCAAGTCGTAAAATGAAAAAAGTTAAAAAATTTTTTGGCAGCAGAAAAAGGGTATAACAAAGCAAGCCGGACTTTAA
>CAJFNC010000019.1 GCA_904393835.1 uncultured Ruminococcus sp. | reverse complement strand
TTAAAGTCCGGCTTGCTTTGTTATACCCTTTTTCTGCTGCCAAAAAATTTTTTAACTTTTTTCATTTTACGACTTGACTTTTATTTGCAGGACTCCTTATAAATTATAAATTTTTTATTCTACTGCTTCAATGGTAATTGTTCCCGACATTTTGCTGACAAGCTCACCGCCCGATACTACCTGTCCCAATTCATAGAGTGAAGGGTTTTCGTTGTAATCGCCGTAGAAGAATACCACATCTCCCCATGGCTTATAGTACGCCAGTGTTCCTGCACCCGACTGTGCCAAAGGGGAATCTTCGGTATCAAGCTCTTGCGGCGGATAAAAGATCTTCTCGTTGTTGCTAAAATCTTCCGCCTCAACAGTAAAAGGTAACTGTTCATAGAACGAGTTTGCCGCCGCGCTGTTATTTAGTTCATAAACAGCCGTGTTTTCTCCAAACTGTACGGAGATCTGTCGAGATTTACTTGCTTGCTCTTCAGAATTTTCTGTCGCGGAAGATATTTGCGCCGCCGATGATAAATCAGATGATTCGGTCGGTTGCGATTTTTCCGATGTTGATGTAACCGACGTTGCGGAGCTGTTTTCAGTAGGAACAGAGGAAAAATTATCTTGATTTTCCGCCGTCCCGCATGCCGCAATCGTAAGAACCACAGCTATTGTAAAAAAGAGAGAAAGTATTTTTTTCATTTGTTTTATCTCCTATCTGTTCCGCGGGATTAATTTCAGAATAATAAATTTCTTTTACTTCCTGTTTTTATTATAAAACACCTCGGTTTCAATGTCTAATACCTATTCTTTATTCTTTTCAATGTGTTTTTTGTATGGATAAAGAAAAAATAAGGACTTCCGAGTCAATTAGACCTCGGAAGTCCTTTATTTAGAGCTGTATTTATTCAATTCTTGCACGAAGCATATTGATTTCCTGAATAAACAGGGATGTCACGGGAGAAAACAGTTGATTTTTCTTCCATACCAATATACTTCGGGTAGTATGTTCAGGCTTAATGGGAATAAAGCGCAAATGCGGGCTGTTGCGGATTGCCAGCGCGCCGTCAAGGCAAAAGGCGCAGCCGAGCCCTTCTTCCACAAGCAGAACTGCGTTTGATAGCAGTGTATAGCTGAGAGGTACGTTCAGTTCATTCTCATCGTATTTGAACCAATTCATAATTTCGGCTCGAACCCTTTCGCGCAGCGGGAGAATCAGCGGATATTTTGCTATTTCATCCGGCGCAATAGATTCTCGGTCAGCCAAAGGGTGATCATCCCGCATAAGCACACCCCATGTCTCTTTTTGAGAAAGGCGGACAAAATCATATTTCGATATATCTATCGGCTCCAACAACAGACCAACATCGATCAGTCCCTTATCCATTCGATCCTTGATATAATCTGCCATTCCGTTGTATAGATTAAACTGCACTAACGGATATTTCTCCGAAAACTGCTTAATCAACTTAGCAAAAAGCCGACTTCCTACAGCCTCAGTTGCACCAATAGAAATAACACCACTGACATCAGCATTGCGTTTTACAAAAGACTGCTCCAAACGATCTGCAAGCTCGACAATTTCTTCAGCTCTCTGTCTAAAATAGAAACCGTCGTCGGTCAGAGTCAATCCGTTTTTTCCGCGCAGCATTAATGTAGTGCCCAGTTCTCTTTCTAAGTCCATCATCTGACGGCTCAGCGTCGGCTGAGTTACATGCAGAATATCCGCGGCTCTGGTAATGTTCTCTTCCTGTGCCGCCGCCAAAAAATATCGCAGTGTACGAAGTTCCATATTATCCGCCTCCTTTTCTGTTTTTTATGATAACACATCCATACATTATTTTCAACATTCTGCTTATCTATACGAATTATGTATGGTTTTTCGTTTCCGCATACCCTTTTAATGCTGTTGTCTGATTGTTTTTATTCAGTATTTTTGCGGTTATTTGACCAACTGAGCACTCTTTGCTTCATACCGTCAATATCAAGCACGCCCAGCGCAAAACCTTTTCGAACCAGCTCATCAGGCACATACTCGTCATATTTTTCAAAAACAGGTACTTCTTTGGGATAGACAAGCTCCTGCGGGTCGAAGTCCTTTGCCGCTTCCTCAGCCGTGATTCGGTAAAACTCCTCCTCTCCTACCTTCATTGTAAATTGCATATAGTATGGTCTTGAGGGATTCAACCCCTTAAGTCTCAACCTCTTTGCGCAGCGGATTTTCAGGAATCGCTCCAGGGCAAGAAAAGCATAGCTGCCAAGCCAAGGAAACAGCGCCCACATATTTCCGCCCAAATGCACAAGCGGATGGTTCTTTATACCGGACTTTTGGAAAGTATCACGTGCATCCTGTAACCTGCACACAGCGTGTTTCAAAAGATAAGGGTAATTTTTTTGCTCATTTAAAACGCAGTACATACGCTCTAAAATGCGAGTGTGAATATCGCCCGCCACATCTCCGAAATAAGCAGGGATATTTCCTTTTACGAGAGTGCAATAGACCTCTCGCTTTTTGTGATCCACCTCATCTACAAGCCAGACCCGTCCCGCAATGGCAATCTTATCACCAACAGGAGGCGGCTTTACAATTGTGCCCAATTCCTCCGAGCCGCAACGAACGGAATATTCGATATTTTCCCGAAATACCGCGTAAAATTTATAATTGTTTACGATTCTTTCGCCGACAAGTCCCACAATCAGTCCGCCGTTTTCCGTTCGGCTGATGTGGTCGATTTCAAGCAAATGCCGCAGCAATATTCGGTAATCCTCCTGCGAGATTCTGTGAAAACAGGACAACGGCAGTACTCGCGAAGCCAACTCGCCCGGGGTCATTTCTCCGCAGGAAGCCAATGTGCTCATCGTCTGATGATAGAGCAAGCTGTACGGCAACCGCCCCGTTCTCGGCGGTTCCACAAAACGCTCCTCAATGTAGAGCTGTACCAGTGCAATGCCCTGAATCAAATACCATGGAATCATTTCCGGAAGCATAGCACGGGGCTCAGGGTGATCCTCACGCATAACAAACCACATTTCGGACGGATCGCCGCGCCTGCCTGTTCTGCCCATACGCTGTAAAAAACCGGACACCGTAAACGGAGCGTCAATTTGGAACGCTCGTTCCAGTCTGCCGATGTCAATCCCCAGCTCAAGCGTAGCGGTGGCGCAAACCGACATAAGAGAGTCGTCGTCTTTCATTTCTTCCTCCGCGCTCTCCCGATAAGAGGCGGATAGGTTGCCGTGGTGGATAAGGAAACGGTCCGGCTCGTGATTTGCTTCGCAATACTGCCTCAAGCTCTGACAGACCGCCTCGCACTCCTCACGAGAATTGGTGAAAACAAGACATTTTTTACCTCGCGTATGCTCAAAAATATAACCGATACCCGGGTCAGCCGCCGTGGGCGCTTTATCCGTCGGCATTTCCATAACAGGCGTCTCAGGCGCAGTATGCTTTCCCTCATCCGCCTGGGGAGCAGTATTATAAAAATGCTCCATTGACAGCCGCCATATTTCTTTGCCGCCGTCAAACCCCGGAATAACCGTTCTGCGACCGCTGCCCGCCGCGAGAAAACGCCCTGCCGCCTCGGGTTCTCCTATGGTTGCGGAAAGACCGATTCTTCTCGGATTGCAGCCTGCCAGTTTGCAGAGCCGTTCAATAAGGCAGAAAGTCTGCATACCGCGATAGCCGCGCAGCAGAGAGTGAATCTCGTCTATGACAATAAAACGCAGGTCGCCGAACAGCGACGGGATATCCATATGTTTATTTATCATCAGCGATTCGAGAGATTCAGGCGTAATCTGCAAAATACCTGAGGGCTTTCTGAGCAGCCTTCGCTTTTGCGATTGCGGCACGTCGCCGTGCCAGCGCGTCACCGGGATTCCCGTCTCTTCGCACAGCTCGCTGAGCCGTCCGAACTGGTCGTTGATGAGTGCCTTAAGCGGCGCGATATACAGCACGCCCACGCTTTTGGGCGGATCCTCATCCAACAACGTCAAAATCGGAAAAAACGCTGCCTCCGTCTTTCCGGACGCCGTGGAGGCAGTCAGGAGCACATTGTCATCTGTACCGAAGATTGCTTCGCCTGCGGCATTCTGTACACCACGAAGCATCTGCCAACCTGAGCGGTATATATAATCCTGAATAAAAGGGGCATATCTGTTATAAACGTTCATATCGTAAACTCCGCATAGTTTTTGTCCGTCTGATCGGAGACCGCTTCTGATTTTGCGTAGGTAAAGTCATCCGACTGCAAAAGCTCCTCCATTGTCACGTTGGGATTCTGATACAGCAAGTCCAAAAGTTCGATAAAATCTCTAATTACCTCTCGGGGTGTGATGTTTTGATCTGCACCGATTCGTCCGTATTCAAGTTTTATGAAACGTACGAGATCATCTGTGTCAAGCTTCTTTTGATAGCCGTAAAGATCAGCGTGCATACCGCACAGTTTTTCACAGAGCACAAGCATTTCCTCAGGCGTTAACGGCTCCAAACGAATGACAGGCGCGAGCAGATCTCTTGCGCCGGGTTTTGAAAATTTTCCCTCGGTGAGACGGGAGCGAAGTGCCTCGTAGCTGTACACTCCACGCCGCTTATCTTCAATCGCCTGTGGCGTTGCACCCATAATAATGCCCAAATATCTTGCCTTGCCCTGCAAGGTGTCGTTATACATCGTAAGCAGTTTTTCGTAATTGTACTGTCGGGTTATGGCATTCGGAATTTTATAGAGATTTACCAATTCGTCGATCATAATCATCATTCCCGCATACCCTGCAAGGCGGAAAAACACGGCGAAAATTTTTAAGTAATCATACCAGTCATCATCCTTTATTATGATATTAACTCCGAGTTCCTCTTTTGCCTCACTTTTTAAGGCATATTCGCCTCTAAACCAGCGCACAACTTTTGCTTTCATCTCATCGTCGCCGTCCACATAGGCGTGATAATAGATTGACAGAAGCCCGGCAAATTCAAAGCCGTGCACAAGCTCGCTTACAGCGGAGGTAACCGCATAGATTTTTTGATCAACAGCCTTTGTCAGTGCGGGATCGCCGGGTTCGAGAGCCGTTTCCTGTACAGCCTGAGACTGTACTCCGCTGATCCAACGATCAAGTACCAACGTCAACGCACCGCCCTCAGGCTTTGTCTTGGTGGAAAGGTTGCTTATAAGTTCACGATAAGTGGCAAGTCCCTGACCTCTTGTTCCCTGCAGCCGCCTTTCCGGAGAAAGATCCGCATCCGCCACGATAAAGCCCTTGTCCATGACATAGTTTCGGATTGTCTGTATAAGAAAACTCTTACCGGAACCGTATCTGCCTACAATAAAACGGAAAGACGCTCCGCCGTCGGCAATAATATCCACGTCATGCAACAAAGCTTCAATCTCATTTTTTCTTCCCACTGTAATGTACGGCAGACCAATTCTGGGCACTACGCCGCCTTTGAGAGAGTTCAATATAGTTTGCGCAATTCGCTTTGGTACTTTTTTATTATCATTATTCATAAGTTCTTACCTCCAACCATTTGCAGGATATCTTCCCTGTAATCTTCAACGAGCGTAATGGTATTACCGTCACATTCCAGGACGTTGTCGCCAATCTCATCAAATAAAGCCTCGTTGATTGTATCTGCCGCCACAGACGGCATCAGGTGATTGACTTTCATATAGGTTTCTACGGATTCTCCGCGGAGAAGCGCGAGGAGAATCCGACTATGAGTTGCGTCAAGCTCAGCAATTGATTCTGTTTCATTCTGATTAATCGTCTGAGTCGGTTCTTCTGTCGGTTGACTTTTCTGACCATAATCTGCCGCTGCGTCTATCTCCTCTTCAGTCAGCAGGCTGTCTCTTGTTATGATCGCATCCTGGCGGATCTGCTCAAGATCGGAAAGGTCGATTGTAATCTTCGGCCTTGCAGCTTCAATCTCCGCCTGCCGCTCTTCCTTAAGAACTTGCTCAACGTAGGGTGTTACCCACGCTTCCTCGGGATTCTTGCGGAGATAATGACCTGTTTTTAGGCATCGTCTAATCACACGTTCCGTTTCGTGCATAAAAGCATGAAATCTATCACTGTCAAAATACAGATTGGCATACCGTTTTTCCGTCCACACACCATCACGGCAGTGGAACGATCTGCAAGGATTCAGCACATAATCGGTATCCGAATGGGGATATTCAGCCCAATAGATTGAATTGGCAAGCGGGTACCACGGAAATACTTTCTGCTTTCCGAAGCACGCCGTAAAAAGAGTTTTGCCATTCTGAGAATATTTTTCCGACGCATAACGCCAAACCGCTGCAAATAAATGTTTACCTTTCTTATCATCTTTTTTTAAAACAGGTGACTGTTTAAACCTTTTTGCGGCGAAGCTGCAAATGGCCGAAAAAATTTCCTCATCGGAATATTCTTTCGGATTTTTAAGAATCGGTAGTGAAGCGTCTGTTTCCATTAAGTCAGGGTCGGCATATTGTCGCGCAAGCGTCGGGGGGACATTGTTGAGCACAGCGTATTCCAACATCCAGCGATATAAGTTTGTGCGCATATGCGGATCTCCGATCTTGGAGTCAATATAACCTATCTCAAATCCCTTCAGTTTCCTAAGTGCGTCCTCCGGCGAGTCTGTTCCGATCCCGTTGAGCAGTTCATATACATAAATGTAGGCAAGCGAAGCGGCAATCGGCGAAAAATCCCCTTTTCTGACACGAGTACGCCAGGTGAAGTATCCTCTAAGCTGTGGAATATTCAAATCGTGATAGGTACAAAAATAGTGTCTTAACTCTCCGTTCCACGGCATATTATCCACGTAATCTTCCATAAACTTGCCTTGTATGTAAAAGTTTCTGCACTTCTGCTTAAAAGAACCGTCCTTATACTCGTAGAGCAGCTGCATCTTGCGGATTTTTTCGGGAATATTGAGATCGGGCGCTGTAAATGGTGTCCCAACGAGCGGCAGCGCAGTGTCCTGATATACGGCCGTAGGTTTTGTAGGCGGCGTGTTAAGTTCAATAGTATATCCACGCTGCTCAACGGAGTAAACCGCACGGTCAAAGAGCCTGTACACTACCTCCGACTTAGTGCTGTCGCCGAAGCTCACGCCCACCCATTTTGCTCCCTTCATTCTGAAAGGCATTGACAAATATGGTTCATTTATTTCGGAAAGAATTTGCCGACCGCATTTGATATCACATCGCTGTATTTCCGTTCCGGTATCCGAATCCCACCGGCGCATCAGGAGAGCGACCCATTTCTCCGTATTTGGATCAACCAAAACCGAAAATCCCGGGAAATCAGCCCATTTGTGTTGCTCTTGTATGTGGAATTTTTCCTCGGCATAAGCCGTCAGTTCCGACAGTTCCAAAACGCCGCCCCCTTTGCTCAAAAGTAAAATTGTCAATAGCAGAATTACTTGGATAATATGCGCGGTTACCTGCTCAATAATGTATTATATAAAAATTATACTATATATAGACAGAAAAAATCAAGCACACAGAGTGTTACGGAAATTTTACAACGATTAGTGAAATATATTATTTTTATCCGAGTCAATTCATCCTGTTTTTCTGACTTAATCAGTTGTTGAATATTAAGTACGAATAAGCTGCGTACTTGATTTTCAACCCTGATATAGTATAATTTATTCTATATAAAACACCAAACGGAACGGAAGGAAAAATAATGATTTCATTTACGATAGACAATAAAAAAGTTTCTGTATTTCCAAGCGCAACGCCAAGCCGACCGGTGGTATACCTAAATACATTTGGCGAGGAAGGAAAACAGGTGTTCCAAATTTTACAGGATTCCGACTGCCCGGAATTTACACTGGTTGCCGTCAGTAATTTAGAATGGAATCATGATATGTCTCCGTGGAATATCCCTCCCATTTCGGCAAACAATACACCGTGTACCGGCGGTGCGGACGACTATCTCAAACTTTTAATCGACAAAATTATGCCTGAAGCAGAAAAAAATATAAAAGGTAAACCATTGTGGCGCGGAATTGCCGGCTACTCCCTTGCCGGACTGTTTGCGATTTACTCGATATATCAGACAGATGTGTTTTCCCGTGCAGCAAGTATGTCAGGCTCTCTTTGGTTTCCGAGAATAAAGGAATATATCTTCTCTCACGATGTAAAGAGAAAGCCTGATTATATATATTTCTCTCTGGGAAACCGAGAAAGTAAAACGCGTAATAAATTCCTGAAGTGTGTTCAACAAAATACAGAAGAAATAGAAACATTCTATAAAAGTCAAGGAATTAATACCGTGTTCCGGCTGAACCCGGGCAATCATTTTAAAAATACAGTGGAGCGGAGCGCTGACGGTATTGCATGGATTTTAAACAGATAAAAAATGAGAGGTCAAAACAATGGATACCGTTTACGCATTTTTCAAACAGTAACAGAATCCCACAAATATTCTCCGCAATCATTGAAAACAACAGGATAATAACTTTCGGCGATCTCGCCGACATGGTAGATATAACGTTATTATTGTGCGTCACCATGCGGAGAAAAAAGCATTTGAAAAGTTACCGAACGGCTGCGTTATTAACCACAGCTGCGTTCATCTCCTTTTCTGTTATTTATTTTATTGAGGTATATGATCCGCAAACGCAAAAAGTGTGCAAGTCGCTTTTCTGACTTACACACTTTATTTTTCGTGATTTTATTCTGTATCGGAATTATCAATTTTATCGTAATTTTCAAGAAAAGTATGTTTTTCGCCCATAGACTTATACCCCACCATTGTATCAAGGCACACGGAATGAATGCTGTTAAAAATATTTTTTTCAATGTTGGGGTTTGTCTTTTTTAGCTCTTTAATCAGATTTTTTATTTCAAGACGCTTCGAGTCGCCGGTTTGATTCTCTGCATTTTCGGTAAAACGGCAGGCACACCTGATAAATTCCAGCTCATTGTACCTTGCCCATGCTATAATAGAATCTTCGTGTATTCGGTACATAGGGCGGATAAGCTCCATACCCTTGAAGTTTGTACTGTGTAATTTTGGCGGCATTGTCTGAATTTGCGAACCGTAAAACATACCAAGCAACGTAGTTTCGATAACGTCGTTAAAATGGTGTCCCAGTGCTATTTTATTGCAGCCGAGATCTTGTGCAAATTTATATAGATAACCTCTTCTCATTCTTGCGCACAGGTAGCAGGGAGACTTTTTTACTTTGGCAGTGGCATCAAAAATATCGGTTTCGAATATCTTTATCGGAATATTTAAAAGTTTTGCGTTGCTTTCAATTTTTTCACGATTTTCTCTGTTATATCCCGGATCCATTACAAGATATTCCACCTCAAACGGCACTTCGCTGTACCTGTGCAGTTCCTGCATAAGCTTTGCAAGCAACATTGAATCTTTGCCGCCCGATATACATACTGCGACTTTATCTCCGCTGTTGACGAGCTTATATTCTTTCAACGCAATAATAAATTGATTCCAAATAGGTTTGCGGTACTTTTTTATTATACTTCTTTCTACCATTTCATATTTTTTAAGTTCACGAGCCATTTGCCTGCCCCTTTTTATTTTATTATATCTTTGAATTTGCCCACCATAGTCAGAGACATTATTATTTACAACTGTTTTTTCAATGTATCTTTTATAATTTGTTCTTACTTTTGATTTACGTTAAATAATCTTAAAATTTCACTGAAATTATAACAAAATTATTTTCTTACCATATCTTACATTAATTATTGGTTTTTATCAAGATTATTTTTGTATTTAAACACATATCCTCCCCGTGAAGTGTTTCACGAGGAGGATATTGATTATACTTTTAATAATCTTTTATACCACATATGGTACAATGATGTCCGAGAAAGATTTTTTCCGAACTTCTATGGGTTCTGTATGGTAACTGCCACACTTATTGTTGACCGGATTGAAAAAACCATAAAGTTGGCAAGCAACTTTATCTGTACTGCAGTCATCTATCTGATTATGCTTTTAAGCCTCAGTATAGAAGCTCCATACACCACCGGACTTACTGCCGGCGTTTGCACGGAAACAGTTCATTCCGTCTTCAACAGTCATATTGTCTGTCTGAGTAACCCATGTTGACTCAGTATCCTTAAAGATGAAGCATGATGATCCCGGCAAAAGAGGTTCATCAAAATCATAGTACCAGATATCTGTGCCTTCAATATTTGTCATAGGTACAGCAGCATTATTAAGATTGCTTTCTGCCCAACCATAAATGTAAACCTCTGACCAATTAGCAACTGAGTTATCGAAGTAAACTCTTGAAAGCTCAAATTCAGGCTTTGTTTCCTCTACATACGGGCCTACTGAAACTGCTTCTGAGTTGCTGAGTGTTATACAGTTATTTGTTTCGGAAACTTCTGCACTCCAGCAGTTGTAAACATTGCCTGCTTCGCCGCCTACCGGTGTTTCGTAAATTTCGTCAAGATTGCGGTAAACAATACAGGACGTCATATCCTTAGGAACTTCAGCTGTATAAACGTTAGGATATGCATCCTCCAGCTGCTCAAGCAAATAGCTTGCACCTGTGTTTGTGTCATAAGCGAAAAGTGAAGCACCGTCGGAATTCATCCAGCCAAGCGTTGTTTTAAAGTACAATGTATATGTTTCTTCAACGGGAGCCGTAGTAGGCTCTGTTGTAGGAGAAGTAGAAGGTTCTGTTGAGGGTTCTGTAGATGGCTCTGTCGGAACCTCAGCTTGATATTTCTGACCTGCTTTTCCGCCCTTATCATATACATTGTTGATATAATACTGAATCATAGTAGCATCAGTAACATCAACATAACCGTCTTCGTTAACATCTGCCAAAGGCATATAAGCAGCCGCAATAGCGTTAATACCTACATTTTGCTTGAGTATTGCTGTTACGTCGCTGATATCAACATAATTATCGGCGTTTACATCGCCGTAGCAAAGCTCTTCAATAGGTGTAGTAGGAGTTGAAGGTTGAGTGGGAGTTGTGCCCTGTGTAACGTCAGTTGCATCAACCTTTTCTTCTGTGGGAGTAAGGGTTGTGTTTTCCCATGAAGTTGTTTTTGTAAGACCCAAAATCTTTGAAGAACCGCCGAGATTAAGCTTTGTTTTGCTGTTTGCCGACGGATACTGGCGGGGTGCTGAATTAAGGTTGGATGAGTCGCTGATGATTACGTTGGCATTGCTTGAATGAGCAAGGTCAAAGCTAACCTCAGAAACGTTGCCGTCAGCATCAGTACCAACGCAAGTCTTGGGATTAACCTCGTAGTAATAGTAACCTGACGCCTCATCGTACTTCATAGCTTCTCCGGGCCATGAAGCGTTTGAATATGTCATATCCGAAGACGTATCTTCATCATAGATATATACATTGAACGGAGCTTTCCAGCTGGAACGTGTTGCTGCATTGAAAAATACATAGATGCCGGATGAAACTGACTCTTGTTTTGTGTATTTGTAAGAAACAGTTGTTGTACTGTCACCGTTGGTTGCTGTGAGTGTGAGGTTGATTGTGTCACCGTAATTGTAGTCAGAACCGATGCGGATTGTTGTTGTACCTGTGTATCTTACGGGAGTTGAGTTGTCAAGGCAGTATGTACCTGATGTTGCATGCTCAAGTCCGAGTGTAACAGTCATAGTGTCGCCTGTAAATGCACCGCTTTCAACAGAAACTGTGTTTTTAGGAGTTGTTGATGCACTGTAAACAACTGCAACGCCTGTTGAACCGATTGAACCTGATACAACGCCGTTTGCAACCGTGAACTTGTTGCCTGTGATTGTATCCGTGTATGTGCCGTCAGCCATGCCTGTGCCTGAAATGCTTACATTCTTAGTTGTTCCTTCGCAGTTTGAAAGAACAATACCGGAGTTGCCTCTTACAACATACGCAACACCGTCTGAAGAACCAAGCTTTTCCGACTGACCGACAAAAGCATTGTGGAGCTTGTTTACTTCCGAAACAGCTGTGCTCTTATATGTAGTATCCTTTGCAGCTTCACCCATCAGAGCAGAACCCGGACGTGCAAAGTAGAGAGCTGTTGAGTCCGCTCTTGAACCTACGATAGCCCATGCCTTAACAATGTCTTCGTCGCTTACGGAAGCTGTATTTGAAATACCTGCTGAACCTGAAGTACCTTCATATGTATCGTGTGACTCTGCCCACAAAACAGCGTCCGAAGCATCAACGCCTGATTTATAATCAGCGCTTGCAGCACGATCAGCGTTGCCGTTTACAACATTGTAAAGAACCGCATCGCCTGTTCTGTTGTCAGTAACGTTAATGTACTTTGTGTATGAGCTGTAAGATCTGCCTGCGCCGCAGTTGTTGAGGATTTCACCGTAGATATAAATATCATCACCGGTTTTTGCCTTGTAATAATCCTCAGCTGCTGATGTAATGGTAGGCCAGTAATCCGAGCCGTATGCACCGTCGTCCGGAGTTTCAATATGTTTTGCCGCGTCAAAACGGAAACCGTCAACACCGCAGTCAATACATTCCTTGAGCAATGAAACAATTGCGTTCTGAACGTTCTTGTTGCCTGTGTTGAGGTCGGGACAAGCCGAAAGGTGACCCTGAACTACGTTCTGAACAGAGTTATCGTTTGCGGTAATATTGTTGTTACGGAAATATGAACTCTTATTGGCATAGAAATCGGGCTGATATGTTTTTACCTGCTCGCTCAAAGAGTTCGGATCATCTTCGGTTTCGTTACCCATATGGTTTGAAACGATATCGCAGATAATTTTGATTCCGTACTTGTCGGCTTCATCACACAATGACTTAAGTTCAGCCTTTGTACCAAGCCAAGAAGCCTGTGCAATTGATTCGCTCACAGGCTGGTATAGTTTCCACCACTGACCTGCTACGTCGTTTGACGTACCGTAGTCTTTTGCCTGCTGTACAGGAGAAGTCTGTACCGTTGTGTATCCTGCGGCAGCGATTGACGCAAGATTTTCTTTAATTGAATTGTAAGACCAGTTAAATGCATGCAGGATAACACCGTCGCCTACGCTGTCCGCAAGCTTTGCCGATGATGAAACAGAAGTATCTGTATCAGCAACAGCCGCATTTGCAGTAACAGAAAAAGCGAGTGAAGATGTAACCATTGCAGCCGCAATTAAAACGCTTGCAATCTTTTTTAAGGTTTTCATCAAAATACACCCTTTCATTATTTTTCAGTTTTATTATAACAAATAATGTAAAAAATGTACAGAAACTTATATTACAAATTCATTGCGAATTTTTTGTGCATATTAACCTTGTAATATAATGAAATCATTTTACATTTGCACAAAACGAAAAATATTGGTATTATATTGTCTTATCTCTGAATTTTTCTTACAACACTTACAACAAAAAATTTTGGGGTTGTTTGAAAATTTCAAAATTATGCAATTGACTTTTGGTATAATTTATCATATAATTTTTAATATATAAAGCTTAAATAATTATGTCTTTACAAAGAGATAGAATTTGTAGGGGCGGATTGTGTTCGCCTGGGTATATTATACTTTATAATGTTTATATACTAGGCGGAGCTAATCCGCTCTTTTTTTGAGCAGATAATATCAATATAATGAACAGGGGTGTGCAAATGGAAAATTCATCTAAAAAGACCATTGTTTCTTTAAAGGATATTTTTGTCCGATTTGACGGAGAAGTCATTTTGAATCATATCAATTTGGATATTCGTGAAAAAGAATTTGTTACCATTCTCGGGCCGAGCGGCTGCGGTAAAACAACAACCCTGCGAATTATCGGCGGATTTATTCAGCCCGAAGGCGGCGACGTTTATTATGACGGCAAACGCATAAACAATTTGCCTCCGTATAAACGAAACGTCAATACCGTTTTTCAAAAGTACGCGTTATTCCCGCATCTCAATGTCTTTGAAAACGTTGCTTTCGGATTAAGACTTAAAAAGCTCCCTAAGAATGTTATCAAAGAAAAAGTAACGAATATGCTCGCAGTTGTTGACCTGAAGGGATATGAAAAAAGAAACGTTTCAAAACTTTCCGGCGGTCAGCAGCAGCGCGTGGCAATTGCCAGAGCTCTTGTTTGCAATCCTGACATTATTCTGCTTGACGAGCCCCTGGGTGCGCTTGATCTTAAGCTGAGAAAAAGTATGCAGCTTGAACTTAAAGAAATTCAGCAAAAATCCGAAAAAACTTTTATATATGTAACTCACGACCAGGAAGAAGCCCTTACAATGAGCGACAGAGTTGTTGTTATGAACAACGGCTCAATTGAACAGATTGGCTCTCCCGAGGATATATACAACGAACCCGTTAATGCATTTGTTGCAGATTTTATAGGTGAAGCAAATATTCTCAACGGCACTATGATTGACGACTGCCGCATTAAGATTTTGGGCAAAGAGCTTGAGTGTGTTGACAAGGGGTTTGGTAAAAATACGCCGGTTGACGTTGTTATCCGCCCGGAAGATATTGAAATAACCGAGCCCGAAAACGGTCAGCTTGTCGGCGAGGTTGTAAGCTCAATATTCAAGGGCGTTCACTACGAGATGTCGGTAATGTGCGGAAAATGTGAAATTCTTATTCATTCGACTTCTCAGGCTGAAGTAGGAAGTACCATAGGTATGAGGGTTATTCCGTTCAATATACAGATTATGAATAAGCTTTTGCCGTTCTATAACAATATTATTGAAGCCGAGGTTACATATGCAAATGAAAATGAAAACAGCTTTGAATTCAAACTGGAAGGTGAAACCGTAACGGTTGAAAATCATTTTTTCTCGGTGGGCACGAAGGTTAAAATTTCACTCCCTCCGGAGGCTTTGCAGCTTGCGGGCGACGGCGTTGGAGATTTAAAGGATGTTTACATTGAGTCGGTTATCTATAAAGGCGAACATAATGAAATTATACTTGAATCCGATGAGAGAAAATGGCTTATGCTCAGTGACACAGACGAACAGGTGGCAACCTATGTTCCGCTTGCATTTGACTTTTCAAAAGCCGAATTTGAAGTTATAAGCAACGCAAAGGAGGGGCGATAAATGAAATCACGCAAGCCCTCTATTCCCTACATCGTTTGGATGGTCGTATTTACGATGATTCCGATTGTGATGATTGGCTTCACTGCGTTTACCGACAACAGCGGTAATTTTTCACTTGAACCTCTGAAAAATGCTTTTTATTATAAAAATGTATTTCTTAAATCGCTCTGGATTGCGTTTATTTCGACAGCAATTTGCCTTTTGCTTGCATATCCGATTGCGTATTTGATTACAAGAATGAAAAAATCTTCGCAAAACACGATGATTATGCTGTTGATGATTCCGATGTGGATGAACTTTTTACTGAGAATCTACGCGTGGATTACAATTTTGCAGGACAACGGTCCGCTTGATATGGCTCTTTCAATGTTAGGTATTCATGCCACGTATATAGGTAATACCGGTGCAGTTGTGCTGGGTATGGTATATGAATACCTGCCTTTTATGATTCTGCCTATTTACACAGTAATGAGCAAGATTGATCCGGCTCTTATTGAAGCAGCTCAGGATTTGGGATCAAACAATATTTCGGTTTTCAGAAAAGTTATTTTCCCTCTGAGTATCCCGGGAATAATATCGGGAATTACACTTGTGTTTGTTCCCAGCGCGAGCACATTCCTTGTTTCTCAGTACCTGGGCGGAACCGATGATATTATGATAGGTGACATAATTGATAAAATCTTCTGGACTGACCAGCATACGGGATCTGCAATTTCATTGATTCTTATGATTTTCATTTTTGTATTCCTTGTTCTTATGAATTTCTTCGGCGATGAGGAGGCGATTGCATGAGAAAACCCAAGACTAAAACCGGACGTAAAAACGGTATTATCTCCAAAATTTACATCGGACTTATTTTGGCTTTTCTTTATGCTCCGATTGCCGTACTCATTTTTTATTCGTTTAACGAGGGCAAAACGACCGTATGGAAAGGATTTTCCCTAAAATGGTATGCTGAACTTTTCAGAGATGATAATATAATGAACGCTCTCGCAAATACTCTTATTATTGCTGTGCTTGCCTCAATTTTTGCGACAATTCTGGGCACTGCCGCCGCAATCGGCATAAGCAATTTTAAGGGCAAGAAAAGAATTATTATTCAGAATATTTCAAACATACCCATAATCAGCCCCGATATTGTAATGGGCGTGTCGCTTATGCTGCTGTTTACGTTCTTAGGCGTTATGTTTAATTTTGAAATGGGCTTTGTTACTGTACTTATAGCGCACGTGTGCTTCTGCGTACCGTTTGTTGTGCTCAGCGTAATGCCAAGAATAACCAGAATGGATCAAAGTATTTACGACGCCGCTCTTGATTTGGGATGCAACCAGTGGCAGGCGTTTTATAAGGTAGTAATTCACGAGCTTATGCCGGGTATTTTTTCCGGTTTGCTTATGAGCTTTACCTATTCGCTTGATGACTTCATTATCACCTATTTTACACGCGGTGCAAAATTCCAGAACCTGTCTATCGAAATTTACTCGATGACTCACAGGAGAATTTCACCGAAAATTAACGCTCTTTCGGCTCTGCTTTTTCTTGCTGTTCTGATTATTATGATAATTATAAATCTTCGCGACAGACGTGAAGAAAAGTTAAGCGCGCAAAAGAGCTGATTTATAAAAATGAACACTGATATATAGGTGAATCATTTATATATTAAAATTTAATTTGAGGGAGATTGAGAAATGAAAAAAATAATCAGTATTATCCTTGCCGCTGTTATTACAGCGGCATGCACGTCATTGCTTGCAGGATGCTCAGGCAACAAAACAGACGCAGGTGAAGTAAATGTTTATAACTGGGGCGAATATATTGCCAACGGTGAAGACGGCGTGTTGGATGTAATTGACGAGTTTGAAAGCGAAACTGGCATTAAAGTAAATTACACCACATACGAAACGAACGAAGAGCTTTATAATATGCTTAAAAACAGCAATGTAAGCTACGATGTAATTATTCCGTCGGATTATATGATCAGCAAGCTCATTGACGAGGATATGCTGCTTGAACTCAATTTTGAAAATATTCCCAACTATGATAATCTTATGGACAGATTTAAAAAGCTTGACTGCGACCCAGAGAGCAAATACACAGTTTGTTACACCTGGGGTGTCACCGCTATGGTTTACGACAAGACAAAGGTTAAAACAAAAACCGACTCATGGGAAGCTCTTTGGGACGAGGATCTTAAAGGTCAGATTCTTATGTTCAACAACAGCCGAGACGCTATGGCTATCGCAATGCAGCTTTGCGGCATAAATCCTTCAAACTGTACAAAGGACGATGTGGACAAGGCTGCCGCCAAACTTAAAGAGCAAAAGCCTTTGCTTAAAAAATACGTAATGGATCAGGTTTTCAACGAGATGGAAAAATCACAGGCTGCAATCGCTCCTTACTACGCAGGCGATATTGCGACTATGATGGATATAAATCCCGACCTTGACTATGCAATGCCAAAGAACGGTTCAAACCTCTTCTACGACGCAATGTGTATTCCCACTTCAAGCAAGAATAAGGAAAACGCAGAAAAGTTTATCAACTTTATGCTCAAGCCCGAAATAGCAGCTGCAAACTTTGAGTATCTTAACTATGCAACACCTAACCAAAAGGCATACGACGAATACCTTGACGATGAAATAAAAGAAAACGAACTTATTTTTCCATCCGATGAATATCTCGACAAATGCTATGTATTTACAAATGTTCCCAACGACGTTTATTCATATATGCAGGAGCATTTTGTAAAAATCCAGTCCGACTGATAGCTATTTGGAATAATCCGAGCATTTTGAAAATTTTAATATTTATTGCACTGATATAATCGTTAAAAAGCACCTCAGTCTTAATCAAATTCTGATAAGACAGAGGTGTTTTTCTCGTTATTATTTAATTAAACCTACCGTAAAAGTATTGCTGTTTATTCTGCTCATGATTCTAAATCAAGTTCACTAAACCGTAATTTATTTTTTCTTTCTACTCATAAGCGAACAACTAATTGCTGCAAATAAACCTATTAAAATCCAAGGAAATGCTGCTCCTGCAAAATCACTAATCATATAATTTTCTCCTCTATCATAATTCAGGTTTATCAATCGGTTATTTTACAATTATTATACCGTGATACAATCAATCAAATTAATTAATCTAAAATTATTTAATTTTTTCTATTTTACTCAAGTCTGCGCTTGTCAGGGCTTCAAGATTTTTAAATATTTTCTCGGCATCCCAATCCCACCATTTTAGATTGAGCAAATATTCAACAAGGCTGTCATCAAAGCGTTGCTTTACAACTTTGCACGGATTTCCAACGGCAACGCAATACGGAGGAATATCTGAAGCTACTACGGAATAAGCGCCGATAATCGAACCGTTTCCGATATGAACAACGGGCATAACCGTTACATTCTGACCAATCCAAACATCGTTGCCCACTATCGTATCGCCTTTTAAAGGTAACTCGTCAAGTTTAGGCGTGGATTTTTCCCAGCCGTTGCCCATAATGTTGAACGGATAGGTTGAAATGCTGTTCATACGGTGATTTGCACCGTTCATAATAAACTCCACACCTTTAGCAATAGCACAGAATTTCCCGATTATAAGCTTATCTCCTATAAATTCATAATGATGTGTTACGTGACTTTCAAAATCCTCTGAATTTTCAGGATCATCATAATATGTGTACTCACCAACAATAATATTAGGGCGAGTAATTGTGTTTTTAATATAGCAAACATTCTTAAGATTTTCATTTGGATGCACGGCATCCGGATTTGGTCCAAACATAATTTATTTCTCCTGTAAATTCCTAAATAATGTAATTTACTATTGCATATATCAAATGGCATATTGTAAAAATAAAAATCGGAATGAGCGCAACATTGTTTTTTCTGTCAATAGCAAAAAACAAAAATGCCAAACACGGCGAAATCGTCAGTCCAAGTATAATAATTGCGCTTGTTATACCGTTGTAATATAATATCCAACTTATAAAATATAATATGCAGCAAATAATTACGGTAATAATGCAAGGCGTATTACTTAGCTTTTTTCTCTCTTTATTTATAAATACACATAGCAGAATAATCATAATTACTTGGCAGATAGAAGCAACTGTATCAAACGGTACGGTAACAGAATCAGCTCTTAATACGTCGTCAGGTGCAGGAATTGCAAACCAAATACAATTGGGTATCATAATGATAAAAAACAGCAGCAGCCCAAAAACGTCAAATCCTAATTTGTATTTATTAAGCACCAAACCTAATTTTTTCATAACATGCCTCCCCTGTCTCTATGATAAATGAAAATCAAAATGCAATCAAAGTTTCTAAGATTAATTCTGACAAATCGGAGGTTATTTCTTACGTTTTATACTCGCTTCTCAGCATTGAGAAATATAATCTTCCTACATATTCTCCATCCATATAAAAGTAATCACGGAGTGTTCCCTCGTATGTAAAACCGCATTTTTCTATTACACGCTTAGACGGTTTATTGATAGTTTTTGTGCAAATTTGAATCTTGTGCAAATTTATTTTATCAAATCCATACGCAATAACGGCTTTGGTTGCTTCGGTTGCATAGCCATTGCACTGAAAATCAGAACCAATGCAATACTCAATTTCAGCAAAATGATTTTTGCTGTCTACAAGAAAATACGCTATTTGACCTATACATTCACCTGACTTCTTTTCAATAATTGCCCAACGGTAATAGTCATTTTTCTCATATGAACCGATATATTTATCCAGTAACTCATTTACGGCTTCTCTTGTAGAATACACGGGTTCAGAATACAATGACTGTATTTTTTTGTCCGCAACCCAATTTTTTAACATCGCGTCAGCGTCTGAATACTCAAACCTGCGAAGTATCAATCTTTCTGTTTCTATAGTATCAGTACCAATATGTGTAAGCATTTTATTACCTCAAAATCAAATTATTATTTACGCCTAAAAAATACAGCTTATTATTTTACTGCAACATTATTATCGCCCAATTGATATTTTAATTCTTTTATCATAACGTCGTTAAGTGTTACCCACATTGAAGCCGGAGCTTTTACCTTGCGGTGCGACTTTGTAAGATAAAATATAACGGGTGTTGTTCCTTCAAAAATATCTATGACACGCTTTGCCTTTGCATAGAGCGGCGTATCAAGATCATCTATCCGGATATGTAATGCCTGAGGCACATTTGCCCTCGCAGGTCTGCTCACAGTTTTTTGAAGCGTATTATCCGCAATATTAATACCCTGCTGTTTACATTCTTCATTAGTGCGTGCTTTAGCAATTGAATCACAGATAATCTTAGGCTCTTCGTTCTCCTTAAAGTTGAGAGTACCTTTTATCAGCACTACGTTGGCGTCGCTGAGAAATACCGCGTAGCGGTCATAGACGTTAGGAAAAACAACAACTTCAATTGAACCGTACCTGTCCTCCACCGTAACAAAAGCCATCATCTTGTTTGTTTTTGTGAGCTGAGTTTTTACCTTTGACACAACGCAAACTATTGTTACTTTTTTTCCGTCAAAGTAAAGTCCGCCGTCATTTGACAGAATATTGCCGATTCGGTCTGCCTTTACCGCCTGAGCAAAGTCTGTATAATCGTCCATAGGATGACCGCTTAGGTACATTCCCGCGATTTCGTTTTCCATATACAGCAGCTCCTGCTTTGAAAATTCGGGTAAGTCGGGGATTTCCGGTTCAACGGAAACGGGCTTTGACGGTGTGCTTCCCATTTCAAAAAGCGACATCTGCCCTTTCATATTGTTGCGCGCGTCATACTCAAGGTCATCAAGAACTGTTTTGCTGACCGCAAGCAGTTGTCTGCGGTTGGCGCCCAAACCGTCAAACGCACCGCATTTTATAAGACTTTCGATTGCTCTGCTGTTCATATTTTTTCCGTAGAGCCGTTTGCAAAAATCATAAAAAGAATTGTACTTTCCGTGCCGACGTTCCCGTATTATCTCATCAATAAACTGTCTGCCCAGATTTTTTATCGCAAGCAAACCATAGCGGATATTGCCACCGCTAACGGTAAATCCATGATTGCTCTCGTTTACGTTCGGCGGCAAAACGTTTATGCCCAGTCTCTTACATTCTCCGATGTAAACAGCCATTTTATTCTGATTATCAAGAACGCTCGAAAGCAAAGCCGCCATATATTCGTGAGGATAATGGCATTTAAGCCATGCGGTTTTATAGGAAATTGTGGCATATGCCGCTGCGTGGGATTTGTTAAAAGCATATGAAGCAAAGCTTTCCATTTCATCGTAAATGGATTGCGCGGTTTTTTCATCAACCCCTCGTCTGATACAGCCCTCAACAACAATATTGCCGTCTTCGTCGGTCAGACCGTGAACAAAAATCTGTCTTTCCTGTTCCATAACCGCGTGTTTCTTTTTGCTCATAGCACGGCGTACTATATCAGCTCGTCCGAGGCTGTACCCCGCAAGGGTTCGAAAAATCTGCATAACCTGCTCCTGATAAACAATACAGCCGTAGGTAACCTCAAGTATATCCTTGAGCAAAGGATGTTTATAGCGAATATGAGAAGGATTGTGGCGGCAGTCAATGTATGTGGGAATACTGTCCATAGGACCGGGACGATACAGCGAAAGCACGGCGATTAAATCCTCTATGCTGTCGGGTCTAAGCTGGGTGAGTACATTACGCATTCCCTGGCTTTCAAACTGAAAAACACCCTCTGTGTTGCCCTTTGAAATCATCGCAAAAACCTGCGGATCGTTTTCGTCAACATCGTCGGGATTGTACTGCGGATTCTTTGTCTTTATCAATTTTTCGGCGTCCGCAATTACCGTGAGGTTTCTCAGTCCGAGAAAATCCATTTTTAAGAGTCCGAGTTCCTCAAGCGTTGTCATTGTAAACTGAGTTACTATGTTATCGTCATTTTTTGAAAGCGGCACATAGTCGGAAACGGGCTTGTCGGTTATTACAACGCCAGCGGCGTGCATTGTTGCGTGGCGAGGCATTCCCTCTATGCTCATTGCGATGTCAAGCAATGTTTTTGTCTGCTCGTCTTCCTTGTAAAGTCTGCTTAGGTCGGTACTGATTTTGAGCGCCTTTTCTATCGTCATATTAATATCCATCGGCACAAGCTTTGCTATTGAATCAACCGTAGCGTACGGAATTGCCAGCGCGCGTCCCACGTCACGAATTGAGCCCCTTGCCGCCATTGTACCGAACGAAATAATCTGAGCAACGTGGTCCTCTCCGTATTTGCGTACAACGTAGTCGATTACCTCCCCCCTGCGTTCCTTGCAGAAATCAATATCAAAATCCGGCATACTGACGCGCTCGGGGTTAAGAAAACGCTCAAACAGCAGGTTGTACTTTATCGGGTCAATTGCCGTAATTCCGATACAATAGGCACAAAGCGAACCTGCGCCGGAACCTCTGCCCGGACCTACGGGAATTGACTGCGATTTTGCGTACTGCACAAAATCGTTTACAATAAGATAATAATCAACAAAACCCATTTTGGAAATGGTTTCTATTTCATATTCAAGGCGTTCTACAAGCGACTTATCCGGGTTTTTTCCGTAGTGTTTATATAAGCCCTTATAGCAGTTTCGGCGAAAATACTCGAGATGATCCTCATTGTTCGGAACATCAAAACGGGGAAGCTTTCTAACACCGAATTCAAATTCAACATTGCATCTCTGGGCTATAATTTCCGTGTTGTCAATTGCCGAAGGATATTTGCCGAAAAGCTCACGCATTTCATCTTCGGTTTTCAGATAAAATTCGTTTGTCTGAAATTCCATTCTGTTACTGTCGTTAACCGTTGTGTTGGTTTGAATACATAACAGAATACTGTGTATTTTACTGTCCTCCTGCTCAATATAATGGCTGTCGTTTGTTGCGACAAGGCCGACGCCGATTTCATCAGCTATTTTTACGAGATTAGGAATTATTCTCTTCTGTTCTTCAATTCCGTGATCTTGGAGTTCTATGAAGAAATTTTCTCTGCCGAACAAATCACGATAGTATTCCGCCTTTTTCTTTGCACTTTCGTAGTCGCCGTTTAAAAGTTTTTGCGGAATTTCGCCCGCAAGGCAAGCCGAAAGACATATGAGTCCCTCGTGATACTGAGACAAAAGCTCATCGTCTATCCTTGGTTTTGAGTAAAATCCCTCGATAAAACCTTTGGATACGAGTTTTATAAGGTTGCTGTAACCGACGTTGTTTTCGCAAAGCAGAATCATATGGTAGTATTTTTCATACGATGATGTTTTATCAAATCGTGACGTCGGCGCAACATATACTTCACAGCCGATTACCGGGTGTATTCCCCCTTT
The DNA here is from genome assembly GCA_904393835.1 of uncultured Ruminococcus sp. GTDB lineage: Bacteria > Bacillota > Clostridia > Oscillospirales > Acutalibacteraceae > Ruminococcoides. The sequence continues at coordinate 6,270 of CAJFNC010000019.1, read as the reverse complement.
TTTGCAAGCACGGTAAAAGTCAATCACTCCGTACATAACTCCATGGTCGGTAATTGCAAGGGAAGTCATTCCTTTTTGCTTAGCCGCCTTGGCAATTTTACTTATACGGCAGGCGCCGTCAAGCAAACTATATTCGGTATGAACATGTAAGTGTGCAAAAGACATCAGATATCACCTGCCGATATTGCTTTGATTTTTCCGTCCGACAAGATAAGCGTAAATTCCTTGCCCTGAGCAAGCTGAGATTTTGAAGTTACAACCTTGCCGTCTGTTTCAGCCATTGAGTAGCCTCTTGAAAGAATTGAAATAGGATTAAGCGACTCAAGCCTTGCGGCATACTGTTCGAGTTCTCGCTGCTTTTTTGTATATTTATCAGTCATTTTCTGCTGAAGTTTTGCAGAAAGTTCTATATAGCGTTTTTCAAAATAATCTGTCTGACGTATTATATTTGCCGATTTAAGCCTGCGTTCGTATTCGTTGAGCGCAACCGTTGCCTTTCTCAACTTGAGATCCGCAAGAGATGAAACATACTGCTTCTGAGAAAGATAGCTGCTCATAAGTTCCTCACAGTCCGGCACTGCAAGCTCAGCCGCCGCTGACGGAGTGGGAGCTCTCATATCGGCAACAAAGTCGCAAATTGTAAAATCGGTTTCGTGCCCTACTGCGGAAATTACAGGTGTGTTGCAGTTGTAAACAGCATAGGCAAGCTCTTCGCTGTTAAACGCCCACAAGTCCTCGATTGAACCTCCGCCTCTGCCCAAAATAATTACATCGCAAAGGTTATTTTGATCAAGTTTTTTCACCGCGTTAACAAGCTGTTCGGGAGCGCTCTCGCCCTGGACAAGCACGGGACACATAACAACGTCTGCCATAGGGTAACGGCGTGAAAGTATGTTGAGAATATCCCTTACAGCCGCACCCGTGGGAGAAGTTATTACTCCGATTGTTTTTGGAAATTTTGGAAGAGGCTTTTTGTGCGTGTTATCAAACAATCCTTTTTTTGAAAGCTCCTGCTTTAGCTGTTCATACGCAAGCGTCAACTCGCCTATTCCGTCGGGCTGCATATCCTCAATATAAAGCTGATACTGACCGCTCGGTGAATATACCGAAATTCTGCCTCGGCAGATCACCTTCATTCCGTCCTCGGGTCTGAACTTTAAACTGCGCGCATTTCCCGCAAACATAACCGCACGGATAAGCGACTTTTCGTCTTTCAGCGACAGATACAAATGTCCGCTTGAGGTGTGATGTTTAAAGTTTGAAATTTCTCCCGAAAGAATAACCGTGTTAAGTTTCGGGTCATTTTCTATTAATGATTTAAGATAAAAATTAAGCTGTGATACTGTAAGCACCCTTGGCGCCGTAAAATTATGATTATACATTGTTAAACTTCCTGTATGCCAAATATGCCGTTCCTGCCGCATTGTCGGTAGAAAATGACGGTTGCGCAAAAACAGCGTTGTATTTTTTCGTAAAAGAATTTTTTATTATTGTATTAGACATCACACCGCCTGCGTACAAAAGCGGAAGTTGTCCGAACTTTTTAATAAGCTCGTCGGTCATCGCTTCAAGGGAACACCTTATATATTCAATGCAATAAGCGGCTATATATTCCCTGCTGCGATTTTGCTCAAACAGCTTTTTACACTGATTTTCAATTCCGCTGAGGCAACAGTTACAACCCTTAAGGGTGGGACGGACTTTGATTTTTTCGGTATTATTAAGCGCAAGCGATTCAAGCTGAGCCCCACAGGGAAAATCAAGCCCAAGCATTAAACCGACACGGTCGACAGCCTGTCCTGCGTGCAAATCAAGTGATTTTGCACACATCTCAAGCGAAAATCCGCTGCCGTAACCTTTGGCAAATACAGCTTCGGTAGTACCTCCGCTGACGTGAAAAGCTATAAAATCACGGTTAAACAGCTCATCTTTTTTTGCGGAAAAAAGAGCCGCCGAAATATGACCTTCCTGATGAGAAAACTCAAACATCGGAATTTTTAATGCGGCGGCTAAAATTTTTGCGCTGTTGAGACCCACCAAGAAACACGGCATATATGATCCCTCAACAGGTCTGGGCCGTGACGATGCGCCTATGCAAACAATTTGAGAAGTGTCAATGTCTTTTACCAGATCGCAAAAGAGATTATGGAGTGCTGCAGTGTGATGATAAACGGCATCGCTCTGACGCAAACCGAGTTCGCCTTTTTTAACCGGCAAAAGCTTTTGTCGGCGAAACATTTGCTTTGTTGCGTCATCATACAAGGCAAGCGAAGTTGTGTAATTTGAGGTGTCTATACCAAGATACAGGCTCATACTTTTTCCTCTGACCGACCGCGAATAAATGAACCCAGCACACCGTTTACGAATTTACTTTCGTTTAAAGTGTACTTTTTGGCAAGCTCTACGGCTTCGCTGACTGCAACGCTGTCGGGCACTGAATCCACATACTTTATCTCATAAATTGCAAGACGTAAAATTGCGCGCGACGCTTTAGAAATTCTTGAAACTGTCCAGCCCTTTTTTAGATATTTTGAAACGGCCGCGTCAAGCTCCTCAGCTTTATCCATAACAGCGCCTGCAACTGCCTTTGCGTAGCCGCATATTCCGCCCTCAAACAGATCTTCATTATCTTCAATTATATCTTCAATCGGTTCATCACCGAACGAGTTTGAAAACAACAGCATAAACGCCTGTTCTCTTGCCTCACTTCGTGACAATTGTTTTGAATTATTTTCATTGCTCATATTCATACCAACTTTTCAAAGTATTTATATTGCAATTATAACACGAAAGAGCCTGATTGTAAATCTTTATCAGAAATTCCAAAAGGCTGTAATTGTTAAATAGACAATGCCGATTGACTGTTTTCTAATGAATAAAAGCGTTACTACATATTGAACGCATAAGAAAAGCGACCAAGTATGTTTGAACAAGTCCATAAAAAACGGACAATAGAAAAAAAGAGCCCCCTATGGTAGAATTAAATAAACTACCATAGGGGGCTTTTGTATGCCAAGAGAATACAGACATATAAAAGAATATGAAAAAGAAATTTTAGAGCTAACGGAGCAAGGATTAACCTTACGAGCAATTGGAGAACAATTAGGATTTACCTACAAACAATTGCACAATTTCATAACAAGGCATAATTCAAAGCAAAGAAAGCTTTCAGCAGGCATAATAATCAAGCCAAAAGGAAGACCACGAAAAGATGGAACAAAACTGCCGCCATCCATTCAACAATTAAGTAAGGTTACTCAATTGCAATATGAACTTGCAAGGAAAGAACGAGAGATAAAAAGATTAGAAATGGAAAATGAATTGATGCGGGATTTTCTCTCGCTCACCGAAAGGAAGTGAGGACAAGTGTAAAATATTTAGTTATCTATCGTCATAAAGGCAAATATACAATTAGCGAAATGTGTAGATTTTTCAGTGTTTCAAGAAGTGGTTACTATGATTATGTTAAAAGAATGGATATACCTGCAAAAGACTTGCCACTTGCCAAAAAGATAAGAGAATGCCAGGATAGTTGCGGTAAAACATACGGTTACCGCAGAGTACACATATGGTTAGAAAGACAAGGAATACAGCACAACCCTAAAACAATTCTTCGTGTAATGCAGAAATACAACCTTTTATCAGTGGTTAGAAGAAAGAAGTATCGCAATTACAGTAATTATCTGCATAAGTATGAAAATCTGCTAAACAGAAATTTTCACGCAGATAGACCTAATCAAAAATGGGTTACAGATATATCATACATACACACAAAGCAAGGCGTACTTTATCTTTCGGTAATCAGAGATTTGTATGACAACAGCATTGTTGCGTACAAGACAGGAACAGAACAAAATGTAGAACTTGTACTTTCTACTATTCGTGCAGCCAAAAAAAAAGAGAAGGTCACCGCAGAGTTGCAGCTCCACAGTGACCAAGGCTTTCAATACACATCTCATTCGTATTTTAAGCTAACACAATCATACGGCATAACGCCGTCAATGTCAAGACGAGGAAATCCTTATGATAATGCTTTAGCTGAGAATTTCTTTTCGATTCTCAAAACAGAGTGCATTTATCGGGTCAAACTTAAAACTTTTGAAGAAGCCCGAAATTTAATACACCAATACATTTATTTCTACAACAATCAAAGAATACAACTTAAAACAAAACTGACTCCGCTTGAAAAACGAAGTCAGTATATTGCTTAAATTTTATATTCTACCCTTTTGGGGGCTCTTTTGTACTGTCTGAACAATTTGGGGCGGGACAAAATGTATAATGCTTTTTTATTTACTTATTTATAATCAATTAAAGGAGATGTCATAATTATGACTATTGAACAAGGTAGCATTACATTTGTTAATATAGAAAACTTTGAAAAATTTTTAAAAGAGAATTTAAAAGAAGAATTTGCAAACGATTTAATCTTTGACTTACAAGAATATATTGACGACCTTGTAAGTCAACACGCGGCAAGCGGAGCAAATGATTATGAATTAGATTCTTCCTACACAAAAAGCGGACATCCGAAGTGCATTAGCTTTGAGTATCATTTTGAAGAAGACCCGGATTACCCGGATTGCTTCAATCAGACGTTTGAATTTTGAATAAATAACTTTTATATTAAATGCAAAAACGGAGATGAAAGTGATCGTTATCTTGTCGATCCCTTCGATTTATAAAAAATTTATTTCATAACAGGAGAAGTAAAAAATGAGTAAACTTAATATTTTAGTAATTGAACCGGATAATAAACCTTATTTAAAAACAATAGAAAATGAATTGACAGAATTTCAGAAAATCGTAGGAGGCAATATTGAAGTTGCATATGACTATGAAGGCAGAAATATTGTTTATGTTATCAACGATGAAAACAAAATCAATGGCTCAGAATTTAATAAAGCGTTAATACATAATCATAAAATTTTTGATTATATCTGTGGCACATTTTTTATTTGCGGAGATACCGGCGAAAATTTTAAAGATATTTCAAAGTCAGACGCGGAATATTATAGTAAACGTTACAGCCAAAAAGAAATTCTTGTTAATTGTAATGGAAAATTAGGTGTTTTTAGATACTAATAATATTCTTAAAGATTTTCGCCAAATGGCGAAAAAACTTATAATAAAAAGGGCAGTTCATTGAGCTGCTCTTTTTGTTTTGGTATCAGAAATCCCCGTACAAGTCATTTTCAGACAAGTATGGGGTATTTTTATGTGCCTCACATTTTTCGCCAAATGGCGAAAAACGGAAACGTCAGGTTATTTTAAAATTCTCGCCAATTGGCGAAAAGTATACAAGTTAGGAAATAATACTATTAAGCTAAGAAATTCCCATACAAGTCATTTTCAGACAAGCACGGGGTATTTTTATATGCCTCAGATTTTCGCCAAATGGCGAAAAACGAAAACTTCGGGTTACTTTAAATTCTCGCCAAATGGCGAAAAACGGAAGCTTCGGGTTATTTTAAAATTTCGCCAATGTTTAATACATTTAGGTAAATCGATGAGAAAAGGCAAGCCCATATTTTAGAGCTTGCCGTAATATTTATAATAATTTCAATCAATATTGTTATGACTTATTGTTTCATAAATTTCATATTCATTGCTTGCCGATTGCTTTGCTGAAATATTTTCTTTTTTCCGCATTATCAGTTGCAAAACTTTAAACGTTTAAGATATTCTTGTATTTTTGTTTTTAGACAAATTATTCGGTTTTATCACGTTCTATCGTTTCATAAATAGCACGCTTAATAAAACCGTTTACGCTTTCTCCTTGCATTTTTGCGTGGTTTTTAATTAGGTTGTACTTATCTATCTGCACATCAAGAGGTACACGTTTTAAATGTGTTTTCGCGTACTTTATATCATATTGCTTTTTCTTGTCTGTATTCATCATAATCTACCGCCTGTTGCTGAATTATACCGTTGTTATATAATTCTTCACAAGATAAATCTATATAGTCATTCCATACAATGCCGTAGCCGCCTTGATCAACTTTCACTTGTTCAAACAAGCCTTTTATATCAGTCAAAGCTTTAAACTCAGACCACTTTGAAAATAACGGCTTTACATCATACTTTTTATTTGTGCCGTCCTCAAACTGAATAAATAACATATAATCTCGCAAAGGAATAACATTTTTTACTTTATGATAATTCATAATATACCTCCTACAATATAAATTAAGGTTAAAGGCACGGTAGCCAGCCGTGTCTTTTTTTCCTTTTCAATGCTGAAGCTGTTAGAATGAGAAAGAATAGTCT
>CAJFNC010000018.1 GCA_904393835.1 uncultured Ruminococcus sp. | reverse complement strand
TTAAAGTCCGGCTTGCTTTGTTATACCCTTTTTCTGCTGCCAAAAAATTTTTTAACTTTTTTCATTTTACGACTTGACTTTTATTTGCAGGACTCCTTTAAGGATAGTCGAGGTGAATTGCAGACCATTGAAATTGATGAGGTGCTGTATGGCTTGTTTAACCGCTTTGAGCTTGAGGATATATCATATCTCAACAAGCTAAGCAGACATATTGAACATTCTGAGCTGACAGAAGCATCATTAAATGACCGTGCATTCTGTAAGCCAGAAAGTATTGAGGAAAAAGTATCAAGGAATATAGAATACGAGCTGTTACATAAGGCAATCTCAAAACTACCCGAAATACAACGGCGCAGGCTGTTACTGTACTTTTTCGGTGAGATGACCTATGAGCAGATTGCAGCTTTAGAGGGCTGTACGAAAAGAGCAGTCAAGTTTAGTGTTGATATTGCTATTGAAAAGCTGAAAAAAGATTTTGGGATTTTTTAAGATTAACACTACACCAATCCTTTTTTAGTGAGCAAACAGGTGAAGGGGTATCAAAACCTTTCACCTGTTTTCCTTTGTGTGGCGAAAACAGGATTGTTCTCTTTGTGATTGTGATAAGCATAAGCGTGTCGAGAGGTACGCCACGACCTGCCGCAAGGCGGAGAGCGATAACTACCTACTCAAAATATCGGGCAGCTCCCGATTTCGCCATAACCCACAAAGAGGATAATGATACTCCCGTCCAGTCACAGTCCGAGCGTGATAAAACCGTCGCAGGCAATGAGGGCGGCTCTGGCAGACCGTCAGTTGGGGTGAAACTCCCGTGGTGTCAGTTCGCTGCTGACCGTTTGGCGACTTCCCTGCGTGAAACGCATTTGCATCTTGGGGTGTCGAGGACAAATAGAGATGCTTCTATCATAAAGCCAAATACAAGGCGGTCTATTGAAACAGAGAATTGTTTATGCTCTCCCGACCTTAAAAACTTCCTTGTGTTTGGCTGATTACATAGGCAGAGCTTACCTGCTTATATCCAGATAGGAGGTCAAACTAATGGATAAAACAATTAAGCGTGGTGACATATACTACGCAGACTTAAACCCTGTTGTCGGCTCGGAGCAAGGTGGGACACGACCTGTACTTGTTATCTCCAATGATATAGGAAACAAGCACAGTCCTACGGTCATTATTGCCGCCATAACAAGCCGTGTACGCAAAAAGAAGAAATTACCTACACACTTGTATTTGGGGCAAATTGAGGGGCTTCCTGCAAATTCAATCATTCTCTTTGAGCAGTTACGCACGATTGATAAAAGCCGTTTGAAAGAACATCTCACACACCTTGATGAGCAGTATTTGAAATCACTTGAATTTCCTCTCCTCATCAGTATCGGAGTTGAAAAAAGGAGGAGCTTATGAACTTTGGAGATATATATGCGTTAGTCTTAAAAGAATACCCAGACATTTTAACCGTTGATGAAATGAGCAAGGCTCTTGGTGTCAGCACAAAAACAGGTTATCAATTACTTCGTGAAAACAAAATAGAACACTTGAAGGTGGGCAGAGCGTACAAAGTACCGAAAGCCCATCTTCTTTCTTATTTGAGGTTAGGTCTGCGAAATGCGGAAAATTAAAGAATTTGCACATTCGACTTCTTTGGCTTAAGTTGCTACAATGTATATGGTCAACAGCAGAAGTCGGTGCTACGCAAAGGAGGTTATATTTATGGTAGCAGGACATCTGCAAGAGAAAAAAGGCTATTTTTATATGGTTTTGAGCTATCCCGATGCTGCGGGAAAAAGAAAAACGAAATGGTTTCCGACAGGATTGCCTGTCAAGGGCAATAAAAAGAAAGCGGAAAAGATGTTAATGGAAACAAGGCAGACCTTTGTTCCTGAGTGCAAACCCATAAAGGACGATATGCTGTTTTCGGATTTTCTGCTTCAATGGTTGGAAATCGCAAAGCCGACTATCGCACTTACCACATACGCATCATACTCAGGTATGGCAAAGAGCGTTATCATTCCGTATTTCAAGGAAAGAGAAATCACACTTTCCGAACTGAAGGCAACAGACATTCAGGCTTTCTATATGAAGCAGTTGAAACGAGTAAAAGCTAATTCGGTTATTCACTATCACGCTGTTATTCACAGGGCTTTGAAATATGCCGTAAAGATTGACCTTATTTCTGTCAATCCTGCGGATAAAGTGGAACGCCCTAAAGCTGATAAGTTTATTGGCAGCTTCTATGACAGCAACGAAGTACAGGCACTATTTGAAGCCGCCAAAGGAACGCTGATTGAAATACCGATTTTTCTCGGTGCGTTTTATGGACTAAGGCGAAGTGAAGCCCTCGGCTTAAAATGGGACGCTATTGATTTTCAAAACAATACGATTACCATTAGACACACCGTTACTTCCTGCAATCTTGATGGCAAGCATATCCAGATAGCACAGGATACGACCAAAACCAAGTCGAGTATGAGAACGCTGCCCCTTGTTCCTGCGTTCAAAGAGAAGCTGCTAAAGCTCAAGGAACAGCAGGAAGAATACAGGCGGGTATGCGGACGATGCTACAACAAAAAGTATTTGGAGTATATCTGCGTAGATGAGATGGGGACATTGATTTCTCCGCACTATCTCACATCATCATTTCCGAAGCTGCTTGAAAAAAACAATTTGCGCCACATTCGTTTCCACGACTTGCGCCATAGTTGTGCTTATGAAGCAGATACAGGAATGGCTCGGACACAGCGATTTTTCAACTACGGCAAATGTATATGCCCATTTGGATTACAATTCCAAGCTGTCATCGGCTGATGCAATGGTAAACGGTCTGAGTGGTGCATTAGAGGCTATTTCATAGCTTCTGTGGCGTATCGCTTCAATAAGGATACGCCAACTACATATCCTAAGTTCAAATCACGGAGAGAACTTACGGAAAAATCTTTCCAGAGTGGAGAAAAAGAAAAAGCCTGCAAACGGTAAAAACCGCTTGCAGACTGAACATTCTGGCGGAGAGAGTGGGATTCGAACCCACGGTTCCGTTAGGAACACGACTTTTCGAGAGTCGCACCTTCGACCACTCGGACATCTCTCCGTGTATTTATCTTCACATCAGCCCTCAAAAACACCTCGGAAAAAGGAGAGAACTGATGGAGAGAACTAAGGGATATTTACTTTTCAATGATAGCCGAAAAACCCCGTAAAATCAAGGTTTTTCAGAGGCGAGCTTCCAAAAAGGGCATTCGTTTTCGAGTCAGACCCGTTATGACCACTTCGATACCGCTCCCTATATGCTCAGCCGTCATTTTTCCCCGCCTTTTTCCGATGAAAAAGAGGCTTTGGAAAGAACTGACGGAAAGAACAGCAAACTTATTCAATTTTCGAACCGGGTAAAACCCGCATGGTTACTGGATTTTTAGTGGACAAAACTGACACTAAGCCAATAAATTACTAGTCGTTCTCGTTATGGCCTCTTCGATACATCTCCGTATATTTAACGACAACTATTATTGTAATGTTTTTACCTGCGATTGTCAAGTGGTTTTTCATACTTTAAACGTTTAAATGCACGACTTTTTTTGCCGTGCATTTATTACGTTGTATTTTCTGCCGCAGATAAAGCTTCTTTTTTGGCTTTTTCAAGCTTTGCCGCGGCTTTTTTAGCTTCGATAATTTTTTTATCCACAGTTTTTCGCTTTACGACAACACCGTCAAATCTTTGCTTGAACGACACTCTCGCTATAAATTCATAACCGCAGTTCGGGCATATAAATTCATTGACAAAGCTGTTGTTTTTTAATTTCCACTTTTTCTTTGGTGAAAGCTTCTTTCCGCATTTTTCACATATGAATTTCAATTGCTTTTTGTCAACTTCGCTGTTACTTAAATCGGTTATGAAGTGGTTTTTAAAAATAATTCTGTCATAGAATTTTACGTCAACCTCGATTATGTAATCGGATATACTGAATTTTCCGATCAGTTTTTTAATACATTCGAGCGTAAGCTCAGCATCGGCGAAGGCGCGGTGCTGTTCGTCTTTTTCATAGTTTACACCCAGCAACTCGGCGCACGCTCCCAATCCGAGCTGATTTGATAAGTTGATGTTTTTTTTGAGACATTTTTCGCAGTAGTGCTGAGCATCACAGTATAAATTAAAAAACGGCATATGGCAATCGTCTGTATAATACTGATAATTTTCGATGAGGGCGTGAATATCCGTAGTTCCCCATGTTATCAAGACGCAATCTTCGGAAAATCTCGCAAAATCCTCGGCAACATCCATAAACGGCACGCCGTTTTGCCTGAGTTCTTCGTTTGTGATTTTTGTCAGCTTTTTGACTCTGCCGCTGAGCCTTTTGCCTATCTGCGGTAAAATCAAGCGGGAAAACTTATCGGTTATATTAAATTTTTCGTCAACTTTGACAGCGCCGAATTCAATTATTTCATTTACATATTTTTGAAGTTGTGAACTGTATGAAGCGTTCCACTCCAAATCTAAAATTACATAATTCATTATTTTTTACGGAAAGCCTGTTTCATACGCTGCTCTTTTGAGAGAATACGCTTTCTCATTCGGATACTCTTAGGAGTTACCTCAACGAGCTCATCATCGGCTATAAATTCAAGACACTGTTCAAGTGACATTTGTGTGGGCGGAGTAAGCTTGAGTGCATCGTCTGAACCCGAGGCACGTGTGTTTGTAATATGCTTCTTTTTGCAGACGTTAACCGTAATATCCTCAGCCTTGGGACTTGCGCCGACAATCATACCCTCATAAACGGGAACACCGGGTCCTATAAACAGACGACCTCTTTCCTGAGCGGCATATAATCCGTATGTTACAGTTTCGCCTGTTTCAAAAGCGATAAGCGAGCCCTGGTGACGTGTAACGATTTCACCCTTGTACGGCTCATAGCCGTCAAATACGTGGTTCATTATGCCGTTGCCGTTTGTGTCTGTGAGAAATTCGGGACGGTAACCCATAAGTCCTCTTGCGGGTATTCTGAATTCAATGTGCGTAACGCCTCCGTCACGTGTACCCATATTTACAAGTTCGGCTTTTCTTGAGCCGAGTTTTTCCATTACGGCGCCAACGTAGTTATCGGGCACTTCAATTATAAGGAATTCAATAGGCTCGTAGAGCTTTCCGTCAATTGTTTTTGTGATAACCTGCGGACGGGATACCTGAAATTCATAGTTCTGACGGCGCATTGTTTCAATAAGAATTGAAAGGTGAAGTTCGCCTCTTCCCGACACCTTGAATGTATCAGCACTGTCGGTTTCCTCTACACGCAGTGCAACGTTTGTTTCAATTTCCTTGAAAAGTCTGTCTCTAAGATTGCGCGAGGTTACATATTTGCCCTCTTGACCGGCAAACGGTGAATTGTTAACAATAAAATTCATCGTAACCGTCGGCTCGTCAATCTTTACAAAAGGCAAAGGTTCAACGCAGTCGGTTGAACAGATTGTTTCACCAATGTTGATGTCCTGGATACCGCTTACGCAGATTAGGTCGCCGAGCTTTGCCTCTTCGCACTCAACTCTTTTAAGTCCCTCAAACTGATAAAGCTTTGCAACCTTTACATTCTGCGTTGTGCCGTCGGCATGGCAAAGCACGGCAGTCTGTCCGTTCTTTACTCTGCCTCTTTCTACACGACCTACGCCGATTCTGCCGACAAACTTATCGGAGTCAATATTTGAAATGAGGATTTGAAGTCCGCCGTCAAGCTCACCCTGAGGCGCCGGAATCTCATTGATGATAGCGTCAAAAAGGGGCTTCATATCCGTGCCGGGTGTTTTATAGTCGGTGCTCGCATATCCATCGCGCGCCGACGCATATATTACGGGAAATTCAAGCTGGTCTTCGTCTGCGCCGAGTTCGATAAAGAGGTCAAGCACTTCATCTACTACCTCTTCTGGTCGGGCGCCCGGACGGTCGATTTTATTGAGAACAACAAGCGGCTTCTTACCTAAACCGAGAGCTTTTTTGAGCACAAATCTTGTCTGAGGCATACAACCCTCAAAAGCGTCAACAAGGAGCACTACGCCGTCAACCATCTGCAAAATTCGTTCAACCTCGCCGCCGAAATCGGCATGTCCCGGAGTATCAACTATATTAATCTTGATACCGTTGTACATTACTGCAGTTGGTTTAGAAAGAATAGTAATTCCTCTTTCTCTTTCAAGGTCGTTTGAATCCATTACTCTTTCTTCCACGTTTTCATTTGCTCTGAAAACGCCGCTCTGTTTTAAAAGCTGGTCAACCAGAGTTGTTTTGCCATGGTCAACGTGTGCAATAATCGCTATATTTCTCAAATCTTCTCTAACGTCCATAAAATCCCTCTGTTCCTGAATATGATGATTATTTCGCATATTTTATAATTATAACACTGTGTATTCAAAAATTCAATTTATATTTTCCATACCTTTTTCACCATAATCACACATATTTTAAAACATTTTTCCCAACATTGTATCTCGTGCGGCAAAAATAACAAAATTTGCTTTTTTGATTAAGATTTTTTACTTTACATAATTCAAAGATTGTTATATAATTAACATAGTTGTTTTACGTGCAATATATTGTAAAATAATCTTGAACATCTTAAGGAGGTAAAATTATGGGCTACACGATTGCTCAAAAAATTATTAAATCTCACCTTTTATCGGGTGAAATGACAGTCGGCAGCGACATCGGTCTTAAAATTGACCAAACCTTAACACAAGACGCAACAGGTACTATGGCATACATAGAATTTGAGGCTATGGGTATTCCCAGAGTAAAAACAGAGAAGAGCGTTGCTTACATTGATCATAACACACTTCAGACAGGTTTTGAAAATGCTGATGACCACAGATTTATTCAGTCTGTCTGCAAAAAGCACGGTATATATTTCTCAAGACCCGGCAACGGTATTTGCCATCAGGTTCACCTTGAGCGTTTCGGCAAGCCCGGTAAAACCCTTATCGGCTCTGACAGCCACACTCCGACAGGCGGCGGTATAGGTATGCTCGCAATCGGAGCAGGCGGTCTTGACGTTGCCGTTGCCATGGGCGGCGGCGCTTACTACATCACCATGCCGAAGATGGTCAGAGTTAACCTTACGGGCAAATTAAATCCCTGGGTTTCCGCAAAGGATATTATTCTTGCTGTTTTAAGAGTTATGAGCGTTAAAGGCGGCGTAGGCAAGATTGTTGAATACGGCGGCGAGGGCGTTAAGACTCTTACAGTTCCCGAAAGAGCTACAATTACCAATATGGGCGCTGAGCTCGGCGCTACAACTTCAGTATTCCCCTCTGACGAAACAACAAGAGCTTTTCTAAAAGCTCAGGGACGTGAGGAAGATTACGTTGAGCTTAAAGCAGATGACGACGCTGTTTACGATGAGGTTATTGAAATTAACCTTTCCGAGCTTGAGCCTTTGGCTGCCTGCCCCCATTCCCCCGATAACGTTAAACCCATTAAGGAGCTTGAGGGTCAGAAGATTGACCAGGTTTGCATAGGTTCCTGCACAAACTCAAGTTACCTCGACCTTATGAGAGTTGCTCATATTCTTAAAGGCAAAACGGTAGCAGACAATGTTTCTCTTTCTATTGCTCCCGGCAGCAAGCAGGTATTTAATATGCTCGCACTTAACGGCGCTTTGGGCGATTTAATTGCGGCAGGCGCAAGAATTTTGGAAAGCGCCTGCGGACCCTGTATCGGTATGGGTCAATCCCCCAACAGCAAGGGTATTTCTCTTAGAACTTTCAACCGTAATTTTGAAGGCAGAAGCGGCACAGCCGACGGTCAGATTTACCTTGTTTCCCCCGAAACAGCCGCAGTATCAGCGCTCAACGGTGTATTTACCGACCCCAGATGTATGGGTCCTGCCGCTGACATCAAGATGCCCGAAACATTCCTTATAAACGACAATATGGTTATTGCACCCGCAAGCGTTGAGGAAATGGACAGCGTTGAAATTCTCAGAGGTCCGAACATCAAATCATATCCCAAAACCTCTCCTCTTACCGATTCAATTGAGGCTTCCTGCTCACTCAAGGTCGGCGATAACATTACAACCGACCACATTATGCCCGCCGGCGCAAAGATTCTTCCTCTTCGTTCAAATATTCCGAAAATTTCAGAATACTGCTTCACTGTTTGCAATAAGGACTTCCCCGAAAGAGCCAAGACCCTCGGCAAGAGTATTATCGTTGGCGGCGAAAACTACGGTCAGGGTTCTTCACGTGAGCACGCTGCTCTTGCTCCCCTCTTCCTCGGCGTAAAGGCTGTTTTGGTTAAGAGCTTTGCACGTATTCACAAGAGCAACCTAATCAATGCAGGTATTCTTCCCCTTACTTTCAAGAACGCCGCTGATTACGACAAGATTAAACTCGGCGATATGCTTGAGCTTCCCAATGTTAAGAAAGAAATTGAAACCGGCAGCGACGTAACTGTTGTAAACAAGACAACAGGCGACACAATTATGGCTGACTGCGAGCTTTCTGACAGAACAAGAGATATTATTATCGCAGGCGGTTTGCTTGACTATACAAAGGAGAACAGCTGATATGGATAAAATTAAAATGACTACCCCGCTCGTTGAGATGGACGGCGACGAAATGACAAGAGTAATCTGGCAGCAGATTAAAGACATTCTCATTCTTCCCTATGTTGACCTCAAGAGCGAATATTATGACCTCGGACTTGAAAACAGAAACAAGACAGACGATCAGGTAACTGTTGACAGCGCAAACGCTACAAAAAAATACGGCGTTGCCGTTAAGTGTGCTACAATTACTCCCAACGCTGCGAGAATGGATGAGTACAACCTCAAGCAGATGTGGAAGTCTCCCAACGGCACAATCCGTGCTATTCTTGACGGTACTGTTTTCAGAAGCCCGATTCTTGTTAAGGGCATTGTTCCCTACATTCCCACATGGAAAAAGCCTATCTGCATTGCCCGTCACGCTTACGGCGACGTTTACAAGAACACGGAAATGAAAGTTAAAGGCGGCAGCAAGGCTGAGCTTTGCGTTACAAAACCCGACGGAACCGAGGAAAGAAGCCTTATTTTTGACTTTAAGTCAGACGGTATTATCCAGGGTATGCACAACATTGACAAAAGTATCTCTTCATTTGCACGTTCATGCTTTAACTATGCGCTTGACCAGAAAATTGACGTTTGGTTTGCCACAAAGGATACTATAAGCAAAATTTATGACCATAGGTTCAAAGATATTTTTGCTGAAATTTACGAAAACGAGTACAAAGACAAGTTTGAAGAAGCAGGAATTGAGTATTTCTACACACTTATTGACGACGCTGTTGCCCGTGTAATCAGAAGCGAAGGCGGCTATATGTGGGCATGCAAAAACTACGACGGCGATGTAATGAGCGATATGATTGCAACGGCTTTCGGCTCGCTTGCAATGATGACAAGCGTACTCGTTTCACCCGACGGCATTTATGAGTACGAGGCTGCTCACGGTACTGTTCAGCGCCACTACTACAAATACTTAAAGGGCGAAGAGACTTCAACAAACTCTGTCGCTACACTTTTTGCTTGGTCAGGCGCACTGAGAAAACGCGGTGAATTTGACAAGCTGCCGGAGCTTATGAACTTTGCCGACAAGCTTGAACAAGCTACAATTCAGACTATTGAGGACGGCATTATGACGGGCGATCTTTACGCTATTTCTACTCTTGAAAACAAAACAAAGGTAAACACCGTTGAGTTTCTCAACGCAATTAATGAGCGTCTCGCAAAGTCACTTTAATTGTATTTAACCATTTTATAAAAGGAGCATAGTGTGTAATGTCTAAGAATGACAGTATTTCAATGTCGGTTATCAGGCGTTTGCCAAGATATTACCGCTTTTTGTCCGAATTAAACGAAGAGAACGTTGACAGAATTTCATCAACAAAGCTGGCTCAGATTATGAACGTGACTGCTTCACAGGTGAGACAGGATCTCAACTGCTTCGGCGGTTTCGGTCAGCAGGGCTACGGTTACAGCGTGAGTCAGCTCAAGGAAGAAATCAAAAATATTCTCGGATTAAACAACCACTACAAGGCTATTTTAATCGGCGCAGGAAATCTGGGCAGAGCTGTCGCAATGCATATGAATTTTAACAAGCTCGGCTTTGAGCTTATCGCCTGCTTTGATAACAGCGAAAAGAAAACCGGTGAAAAGCTTGCGGATATTACCGTACAGCCCGAAACGGAACTTGAAGATTTTTGCAGAAAAAATCACGTTGACACGGCCTTTTTGTGCATCCCGAGGGTGTGTGTAGAAAACGTTCTTGATAAACTGTACGCACTTGGTATTAAGAATTACTGGAATTTCAGTCATTACGATATCAATGATCGGTACAGCGATACTGTTGTTGAAAACGTGCATTTAAGCGATAATCTTATGACGCTGTGTTACAGAATGAACAACAACACAAAAACAACTAGGGCTCAGGATAAATCCTGAGCCTTTAATTTTTTCTGTTTGATTTTACACGGTATTTTCGTTATTAAATAAATATTTATTCAAATATTCAGCAGATGAAATACCATTTGTGCAATTGTATGAATAGAAGCTGCAGCCGCTTTTTATGAGTGTATCCATAAAAGACAGCATAAGCATTGCGCTTTCACCGTCGAGAGAACGGTTAGCGCTGCGGTACAATTTTGAGACAATTTCAGAGCCGTGTATTTCTTTTAAAGAATTTTTGTTTGACTTATTAATAAAAAAAACTGCTTTAAGCGGTGCTGATCTGTTGCAGGCAATTCCGCTACCGCCGTCAAAAGGCGTTCCGTATGCAACAGGTTTGCCGTCAACTATCCTTACAACAGGTTTGTCGTCATTTATATAGGAAATTTCGTCTTTTAAAAGTTCTTTTAAGAGCCTTGTTTGAGTAGATTTTCCGCCGCCTGACGGAGCGGAGAAAAGATAAGCGTTACCGTCATATATTATGGCAGATGAATGTATCGTCATGGCGTTATATCTGAGAATCTCTTTATTAAACAGGCAATACATCGCAAAGCTTTCGGTACGTGCAGCGCCAATGTTGGGAGCCATATTTGACAGTTGTGCTTGGAAAAACTTTCGTGATAAGTTTAATTTAATTTCAGTCTTTTGATTTCCGTAATACTCAAACGGCTTAGAAAAGTATTTAAGGTATTCATATTTGGGATTAAATTCTGTTACTATATCCGCAATTAAATATTTCAAATTGTCCTCCAAAATAACAAACAGACTCTTGCGAGTCTGTTTATTTATGAAACAAGATATCTTTGGATTGACGTCACATCATTTATGTCTATATGACCGTCCTGATTGTGATCGGCCAAGCGCATTTGCAATTGACCAAACTCATAAAAACCGACTTGATACTCCTGAATCGCCGTTGCATCCCTGATATCAATTATATTATTCATATCAACATCGCCGAGCTGATAATTGTCGAGCGCGACAAATTTAATATTTTTATCAGCGGCGTACTGCTCAGCATAGGAATCAGTATAACCGTAGATAGTCAGATTATCATCGTCTTTAAACGCGTTGTCTGCAATAGACACGGTTTCTTTAGGAATTAAAACCTTTTCAAGCGAGGTACAGGCGTTGAATGCAAGATTACCGATGCTTGTAACTGTTGAGGGAACCTCAAATTCTGTCAGACACGAACACCTGTTAAACATCTGAGCAGGAATGTAAGTAATGTCCGACTCTATGTCAACCTCAGTCAGCGACGGGCAACGGTCAAAAATACCCATTCCTAAGTCTGTGCAACTTTGCGGAATATTGATTGATTTTAGATTAGCCATTGAGGCACATGCAAAATCATCAATTGAAGTAACCGTATCGGGCAAAGAAATTGTTTCGATAGTATCGGCATTTTCGCTTGACGAAAAGCTCATAAAATCGAAAGAAACCACCTCAGCGCCGAAAATTGTTGACGGAACAACAACGTCTTTTTCATCGCCGAGATATTCGCATATCATAATACGCTTTACGTCATTGTTGACGCGTTTAAACCTGTACGTATTGTTTTCAAAATACGTGTCGGCAAATGCAGTCTGAACGCTTATTGTCAATAGTAACACTAAGGCAACAAGTGCAGAAATTACTTTACACTTTTTCATACAATCACCTTACTTAATATGACCTTATTTAATATGGGGCAAACACAGAATGTATTTGCCCCATATATGAAGTTTAACCTAAGCCAGGTTCGTTTTCAGTTCCAGGATCATCATCAGTAGGTATTCCAGGAGCAGAACCACCGCCTCCGCTTACATCGGTTTCTAAACTATCAGTCATTGAACTGGCTAACACAGATTCGAACGAAAAAATTGAAACTTCCAATTCCGGAGATAAATATTTTTTCTTCATATAATCACCTCATCAAATTGCAATTAAACAGAAATTTGAACAGAATTATCAGTTTATACTTCTGAATTATCAATATCATATAAGTTGAAGTATACCTCATCACTTATGATACATGAATCATCTATGTAATTACCATTCTTATCTGTTTTATAAACATAGTAATATACTTTCATAACATAGTCTGTATAAATACCGTTAGTGTTATCAAAACAAATATAATATTGTGTTCTATTCATATTGTTATAAGAAGACAAATCAATATTATAATTTGTAACAAAATTCTTTTTATTGTTACCATTAACCTGATAGGACGTATCTGAAATCTGACCGGTAACAATTTGTTCTAAGATAGACTTGTCACTATTAAATGTTATATTACTAAAATCTGCCGTGGTTCCATTCTTGTTTTCATCAGCAAGTTTAGCACCATTGTTCATTTCAAGAATGATGCCTGTCTTATACTGAATATCATCATCATTAGTTACAGTATTGAGCTGAACATTATCTTTGCCCATATAGGAAACAATGAAGTCTGCATATAGAAGCTTTTGATAATTATTACCGCTTGAGTCTGTTGTCTGCTCCTTAGTATATACCGGGGAACCGATATATACATTTTCGGTTGTTTCTTTTTCGTCACAAACCGCAACTATGTCGTAATCGTCAACTATTCTCAGGGCAAACCACGGATGGTAGAAACGAGCAACTTCTTTGTCTGTACCATACTCTTTAACAGACCAGTACTGGAAGTTTTCTTCGTCAGGACATCTGTAATAGTCGCCATCATCAGTTTTTAGGAACTCATTATATTTAATGCCTTCAAAACTCTTCTTTTCGCCAACACCAATGTCTATAGTGCCGCGATACATTTTTTCTTCCTGAGTGGCTGTAAGCGTTGCAACCATACCATTCACAGTATATTTCGTATCTTCAATCTTCCACGTACAATCTTTATGTAAGTCATCAATTGCGGGAGCATTTTGATAAACAAGTTCATCTGTAATTTTTTTACCGTATTTATCAATGTACTCATCTGTAAGGTCAACTACTTTAGTATAGTTGTTTATTACACCGAAACGATTCTCATATTTGTAGTTGAGAGTTGCCGTAGTAGTAACCGGAGCTACATCAGAGTAGAAAGCAAATGTATTAACCGACTGTCGACCGTGTTCATCGTAAAGATCACTTACTGTTGTTGTAAATTTGATTGAATATTCTTTGCCATTTAAGACAAATTCGTCACTGCCGGGCACAAAATCGTCTTTTTCGCAAATTTGTTCGTATTGATCTTGTCCGGCAACACGTCTATACGTACCTACATAGCTGTTATCGCCTTTTGGTATTACAGTAACTGTAAAATCAATTTTATTTACATCTTTTGGATTAACCTTAATGGACAATGATGAGTTTTCAACTCTTTGATAAGTTGTTGTAGTACCGTCAGCATTGTGAGCTACTGCTGATACATAGTAGTATGCAGCACCGCCGTATGCTCCGGAGCCTGTGTATTTACTATGGCTTACTACAAGCGTACCGTCAGTTACGGGCACAAAACGCGCTACAAATGTGTAGTTTTGGTTAAGTGGAACGGAAACAGACGTATTTAATTTTGTAGAATTATCAAATGAAACGAACTCGCCGTTGTCATTAAGATATCCCCAGCCTGCGAACATATAACCTGAACCTGCCTGAGCAACAAGTGAACCTATATGTTCACGGTCCTCATAATGAACTGATGTTTGACCGTCGATAGTAGCTTTATTAGAACCCGAAGTATCTGTCACCCATGTTCCATCCTCGCTACCGGGAACCTCAACAATTACGTTTGCGTCAATCGGGTCGCTTGTTGTACCGAAGTACCACTGACCGTCAATACGAACACCACTATTACCGGAATCGGTGCTGGTAGCAGCGTTCATTTCCTTTTCATAGCAAATCTTAACAGGAATGCTTTTATAATTTGCTAATGCCTCGTGTACAGCTTTTGCATTGCTGCCCTCTTCAAATTCGCCGTCAGGCGTAGGCAGGAAGTCTGAAGGTACACCCTTTGTAATGAATTTTCCGCTTTGGTCGAATACGTACCAAACTGTTGACCACACACCGTGATCCGAAACATTCTGGTTACCTACCGAAATTACTCTAAGAAAATTATCGCTAGCAAGATTACTTTCAGCCTGTGTTTTGTCAAGTATATCATATGTCAGGCTGACGTAATTATCTTTATAGTCTTTGAGTGCAACCCAACCTTTGGAATCATATTGGTCAAACTTTATAGAACCAGAAGGATCCGGATAATCAGTTGCATTATTTATCAGCAATTGCTGGTTTGAAGCATAGCTACCACCACGATATTCAATACGGAATTCAACTATATCGTAATCAGCCTCTGCAATCTTAACAAAGTCATCGAAGTCGTATGTCTGTCTGTTGACATTATAGCCATCAGGCACTAAACTACCGTGGACTGAATCTGTTGTATAGTTGTTAAGCGTAATACCCGAAACCTTATAACTACCTTTTTGACCTGATTCATCATAATAATACTTAGAAACCTTGGTGTACCATTTACCGTTGGCAGCTTTTAGCATAGGCTGACCGGGGTAATCACCGTCAATTACAACAGCCTCAGTGCCATTACCTGTATAGTAGTAAGGATAACAAGCAATCTGGTTAGTCCAAAGCTTTACACCACGATCATCTTCAGGAAGCTGAGACGGGTCAACATACAAAGTTACATAATCTCCGGCTTCTTCAATATTCCTATTGTAATAAACGGGAGTAATTTCAAGATTTTCTTCAAAATCATCAGGGATCAGGTATTCAGCTGTATAAATGCCCTGACCTTGATACTCTGCCTCAAGAGTCTGACCGTTAGCCTGGAAAGCAGCTACGTAGTATCCTGCACTATAATAAGAGGAATTAACTACTGTCTGAATCTCAAGCGTATCGCCTTCTTTGGCAGTGTAAACCTTATATGTTCCGTTATCGGAATCGGAGACTATATCGTCATTAGTGATAGTTGTAACACCGTATTTACTTGTTCCGGTACCGTATGAGCAAACTGTACCGTTTTTAGCATATACATTTACATCCGTCGGGTCAACGGGGGTCTCCTCAGCAGAAAAAGTGTAAGTGATTGGAGCGCTCTGACTAAATGAACTGAATTCAATTCGAATAGTCTGTAAATCATCTTTTGTCGGAGCTACTCTAATATAATGATAACCATTATATTCTTTATTTTCTTCTGTTGTTAATAATCCATTAGATTTATTATCAACAACATCGCCTGATTTATAATTAATAAATCCATCGGCACTAACACTACTATTATTCTTTAAACCTACATAGTAATTATTCGTTGTAATATCATTTTCAGCACAATCAATTTCGGTATAATATGTACCACCAGCTGATTGATAAACAGGGAAAACCTTTGCATTGCTTACTGACCAGTTGTTAGGATCAGGATCTGTAGAAATCAGGAAATAATAGCCCGTTTCTTCTCCCTTTTCCTCAGCAAAGTTTGCTGTAAAGGTTACGTTTGAAGTGGGATATACAGTAATTGATGGACTTGTTATGTCAACATCACCTGCATAAGTATTATCAACTGTCCAATTTTCAAATTCATAGCCGCTGTTAGCTGTTGCAGTAAGTGTAACAGATTCACCCTCGGTTACTGTGGTTGTGTTGCCTGTTGCGCCTTCAATAGCTACAGAACCCATTGTTGAATCATTTACAGAAGTTGTGACCCTAAATGTTTGAGCCTGACGAGCAGTTGCTGAAACAGTTACGTCAGCGTTGGGCATTGTGAATGTAGCTGTGTTACCTACAACATCACCTGAAACAGTACCTCCGTCATAAGTAGCAGTTACTGTATCCAAAACATAATTTTCTGCCGGTGTGGCTGTTACGGTAACCTGCTCGCCTGTTCTTGCAGTATTTACATCAGGTTTTCCATCTACCGAATAGCTGAGAGATGTTATGTTAGAAAGCGTGCCGTCAGTTATATTATGTTCTGAACCCTCTATTGTGTAATAAAGAGTAGGCGAATTACTGTTAGTAGTATCAAGCCAAAGTATAACTTGACCACTGTCATCACTACCGGTGATATACAGCAAACGATCTTCGGCAGTGAGATCTCCACCGGTACCGGTAGTAGTAAACTTATTAAGGGCAACATTTTCGTTCGGATTTTCTATATTTCTCGGTCCATTGTTTACGCCGTAAACTGCTTGTCCGGTTTGATCAGTAATATAGAAATATCTTGTATTGCCGTAATAAGTACTGTTCCAAGTACTTACAGTATCTCCAGTTTCATATTTTAATAAGTTGTCTGTATCAGTCGAAACAAATTTATAAGTTTCATTATTTGCAACATCAGTAGGTGACAACCATGAAGCATTATAACGACCACCGATGTAATAATTGGTAGTTTCAGGATCGGTAGATTCGACTTCTTCTATCCAAACAGCAGGATACCATTCGTTATTAAATGATCCTTGGTCAATACAAATTCTTATTTTACTTGCAGAACCATTATAAACCCAAGCATTATCTGCATGATCATAATCACCATAAATTGAATTACTTGACATAACGGTTCCATTTGTGCTAGGTGCATATCTAGTACTACCATTATACAAAGCAAAATAAGGCGAAGAACCGGACGGTACATCTACCTCTATATAAAACTTTCCGTCCTCATTATTATATCTATTATTAATTGGATAAGCGGTTTGATCAGTATTCCAATTATCCCCGGTAAAGTTGCCAATCAAATAGAAATGGGAATCGGTATATGCCGCATTTACGGTAAACGAGCCAATCAGCATGGTCGATATGACCATCATAATTGACAGCACTACCGAAAGGGAGCCTTTGCTTAACCTCCTAATCTTATTTTTCATTATTTAACCTCCATATTTGTAGATTTAACTGCCAAAACAGTAAACTGAACTATTTTGGCAGCTTATACCTATATTATACTACAAAATTTTTATAAGTCAATCAGCTAACGAGAGCTTTTTGCATTAAAGTTGCGTCAGTTATATCCACTTTACCGTCAAGGTTAACGTCGATAAGATTTTTCTGGAGCGATGAAGCGTCGCTGCAACCTGCTGTTACTTTTTGTGCTTCGGTCGCGCTCTTGATGTTCATAGCCTGAACTTCACCGCGGCTGTTAATATATGAACCCATTCTGTACCTTGTGCCGCCGACATTTGTAAATCCAAGCGTTGCATCTGTAGGTACTTCAACGTTATAAACCATATGCAACGGTGAGTAATAGAAGTTACGAATGTATTCTTCCGCGCCTGACAAGTCAACAACCGTTTCGCCGTTTACAAGGTCATCCGCTGCAATGTAGTAGGTTGAGTTACTTAACGTACTTGTATAAGTTGCATTTAAATCAGTTGATTTTGTTGTAAATGTAAGAGTGTTATCAGATGTGGAATCAACTGTAAATGTAGCTTTGTACCAATACATCTTGAGTAGTCCCATATAGTCAGCGCCCAAGTATGTATCTTTTGTCATGGCAACTGATGTTGCGCCGTTGAGAGATACCGATGGTTTATAAACGCTTGTTGACGGAGCCTTGAAGTAAACGGTAACTTCGTGTTCACCTGCAACAGGGTCATTTACAACTACCTGAACCACATTTGATTTGTTTGTAACTTCTCCACAGGTTACCTGTACAAAATAGTAATATGTGCCCTCTGCGTCAGTTGTAATTGATTTTGTTGTTGCGGCTGATGCTGCGCCAAGTGAAGTTGGGTTTGCCCCGCTTGCATCTGAGCAAGAGAAGTACTCATATGTGCAAGTTCCGACTGTGTCAGGTGTAACATGAGCAGTAAGTGTAAATTTATCGCCTGTTGTGACTGTGTCAGACGAAGCGTCAAGTGTTACTGTAAATTCGGTTGTTTTCTCTGTAACCGTGATATTAATAGAGTCGGATTCTACGGTCAAATTGCCGAAAACAGCCTTTACAGTGTATGAATGTTCGCCTGCTGCAGCGTTTGAAACGGTAAATGCTCCGTTTTCATAAACAGCATTTGCAACCTTTTCGCCGTTGTCATAAAGTTCAAATGAAACAAAATCATCCGTTGACGTAGCTGTAATCTTGAACGGCGTGCCCTCTTCAATTGTTGAGGGAAGCTGTCCGCCTGCGGTATCGATTGCAGATATTACAGGCTTAGCAATTTCATAAGAAGTCCACTTACCAATTTCTGTATTAAGCCAATTTGTACGATTTGACAACCATGTGTTTTTGAGGTAATTTACAGCCGCTTCATGAGTGCTGCCGGTGTCTTTTGAGCCCCAGCCACTGCTGCCATACATTGTGCCGTACATATTATTTCTATTTGAAATAATTCCCCAACGAGCTTCGTTCATTGCCACTGAATCTTTAATTTCGTTATACCAAGTATCAAGCTTGCCGTTTTCAGCATAATATGTCTGAATTTTATCATAGAAGTTTGTCTGCCAAGCTTTTTTGATTATAGCCTGGAAATCAGCATTATTTGCAAGTTTTGACTGGAGACTGTATTTTCTATCATCGAAATCCTGAGCGTCGTCATACGCTCTGTCTTTTGCAAACCACGCTTGAGGATTTGCAGGTTCAAGATTTGAACCGCTGACGCTTAGTTTTGTCTGTTTTTCATATTGACCGTATGCCCAGTCGTAATCCCATGCGGGAGACGCTACAAATTTATTGGGCTCGATTTCCTTATTTGCAGTATCGTCAGCGCTATACATTATATAATAACTTGTAGCTGCCGAGTCGAGGTTAGAGGAAAGTTCCTGGATAAGGTACATAAGTGCGAATGACTCCGTATCCATATAATTGCCGAGTGTTGAAATGTCGCTGCTGAAAGCAACTGCTTCCATTTCAGCATATTTTTGAGCAATATATTCAACCTGTTCCTTTGTAGCAAATTCAGGTGATTTTACTACAACATGCTGTCCCTGCGGTGAAACAAAGCCGGATGCTTCGGCGTCATATCTGCTCTGATTTTTTCCGTATTCAACGTGTCCTATCTCAAATTCAAGAAGATATGTAGCGTTTGTCACATTTATTTCGGAAGTATTTCCGTCGTCAAGAACAGTCGCATATTTCATATCAAATTCTTGATTGTCATAAGTGTATTTGCCATAATTTGAGTCTTCAATAATTTCTTCATCTGCGTTGGCTTCGGCTGCTTTTTCGTTTATATCATCAAAACTTTCACCCTTAACGAGTTTGCTTGTGCCTACGTCAACCTTTTCGGTTACTAGGTACTGACCCATATACTCGCCGTTGTCGTAGATATCTACAAAACGGTATTCGGGAGAATAAGGAAGTCCGAGTGCGTCTGCAAGGTCAAATGTGAGGGCATTGCGAAGCATTGACTCATCAGCGTTATTTGCGAGCAAGCACCAGCTCTTTGCTCCTTTTGATTCCGAAGCGTCCATACCGAGTAGATTTGTCTTGCCGGCAAGCTTCATATTGAAAGCGTATTTACCAAAAATTTTGCTGCTTGCTTCCCATGATGAATTACCTCTGCCTTTTACCTGTTCAAGCAGCATTGCTTCTGAAAAATCTGCTGCTTCGGCGCTGTTGTCCATTGTTACGCAGTCGCCGCCTTTTGTTTTAACCGAATCTTTGTCAGCTAATGATTGATCAACTTTTGTAGGAAGATTTTGTGCATTACCTTTACCATCGGTAGTGTAAAGGAACATTGCGTCAGTTGAACCAACCATTACTCTTACAGTACCGATACCCGGCGCACTACAGCTATTATCTCCTTCTTTAAGATTCACATAGGAAGCGGAGTTTGGTTGAACACTGTAACCGGCTACATTTACAGAATTATCAAATCCGTTATAAACTCTTGCATTAGCTAAATCTGTATTTTTAGGAAGATAGAATGTGTATGTGTCATCAGTCTGATGACTATTACCTGAATAGTTGTTCCACTTAATAAGTGTAGAAACAGAATCGGTTGCATCAGGATTTACATCTACCCACAAGCCGTCGCCCTGAGCTTCAATATAAGCCTGCTTATCTACAGTATAAGAAGCCTCAATCTCTACGTCAGCGGCAGGCATTGTAAATGTGTATGTGCCGTTGTCGCCGGTAACTTCCAATTCCTGATCAACATCATCTGCTGTTGTGTATGTAGCTTTCAAGCCTGCAACTTTATACCAAGAATCAGTGGGAGTTACTGTAACTGTAACTACATCATTTTCATCAGCAGTATTTGCCGTTTTGCCGTCTGCCTTAGCCGCTGCGGTTACCGCATCATTATTTGATTTGTCTTTAATCTTATACGCGCCTGCTGTTTCGGGTTCAGTGGGCTCTGTGGCAGAGCCTGCAATAGTATAATACATCTGCATTCCGTCTCTTGTATCAAGCCAGATTGTTACATTACCCTCAGTGCTTGTACCTTTGATATAAGTCAAATATGTAACATCAGTATCTGTGTTGTATGACAATTCCTTAAGAGAAATTCTTTGATTAGGCGAAGATAACACAGTTTCATTGTTTGTACCATACCATGTTTTATTTGCGCCCTGATGAATATAGAAATATTGAGGAAGATTTTTGCCTCTCGTTTCCGACCACTGAGCTTCTGTTTGGTTTGTTTCTATTTTATACAGACCGTCTGTATCGGTTGCGCTGAAAGGATATTGCGTATTGTCCTTTGACAACCAAGTCTCCGAACCGTCTTGTTTTATACGACCGCCGAGATAATAGGTGGTTTCAGTGGTTCCACCGGAACTTGGTTCTGTGGTGCTCGCATATACATTACCTGAACTGAGTACAACACAAAGATAAGCAGTTCCGATGCCGGCTGTAGAGAGATTTCCGCCATCCAAGCTACCATTGATGTATACGTCACCTAAAGAGTTATTAAGCGAAATACCTGTATATTGGCCGTAATCGTTTGTTATAGATACTTTAAATTCACTGCCGCAGGTAATTGTTGTATATGCAATTGAGTTATCGGCAGATTTTTGATCTAATTCTCGCCAACTACCCCAACCATCAGCCGCATCACCTGTGACATACAATGTGTCAGTTGCAGCTGATATATTAGCCATGCCAACCAGCATTGTTGAAATTACCATAAGCAGAGAAAGCAATACGGATATTGATTTTCTGCCTAAGCGTTTGATTTTTTTCATAAATTTTACCTCCGTTATACCTTTACCATGGGTTTCTGCGTTTGAGTCTGCGCCGAATTAGTAAAAGCCAATACCGTCTGACCGATATTTTTTGCTTTTGTGCAGAATAGTACCTTGGTTATATAGATATTATAGCATTTTAGCTTAAAACAATCAATAATCTTTATTATTGTTAGTGAAATTTGTATAGTATAACGAAAGTTATTGCTAAAAACGAAATAAAAAATTAAAAAGCAGCAAAATGTTACATAATTTTTGTAAAATTTTTGATGTGTATTAAAATTTTATTGTGCATTTTTAAATTTCTGTGTATTTTCTACAATTATAATATATGTGATTATCACATTTTATATTTATTTATGTAACTTAGTTAATCTAATAATTCAATTTTACCGACAACTACGCTTCCCCAAGATTTTTGCCAGGGATTTTTTGTAATTCCGGTCGTTCTTTTTCTGAGTGTGAGCCCTTTGGCACTTTCAATTACACGAAAATTTTGTGAATCGTCATTTTGAGCGTAAAAAACATAGCGTGTATAGTATCCGCCCGTAGTGAAATTTGATATATCAATTTTAAACTGTGCTTTAAAACTTTCTCCTGCTTTGCCGCTGTAAAAATTTTCAAGCAAAAATGAGGTAATCGGTACACGCTGATAATTGCTGACCTCGATACGCAGGCTGAGGTTGGAAATATCTTTGAGATTTTCCCAGCCGAGCTCAAGCAACATTGGTTCGTTTTGAGTAAAAATGTTGTCAGCTTTTCCTATATACTTTACCGTTTTAAGGTCAAGCTCACGGTTCTCAATACGGTCTTTGTATTCGGGTTTATCGTATTTTGCAAAACAAAAGTTTCCGTCGTCTGAACCTAGGTAGATTTTTATCGCCTCATCAACGTCGCCGTCATAAATGATTTTTCCCTTGTCAAGCACAATACAACGGTTGCACAAACGGCGGATTGTGTTCATATTGTGAGATACATAGAGTACGGTGCGGTTTTGTTCAAGGGCAAGCGAACGCATTTTTTCAATGCACTTTTTCTGGAATTTCATATCCCCCACGGCAAGAACTTCGTCCATTATCATTATTTCAGAGTCGAGGTGTGCTGCCACCGCAAACGCAAGTTTGACAAACATTCCGCTTGAATAGCGTTTGACGGGGGTGTCAATAAACTTTTCACATTCCGAAAATTCAATTATTTGACTGAGCTTTGACTCAACCTCGGACTTTGTCATGCCGAGAATCGCACCCTTTAAAAATATATTTTCCCTGCCTGTAAGTTCGGCGTGAAATCCCGTGCCGACTTCAAGCATACTTGTTATTCTGCCTCGGTATGAAATCACTCCTTCGGAGGGTGCGGTTACCCTTGACAAAAGTTTGAGCAGAGTTGATTTTCCCGCTCCGTTCGCGCCGATTATTCCGACGCGCTCGCCTCGGCTTATTTCAAGCGAAATGTTGTCCAGCGCCAAAAAGCGTTCACCCTTTTTGTGAGGCCGCTCGCCTATTTCAAGGTTAGGGTCGGGTTTGCCTGTCTTTTTAGCCCACCAGCTTTGCAAATCTCTGCGCAGACTCCCCGTGCCTATAACGCCGAGTTTATACTGTTTTGAAACATTTTTTATTTCTATTACGCAATTATCTTTCATAAAATCATACCGTATCTATAAAATTCTTTTCTGTTTGATTGAACATTATCAACCCGATAAAAAGTATCGCCGCTGTTACTGCTATGCTTACGAACAGATATAACGGACTGAAACAGCCCGTACCCAAAAAGCCGTAGCGAAATGCCTCGACAATCGGCGCTGTCGGATTTAACAGCATAATTCGGCGCAAATTTTCGGGAATCTGCGAAACGGGATACACTATAGGAGTAAGATACATCCACAGCGTTGTTCCAAAACTTACAAGTACGCCGAGATCGCGATATTTTACCGTAACTGAAGATATTATCAAGCCCACGCCCGCACCGAGAAATGAAATATGCAGCACCAAAAACGGCAGGATCAGGGCCGCAAATGTGATTTTTATATTTGCTCCGCATAACATATATATTATAATTAGTATAAGGAACATAAAGAACCGCACAAAAAAAGTTATGTAGTTATAAAAAATTTCCGCAAGCGGTGCGGCAAGGCGAGGAAAATAAACCTTGCCGAACAAACGGGCATTTGACAGAAATGTTGATGAGCAACGTGTAAGACAGCTCGAAAACAGTCCCCACAGTATATTCCCCGACATATAGAAAACAAACTGCGGTATGCCGTCGGTTGAAATGTTTGCAATTATTCCGAAAATGAGGGTAAACACAAACGAGGAAATAAACGGGTTTATCACCAGCCATAGCGGGCCGAGAATCGTCTGCTTGTAAGAGCTTTTTAAGTCACGCTTGACAAAAAGAAAAACCAGGTCACGGTATTTCCACAATTCTTTTAAATTAAGGCTTAAAAGCCGCCGTTTGGAGGTTATTACCGTTATATCATCATTAATCATAAATTTTTATCCTTTCACTTTACACAAAAGCGCACTGTATTCCGTTAAAATTTTAGCACATTGCAAATTTGGTGTCAATTAAGGTTGATTTGCTGATGAAATGATGTTAAAATAATTTTGTTTGTATAATATATAAATAGAAAGGAAAAACATAATGAAAAAAACTGTATTTAAAAAATTATCGGTTAAGTTGATCAGCGTGCTGTGCGTTATCGCAATGGTGTCAACGTGTTTGATTTTCGGCGGCTGCGGAGAAGGCTCAAGCGACAGTAACACTGCCGTTATTGACATTAAAAGTTACGGCACAATTACTGTTGAACTCGACGAAGACGCAGCTCCCATTACAGTAGCGAATTTTAAAAAGCTTGTAAACGAGGGCTTTTATGACGGCCTTACCTTCCACAGAATTATCAAAGGTTTTATGATGCAGGGCGGTGACCCGCTTGGCAACGGCACGGGCGGCAGCGACGAAACAATCAAGGGTGAATTTTCCGCCAACGGAGTGGAAAACAACCTTTCACATACAAGAGGTGCCATTTCAATGGCGCGTTCGCAGGATTACAACAGCGCAAGCTCGCAGTTCTTTATAGTTCAGGAAGACAGCCTGCATCTTGACGGTCAGTATGCCTGCTTCGGATATGTAACAGACGGCATGGACGTTGTTGACAACATTTGCAACAATGTTCCCGTAACAGATTCAGAAGGCACGGTTGAAGCAAAGAATCAGCCCGTTATCAATTCAATTAAATTGAAATAATATGCTTATTCTTGTTGACGCGGACGCCTGCCCCGTAGTAAAAATAGTTGAAAAGGTTGCCAAAAAGCACGGTGTTGAGGTTATTCTGCTGTGCGATACCAACCATATTTTAACTTCCGATTACAGCACGGTTAAGGTTATCGGCGCAGGTGCGGACGCAGTGGATTACGCACTAGTAAACCTGTGCAAAAAAGGTGATATTGCCGTCACCCAGGATTACGGTGTTGCGGCAATGGTACTTGCAAAAGGCGGGAAATGTATTCATCAGTCAGGGAAAATTTTCACCGATGAAAACATCGGCGGTCTGCTCACAGGCAGACACCTTGCCAAAAAAGCGAGAATGAGCAAGTCAAAACATCACCTTAAAGGTCCCAAAAAACGGACATCGGAAGACGACAAACGTTTTGAAAAATCTTTTGAAAAGCTCGTTGCGGAATCAATAAATACTAAACAGCAAAAAGCTCTTTGCGTGTGATTGCAAAGAGCTTTTCTTTATTATATTTCCAAAAACGTTTGTTAAAAACGCATTGTAAGAGAAATTCTGTTTTTATCGGGATCAACGGAAAGTACTTTTACGTTGACTATGTCGCCGACTTTGAGAACTTCTCCGGGATGCTTGATATATTTGTCGCAAATCTGAGAGATATGTACCAGTCCGTCCTGGTGAACACCGATATCGACAAACGCCCCAAAGTCGATTACGTTGCGCACCGTACCTTTGAGCTCCATACCCTCTTTTAAATCCTTAATGTCAAGTACATCGGTTCTGAGGAGCGGCGCAGGCATTTCGTCACGAGGGTCACGTCCGGGTTTTGAAAGCTCCTTTATAATATCGTCAAGCGTAGGCAAACCTATTGAAAGCCTGTCGGCAAGGGTTTTCATTCCGTATTTTGATGCTCTTGAGGAAACATCGGCAAATTTGCCCGATTTTATTTCTTTATCAGAATATTCAAGAATGGTCAGCATCTCTTTTGCCGCCTTGTAGCTTTCGGGGTGTACCGCAGTATTGTCGAGAGGGTTAGTGCTTTCGGGCACACGCAAAAAGCCCGCGCACTGTTCAAACGCCTTTGGTCCGAGTTTGGGTACTTTTTTCAATTCCGTTCGTGATGAAAAAGCGCCGTTTTCTTCACGGTAAGCAACAATATTTTTGCAGACTGTGGCATTAAGTCCCGCTACTCTCGAAAGAAGTGCGGGCGAAGCGGTGTTGAGGTCGGCTCCTACGGAGTTTACGCAATCTTCGACCACGCCGTCAAGCGTTTCACCGAGACGCTTTTGCGGCATATCGTGCTGGTATTGACCGACGCCGATTGCTTTCGGCTCAATTTTTACAAGCTCTGCGAGCGGGTCTTGCAGTCGTCGTGCAATTGAAACCGCGCTTCTCAATGTAAGGTCAAGCTCCGGGAGCTCATTAGCCGCAAGCTTTGACGCCGAATAAACAGACGCGCCCGCTTCACTGACTACCATATAATAAACCTTTTTCTTTGCCTCTTTTATTACATCGCAGGCAAACATTTCCGTTTCCTTACTTGCCGTACCGTTGCCGATCGAAAGCATATCAACGTCGTATTTTTCTATGAGGTCCAAAAGTTTTTGCTTTGACTGAGCAACCTTTGCCTCTGAATGGGTCGGATAAATTACCGCTGTGTCAAGCACCTTGCCTGTTTTGTCAACTACCGCCACCTTGCATCCCGTTCTGTAACCCGGATCAAGCCCGATTACGGTTTTGCCTTTAACCGGCGGCTGCATTAAAAGCTGCTTTAAGTTTGTGGCAAATACTTTCATCGCGTTTTCATCGGCTGTTTCGGTAATTTCGTTGCGGATTTCCCTTTCGATTGACGGAAAAATAAGCCTTTGATATGAATCCTGACACGCCTCTTTAATTATATCGGAGCACTCTGCGTTTGTGTTTTTGTCGAGCAAATCGGTTATCATATTAACGGGGCGTTCGCTGTCACACTCAACCGTAACCTTTAAAAAACCTTCCTTTTCGCCTCTGTTTACGGCAAGAACTCTGTGCCCCGCAATTTTCTTTACAGGCTCTTTATAGTCGTAATAATTGCGATAAACGCTGTCGGTTTCGTCATCTGCAGCTTTAGAGCAAATACAACCGTTTGCAAAAGCAAAACTGCGGATTTTTTTGCGGATTTCGGCGCTGTCTGAAATTTGCTCCGCAATTATATCCATAGCACCTGCAAGTGCGTCTTCAACACTTTCTACGCCATTTTCAGCGTCAATATAATTTTCCGCCTCATTCGCAGGAGAAACTCCCCTTTGCTGGTTTAAAATTATTATTGCAAGCGGCTCAAGTCCCTTTTCCTTGGCAATTGAAGCCCTTGTTTTTCTCTTTGGTCTGAACGGGCGGTAAATATCTTCAAGCTCGCTGAGCGTTTGCGCTTTGCCGAGGGACGCCGAAATTTCGTCTGTTAGTTTTTCCTGCGCCTCTATTAAACCTCTTATCTCTTCTCTGCGCTTATCCAGTCCTCTTAAATATTCAAGCTTTTCGCTGAATTCACGAATGAGCTGGTCGTCCATTGAACCGTGCATTTCCTTGCGATAACGCGCGATAAACGGAATAGTGTTGCCCTCGTCAAGCAGAGTGATGATATTATTTGCGTATTCTTCTTTTATCTGAAACTGTTCAAATAAAGCCTTTGAATAATCCATTTTGTTCCTCCGATAGTAGTTTTACCATGAAATTATAGCATAAATAAAATATTTTTGCACGCATTTTAAAATTTACTTCAAAATAGCCTTTACTTTTGAGAAAAAACAGTCTATACTGTTTATAGATAAATACAACACGGGAGCCGAACGGCTGAGAGGAAATAAGTGAATTTCGACCGTAAACCTGATTTGGATAATGCCAACGTAGGGACATATTTTTGATTTTGAGAAGTGTGTCATCGGCATACTTCTTTTTGTTTTAAGGAGGGATTTTATGATTTGCATTAACGGCGCAGACCTTAACAAGAGCGAGATTAAACTCAGTAAATATCTGAGCAAAAACCAACTAAACCCCGCACGTATTGCAGTAGAATTAAACGGTGATATTCTGCCGAAAGCAGAGTATGACAAAACCGTGCTCAAGGACGGCGACAAAGTGGAAATTGTAAATTTTGTCGGAGGCGGTTGATTTGAATATAAAGCTCAACGGCAAGCCGTTTTCAACCTCTTGCCGAAAAATGAACGACCTTATATCGGAGTATAATCCAAATACAAAAAACGCAGTAACGATTATAAACGGTTTTCAGACAAACAACAATGTAGAAATTCACGAAAACGACGAGGTTGTTATTATCGAAAAAGGAAAAATGCCCGAAAAAGATGAGTTTGAGGCAATGCTGAGCGCAAGACACACTCCAAAGGTTTATGAGTGCGTAAAAAAAGCAAAGGTTGCCGTTGCAGGACTTGGCGGGCTGGGCTCAAACATTGCGATAATGCTCGCGCGAACGGGTGTGGGGCAGCTTCATCTTATTGATTTCGATGTTGTTGAACCAAGCAATTTAAACCGTCAGCACTATTTTATTGATGATTTGTCGCTGAACAAAACAAGCGCTGTAAAAAGGCAGATTAAAAGGATAAATCCGTATATTAAAATTATTTGCGACTGTGTAAAGGTTGACGAGAACAACTGCGTTGATTTGTTTAAGAACGACGAAATAGTCTGCGAAGCGTTTGACAATCCCGACTCAAAGGCTCTTTTGGTAAATCAGCTGCTTGAAAAAACCGACTGCAAAATTGTTGCCGCCTCGGGTATGGCAGGATTTGAAAAATCGAACACAATAGTCACAAGGAAAATTTCCGACAGATTTTACCTTTGCGGCGACGGTGTTACCGAAGCCAAACAAGGCTGCGGTCTGATGGCTCCCAGAGTAAATATCTGCGCAGCCCATCAGGCAAACGCAGTTTTAAGAATTATATTAAACGAATTTGATGTGTAAAGGAAGTATGGTTATGGAAAATGACAAGCTTATTATCGGAGGTCACGAATTTAACTCGCGTTTTATTCTCGGTTCGGGTAAATATTCACTTGACCTCATCAAAGCCGCAGTTGAAAATGCAGGCGCTGAAATTATTACACTTGCGCTCAGGAGAGCAACTACAGGCAATGTGGCGAACATTCTTGATTATATTCCCGAAAACGTTACGCTTCTTCCCAATACCTCGGGCGCAAGAAATGCCGACGAGGCAGTAAGAATTGCGCGTCTGGCTCGTGAAGTGGGCTGCGGTGATTTTATTAAAATTGAAGTTATAAAGGATTCAAAATATCTTCTTCCCGATAACTACGAAACCATCAAGGCTACCGAAATTCTGGCAAAAGAGGGATTTATCGTTATGCCGTATATGTACCCCGACCTCAACGTTGCAAGAAGCCTCAGAGACGCGGGCGCTGCGTCAATTATGCCGCTGGGCGCTCCTATCGGATCTAACAAAGGTATTTGCACAAAGGAATTTATTAAAATCCTTATTGACGAAATTGATTTGCCGATTATTGTTGACGCCGGAATAGGCAAACCGTCGCAGGCTTGTGAAGCTATGGAAATGGGAGCCGCCGCAGTTATGGCAAATACCGCAATTGCAACAGCAGGCAACATTCCGCAGATGGCAGAAGCGTTTAAAAATGCGATTGAGGCAGGCCGCCTGGCTTACCTTGCCGGTATGGGCAGAGTTATTGAAAAAGGTGCAAGCGCATCTTCTCCGCTCACGGGATTTCTTGAGAATTGAGGCGCAGGCAATGGAACAGAGAACTAATCATATGGAATATTTGCCCGATATGGAGCAAATTGATCCCACAATTAAAAATCAGGTAATTGAAGCAAGAAACAACTACAATGCCGATGAATACACCGAAGCAGATGTTAAAATTGCACTTTCTCACGAAACAAAAACTCCTCGTGACTTCGGCGCGTTGCTTTCCCCTGCCGCACTTCCGTTTCTTGAGGAAATTGCCCGGCAGGCTAAAATTGAAACAAGAAAGCACTTCGGCAACTCGGTAAATATGTTCACACCGCTTTATATTTCAAATTACTGCGAAAACTACTGCATTTACTGCGGCTTTAACTGTCACAACAAAATTCACCGTGCAAAACTCAACGCTGAAGAAATTGAAAAGGAAATGCAGGCGATTGCCAAAACAGGCTTGCAGGAAATTTTGATTTTAACCGGCGAGAGCAAAAAAATGAGCGACGTTAAATACATCGGCGAGGCTTGCAAAATTGCGCGCAAATATTTTAAGGTGGTAGGTCTTGAGGTTTACCCGATGAACAGCGACGAGTATAAATATATTCACGAATGCGGAGCCGACTATGTGACCGTTTTTCAGGAAACCTACGATTCGGATAAGTACGAAACACTTCACCTTGCAGGTCACAAGCGTGTATTCCCCTATCGCCTTGAAACTCAGGAAAGAGCTCTTATGGGAGGTATGAGAGGCGTAGGCTTTGCAGCTTTGCTCGGTCTTGCAGATTTCAGAAAAGACGCTTTTGCAACAGGTATGCACGCATATCTGATTCAGAGAAAATATCCTCACGCAGAGATTGCCTTTTCGTGTCCCCGTCTGCGCCCGATTATTAACAACGACAAAATCAATCCCAAAGACGTACACGAGCCTCAGCTCTTGCAGGTAATTTGCGCATACAGACTGTTTATGCCGTTTGCCAGCATCACGATTTCCACAAGAGAATGTCAGAGATTCCGTGACAACGTAGTTCAGATTGCAGCAACAAAAATTTCCGCGGGCGTAGATGTCGGCATCGGAGGTCACGGAGATAACGACAAAAAAGGCGACGAGCAGTTCGAAATTTCCGACGGCAGAAATGTTAAACAGGTTTATGATGCTCTTGTCGAAAACGGCTTGCAGCCCGTAATGAGCGACTATATATATGTTTAATACGGTATGCGTTACTGCACGTAAGCTGAGCAGTAATTTTTTGGACACCATTGAAAAGCTTGCAAAAAGCAAGGTGCAGTTTATAATTCTGCGTGAAAAGGATTTAAACGAAAATGAATATTTTGAGCTTGCGAAAAATGTTAATGAAATTTGCAAAAATCACAACAAAACGCTTGTAATTCACAAGTACTTTGAATGTGCCAAAAAGCTCGGAATAAAAAATATTCACCTTCCCTTTTCGGATTTTGCTGACTTTGAAAACGACGGATTTTTTCAAAATATCGGCACCTCAATACACAGCGTAAAAGACGCGGTTTTTGCCGAAAGTCACGGCGCTTCCTACATAACAGCGGGGCATATTTTTACAACCGACTGCAAAAAAGGATTCAAACCGAGAGGCGTTGAGTTTTTAAAATATGTTTGTCAGAGCGTAAAAATTCCCGTCTATGCAATCGGCGGAATTAATGAAAACACGGTGCAAAAACTTGCAGAGGCAGAAAGCAAAAACTTTTGCGGAGTGTGCGTTATGTCAGGTTTTATGAAATGCCAAAATCCGTCTGCGCTCATCAATAAAATAGAAACGGAATATTTTTATATGAAAAAAAACGTAAAGCAAAGCATTTTACTTTATGCAATAACCGACAGACATTGGCTTTGCGGCAGAAGTCTTGAGGAAGATGTTGAAAAGGCTCTCAACGGCGGCGCGACTATGCTCCAGCTCAGAGAAAAAAATATTGACGACGAAAAATACATTTACATTGCCAAAAGTATTCACACAGTTTGTCAAAAATACAATGTGCCGCTTATCATAAACGACAACGTCAACGTTTGCCTTAAAAGCGGCGCCGAGGGCGTTCACCTCGGACAGAATGACGGAAACGCTGCCGAAGCAAGAAAATTTCTCGGTAACGATAAAATTATCGGGGTGACTGCAAGAACTGTTGAACAAGCGGTCAAAGCCGAACAAGACGGCGCAGATTATGTCGGCAGCGGGGCTGTTTTCGGCACAAACACAAAAGGCGACGCCGTTAAAATGAGCTTTGACACCCTTAAAAACATTTGCTCGACCGTTTCGATTCCCGTAACCGCAATCGGCGGAATTACAAGCGACAACGTTTTGCAGCTGAAAAATTCGGGTGTGAGCGGCGTTGCCGTTGTAAGCGGGATTTTTGCCGCAGATGATATTGAAAGTTCTGTAAGAGAATTAAAAATCAAAGCATCGGAGGTTGTAAATGGCAGGCTCAATTAAAATGAAAACTGCGCTCACAATTGCGGGAAGCGATTCAAGCGGAGGAGCCGGTATTCAGGCTGATATAAAAACAATGACCTGTATCGGTGTGTACGCAATGAGCACCATTACTGCCCTGACGGCACAAAACACTCTGGGCGTGCAGGGAATTTTTGAATGCAGCAAAGAATTTTTAAAACAACAGCTCGACTGCATTTTTACAGATATTTTTCCCAACGCCGTAAAAACCGGTATGGTAGCAAATGTTGAACTAATAAAGGTTATTGCCGAGACACTCCGTTTTTACGAAGCAAAAAACATTGTTGTTGATCCCGTTATGGTTTCCACAAGCGGTTCACGGCTTATTGAAACTAAGGCGGTAGATACGCTGAAAGAGCTTATGTTCCCGATCGCAAGCGTTGTTACGCCGAATATTCCCGAGGCTGAAATCCTGAGCGATATGAAGATTTTAAGCAAGGATGATATGGAAAAAGCGGCGGAGAGCATTTCAAAAAAATACAACTGTGCTGTTTTGTGCAAGGGTGGTCACAGCATTGAAGATTCAAACGATGTGCTGTTTTCTGACGGAAATATAAAATGGTTCAAGTCAAAAAGGATAGACAATCCCAACACTCACGGCACGGGCTGTACGCTGTCGAGCGCCATTGCAAGTTACCTTGCTTTGGGATATAATATTGAAAATGCCACGCAAATGGCTAAGGAATACATCAGCGGAGCTTTAAATGCAGGACTCGACCTTGGAAAAGGCAGCGGCCCGCTTGCTCACAATTACAAAATTTTATAACGAAAGGTCTGACACGATGAGAGAGTACGCAACACAGATGGAAGCGGCAAGAAAAGGAATTGTTACAAAGGAACTTGAGATTGTCGCAAAAAAAGAAAATATGACAACAGAAGAGCTTATGCCTCTTGTTGCCGAAGGCAAGGTTGCTATTTGTGCCAATAAAAATCACAAATGTATTGACCCCGAAGGCGTCGGTTCAATGCTCAAAACAAAAATTAACGTTAACCTTGGTGTTTCACGTGACTGTAAGGACTACGACATTGAAATGCAGAAGGTTATGGAAGCGGTTAACATGGGAGCTCACGCAATTATGGATCTTTCCTCTCACGGTGACACAATTCCGTTCCGCAGAAAGCTGACAAGCGAATGTCCCGCAATGATCGGCACAGTTCCGGTTTACGATTCCGTAATTCACTACCAACGTGACCTCGACACATTAACCGCACAGGATTTTATTGATGTTGTAAGACTTCACGCGGAGGACGGCGTTGACTTTGTTACTCTGCACTGCGGCATTACAAGAAAAACAATAGAGCAAATTAAAAAGCACAAAAGAAAAATGAATATCGTATCGCGCGGAGGTTCGCTTGTTTTTGCATGGATGTGTATGACGGGCAATGAAAACCCGTTCTATGAGCACTACGATGAAATTCTTGATATCTGCCGTGAATACGACGTTACAATTTCACTCGGTGACGCCTGCCGTCCGGGTTGTCTTGCCGATGCAAGCGATGTTTGTCAAATAGAAGAGCTTGTAAGGCTCGGAGAGCTCACAAAAAGAGCCTGGGAAAAAGACGTTCAGGTTATGGTTGAGGGCCCCGGTCATATGCCTATGGATCAAATTGCCGCCAATATGAAAATTCAGAGCACAATCTGCAACGGCGCGCCGTTCTATGTTCTCGGACCGCTTGTTACCGACATTGCTCCCGGTTATGACCACATCACTTCCGCTATAGGCGGAGCAATTGCCGCTGCGTCCGGTGCAGCTTTTCTTTGCTACGTTACACCTGCCGAACACCTTGCTCTTCCAAATGTTGACGACGTTAAGCAGGGCATTATAGCTTCCAAAATCGCAGCTCATGCAGCAGATATTGCCAAAGGCGTAAGAGGCGCAAGAGATATTGACGACAAAATGGCCGACGCAAGACGAAAGCTTGACTGGGAAGCTCAGTGGGAATGTGCCATAGACCCCGAAACCGCAAAGAAAATCAGAGACGACAGAAAACCTGAGCAAGACGACACCTGCTCAATGTGCGGCAAGTTCTGTGCTGTAAGGAGTATGAATAAGGCGCTCAACGGCGAACATATTGACATTCTTTAATGATTTGCATATAGAAATACCGACGGACATTTTATATAAGTCCGTCGGTATTTTTTACTAATATTCTTTATCAAAGAATATATTCATATCCATGCCTTCTGCTTTAAGTTTGTTGTATTCACGGCAAAGCGAGCTGTAATCCACTTTAAGCATATCCGCCAGCTCTTTTTTTGTGAGATGAAATACACTAAATCCCTTTGGAGGATTTTGCTGATATTCAATAAATTTTAACAGCTTGTTTCTTACAGATTTTTGAGCGTAAAACGAATCAAGAATTTGTTGTTTTAATGTACTGAACGTGAATGAATTGATCATATTTTTCATTATTGTATTTTGTATGACAGCACACGATTCATTAAATTTACTAATTGCGTCATATTCAAGGTACAAAATAATGCTGTCGGTGACAGCGCTAAATTGAATCTCGTAAAATTCGTCTTGGCTTTCCATACACAAGATAAAATCTTTTGTCTGAAATTTTATGTTGGTTTGAAATTCAGTGCCGTCACTGTTTAAATACAATTTTTTTACTGTTCCTTTTATAACAAACGACATTTTATCACTTAGTATATCTAATTTTTCATTAGGCTTATATTCAGAAATTTTATATGAATAATCAGATAAAAATTGCCATATTTGTTCGCGCTTTAACCCGGCAAAAAGGCCGCAGTTAACCAATTCATCCGAATATTTATACATAGTCACACTCCACAATGCTAAGTTACCGAATTTTTTACATTATAGTTTTTTCAAATTTAGCCTGTTGGCTTTTCTGCATAGCAACTATCTTTTTTCTCTAATTTAAATGATAACAATAAGGTAATTTTTTGTCAATATACTCATTTTATCTTTGTATAATGATTTATTGTCAAAAAGAATGAACAATAGCGCTTTTAACATTTCATATTAATAGGTGCTGTTTTCAGACAGGTAAAGTGCACGCATAAATAATTTTGTATATGAATATTTATTGAATCCGAAATCATCAAATAAATTACTTACATATGTTTGAATCTTTATTTATAAAAACACAAAACGCCTGATTAAACAGGCGTTTTGTGTTTTGTGCGGGTCACCAAGTTGAAACTTGATATGCTGTGCTTGATCCACCTGAAATGTAGTATTTCGCATCTCCCGATACCGGAATATCTACTGTTTGTGACCCATTACCGCTGTTAAATATAATGTATTCAGCTGAAGCGGGTATTTCTATTGTGTAAACAGATTCACCGAAATCATTGGTTGTCGAGTAAGTCATTTGAGTTCCCGGCCACGATGACATTGTTGTGTTGCTGTCTGACCAATAATAACAATATACGCTTCCCCATCTGTAATTGTCGGTAAATGTCATTGTATAAGTACCGGCAGAAGTAGATGGCTGAGTAGTCGGTTGAGTGGTAGGTTGAGTGGTCGGAGCAGTGGTCGGGGCAGTGGTATTATCTTCCGGAGGTAATGAATCGGTGTACTGTCCGCAATAATTTGCACCTGATGATTTTATTTCAGCTAAGTAAAACTGTAGGCATGTAGCATCTTTAATTGAAACTAATCCGTCAGCGTTTACATCAGCGGCAATCAATTGGTTATCATTTAAGCTTGTGCTCTGAGAAATATACTCTTGTATTTCAGTACTATCGTTGATATTTATAATTCCGTCAATGTTTACATCGCCTATAAGTATTTTTTCTGCAGGTCGGGTTACAGGCGGTTGTGTGGTCGGCTGAGTTGCAGTCGTTGGCTGTGTTGTTGCAGGCTGGGATGGTTGAACGGGAATATACAATTCCCATACATGATTTGCTCTCATAATCATTGTGTTTCCGTTAAGAGGCATTCCGTCTTCGCCGTCAGCGGGATAACGGTTTGTTGCCGTTTCACTTTCAGTAAAGATAACGAGTGCGTTTTCAAAGCCCTCAGGAATTTCTGTTACATAATATCCCGTTGTGCTGTCATAGTCCATTTTAACACCGGGCCATGCGCTTACTTCATTCGCAGTTGAATTTGACGCTGCCACGGGCGCAGCAGACAGCGCAATGGCATTGCTGTTCCAGCCGTGAGCAACTAAATGTCCCTGACCGTCACGAGTACCGTCGGTGTAATATCCGTTAAAACTGCCCAGCGAAATATCTTGTGTTTGATCGGAACCGTTTGTAAATATAACATATGTTGCGCCGCTTGGTATAGAACACGAATAGTTGTTTTGTCCGATACCGTTATTAGTCGGGTTACCCATTTTTGTTCCGGGCCAAGCGCCTCCGAGGTCGGTCTGACTGTCTGACCAGAAGTATGCGTAAATGTTATCGCCCCAACCCTGATTATCCGTAAGCTGAATTGTTCCGCCTACATATCCTGAGTCTCCTGAGCCACCCGAAGAACCGGTGTCATTGTAGATATAGGCATAAACGTTTGACCAGTTATAAGATGAATTATCAAAGTAAACTTTCTGGGTAAGCGATGGGTCAACCTTTGTATAAGTGTAAGTTTCAACATCTGACGTTGTTGTACCGTCGCTTGCCTTAACACTTATTGTAGTGGTCGTGCCGTAAGCAAGACCCGAGCCGATTGTGATTGTCTGACCGTCGGTAAAGTTCTGATAAGCGCCGCCGTCAATTGAATACTGACCGCTTGTTGCGTTTTTATAACTGAGTGTAAGCTCTAATGTATCGGTTTTATAAGTTTTTGAACCGGGTGTTACAGAAGCTGACGGA
>CAJFNC010000017.1 GCA_904393835.1 uncultured Ruminococcus sp. | reverse complement strand
AGCCTAACGCCTGACCTATCCGACACAGCCCTAAGTGCCGGATAGGAACGGCAAAATTTTTTACACTTCTATTACTTCTTTATCGCACATTAGCAAACACTTCGGGAATGAAGCAGCAGGAAAAATTCTATGTGCGTGACTTGCTCAGAAAGGACTTTAACCCCGCCGTAAAAATAGATGTACAAATGGACGAGCTTTTGAACCGTGCAATGAATCAGAACTTTATTCCCGTAATCGATGATTTGGGAACGTTTATAGGCATTGTAACCCGTCAGGATATTTTGAGATATTTTATAGATAAAGCAAGATGATATAAATAATTGAGCAATTGAAGTAGGTGAATTGCAACTTAAAAAAGGAGTTTGTTTATGAAAAAAATACTTGTAACCGGCGGAACAGTTTTTGTAAGCAGATATATTGCAGAGTATTATGTGAAAAACGGCTGTGATGTATATGTACTTAACAGAAACAGCAAAGAACAATCCTATGGTGTAAACCTTATTCAGGCTGACCGACATAATCTCGGAGAAACACTTCGTGATTTTAATTTTGATGTTGTTATAGATACTGCTTACAATTGCAATGATGTTGAAATGCTTCTTGACGCTTTGGGTGATTATAAAGATTATGTACTAATAAGTTCAAGCACTGTATATCCTGAGTATTCCGAGCAACCGTTTAAAGAAGACTCATTATTTGGTGTTAATAAATATTGGGGAAAATACGGAACTGAC
The DNA here is from genome assembly GCA_904393835.1 of uncultured Ruminococcus sp. Lineage (GTDB taxonomy): Bacteria > Bacillota > Clostridia > Oscillospirales > Acutalibacteraceae > Ruminococcoides. Next base: position 39,329 of record CAJFNC010000017.1, on the reverse strand, counting down.
AAAATCGAAGCGGAAGCTGCTTTGTTAAAAAGAAATCCAAACGCTTATGTCCTCAGACCGCCGTATTTATACGGACAAATGAATAACGTGTACAGAGAAGCATTTGTTTTTGATTGTGCATTAGCGAACAGAAAATTCTACTTACCGAAAGACGGTAAAATGAAATTACAGTTTTTCCATATTAATGATTTGTGCAGATTTATAGATGTTCTTTTGAAAAAAAGACCGGATCAACGCATTTTTAATGTGGGAAACAAAGATACTGTGACTATTCAAAAGTGGGTTGAACTTTGTTATCAAGCAACGGGAAAACAGGCGGAGTTTGTAAATGTATATGATGATATTGAGCAAAGAAACTATTTCAGTTTTTATAATTATGAATACTGCCTTGATGTTTCAAAGCAATATGATTTAATGCCTGAGGTAAAGCCGTTGTATCAAGGATTAAAAGAGTCGTTTGATTGGTACAAAAATAATACGGATAAAGTTAATAAAAAGCCGTATATAGATTATATTGAAAACGAGCTGAAAGTAACACGAACAAGAGAACAGACAGTTACAATATGCGGAAGTATGAAATTTGAGAAAGAAATGCAAAGAATTGCGTTTTTGTTAGAAGCAAAACATAATATGAATGTTTTGCAATGTGTGTATAATGTAGATGATTTGGATATTACACCAACGGAGCAAGTCGCTCTTGAAAATGCACATTATAGAAAAATTGAACTTTCTGATGCAATTTATGTTGTTGATATTCAAGGATACATTGGAAATCAAGTTTCAAAAGAGATTGCGTTTGCGAAAAATAAAGGGAAGAAAGTCATTTTTCATTCGGAATATAGCAGAGAAAAATAACTTCCCATTTATCGGGGAGACGGCAAAGCCAGTCGAGACAGTTATCGGCAAAATGAACGGCGTATACGCGCCGCCGTTGACAGTCTCCTTATTAATGATTTTATAGAAACGAAAAATATGTCGTCGCTGTAAGCGAGGGCATATTTTTGTACTACATACTTGATCACAATGCTCATATGAGGTAAAGTAGCACACAAGAATTTAATAGACAGATTTTTCAACTATTCTGTAAAATAATATCAAACCACTTATGCTATGAAAATAACCATCTATCGCAAAACAGTAGAAATCTCTATTTATTTTTCTTATACTGTGTTTGATGCAGGAGGTGAGAGAAAATGCAAATAGAAATCAAGATTGATAATAGCTGCAAGGAAACCAAAGTTATTGTGGTTACTGACGAGATAACTGATGAAATAAATACACTTGTCAAAAAACTCGCCCAGGATACTCCACAGCTTCTTGCAGGGATTCAAGGCGATATGTTGAAAATACTAGACCAACATGATATTTTCCGCCTTTATGCGACAAATGGAAAAGTGTACGCAGAAACAGAAGAAGGAGAGTATCTGCTTAGATTGCGGTTATATGCGCTTGAGGAACGCCTTAATAAAAATGATTTTGTTCGTATTTCTAACTCGGAAATTATCAATCTCAAAAAAGTTAAGGAATTTGATTTGAGTTATACAGGAACAATTTGTGTTTCATTTCAGAATGATACTGTTACTTATGTATCAAGGCGATATGTCAAAAAAATCAAACAAGTATTAGGAATATGAGGTGATTGATATTATGAAGAAAAAAGTAGCTATCCGATGCTTAATTGGCGCACCGATTGGAGTGGCGATTAATACTATTATTACCATCGCTATTTCGTTAATTGTGGGGGATGGACGTTTTTATGCGGTTGTTCCTGAATTGATTGCAGATTGCGGGACGGAAATCAATGCAGTTTTATTGCAGACAATCTGCTCGTTATTATATGGGGCGGCATGGGCAGGTGCTTCGATTATTTGGGAAGTGGATAATTGGAGTATTCTTCGCCAAACAACAACACATTTAATTATATGTTCTCTTTGTACGTTTCCTATTGCATATTTTATGCGTTGGATGAATCACAGTATTTTAGGTATTTTAAGTTATTTTGGAATATTCTTTGTAATTTATTTTGCCATTTGGATGTCGCAATATATGGCGATTAAAAAGCGTATTCAGCAGATAAACAGTAAGGTTCAGAAGAATAACCATACGGATAAGTAAGTGTCCAAAGCAATAACAAATCCAGCCGAGCCTGTCAACGGTCAAGATGAACGGCGCATATGCGCCGCCGTTGACAGTCTCCTTATTAATGATTTTATAGAAACGGAAAATATGTCGTCGCTGTAAGCGATGGCATATTTTTGTACTACATACTTGATCACAATGCTCATGGTTAATAAAGAAGCACTAACAAAACAAGACAAGGACAGCCAGCCCCGCCGCTATTCCGTACAGCAAGAAAAGCCATTTACACAATTTGGGACTTTGCATTTCTCTCTGTCCATACCGATTTTGTGGCTTGCTCAAAAGCTACAAGGTCATAAAGAGATACAAGCAGAACGTAAAGATAAATTTGTAGTTGATAACAACAGATTTGCAAGTCATGTTACCTACTCTTTTTTTCCCGTTTTTGTTATGATAATATATTTTATATACTTTTGGAGGCAAGAAAATGAATATTATAAAAAGGCAAGTGGACGGAAAGCCACTTACCATAACAATAGAATACCCCTATCTCGACGAACACACTAAAAAGATTATCAATCGTCTGGAACAGCTCAATCTAAAAATATGTGGTAACAAAGACGGAAAGGAAATATGTATTTCGACTTCGGATATATACTATATTGAGTCTGTTGAACGAAGAACATATATATATACTAAGAGTGAAATTTATACAACAAGCAAAAAACTATATGAGATAGAGGAAGATTTGCATGGAACTAATATTATACGAATTAGCAAGTCTTGTCTGATGAATGCGGAGAAGTTATATTGTGTACGTCAACTTGAAAATAGTCAACTTGAAGCAACACTTGATAACGAAGAAAGGTTAATAGTTGCGCGAACATATCTTAAAGAAATAAAGAGATTGATACAGGAGATAATGTGATGAAAAAAATAATACAGAAAACACTAATACTTGCAGCGTTAATGATTGCAGTTGTTTTTTTAGTTTCGTATATAATAATTGGAACAACAGAGGAAATTATGCTGGTATTTGAGTTGTTTGTTTTGGCTTTTGCTACCTCAATTATTCAATACTTTACAGAAAAGCTTGCTTGCGAATATCGTCTTGTTAATGTTGTTTGCGAATATCTGGCAATATCAATATTTGTATTATTATATGGCTATTTTGTGAATTGGTTTATGAAGTCAAATTGGTGGGCAGCGTTTTTATATGTTGCAATCGTTTATATTCCAGCATATTTTCTTGATATTGCAATAGTCAAAAAAGATATTGACTTTATCAACAAGAAGTTAGAGGAGAAAAGGAAAAGTGAAAACGAAAACAAATAATAGTAAATATCTTGTTCTCTTTTTTGTAATTACTTTTGCATGGACTTGGGGATTTGGATTTGCGCCGTTAGTGTTAGGGTTAGAGGGAACAACAATCGGCACTTTCTTATTCTATTTTGGAGGTGGTGCACCGTCTGTAACGGCACTGTTTATTGTTTTATTGACATATTCAAAAGAAGAAAAAAAGGATTATTTCAGAAGATGTTTTAGTTTTCGTTATATGGGGCTGAAATGGTTGGTGTTTATTATCATCTTCTTTGCTCTTATTTCTTTTTTGGGACTGATAATCAGCATAGGGTTATTCGGACTGGAAATGCCGGGAATGGACTTCATATATGCAATAATCAGAAATCCAGTAAATATATTACCAATATTACTTATTTCATTGATATCTGGACCACTAAATGAAGAATTTGGGTGGCGTGGCTATTCATTAGATAAATTGTTTACACGATTTGGATTTATAGGAGCAACCATTATTCTCGGATTTATTTGGGGGATATGGCATTTACCATGGTATTTTACACCCGGGCAGGCACAATATGATTTGTTACAGAGTTCTGTAATCGACGCTATATTATATGTTCCCTCGATAATGGTATTTAACTTTGCAGTATCATTTGTTTATGTAAAGACAAAACGCAGTATTTTGGCAGGTGCCTTGACACATATGTTTGGGAATTTATTTAATAGTCAATTATTATCGCCGTACTCGGTAGAATTTGGAATGACAATTAGAGCTGTCAAGATAGTGCCTTGTATTTGTATAGCCATATACTGCATATTGTCAAAGCAGTTCAAAAAAGAATTTGAAAACTTAATGTTGGAAGAAATATAAGGCTGGATATGTATTGCTATCGGTACTTCAGTTATATTACCAAACGCATAGCAAAACCAACCGTGACAGTCAACGGCAATAAGAACGGCGCACATATTTGATGATTTCATATAGTTGTGCAACTAAAGGTACAAAACAAAAACCACCCGTCTTTGATATGCACCCCAAAAGTCAAACACTTTTGGAGTGCGTATATCATTGGCGGGTGGTAATTATTATCTTTTTTTGTAATACATAAGGCAATGGCAATAGCCTTCAAATTCAGGTTCGGCTATTTTGTTGCGAAAGTCTCGGCACATACATTTAGTGTCTTCGCTTTTTACAAGCATATACGGACAATAACCGCCCGTTCGTTTAAGACCTTCGCGAACCGACTTTACTATTGCTTTGTCCTCATTTAATAAAATTTTCAATGTGCGTCACCTGTTGCTGTTAATGAATTCCTGCATTTGTTCCTCTGTTTTAAATCCGATAGAGTTGTCGGCAACCTGACCGTTCTTGAATATAAGAACATTGGGGATTGAGCTGACTGAGTATTTTTCCGCGAGATCCGTGTTCTCATCAACATTGATTTTGTAAAAGTCAATATCGTTGTTCTTTGAGGCAAGAGCTTCCAAAACGGGTGAAAGCATTTTGCACGGACCGCACCAGTCGGCAAAAAAGTCAACAATAACCGGTTTGTCAGAGTGCAATACCTTTTGTTCAAACTCTTCACTGTAAATTTTTTCAATCATCATACTCGCCTTCCTTTTTATTATATTATACCATTTATTATATATTTAATTTATTTTATTATTATCTGCTTCCGATTCTCATTATAACACAAAGAATTTTAATTGCAATACAAACGCAAGTAATAACGTGCAGATAGCAATTATTATAAATATTACAAAAGCAATAAAACAAATAATTTTAATAAAAGAGCAAAAAATAAGCGTTCTTGCGAACGCTTAAAATATATCATTTTACAATTTTTAATGAAATGTCAAACGCTTTAACAGAGTGTGTGAGGGCGCCCATAGATATAATATCAACGCCTGTTTCGGCAATTTCACGCAATGTTTCGTCGGTAATTCCGCCGCTTGCCTCGAGCATAGCCCTGCCGTCGGTAATTTTTACCGCCTCTTTCATAAGCTCGGGGCTCATATTGTCGAGCATAATAACGTCAACGCCTGCCTCAAGCGCTTGTTTAAGCTCGTCAAGGTTTCTTACTTCAAGTTCAATTTTTGTCATATGGCCGAGCTTTGTTTTGAGTTTTGCAACAGCGTTTGCAATACCGCCGCCCGCGTCAACGTGATTGTCCTTGAGCATTGCTGCGTCGGAAAGGTTATATCTGTGGTTTCTGCCGCCGCCGACTGTAACCGCGTACTTCTGAAGCGGACGCATACCGGGAAGAGTTTTTCTTGTATCGGCAATTGAAGCGTTTGTACCTTTTACAATTTCAACAGCCTTGTTTGTGGCGGTTGCAACGCCGCTCATATGCTGTATAAGGTTTAGGGCTGTGCGTTCGCCTTTAAGTAAAGTGCGCGTCTTGCCGTGAATTTTTGCAATAATGTCGCCTTTTTTCAGCTTATCGCCGTCTTTTTTAAAAACCTCTGCGGTAAAACCGTTCGGTTGCAAAAGCTCAAAAACTCTGAGTGCTACCTCAAGACCGCAAAGAACACCGTCGTCCTTTGCCAAAAACTGTGCGGTGTTTTCCTGTTCTTCGTCAATAAGGTAATCCGTGGTGGTATCAAGGTAGTTAATGTCCTCAAGCAATGCTGTTTTAATAAGGTTGTCCACGTAAAAAGTATTTAATATCATAAGTTAATGCCCTCCCTGACTTCATCAAGAATTATACTTGCCACAATGGCAATACTTCTGGCTTCAACAAGGTCGGATGTAATCTCGTAATCCTCGCTGAAAAGCTCGTTTACAATTTTTTCTACTTCACGATAGCTTTCATCGTATTTTTCGGGTTTCGGAATAACAAAATAAGCGTCCTGCATAATTTCCCTGATTCTTGAACGGTAACCGTGAGGCATCGGCTTGCCTTCAATCGGCTTGTGAGCAGGCTCGTCTCCGAGCGGTTTTCTTCCGTATTTCCTTAGTTTTCCGGTAATGTCCTCAACTGCGGAACGTGAAAACACAAGAGCCTCAAGCAAAGAGTTGCTGGCAAGTCGGTTAGCGCCGTGAACGCCCGTGTGAGAACATTCGCCTGCCGCATACAATCCATCAATTGAAGTCCTTGCGTCAAGGTCAACGTTAATTCCGCCCATGAGGTAGTGTTGACACGGAAATACAGGGATTTTATCTTTTGTGATGTCAACGCCTTCTTCAAGACACCTCTCGTAAATCATAGGGAAACGCTCTTTTAAGAAGTCGGCGGGTTTGTCGGTAATATCAAGATAGAAATTTTCGCTGTTGGTTTTAATTGATTCACGAATTATAGCATTTGACACAACATCTCTGGGAGCAAGCTCGCCTCTGCTGTCGTAATCAAAGGCAAATCTGCGGTAGTTACAGTTTAACAACACTGCGCCCTCGCCTCGCACGGCTTCGCTTATCAAAAAGCGTTCTCTGTCCTTTTCAGCCGCAAAAGCGGTGGGGTGAAACTGAATCCTTGAAAGATGGCTGATTTTTGCGCCGAGCATATACGCAAAAGCAATTCCGTCGCCTGTGGCAATTGCGGAGTTGGTAGTGTATTTGTAAACCCTGCCTATTCCGCCCGTTGCAAACAGACAGTAGTTGCAGCCGTAGCAGTAGCTTTTGCCGTCCTTTAAAATGCATATATAAAAGCCGTTTAAAACCTTTTGAACGGAATAAACAAGGGCGTTATCGCAAATAGTAACATTCGGACGGTTCTTTACTACTTCAATAAGGCAGTCAACAATTGCCTTGCCGGTTGAGTCTTTATGATGAACAATTCTGTGGCGGCTGTGACCTGCCTCAAGCGTTTTGCACATAGTGCCGTCGGGGTTAACGTCAAAGTCAACGCCGAAATCCTTTATTTTAAGTACGTCTGACGGTCCCTCAGAAACCAGTTTTTCAACAGCCGAAAGATTGTTTTTGTATTTGCCTGCAATAAGCGTGTCGGTAATGTGCAGTTTATAACTGTCATGAATTGTGTCAAGAACGCAGGCAACGCCGCCTTGAGCTAGAGAGCTGTTTGAAAGAGGCAGCTCTTTTTTGGACACAAGCAAAACGTTTATGTCCTCTGGCGTGTTTATTGCCGCGTAAAGGCCTGCGGCTCCGGTACCTACAATAATTACGTCGTATTTTTTATCCATAATAAATACCCCTGAAAATTTTAATAACCTACAAAATATTAATATTTAATACTTGTATATTATACTACGAATTGGTAAAATAGTAAATATCAAATATTTTAAAAGCTTTGCTTTTATCAAAGCCGGCAGTGCATTGCGCTGTAAATTAGTATCCCGCCGCTGAATTTTGATACCGGAAGCCGTCTATAGAGGCGGGGGATATTATCATGTTTGTTATAAAATAATTTGACATATCGGAGCGATAAAATATGGAATTAAAAAGCAACGAAGAAAAGGTAACCCTTGCACTGCTTTTGAGTGTTGACTGTGGTTCTTACGATGCAGAAGCGTCGCTTGATGAACTGTGCGAGCTTGTAAAGAGCGCCGGCGCAATACCCGAAGTTTGCGTAATGCAAAAGCTCGAAAAGCCGGAAAGCGCCACTTATGTCGGAACAGGCAAGCTTAAAGAGGTGGCCGAAATCTGCACTCAGCGTGAAATTGATTTAATTGTTGCAGACAACGAGCTTACGCCCACCCAAATTAAAAATCTCGAAAAAGCAACCGATGTACGCGTCATTGACCGCACTATGTTGATACTTGACATATTTGCTTCGCGCGCGCGTTCAAAAGAGGGTAAATTGCAGGTTGAGCTGGCTCAGCTCAAATATATGCTGCCGCGCCTCACCGGTAAAGGTGTTGAAATGTCAAGACTCGGCGGCGGTATAGGCACAAGAGGTCCGGGTGAAACGAAGCTGGAAACTGACCGCCGACACATCCGTCGTAAAATGGAAACTTTAAAAGAACAGCTTGCAGATGTTGAAAAGCACCGCAATATGCTTAGAAACAGACGAAAAAAAGAGGGCGTAATAACCTGCGCAATCGTCGGTTACACCAATGCGGGAAAATCCACGCTTATGAATTATCTGACCGATGCGGGTGTGCTTGCCGAGAACAAGCTTTTTGCAACGCTTGACCCAACCTCAAGAGCGCTGAAACTTCCAAGCGGCGTAAGCGTAATGCTGATAGATACGGTAGGTCTTGTACGCAGATTGCCTCACCATCTTGTTGAGGCTTTCCGCTCAACGCTTGAGGAGGCAGCTCAGTCCGATATAATACTCAACGTGTGCGACGCTTCAAGCGAAGAAGCACGCGTTCATATGAAGGTGACAGAGGATTTACTCAATTCGCTGGGATGCGGCGACACACCTATAATAACCGTACTCAATAAGTGCGATTTAATTGAATCCGACGTCATTGAACAACAGTTTGAATCAGGCATTAAAATAAGCGCGAAAACCGGCGAGGGAATAGACGAGCTGCTGAATGCGATTGAGCAAAGTCTCCCGATGCGCTTTAAGACGGTAAATCTTTTAATTCCGTTTGCCAATGCAGGTTTGCTCAATGAAATCAGACAAAAGGCGATACTCAACAGCGAAGAATATGTTGCCGAGGGGATAAAAGCAGTTGCCGTGGTTGATGAGGAAATTTATTCAAAGGTTAAAGAATTTGAAGAAAAGTGAGCAGAATAATATCTAACGGAATATTGAAAATACGGCTTTCATTTGATATAATATTATCAGAAAAGGAGTTAATCGTTGGGCTTTTTTGAATTAATACAATCCATAGACACATCAATTCTTGATTTTATTCAGCAAACAATGCGCTGTGATTTTTTTGATTATGTTATGGCGTTTTTCTCATATATAGGTGAGGCGGGCGGCATTTGGCTGATTATGTCTTTGATAATGATGTGTTACAGAAAAACACGACCTATGGGAGTAATGGTGTTTTGTGCTGTTACCTTGGGGTTTTTAATAGGCGAACTCGGCATAAAAAATATCGTGTGCCGACATCGACCGTTTGTCCATAACAACATATACCCAATGATAATAAAAAAGCCGTCAAGTTACAGTTTTCCTTCGGGACACAGTTGTTCGTCTTTTGCTGCGGCTCTTGTGATTTTCTTAAACAACAAACGGTTGGGAATATCTGCGTTTGTTCTGGCAGCGCTCATTGCATTTTCCCGTTTGTACAACTTTGTTCATTATCCTACGGATGTTTTTTGCGGAATTTTGTTGGGAATAATTTGCGCCTGCGTTACCGTCTTTGTATTCAGAAAATTTTCATGGGACAAAAAACTCGGCGGAGACTTAAAATATAAGAAGGCGAAAAATGATGATTAAAAATTACAGATATGTCGGCAGAACTTCAAAGGAAGTTTTTGTTATCAAGGGAATAAACGTGTTTTCTGAAAAATGGAAGCATGCCGGCGGTTGCGCGTCGGTTATATATCCAGTCAACGGTAAAACATATGTATTTTCAAAGTACATCAGCGGCGGTGTGGAATTTGTAGCGGGCAAGGATGCTAACGGTTATTGGCTTTTTTTTGTAGAGGTATAACAAACAGTATAATTTCCACCGACTTTATAGGCAGAGCCCTGTATCAAAATTCAGCGGCGGGACACAATCCCCACTGAATTTGCAGCGAAATGCGCTGCCGGCTTTGATAGAAGCAAAGCTTTGAAAAAAGAAACGAGGTAAATTAAGTTGTCAGAAGAAAAATTACTTGCGAAAAATTTGTTTGATTACAGCAAAACTATTGCAGCTCAGCTGCTTGAAGGAATTGAATATCCTTGGGAGGCTCTTAGCCGAATCGGAGATTTTATAATTGAGCTGGGCAAAACGCTTGATCCCGAAATTTATGAGCAGAGGGGAGAAAATATCTGGGTTGCCAAAAGCGCGAAGATTTATGATTCAGCATATCTCGGCGGTCCGCTTATCATTTGTGAGGACGCCGAAGTTCGTCATTGCGCGTTTATCAGAGGCAACGCAATTGTCGGAAAAGGCGCAGTTGTGGGCAACTCGACAGAGCTGAAAAATTCTATTCTTTTTGACGGCGTTCAGGTTCCTCATTACAACTATATCGGCGACAGTATCCTCGGTTATAAGGCGCACACAGGCGCAGGTACCATTACGTCCAATCTAAAGAGCGATAAAAGTCTTGTGACGGTGCTTTTTGAGGGCGAAAAGTTTGACACAAACGTTAAAAAATTCGGAGCGATGCTCGGCGACCATGTAGAAGTAGGCTGCAACAGCGTTTTAAACCCGGGTTCGGTAATAGGCAGAAATACAAGTATTTATCCGCTTTCGTTTGTTAGGGGATATGTTGAAGAAAACAGCATTTACAAACGTCTCGGCGAAGTTGCCGAAAAGATATAATAAAGTATAAAAGATAAAACGCAGACGATTTGCGCCTGCGTTTTTTGTTAAGAAACATTTGTATAGTACATCGCAATATGCCGCAGCTTTTTCTTTGCCGCGTTAATGTGTCTGCACACTGTTGAGCAGTTCAGATTCAGCTCAAAGGCAATGTCTTTCTGCTTTTTGCCGTTAAGGTAGTGTTCCACAATACACGTCCTCTGCATTGGCGTAAGTTCATTATCAATTGCCTTTAAAACAAATGATTTCATATTCTTTCTGCTTTCGTCGTTTGTCTTGCCGTTGAACAAATACATATCAAACATTGCTTTGTTATCAACTTTTTCACCAAAATGGATTATCTTTGTTCTCATCAGGCAACACCTCTGTATCTGTTCATAAGTATGTTAGCTGTTTCAACACATTCGTTATAGTAAGAGCGATATTTGCTGAGTTTTGCGTCAATCTCCTTTTTTTCCGACAGTGGCGCACCTCGCTTTTGGGCTTTGAGTTTGTTTATTACCTGTTCTATTTCTTCAGCCGTTTGACTGTATTCTTTTGACCATTCACAATAGTTCAGCATATCATAATCCTCCGTTCATATTTCGTTCAAGCGATCGGGGCTTATCGCTGTGGCCTTTATGCCACAATTTAATTATATTTGATTTGTGAAATAATTTCAAGAAAAATTAGAACAAATGTTCGAAAATATAAATATAATACGAGCAAAGTCCAATTTTCAGTACAGTAAACGGAATTTGACGCTTTTAAAAATTTTTTGTTATATTTGTCAACTGATTTTTTTAGAAGTGAATATTAAAAGGCACAAAATACATTAGTTTTAAAAATGTTGCATAAAAATTTATGTTAAAAACTATGCAAAACATCATATCGTATGTTTAAAAAAGACAAAGAATATAAATTTAACTTGAATTTTTGTAATTCTCGTAGTATAATATAACAAGTAGGTTATTCCTGCTCGTAAATACGGATAAATGCAATGCTTCAATATTTGAAACATTCATTTTCATAAAACACACAATCACAAAAAGGGCCGTCGGGAGACGGTCCTTTTTGTTTTATAAAATTCCTTTTGTATTTAACAGGTAAAGAAAACGGCGCAGAACAAAAAATAGGTTCTGCGCCGTTTTGTCGGTCGTTTAACTTAAATCGCATATATCCTTGATTATCTCACTTGCCATAATCAGTCCCATCACCGGTACAACGCAGGCTAAACTGCCCACAGTTTTTTCATTTTCAAGGCGGTAGGGGGGATTTTTAGGAGTTTCCTTTGAATAAACCACTTTGAGCTTTTTTATTCCTATTTTTTTAAGTTCACGCCTCATTATGCGTGCAAGCGGACAAACGCTGGTTTTATAAATATCGCTGACCTCAAATGCTGTCGGATCAATTTTATTGCCTGCCCCCATGGCAGAGATAATCGGAATATTGAGATTTTGAGCAATTTCGGCAAGTTTAAGTTTTGCTTTTATGTCGTCAACCGCGTCGGCAATGTAGTCAACGCTTGAAAAATCAAAATTTTCTGCCGTATCGGTATTAAAAAAGGTGTTGTAAACCTTAACATAGGCGTCAGGGTTTATATCTGCAATTCTTCTTTTCATAACTTCGGCTTTCGGTTTGCCTACGGTTGATTCAAGCGCAATAATCTGCCTGTTTATATTTGTTATATCAACAGTATCACCGTCGCACAAAATAATATTTCCGACGCCGCTTCTTGCAAGCGCCTCGCATACATATCCTCCGACACCGCCGACGCCGAAAACGGCAACCGTAGCTTTGCCGAGCTTTTCGATGTTTTCTTCGCCGATAATCAGCGAAGTTCTTACAAACCGTTTGTCCATAAAATCATTCCCGTATTCATATTTTAATATGTTTTTGACAATAACAATTTTATAATAACAAAAAATTTTCGTCAACATAAAACAGCGCGTTTTACATATAATAAAAAGTAGCTTTTTATATGACTGAATTTGAGTTTGCCGGTTACAAAAGGTATAAAAACAATAACTAATGTTAATAAAATTTACGATAAAATCATATAGTAAATGACAGAAAATGAGCGATTTTAAAATTTTTTTGATTAAAATTGATTGAAAATGCTTGACTTTGAAGAATTTTATGATATAATCAAAGCAAGAGGTGAACGAAAATGCTCACTCAGGAAAGATACCAAACAATTTTAAATATTTTGAATGAACGCAGTGCAGTTACGGTTGCCGAGCTTTCTCAACTCCTTGATACCTCCGAATCTACCATAAGACGCGATTTGACCGCTTTGGATGAGATGGGAAAACTTAAAAAGGTTTTCGGCGGAGCAACATCGCTTAAACAAACGGCAGGTGTAATTGAAGATAATATCAATAAGCGAAAAAACGTTATGCACGGCGAAAAAGACACGATTGCTTCTTATGCCGCAAAGCTCGTTCACGATAATGATTTTGTATATATCGACGCCGGAACGACAACGTCACACTTTATAGATCATCTGACAAACAAAAAAGCAACTTATGTGACAAACGGAATAGTTCAGGCAAAAAAGCTTCTTGAAAAAGGTTTCAACGCCTATATGATAGGCGGCAGAATCAAACCTCTTACCGAGGCTGTTGTAGGAGCCGACGGAATAAAAAACATTTCAAACTATAATTTTACAAAGGCTTTTATGGGTGCTAACGGAATTGACAAAGAGGCGGGTTTTACAACTCCCGATGTTGAAGAAGCTCTTATAAAAGGTAAAGCGATAGAAAAAAGCTATATAACCTTTGTGCTTGCCGACCACACAAAATTCCGCAAGGTGTATCCGGTGTCCTTTGCAAAAATTGATAAATGCTGCATAATTACCGATATTTTGTCCGACGATTCGTATGCGGAATACACGGTGATAAAGGAGGTACTAAAATGATTTATACCGTCACGCTTAACCCGTCGATAGACTACGTGGTAAGACTTGATTCCCTTGTGACGGGAATCACTAACAGAACCACAAGCGAGGAATATTACTACGGCGGCAAAGGAATTAACGTGTCCTGCGTGCTTGCCGAACTCGACCTCGAAAGTACAGCGCTTGGTTTTGTTGCGGGCTTTACGGGTGAAGCAATAGAAAAAGGAATCAGAAATGACAAGATTATTACTGACTTTATAAAGCTCAAAAGCGGTATTTCAAGAATCAATATCAAAATTAAAGCAGGCGAAGAAACTGAAATTAACTGCCAGGGACCTAATATAGAACCGAGCGAACTCGACAGACTCTTTGCTAAACTTAACCGTATTGAAGACGGAGATACGCTTGTAATTGCGGGCAGTGTTCCAAATACGGTACCGGATGATATTTACGAGAGAATGCTTGAAAAAATCAAAGGGAAAAAGGTCAGAATTGTAGTTGATGCCACGAAAAAACTTTTGCGTAACTCATTAAAATACAAACCTTTCCTTATAAAACCGAACCGACAGGAAATTTCCGAATTATTTGAAACTGAGGTAAAAACCGAACAGCAAATTGAATTTTATGCCAAAGAGCTCCAGAAAATGGGCGCAATAAACGTACTCGTTTCCCTCGGACATGAAGGCGCTTTGCTGATTGATGAATTCGGAGAAAAACACAAGGCAGGTGTTTTAAAGGGAAAAGTAATTAATACCGTAGGTTCGGGCGATTCCATGGTAGCAGGATTTATCGCCGGTTATGAAAAAGAAAAAAGCTACCCTTACGCTCTTAAATTAGGCAGTGCCTGCGGCAATGCAACAGCATTTTTAAGCGGACTTGCCACAAAAGAAAAAATAAATGAACTCATGCAAAAATTTAATTAAAAAGGAGAGAATATTATGCGCATTACAGATTTGCTGAAAAAAGACGGTATAGCACTCGGCGTTGACGTTGCCGACAAAAATGCCGCCATCGAAATGCTCGTTTCGCTTCACGAAAAATGCGGTAATCTTATTGACGCAAAAGCCTATAAGGAAGGCATTTTAAAGCGTGAGGAAATGGGAACAACTGCTGTAGGAATGGAGGTTGCTATTCCGCATGCAAAGAGTGAAGCCGTAAAGGCTCCCGCACTTACCGCTGTCACAGTACCAAAAGGTGTTGATTACGGTGCTGCCGACGGCAAACCCTGTAAACTTATTTTTATGATTGCAGCAACCACAGACGGTGATGTTCACCTTGAGGTACTTGCAAGACTTATGCAGCTTTTGATGGATGAAGATTTTACAGCAAAGTTAAAGTCTGCAAAAACACCTGATGAATTTTTAAGTATCATCGACGCTAAAGAAACTGAAAAATTCCCCGAAGAGGCTGCAAAGCCTGCACCGGCACAGAGCGGAAGCTACCGTGTGCTTGCGGTAACAGCTTGTCCTACAGGTATTGCCCATACTTATATGGCTGCCGAAGCGCTCGTAAAAGCAGGCGAGAAGATGGGCGTTAAGGTAAAGGTTGAAACAAACGGTTCGGGCGGCGCAAAAAACGTACTCACATCCAAAGAAATTGCAGAGTGCGACGGCATTATTATTGCAGCCGACAAGACTGTTGAAACAGGCAGATTTGACGGAAAACCCGTTTACTCAACAAAGGTTTCCGACGGTATCAATAAGCCTGAAGAACTCATCAACAAGATAATCAACGGAGAAGCTCCGATTTATCATGCTTCTGCCAATGAAAAGGTTGCCGATGATTCAGGTCAAAAAGAGGGCTTTGGTCGTCAAATTTATAAACATATGATGAACGGTGTATCTCATATGCTTCCGTTCGTAGTAGCAGGCGGTATCTTTATCGCTCTTGCATTCCTCATTGATACTGCTGCGGGCGTTAACGCTCATGAGGCAGGTACGGACTTTGGTACTGTAACTCCGTTTGCAGCATGGATGAAGACGATTGGTAATTATGCATTCAACTTTATGATTCCGATTCTTGCAGGCTTTATTGCAAGGTCAATTGCAGACCGTCCCGGTATGCTTGTCGGCTTTGTAGGCGGCAGTATGGCAACTCTCGGATGTACATTTGCAGCACCTGCCGGTGACGTTCCGTCAGGCTTCCTCGGCGCATTGTTTGCAGGTTTTGTCGGTGGTTACCTTACACTCGGACTTGAAAAGCTCTGCGACAAACTTCCTCAGGCTCTTGAAGGCATCAAGCCGGTACTGATTTATCCGCTTGTCGGTTTAGGTATGATTGCCGTTATTATGTGTGCAGTCAACCCGATTATGGGACTTATTAACACAGGTCTTAACAATGGACTCGTATGGCTTTATGACAACAACCTCATTGTTCCGCTCGGTTGTATCCTCGGAGGTATGATGGCTGTTGATATGGGCGGCCCGTTCAACAAGGCAGCTTATACATTCGGTACATTGATGCTCACAGATGCAGCTAAAATGTCAAATCCTGATGTAGCTTATATGATTATGGGCGCTGTTATGATAGGCGGTATGGTTCCTCCGATTGCGATTGCTCTTTCAACAACATTCTTCAAGAACAGATGGACTCCCGAAGAGCGCAAAAACGGTGTTGTTAACTACATCATGGGTCTTTCGTTCATCACAGAGGGTGCTATCCCTTACGCTGCTGCTTCTCCGCTCAAGGTTATTCCCTCATGTATTGTAGGTTCGGCAGTAGCAGGCGGATTGTCAATGTTCTTCGGATGTACTCTCATGGCTCCTCACGGCGGTATCTTCGTATTTGCCGTAGTAGGCAATTGGCCTTTCTATCTGCTTGCATTGGCAATCGGCTCGGTAGTAAGTATGCTTATGCTTGCTTTGTTAAAAAGACCCCTTGACCGCGTAAAGCAAAAGTAATATAATATTAATAATGAATAAATTTTTGTCGGGTGTTTCACAGTTTGTTGTATATACTGCGAAACACCCGGCAATAAAAAGGAGAAATTACTATGGTATCAAAAAAAATTACACTTGCAAACGCTCAGGGCTTTCATATGCGTCCCGCATCGGTATTTTCTACTGCAATGGGCAAATACGCTTGTGAAATTACAATCAAATTCAACGGAAATGATTACAACGGCAAGAGCCTTTTGAATATTATTGCAGCCTGCATCAAATGCGGCAGTGAAATTGAAATCGTCTGCGACGGCGTAGATGAAAACGAAGCTCTCGCAGAGGCAGTAAAGCTTATCGAAAGCGGTCTCGGCGAATAATTTTTTGCTTACTCTAATTTTCAGAGGTGAATAATATGTTACACGGAACAGCCGCATCCGAAGGTATCGGAATCGGAAAGGTAATGATAATTGAGGAGAACTCTTTGGAGTACACTCCGAAAACTGTAACCGACACCGACGCTGAATTAAAAAGATTTAAAGATGCTGTCGAAGTGTTTTGCAACAATACGCTGAAGCAGGCTGAGCAGCTCAGAAAATCTGCGGGTGAAAAAGAGGCAGAAATTCTTGAAGGTCATATTCAGATCATAAAAGACCCGTATCTCAGCGGTGAAATTGAAAAGCTTATTGAAGGCGGACAATGTGCCGAAGCAGCTTTGGAGCAAATGTGCGATATGTTTATTGCGATGTTCTCGGCTACTGATGATGAGCTCACTAAACAGCGTGCGGCTGACGTTAGAGACATTAAGTCCGGCGTGCTTTCGGTATTGCTCGGTGTACAGGAGGTCAGGGTCAGCGACGCTCCCAAGGGAACGATTCTTGCAGCGCACGAATTGACCCCCTCGGTAACTGCGGGCATCAACAAAGACAATATTGTCGGTATTATTACCGAAACGGGAGGAAAAACCTCCCACAGCGCCATTTTGGCAAGAGCTCTTGAAATTCCTGCCGTTCTCAGCGTTGACGGAGTGATTTCTCAGCTAAAAACGGGTGATGACGTAATTGTTGACGGATGTGCAGGCGACGTAATTATAAATCCCGATCAAGCTGAGGTTGAAAAGTACAACGAAAAGCGTTCGCAATTTTTACAGGTTCGTCGCGAACTTGAAAATTACAGGGGTAAAGAGACTCTCGACGCAAGCGGCACAGAGTATGAACTTGTTTGTAACATCGGAAAACCCGACGATGCAGCAAAAGCAATCGAATGTGACGGTGAAGGCGTCGGTTTGTTCAGAACAGAGTTTCTGTTTATGGACAGAACTTCGGTTCCGACCGAGGACGAGCAGTTTGAAGCTTATAAAAAAGCAGCTCTGATTTTGAAGGATAAGCCTTTAATTATCAGAACACTTGACATCGGCGGCGACAAGGAAATTCCTTACCTCGGACTTGAAAAAGAAGAAAACCCGTTTATGGGATTCAGAGCAATTCGCTTTTGCCTAAAAAACAAAGATCTTTTTAAATCTCAGATAAGAGCTATTCTCAGGGCAAGTGCATTCGGAAATATTAAAATTATGTTCCCGCTTGTAACCTGTGTTGAAGAGCTCAGGCAGGGTAAAGCGCTTGTAGAAGAGGTAAAAAAAGAACTTGACGAAGCCGATATTAAATACGATAAAAACATTGCTGTCGGCGTTATGATGGAAACATCGGCAGCGGCGGTAATAGCAGATAAACTTGCAAAAGAAGCTGACTTTTTCAGCATTGGTACAAACGACCTTACCGGCTATACAATGGCTTGTGACCGTGGAAACAGCAACGTTTCATATTTATATTCTCCGTTACAGCCAAGCGTACTCCGCCTCATTAAATACATTATTGAATGCGGCGTGCAAAATAATATCCCGGTCGGTATGTGCGGAGAGGCAGCCGCAAACGAAATGATGATTCCGTTACTTATTTCATTCGGACTTACGGAATTCAGTGTTTCCGCTCCGTCTGTTTTAAAGGTCAGAAAAGTAATTTCTACCTGGACAAAAGAAAAGGCAGATAAAGTAACCCAAAAGGTAATGAGTCTTGATACAGAAAAAGAAATAACAGACTATCTTAGTACGGTTATTTAATTTGTTTATTATACCATTATGCAGTTACGCAGCGCCCCTCCTTTTTTGGAGGGGCTATGTTCCTTTACAAAACTCATAATAAATATCCATAAATTATTTTAAAAATTGATTGATTTTTGATTGAAATTTGAGGGGTTTTGATATATAATTAATTATTATATGATTTTATGTTATATGCAAAGGAATGAAATTATGAAACATACAATAAAAATTTTATCGTCTCTGTTTGCTTTGATTTTTGCAACTGCAAGCTTTTCAATTGATTGTTTCGCGGCTGATACCGAATTAACAATCAATTCTGATGCCAAAGTAAATGTGGGTGATAAAATAAGGTACACTATGTATCTGGCTGATACAAAAGAAACAATAATAGGTTTTCAGCTCAGCGTTTTTTATGACGACGAATATTTAAAGCTCGACAAAGATTCTCTGAGCTACGAAAAATTTGACGGAGTTGTACAAAATCCTAATCTTGAAAATGAGATTGCCGTCAATTGGACCAATATCAACAGTCCGGCAGACTTTTCTAAAAAAGCAAAGTTTATGTCGATGGATTTTGAGGTTGTAAAAGGCGGCGAAACAGATATTACACAGTTTGTCAGCGAAATGTACGGTGATGATATGACTTACCTTAAGTCTTACACCTGGACATACAGTATTACTGTAAACGACGAAGTGGTTGTAAGCGATAAAGCCCCTGAAATCAACAGCGACCAATCGGTTGCCGATAAGTACCAGGGCGGAATTGTCAACTATATTGACGGCAAAGGCGAGGAGAACAGCCCACAACAGGATGATGAACACCAGTCTGTTTTGGGCGAGAGACAAACTGAAATTGCAGTCGGAACCAATGTTAATGAAAACGTTGTTGATGTAACAAAAGACGGCAGTTCAAATCAGCTTACCACAATTTTGTACATTGCGGCGATAGTTGTGATTGTTGCAGCCGTAGTAATTATTTTGATTATAAGGAAAAAAGGCGGAAACCGGTCGCAAAATTCAGCAGATAATAACGAGCAAAGTCAATAATGAAGCAAGTTGCACAAAACGTTATTTTAAATTTTGTGAAAAACACACCAATAAATTTATTGCAAGAATAATTGATTTTTTTTGTCAATTATTATATAATAATACCAACCGATTAATTAATATCGGAAAATAAATGGAGGAGATTAAAATGACAAAGAAATTAATCAGCCTTTTAACAGCTGCAATGCTTGTTATTTCAATGGCTGCTGTTGCAGTAGCAAGCGTTTCAGCTGCGGTTGATTCTGAGGGTTGTTATTATCCCTCAGAAGAAGTAAAGCAAGATGTCGGCACAAACAGATATTACTTCTATATGCCTTCAGCTTGGACGGTAGACGAAATTAAAGATCAAACAGATCACGCCGGTGTTTACTGGTGGGAAGGTACAGATGCTTGCGACTCTGTTGACGGTGCTAACCCCGACTCACCCCCATGGCCCGGTTACTATGCTCAGAAGAGCGACGTTGAAGGTATTTTCTATGTAGATTGTCCTATTGATGTTTCAACAATCATCTGGAACAACCATTTCAACGGTGGTGAGGATTCAAGTGATCCTATGTTTAAGCTTGCAGCTCAGACAGTTAACATCGGTTCAGAGTATTATGATCCCGGTGAAAGCGATCTCTATCCCGACGGTACAGACAGCTTTGACAATATGATTTATGTTTGCGATCCTACACGTACTTCTACAAACGAACTCAGCGGTCAGAAGACATACGGCGGTGATTGGTACTATTACTACGGCAACGGTCAGTATGGTACATATGCTACACTTGAAGAAGCCGAAGCAGCAGGTGAAGTATTTACAGGCGATACTCACGTAATCGATCCCAATGCTTCAACTGAAGATGAGCCTGAGAATCCTTCAACCGAAGATGAGCCCACAACAACAGAGCCCACAACAACTCCTGACAGCGGCGATGATGATCCCGAAACACAGGAAACAACAGTTGGTCAGCCTTCAACAGATCCTACATCTTCAGTAGGTAGTGGTTCAACAGCTGATACTCCTGCTAACAACGGCGGCACATCAGGCACAGGTTCAGGTGCAGTTCAGACAGGTTCAGCATCTTTCGCAGGTGTTCTCCTTGTTCTTCTTGCATCAGCTTCAGGTGCATGTTTCTTTGTAAGAAAGAAACTCGGTTAATTATTTAAATTGTTTTAACAGTTAAGCAGTAATAAAAGTCCGAAACATTGTGTTTCGGACTTTTTATTATGCCAATTGTCTTGTGTGATAAAAGGCGGACAGCTCAGCTGTCCGCAAAAACTTAAATTAAACTTTCATTTTGTAGTTCAAGTACTTGTTGATATAACTGTTGGCAGTATTGAAATATCTTAAAATCATTAGACTGTTATTTATTTTCAAAGTTCACATTAAAACTTCCGTCATTTAAAACAAGTATTCTTGAACTGTACGGTTTTATACAGAGCTCACAGTAACCGTTAACATCAATAACCTCGTTGCCGTTTAATACGTCCGTAAGTTTTGCGTTGCATCCGGTATCAAATCCGATATTGGCGCTATGGTCGGTTAGATTAAAGGCGACAAAAACAGTTTGGTCAGGTGTCCAACGCTTGTAAACAAGCTGTTCATTCATAATGTTAACGTTGGCAAAATCTCCGTATTTTAACGCCTTAAGCGCAAGTCTGATTTTGCCTAGCTTTACAATATGCTCAAATAAATCAATGTCAGCGTTCGGAATGTTATTAAGGTCAAGGCACGGACGCAAATCATAGTCGTCATACTGGTTTCTCTTGCCCTCAATACCGTATTCGCTGCCGTAGTAAATTGAAGGTACGCCCGGCATTGTGTACATAAGTGTATAAACGTTGTTTAGGTGTTTTTTGTCTTTTAGCATACTTGCGACGCGGTTAACATCGTGGTTATCCACAAAATTGTAAGTGTAAATATTGCGGTAAATTCCTCCGTCACCAAACTGCCTGTTGAGCGAATGGGCAATTTCAAAATAATTATGGTCGTTGTGACTTGAGTAAATACCCTTGTAGCACTCATAATTGGTCACGGAATCGAGAATTTCAGGATTAGCCCATATGTTATAGTCACCGTGCGTAATTTCACCGTAAAGCCAGAAATCAGGCTTTTTTGACTTACAGGTGTGTCGTAGCTTTTTAAAAAATTCAAGGTCAACGCAGTCTGCGGCGTCAAGGCGCAAGCCGTCAATATCAAATTCGTCAATCCAGAATTTTACGGAGTCAAGAAGATAATTTACAACGTCTTCATTTTGCAAATTCAGCTTAACCAAGTCATAGTGACCTGCCCAGCCCTCGTACCAAAACGGGTCGCCTTTGGGGCTGGTGCCGTCAAAATTCAAATTTTGAAACCAACTGCAATACGGAGAAGCGGAAAGATTTTTCTGTACATCTTTAAATCCGAAAAAATCTCTTCCCACATGATTGAACACGCCGTCAAGCAAAATTTTAAAACCGTTTTGGTGAAGAGTCTTACAAAGTCTTTTAAAAGACTCGTTATCTCCCAGGCGACAGTCAACTTTGCGGTAATCAATTGTGTCATAACCGTGTTTTGAACTTTCAAAAAGCGGATTAAACACTATTGCGTTAATAGACATTTTTTTCATATGCTCTATGCAATCATATATTTTGTCAAGCCTGTAAACAAGTTTGCCGTCATTTTCTCTCGGTGCGCCGCAAAAGCCGAGCGGATAAATATTGTAAATTACAGATTCATTGATAAAACTCATTTTAATCAACTCCTTACAGTCATATTATATCATTAAAATATCTATTGTACAATCGCAGAATTTGTGTTAAAATAGTCAAGTAATCAATATTTACGGAGGCAAATATGATAAAGATAAAAGAGAATAAAATAAGAAAAAGATTAAGAATAACACAGTGTGTGCTGTACCTTGTGCAGATTTTTTGGTGTACATGGACATTTGTGGCAATTCCTAAATCAGACGGCAATTACTTTTATGCAACGGTTTTTGATATGTTCGGCTACATCGGCGGTGAATTTCCCGAGGGTACGGCAAGCGGCGCTTTTCAGGCATACGCTCCGTTTTACTTTATATTTCTGTTAATTCCGATAGTAGGATTCTTCTTTTGCGCATTGGACAAAGAGCGTAACCTCAAAAATGTCGTGTCAATCATCTGTTGCCTTTTGGGTGTAATTTCAATTCTCACAATTGTAACTATGAACTTTATCTCTATCGGTTCAATGTTCTCACTTATTTTTTACGTAATTATCTGCTTTATAACATCATATGCAATGATGGCAAGGTTAAACGACAGAGAGCCTAATAAAGAATCAAAGCATTAATAAAATCCCGTGAGTTTTCACGGGATTTTTTATATCCTTTTCAAAGTTTTGCTTTTATCAAAGCAAGCAGCGCATTTCGCTGTAAATGCAGTGGGGAGTATCGCGCTGCTGCATTTTGATAATGCCCCTGCCTATAGAGGCGAGGGACATTGTCCTGTTTGTTATATTTCTGCAAAAATCATATGAGCCAATAAGTTGTCAAGCACAAGCGGCATTTCGTAGTCAACTCGCTTAAGCTCTCCGTAAAGCCTGCCGAAAATAATTGTAGTTTTTTCCATAACGGCACAAAACGGCTCTTTTTTTATTGTAAACGGCTTAAAGGTAATGTCAACGGCAGAAATTCCCGCCGAAAAATACCACGGGCGGTCAAGCCTGCCGGAAGTTCCTTTCACGTTAATCTGAGACAGCTTTTCAAGTTTGCCGTCAATAAAAAAGCAGTTTTCATTGCCATAGCGGTTGTCCCCGACTCGACTTGCCAGACACAACGCAAAATTTATATCTCCGATTTTTGTGCAGGCGCTGAGCCTTTGATAGTTGTGAGGACGAGGTTTTGAAAAACGCATAGTGTCAACGTATGCGTTTGTACTGCCATCCTCAATTTTATATTCGATTCCGCCTACGTGGATTACACCGTTTGCGGAGTACTTGGGCTCAAATTGTTTATAATAAAAATAGCGTCTGTTTCTTTCAAACGGAGCAAGCTGATAAAGTCCGTCAGAGTTTATCGGAGATAGATTCAGGTTTACATACAGATTTTTTGAACCGTTAAAGTCGATAAAATCGCATTTTATGTATATTCCGTCGGAAGTGCTCATAATTCTGAGCTGGATTTTTTCGTCTTCAAAAATATAATCATTTTTAATATTGTCAAAGCAGTAGCTGTTTTTAACAAAAAAATAGTGCTTGGTGCAAAAGTCGCTTATAATACCGCCGCGTTTAAGGTCGGCAACCGCAATTTTTACATTTGCCGTTTTAGGCAGATTTTCGATTAAAATATATAAGGCAACTTCATCGTTGCTCACAAAATAGCTTTTGTATTCGCTGTGTTTGCCGTAAGTGCTGCTTTTATCCGCATTATTCTTAAAAACAGGCGAACAGGCATAGCCTGCCTGCATTACTTCACCGTTGCTTTCAAAAATATTGCATTTTTCGGTTATTAATTTTTGCAATTGAAACACTCCTTTTCATAAACACACTATAAATATATCAAAAATAATAATGCTTTTCAAGAATTTTAACAAAACTGTAAATCGTAATAAAAAAATTTATACGACATATATATTATAGCAAACAGGATAATGTCCACCGCCTCTAAAGGCGACGTCAGGCATTAAAATTCAGCGGCACAATACTCCCCGCTGAATTTACAGCACAATGCACTGCTTGCTTTGATAAAAGCTAAGCTTTAAATGCAGAGGAGTGAAAAGTTTGAAAAAATTTGTCATACTTTCAGCAATAGTATGTTGTGTAATTTTATGTTCATGCACCGTACAAGACTCGGGATATAAAACAGAGTTAACCTCATACAAATGGTGCTCAGAGCTTGACGGCGGGGGAAAGGTGAGCCTTGCGTTTTCCGACGAAAACGCAACCCTTACGCTTGAAAACGGAAAAGATACAGCGCAAATCAAAGGCAAATACATAGCAGATGACAAACAATTTATAATTTTTGTTCCGCAAATAGCTCAAAACTACCGCTTTGAATATACTCCAAAGGGCAAAACCCTTGACTTAAAATATAACAACAGCACCGTTACATTACAGGCAGAATAGATTTAATTATAACAAACCGGATAATGTCCCACGACTCTAAAGGCGACGTCCGTTATCAAAATTCAGCGGAAGGATACATCACTACTGAATTTGCAGCGTGCTGTCGGCTTTGATAAAAGAAAAGCTTTGAAAAAATAAGGTGTACAGCCGTGCCGTACACCTTTAGAAATCTGTTAAAGACAGCTGCGGTGGCGGCAATCTTCATCGTTGCATTTATGGTTGTCACTGTGCGAATGATTGCACTTAGCATCCGGATTGTAGCACAGAGTACCGTTTATATATGCGTCAACCGCATCATCAGCGCTGCCTTTTACACCGCCGAAAACGTCTATCCCTTTATTTGCCAGGGCTTGCTTTGCTCCGGAACCGATGCCGCCGCAAATTAAAATATCGGCGCCGTATCCGTTTAAAAATTCAGCCAAAAGCCCGTGTCCGCTGCCGTATGTTTCCACTACCTCGGTTTTTGTGATTTTGCTGTTCTCAAGGTCATAGAATTTGAAGTGTTTTGTATGACCAAAATGTTGAAAAATCTCACCGTCTTCAAAAGCAACTGCAATTCTCATAATAAACTTCCTTAAATCAAATTTGACAATTGTCATATTTCTAATAGTAGCACCGAAAAAATAATATGTCAATAATTTATCCCGACATTTTGCCGCGTAAAATCATAAGAATTTTCTTTTCACGGCGGCTGACTTGAACTTGCGTCATATTTAGCCTTTTGGCGGTGAAACTTTGCGTCTTGTTGCAATAATATCTGAGTGTAATAATTTTTTTATCACATTCATCCAAAGAACTTACAGCTTGCCGCAAGCTGAGCTTTTCCGATATTTCGTACTGAATATCGTCTGTCGGAATATCGGACTGCCCGCTTTCGTCATTGTCGGCGGTTAGTGAAACAGGAGCCTTTGCGCTGTCGAGAGCTTCAATGATTTTTTCACATGATACGTTCAGAATTTCTGCCAGCTTTGTAACGGTCGGCTCTTTGCCGTGTTCGGCGGAATACTCGCTGTTCACTTTGCCTATCGACATATACAGCTCTTTCAGGCTTCGGCTCACCTTGATAGCTCCTCCGTCACGGAAAAGCCGTTTAATTTCTCCCATAATTACGGGAAATGCGTAGGTGGAAAATTTGTAATTCAGACTTTCGTCAAAGTTGTTTATAGCCTTTGCAAGTCCCAGACAGCCTGCCGAATACAGCTCGTCATATTCAATCCCTTTGCCTGTAAATCTTTTGCAGCAGGCGTGTACCAGCCCCAGATTTTCTTTTGCAACGGCGTCCTTGTCACTTTTCATCTTTTGAAATACGCTTTTCCAGCGTGACGGTTGTGCCCTTGTCAATGGCGGATTTAACTTTTACTTTGTCGCAAAAGCTCTGCATTACTGCAAATCCCAGACCCGCCCGTTCCTCTTCGGGAGCAGTGGTAAAAAGCGGCTCCATAGCCTTTGAAACATCGGCAATTCCGCAGCCCCTGTCTCGGATTCTTATTATCACGCGGTTGTCATCGGTAATCTTTCCCTTTATGTAAATCATTCCGCTTGAGCGACGGTAACCGTGAACAATGCAGTTTGTAACAGCCTCGGAAACAGCAGTTTTAATGTCGCTGAGTTCATTTATTGTGGGATCAAGATTCATAATAAACGCCGATACCACGCTGCGTGCAAACGCCTCGTTGCAGCTCTTCGAAGGAAAATTCAAGCTCATTTCATTGATAATATTCATCCTAACACCCCCAAACCTTCAAGTCCTGACATCGCAAAAATTCGGTACATATTATCGGGGATATTTGTAACCTGCAGCCGTCCGCCTAAAAGGCCCATTTGACGGTATCGTCCCATAATCAGTCCAACTCCCGACGAGTCCATAAACGTGACTTTAGAAAAGTCAAGACACAGCAGCTTCGGTTTTAGCGACTGCGCTGCGCCGTCAATTTTTGTACGAATCTTGGCGGCTGAGTCGTGGTCGATTTCACCGTCTATGTATGCCGTCAAAACATTGTTTTTAAATTCGGTTTTTAGCATTTAATCATTCCTTTGCAAAAAAATAGCTCCATACATATCATAATTAGTATGGAGCAAAAAATTTGTATTATTCTGTTATTTTAAAAATTTTATTTGAGCTTTTGCAAAATATACGGTCTGATTTCACCTGCAAGGTAAAGTGAGCCGCATACTATGACGGAGGAGTTTGTACTTTCAGCTTCCGAATAAGCATAGTCAAAGGCCTTTTGTACGTCGTCAAAAGCAGTCACATCATCAAAGCAAGCCTTGCATTTTTCTGCCAAAGCCTGCGGTGAAATCGCTCTGGGATTGTCTATGGGAACGGTAATAACTTTGTCGAGAGTTTTTGACAGCAGTTTTATTGAAGTATCTATATCTTTGTCGGACATCATTCCCAAAATTCCGATTTTTCTAATATTATTAAGGAATTTTTCAGAGGCGTTTTTAAGAGCCTGAATACCGTTTGGGTTGTGAGCGCCGTCAATGATAACCACGGGATTTTTGCTCATAAGCTCAAGCCTTGCGGGATTTTTGGCACGTAAAAAACCGAGCGCAATCTGCGACGGCGAAATTGAAATAAGGTCGTTGTAATGAAGAATTTCAAGCGTTGCAAGCGCAGTTTTTGCATTTTCAATCTGATGGTCGCCGGCAAGATTAATCTTAATCGTTTCGCCGTTGTATTCAAAGGTGCTTCCCTCAAGCGTTTCGCTTATAACGGTTAGGTCAACATTTGAGCTTTTTGCCAGGGGGACTCTAAGCTTACGGGCGGTAGTTTCAATCACTTCAAGTGCACTCATATCCTGAGCTGACGTTACTGCGAGTGAATTTTCCTTGATAATACCGCATTTTTGGCCTGCAATTTCTTCAATTGTATCACCCAGCACAGCTGTGTGGTCAAGCCCGATAGTTGTAATTACGGAGCACAAAGGCGACTTAATTACATTTGTGCAGTCGAGCAGTCCGCCCATACCCGTTTCAAGTACGACAATGTCGCATTTTGCCTTTGAATGAATATAAAATTCAAGTGCGTTAACATATTCAAATTCTGTTATTATTACGTCATCTTTTTGCAGCTTTTCAATAAGCGGAAAAGTTTCCTCAACCGCGTTTACAATATCACTTTGGCTTACGGGAACGTTGTTTATCTGAATGCGCTCTCTGAAATCGGTGATATACGGCGATATAAAAAGCCCTGTTTTATATCCTGCCGCAACAAGCGCAGAGGACAGCATCGCGCACACCGAGCCCTTACCGTTGGTGCCGGCAACGTGAATATACTTCAGGCTGTCCTGTGGGTTTCCCATTTCAGCCAAAAGCCTTTTCATACGGTCAAGTCCGGGACGAGAGCCGAAAGTGAGCAGAGAATGTATTTTGTTTAGTGCGGATTCGTAAGTCATTACAACAGCTCCTTGTAAATTTCATTCTTTTTGCAGCCGCAGATTTCAGCTGCCTGTTTTGCCGCTGAGGTGGTTTTTTCTCCCTGTTCAATCAGCTTTTTGGCAATCTCAACGGCATCCTGTAAAGTGTACTTTTCCTCATTTTTATCTTCTTTTGCGCCCTCAAGTACCAGAACAATTTCGCCTTTTATACTTCCGTCGGTATAATTTTCGGCGGCGTATTCTGTTGTAGTTCTGATAACCTCCTCGTGAATTTTTGTTATCTCACGTGCAATTGACAACCTGCGGTTGCCGAACGCTGAATATAAATCCCTCAGCGTTGCAGGAAGTTTGTGCGGCGCCTCATAAAAAATCATGGTGCGGCGTTCGTTTTTCAGACTCTGTAAATGTTCATTGCGGCTTTTTTTGTTAACGCTGAGAAAGCCCTCAAACGTAAATCTGCCGGTTTCAAGTCCCGATACCGCCAACGCCGATATGACTGCGCTCGGTCCCGGAATTACAACGGTTTTAATATTGCGCTCCTCACACAATTTAATCAAATCTTCGCCCGGGTCTGATATGCACGGCATACCTGCGTCGGTGACGATTGCACAATTTTCACCGTTTTCAATACGCTTGCAGATTATTTCTCCTCTTTCACGCTTGTTGTGTTCAAAATAGCTTATCATCGGCTTTTTGATGTTGAAGTGGTTGAGCAGCTTCATAGTAACTCTTGTGTCCTCGGCTGCGATAAAATCGACGCTTTCAAGCGTCTGAATTGCTCTCGGCGACATATCTGACAAATTTCCGATAGGTGTTCCTGTAACATATAAAATTCCGCTCATCTTTATCCTTCCAAATCTTCGTTGACTTTATAACTTCCGTATATTTTTATCATTTCATCGGAGAAATCTCCGCATTCATTTTCAATAAAAAGCGTCGGCAAAACGTTGAGAAATCCGCGGTTTCCGCCGCGTCTGCCCTCAAGCAAAAACAGCTTCGGCGGCTTTGAAATGCGCTGCTGTACAAGTCTGAGTGCTTTCGGCTCAAGGTCAAATTTACGCATACTTTCCATAACGTCGGTAAGCCTTTCGGGTCGCTGACAAATAAAAAAACGTCCGCCAAACTGCAACAGCTTTGATGCCGCTTTACATATATCATCAAGCGTACATTCCGCCTCGTGGCGTGCAATAAGTTTTGCGCTGCGTTCATTTGTAATTCCGCTCCCTCCGAGTTTGTACGGCGGGTTGCATACAACAACGTCGTAATACCCAAACGGCAGAACTCCTTTTAATTCCTTTAAGTCGGCGTTTACAATTTTTATGTTGTCGCAAAGGTCGTTGTATTCAACGCTTTTTTGAGCAAGTTTGCAGGCGTTTTCCTGAATTTCAACAGCCGCAATTTCCAGGCTCTTGTTGTGTCTGCACCACAAGAGCGGAATTGTTCCGCAACCTGTTCCAAGTTCAACGCATTTCTTTTTGCCGTTCGGATACGAAAAGTCGGCAAGCAGAATTGTATCGGTGGAAAAATGATAGCTTTCAGACACGTAAATTTTTATTGAATTTCCAAGCGGTTCAAGATGAATATTTTCCATAGCAACTCCAATTTCCGGTATATTGACTACATTATACTACGGTTTAAATAAAACGGCAAGAAAAAAGGGACTGTTAAGTCCCTTTTTGTTGTTCGTTTGCAGTATTTCTGCAAAAAGCCTCACATAAAGCTATAAATATAAAGAACAGAGGTGTAGTAATGGGTTGTGAAATATTTACAACAGCCTGAATTGAATAGCAAATTACTGCTGAGGCGGTAACTGCAAGAATCGGATTTTTTGCAAAGTATTTGACTGCCCTTACAATACAGCCTCCTACAATGGCAACATACGAAGCCAGCCCTAAAATACCGATAGTGATAAGGTAATTTATATATTCGTTGTGAGCGGCGTTAGTCGAAGAATCACCGTACTCCATAAGACCCTGAAAATACGGGCTGAAAGCATAATAAAATGTGTCGGGACCCGTGCCTATAAGTTTTTCCGAAAGCGACGCATCAGAGAAAATCTGCATTGATTTTATCCACATATAACCGCGGTGAGTACCCCATTTTTCGTTGAATCTAAGAATGGTTTCAAGTCCGTTCAAATCAGTTTTGGTATCAATTACACTGAAATAAAATACAGCCGATAATATTGATACAACTCCCAAAGCAAAAATCACACCGATAGTAATCGGAACAGCCTTTGAGATTTTTAAGTTCGGCTTTTTAAAGTCAATAACAAAGAGTACAACCGTAATTAACGCGACAGCGGCAAGCAGTAAATATGATGAATTTGAAAATACGAAAAACTCTTGAAACGCATCTAAGCCTTTTGTTTTGTCAGAGAATAAAAGTGAGAATAAACGCAAAATTTTCGCCGAAGCAAGCATTACAGTGATGTTGAGAAAATAACGCTTTAAATTTCTGAGTTTTGTGCTGTACCATATGAGAAAAATTGCCAAAAATACGCCGATACCCAGAATACCGGAGTCGCTGTCAGCTGTCATAAGCGCAGTAAATCCGAGCGCGCTTGCAGTATAGTAAAGTACGCTCAAAGCTCTGCGGTTTTCATACACGCTCATTGCAATCATAACGGGTAATGCAATGCAGATAAAGCTTGACATAAGATTTTTGTTTCCGATAGTGGAAGTAAAGTTTATAATTGACTGACTGTCGTTATTTAACTCAAGCTGTTTAAACATACCCAGCGGGTCAATGTAAAAGCAATTTAAAACAGAAAGCAGGAAAACGAGCGATGAGCCTGCCGCAAAGGCTATAAAAATGTAATCCTTAAATTTAAAACTGCGTGTTATTAAAAAATAAACAGCCGCGTAAAATGTAATGAGCAAAAGTCCGTTGTTCCGTCCTGCCGTACCGAAAAGCGAGTCGTTAATATATCTTGAAAAAATGGTCGATAAAAAGTTTACAATCCAAAACACAATTACCGCCCAGTCGGTAAATGAAAAGCGCTTGTACCATAGAGATGATGAAATATTGTATTCAGCCTGTGAATTTGTCTTTTCAATATATCGAGAAAGTTTAGGTGTCAATACAATTATTCCTACCGCCACAACGGCAAAAAGCGACAAAACAAGAAAGAAATAATATTTGTCGTGTCGTATATTAAAATATGCGTCGGTAAAAAACAGCGGAAAAACCGTAAACATAATCACAAGGTAATAGTTAACTATTGCCTGGCTGACCGTATAAGTTGAATCTAAACGCTTTGGTGAGTTTTTAGTGTCACTTGTATTCATATAATCTTCCTTTAAAATTAATAACATAACAGCATAATTTTACAATCAAATAAATTGTATGTCAACAAAAATTATAGCAATTAAGCTTTTTAGCAATGCAAATAACATTAGCACGGTAACTGCAAATGCAAAGCCGAAAAATTTTATCCAATAATCAAAAATTGAAGCCCGTTTTAAACGGGCTGAATTACTTATTATTGTTAAGATGTTTTTTTAAAGCCTCAAATGTTTCATCGCTGATAACGTGCTCAATTTTGCAGGCGTCGGCAACTGCAACATCTTTGCTTACTCCGAGCCTTTCAAACAGTTCGGATAAAACCGTATGGCGTTCGTATGTTTTTTGCGCTGCCGCCAGCCCCAAATCGGTCAATACAAGCGCACCGTCATGCCCGACGGTAATGTATCCGCCCTCTTTGAGCAGTCCTACTGCGCGGCTGACGCTGGGCTTTGAATATCCCATATATTCACACACATCAATGGAACGAACATAACTACTTTTTTTACTAAGTACATATATGGTTTCCAGGTACATTTCAGCGGATTCCTTTAATTTCATATTCTGCACTCCTTTGGTCATATTAATAATGTTATCACAAAACACCTGTTAAATCAACAATTTTAAGCAGTAAAACACCGTTACTGTTTAAAGTTTATGTTTAAAGTTTTATATAAAAACCAATTTAATTCATTAATTTAAAAAAATGCACTGATTTTGAGTTTATAATTTTGATGTTGCAGGTTGCACAAAAGGTTAGCTTTTACTAACTTATCGGTTGTCATAAATTTCCAAAATTGAAAATATTGGCTTAAAATCATTGACACAGCCGATAAAGTAATGTAAAATAAATTTAGTTAGCGATGGCTAACATTTATTTTTGATTTAAAGTTAGCTTTAGCTAACAACTATTTTAACAGCAATCGCCAACGGCTGATTGCTTAAGGGAAAGGATAATTATGATGCCGTTAACTTTTGCGAATGCAGGAGAAATAAACACAATCAAAAAAATCGGCGGCAAGCCCAAGGTTAAAAAGCACCTTGAAAACCTTGGATTTATCGTCGGCAGCGACGTAACTGTAATAACGGCGGCAGGCGGAAATGTAATTGTAAACGTAAAGGGAACGCGTGTTGCAATCAGCAGTGAAATGGCTCAAAAAATTATGATTTAATCGGAGGCTTTTATGAACACTTTAAGAGACAAGAAAATCGGCGAAAGCGCAAAGGTAGTAAAATTGCACGGCGAAGGCGCTGTAAAACGCAGAATAATGGATATGGGAATAACAAAAGGGGTTGAGGTATATATTCGCAAGGTAGCGCCGTTGGGCGATCCGATTGAAGTTACTGTAAGAGGCTATGAGCTTTCACTCAGAAAAGCAGACGCCGAAATGATTGAGGTAGAATA
The DNA here is from genome assembly GCA_904393835.1 of uncultured Ruminococcus sp. GTDB lineage: Bacteria > Bacillota > Clostridia > Oscillospirales > Acutalibacteraceae > Ruminococcoides. The sequence continues at coordinate 6,570 of CAJFNC010000017.1, read as the reverse complement.
AAGGGGAGGTCCTTTATTTTTTAATTTTGAGTTAGCGATGACTAATTAAAGGAGAATAATATGAAAAAGATTAAAATTGCTCTTGCGGGCAACCCTAACTGCGGTAAAACGACTTTATTTAACGCATTAACAGGCTCAAATCAGTTTGTCGGCAACTGGCCGGGTGTTACCGTAGAGAAAAAAGAGGGTAAGCTAAAAAAACACGACGGCGTAACTATAATGGACTTGCCGGGTATCTACTCGCTTTCGCCTTATACGCTCGAAGAGGTAGTCGCTCGTAACTACCTTATTGAAGAACGTCCTGACGCTATTTTGAACATCATTGACGGAACAAACCTTGAGCGCAACCTGTATCTGACTACTCAGCTTACCGAGCTGGGAATTCCGGTTGTAGTTGCCGTTAATATGATGGATGTTGTACGCAAAAACGGCGATAAAATTAATATTGAAGAGCTTTCACGGCAGCTTGGATGTAAGGTGGTAGAGATTTCCGCCCTCAAGGGAACAGGTGTTTATGAAGCGGCTCAAGCGGCGATAGATGCCGCCGAAAACGGTAAAACAATCCCAATGCACAGCTTTAACGGCGTAGTCGAGCATGCGCTTGCTCATATTGAGGAGGCAGTTGTTCACGATATGCCCGAAGAACAGCAGAGATGGTATGCTATTAAAATTTTTGAGAGGGATGAAAAGGTTCTTGAAAAGCTCCGTTTAAGACAGGATGTAATGGAGCACGTAGAAAAGGATATTGAAGCGGCTGAAGCTGAGCTTGACGATGATTCCGAAAGCATTATCACAAACGAAAGATATATTTACATAGCTTCAATCATTAAGGGATGCTGTAAAAAGAAAAATAAGGATAAATTGACCGTTTCTGATAAAATTGATAAAGTTGTAACAAATCGCTGGGCGGCGTTACCTATTTTTGCCGTAGTTATGTTTATTGTTTACTATATTTCAGTTACTACAGTCGGAACAATCTTTACCGACTGGGCAAATGATGGTTTGTTTGGCGACGGATGGCACCTTTTTTCTATAGGTTCAGGTCAGTATGAGGAGGTAAGCGAAGAGTTTGCTTCGGCTTCACAGGTAGTAAACGGCTTTATTGAAAGCGCGGCAGAAAACGGGGTAAATACAGAGGCTGTTACGGCTGCCCTTGATACCGAGTCGGAAACTTTCAGCGAGACTGCGGCAAAGACAGAACTCGAAAAATTTGCCGCTCAGTTTGGTGATTCTGACAAAGCAACTTACACGGTTGTAGATGAAGAAACAATGGCGGATGAGCAGGTTGTTTCAACAGGTAAAGAGCTTAAGGATGCGGTTGCGGTATATGAAAGCTACGATTTTGTCGAGCCGGATCCGGCTGACTACGGAATTTGGGTTCCCGGTATTCCTGTACTGATAGGTGACGGCCTTGCTGCAATCAATTGTGCTCCGTGGCTTGAGGGATTGATTCTCGACGGTGTAGTTGCTGGTGTAGGAGCGGTTCTCGGCTTTGTACCACAGATGTTTGTGCTTTTTATCTTCCTTGCATTCCTTGAAAGCTGCGGTTATATGGCGCGTATCGCATTTGTAATGGACAGAATTTTCCGCAAATTCGGTTTGTCGGGTAAATCCTTTATCCCCATGCTTATCGGCTCGGGTTGCGGCGTTCCCGGTATTATGGCGTCTAGAACCATCGAAAACGAACGTGACCGCAGAATGACGATTATGACTACGACATTTATTCCCTGCGGTGCAAAACTTCCGTTTATAGCAATGATAGCGGGCGCAATTTTCGGAGGTGCGCCATGGGTAGCTCCGTCAGCATATTTCCTCGGCGTATTTGCAATTGTATGTTCAGGTATTATGCTCAAAAAGACAAAGATTTTCTCCGGCGATCCGGCGCCGTTTGTTATGGAGCTTCCCGCATATCATCTCCCGACAGTCGGCAATGTTCTCCGTTCAATGTGGGAACGTGGCTGGTCGTTTATCAAAAAAGCTGGTACAATCATTCTCCTTTCAACAATTATTATATGGTTTACAACCTATTTTGGCTTTGTTGACGGCAGGTTTACCATGTTATCAGAGGATCAGATAGGCTCAAGTATTCTTGCTATGATAGGAAACGCAATCGCATGGATATTTGCTCCACTCGGCTGGGGTAACTGGCAGGCGGCAGTTGCGTCAATCACAGGACTCGTGGCTAAAGAAAATATCGTAGGTACACTTGGTATCCTCTACGGCGGCACGGGCACGGTTTACGAAAATATGAGCGCTGCGTTTACCACGGTAAGCGGCTATTCATTCCTTGCATTTAACCTCTTGTGTGCCCCTTGTTTTGCGGCTATCGGCGCTATTAAAAGAGAAATGAACAACGGAAAATGGACTCTTTTTGCAGTCGGCTATCAGTGTGCGTTCGCTTATGCAGTTGCGCTTGTAATAAATCAAATCGGGTCGATTTTTATCGGTCAGGCAAACGTAATAGGTATAATCGCATCAGTGCTTGTAATTGCGTTTATCGTGTTTATGCTCGTAAGACCTTATAAGGAACCGACAAGACTTAAGGCAAAAACAGCTGTATAATTATAACAATTTAATTGGATTGGAGGAATATTTATGTTTTCTTGGATAACTGCCAATTTAGGCACAATAGTTGTTGCTGTGATACTTGCGGCGGTTATTGCTGCAATTGTAATAAAAATGGTGAAAAATAAAAAGAAAGGCAAATCCTCCTGCGGATGCGGCTGTTCAAACTGTGCAATGAACGGGATTTGTCATAAAAAATAATTACGGGGTGCAGTCTTCTGCACCCTTTTTTGCCTAAGGAGGAATATCATTGGAAGTTATAAACCAAAACGAGTATAACATTGTTCCGAATGGGCACGACTGCACGATTTATAAAACACAAAATAATGAATGTGTTATTACTCAATACAAAGTTTTCAAAGGCATAAAACTTTTATATTACGATGTTAATTCACCGAATTGTCCAATAAATCTTTGCAGTAGTACTTCGGAAATTATTTCAATAAACCATTGCCGTGAGGGAAGATTTGAGTTTGAATATTGCAGCGGAGAATTTATGTATATTTCAAGCGGCGATTTGTGCATACAAAAAAATAGTTCGGATATAAAACACATCTGCTGCCCTCTCGGCCATTATAAAGGCGTTTCCATTGTAATCGATCTTTGCAGAGTTCCGAAATGCCTGTCATGCATAATGGAGGACGTAAAGGTTTCACCCGCAGAACTCTGTAAAAAATTTTGTTCCGGGTCTCCGTATACGGTTATGCGCGAAAACGACAGCATAAAGCATATTTTCTCAGAATTATACAGTGTACCAGAGGAAATCAAGATCGGGTACTTTAAAGTAAAGGTGCTTGAACTTTTGCTTTTTTTGAGTGCAATCAGAACAGAGGAAAAAGAACGGCGAAAACATTACTCATTGTCGCAGGTAAAACTTGCAAAGCAGGCAAAAAAATATTTGCTTGAAAATATTGACCGCCACGTAACAATTGAAGAACTTGCAAACACGCTTTTTGTATCAAAAACCTCGTTGAAAAATTGCTTTAAAGGTGTATACGGCGAAACAATCTATGGTTTTATTAAAAATTACAAGATGGAACATTCCGCTCTTTTGCTGAAAAAAACTAACAAGAGCGTGCTGGAAATAGCGGGCGAGGTGGGATATGAAAACAGCAGCAAATATTCGTCGGCATTTAAAAAGCTTATGGGCTTGACTCCGAATGAATACCGAAAGCAAATTGTCTGTTTGGAGCAGCAGGCAGACCTTTAAGAGCGGAAAGAGTATAAAATATATGGTATAGTATTAACTGTAAAAGAGAGACGATGATGTTAAGGTCGGGTTTCTTTTACTTTCAAGTTAGCTTAAGCTAACTTGAAGTTGTCCGATAAATAATAATATAGTGTAATTAAAACAAACAAAGGAGTAATACGGATGTCGGAAGAATTGATAATAAAACATTGTTCTCCTACTCTGGCGGGAATAAAAACGGGAAATCTGTTCAGCTGTTCATATACCTCCAAGAAAAAGGCAGTTGCTGCAATCAATAGAATGAACAGCATTTTTGTTCCCAAGGGAGTCAGAATTCTACCGTTGAAATTTGACGGCAAAAGAATGCTTGTGTATGTCTTTCGTCCGCCAAAACTTGCCAAAGATTTATCGGATAAAAATTCGTGCGAATTGCTTAAAAGTCAGGGTTACCGTTTGCTTGACGTAAAAAGCTGTATTCTTCAGCTTCGCCGCCGCATAAATGCAGGCAGCGACTTTCCGCACGAAATTGGATTATTTCTGGGGTACCCTCCGGAGGATGTACGGGGCTTTATTTTTCATAAAGGAAATTGCTGTAAATGTCTGGGCTGCTGGAAGGTTTACGGTAATGAAGAAAAAGCTTTGAGGGAATTTTCCAGATTTAAAAAATGTTCCGACGTTTATTACTCAAAATGGCTTCAGGGAACTTCTATCCAAAAACTTACCGTAGCCGTGTAATTTTTATTTAGGAAAGGTGGTCTTATGAGTAAAGTTGCAGTTGTGTATTGGAGCGGTACGGGCAACACCGAACAAATGGCGAATGCCGTTGCCTCGGGCGTTATGGCAAATCACGCTCAGGTGTCTGTATTTACCGCCTCGGAATTTGACGCTTCAACGCTTAATAACTTCGACGCAGTTGCTTTCGGTTGCCCTGCAATGGGTGCGGAAGTTCTTGAAGAAGATGAGTTTGAGCCGATGTTCAATATGTGTGAGCCTCAATTGAAGAATAAAAAAATTGCACTTTTCGGTTCTTACGGCTGGGGCGACGGCGAATGGATGCGTAATTGGGAAGACAATTGTCGCAGCAACGGAATTTGCCTGGCTTGTGAAAGTGTAATTTGCAATGATGCCCCTGACGATGAAGCGCTCGAAAGCTGTAAAAAGTTAGGTGCGGCATTAGTTTAAAAATTTAATACCCATTTCATAATTAGTTCTTAAAACACCCGTCTTGTGCGGGTGTTTTTGCCGTAAGGGAAAAATACTTGCTGCACAGCCTATAAAAATATTTATTTTGCGTAAATTTTGATTAAATTATTTATCTTTTTCAAAAAAAACTTGATTTTATTCAAATAATATTCTAAAATTGTAAGAAGTAAAGATGAAAAGGAAGATTTTATGCTTACACTCGACAAAATATATCACGCTTCATACGTTCTTAAGGACGTAATCAGAGAAACTAACCTCGTAAAAGCACCTGCAATATCAGATAATTGCGATGTATATTTAAAGCCCGAAAATCTTCAGATTACAGGCTCTTTTAAAGTAAGAGGCTCAGGTTACAAAATTTCTCAGCTTTCGGATGAGGAAAAGGCAAGAGGTGTAATTGCCTGTTCGGCAGGCAACCATGCTCAGGGCGTTGCGCTGGCCGCTACCAAGTATGGCATCAAGTCACTTATCTGTCTTCCCGACGGCGCTCCTATTTCCAAAGTAGAGGCAACAAAAGGCTACGGTGCTCAGGTCCATATGGTGCCCGGCGTATATGACGACGCTTACAACGAGGCTTTAAGACTTCGTGACGAAAAAAACTATACCTTTATTCACCCCTTTGACGATGAAAACGTAATTGCGGGTCAGGGCACAATCGGACTCGAAATTCTCAATGAAATGTCTGATGTTGACGCAGTGGTCGGCGCAATCGGCGGCGGCGGACTGCTTTCGGGCGTAGCTTGTGCAATTAAGAGCCTAAATCCCAACGTAAAAGTTTACGGTGTTCAGGCAGACGGCGCCCCCTCAATGTATGAATCAATCAAGGCAGGCAAACCTATTTGTCTTGATTCCGTTTCAACAATTGCCGACGGTATCCAGGTTAAGGAGCCGGGTGAACACACCTTTAAATATATTCAAAAATATGTTGACGACATAGTAACCGTGTCCGATGACGAAATTTCATCGGCTATCTTAAAACTTATTGAAACACAAAAAATGATTGCCGAGGGCGCAGGAGCCGCTCCGGTAGCCGCTGTAATGTTTAACAAGATTCCTGTACAGGGTAAAAAGGTAGTTTGCATTGTTTCGGGCGGTAATATTGACGTAACAATTCTCTCGCGTGTAATCAAGAGAGGCTTGCTTATGACAGGCAGACAGCAGACACTTTGCATTGAGCTTCAGGATAAGCCGGGTCAGCTTGTCGCTGTTTCAAAGATTATCGCCGACAGAGGAGCAAATGTTGTGTCTATCCATCATGAAAGAGCCAGCGAGGGTACCGATGTAAACGGCTGTTACCTCAGAATAGTTCTTGAAACAAGGAATTTTGACCACATTAAGGAAATTTCCGACGCTCTGACAAACGCCGGTTTTAAACTTGTATAACAAACAGGATAATCGCCTTAATAGGCGGTGTCCGGTATCAAAATTCAGCGGTGGGATTACTACAAACTCTCAAACTGAATTTGCAGCGCAATGTGCTGCTTGATTTGATAAAAGCAAAGCTTTGAATAAACGGAGTCCTGCAAATAAAAGTCAAGTCGTAAAATGAAAAAAGTTAAAAAATTTTTTGGCAGCAGAAAAAGGGTATAACAAAGCAAGCCGGACTTTAATAG
>CAJFNC010000016.1 GCA_904393835.1 uncultured Ruminococcus sp. | reverse complement strand
TACTATGCTCGTGTAAAAGAGTGTCTTAATGCACAGAACTAACTGACTGTCAATCTAACAATTCACTTAGGCTGGATTTTTGAAAAAACTATTAAAGTCAGGCTTGCTTTGTTATACCCTTTTTCTGCTGCCAAAAAATTTTTTAACTTTTTTCATTTTACGACTTGACTTTTATTTGCAGGACTCCTTTAGTATAAGTTAAATTTTATTGATAAATAAATTATACCCTTTCATAATGGAAAAGTCAATAAAATCTGTTTTGCAGAAAGATAAATATTTGTATATATTTCCTTGATTATCAGAAAACACAATAGGTAAAATGAGTTTAATATATTCTGTATATTTGAAAAAAATACCCACTAAGCAAAGCAAGATGTTTGAGCAGAGGACAGCTAAATTAATATATATGGATTTTAAGGCTTTTAATCAGAAGTTTGCAGCGGCGTACAGAGAGCTTGTCAGAGCTATGGGGCTCATAAACACCTTGCCGGTACCACGATGTACGTTGGCAAGTCCTTCTCAGTTTGCGGCAGAGCCGATCAGAGGCTTGACTGTGAACTGTAAGGACGCTGCCCATGCAACTGCATAGGCTTGCTGAAACAATCACAACCACCCGTCAAACGGGTGGTTGTGATTGTTTCATGAGCGATTGATGTTCAAGAGGAGTGAAAAGTAATCAAAACTCCTGTAAGTTGGATGAGCAATAAAGCATCCACACTTAACATTATGTACGCCCTGTTTCCTCTGAATTGCGAAAGGTATTTGCTTCTTGTTCAGGTTCCTGTATATAAAGCTGAGATTTTCAAAAGTGCGGTCGGTCGATAATTTTTATGGACAATGAAAAATCCTTGTGTTATTATTAAATAAAAACCATAGAAAGGGAATTTTATGAAACGGCTCGTTTTTCATATTGATGTAAACAGTGCATTTCTGTCGTGGGAAGCCTCACGAAGAGTTCTTGAGGGTAAAGAAGATTTACGCTTGATTCCATCCTGCATAGGCGGCAATCCCGAAAAGCGAACGAGCATTGTTCTTGCAAAATCCATTCCTGCGAAGAAATACAATATCAGGACAGGCGAACCGATTTCTATGGCTTTAAAAAAATGTCCTGACTTGGTAATTGCCGAACCCGATTTTTCGCTGTATGATAAATGTTCTAAAGCGTTTATTCAAATCTGCAAAAGCTACACACCTGTTGTTGAGCAATTCTCAATTGATGAATGTTTCCTTGATATGTCGGGTATGGAGAGAATATATCCCGAACCGATAAAGGTCGCATATGAAATCAAGGACAGAATTAAAAGTGAGCTTGGCTTTACTGTCAATGTCGGCATAGGCTCTAACAAATTGTGTGCTAAAATGGCAAGCGACTTTGAAAAGCCCGATAAGGTTCATACTCTGTTTGATAATGAAATTTCCGATAAAATGTGGACACTGCCTGTTGGGAAACTTATATCTGTCGGAAAAAATACAGCGGTAAAACTTGAAAAATCTTATGTCAGAACGATAGGGGAATTAGCAAAGCTTTCCCTTCAAAACATTCAGTCCATTGTCGGAAACAAATTCGGAGAACAGCTGTATTACTATTCCAAGGGTATTGACGAATCACCTGTCCTTGATGTTTCGCCTAAAGCTAAAGGCTACAGCGTAGAAACCTCATTTGAGGATAATATCACAACAAGAGAACAGGCACATAAAGTTCTGCTCTCCATTGCTGACAGTGTTGCATTTCGTATTCGTGATGACGGTGCTAAAGCTTATTGCGTTGCCGTAAATATCAGAACAAATGATTTCAAGAACAAATCTCATCAAAGGCACCTTAATATTGCTACTGATATTACAACTGAGATATACAGTATTTCAAAGGCTTTGTTTGATGAACTGTGGGACGGACATTCTCCGCTTCGTCTTATGGGCGTTTCTTTGACTGACATTACAAGAGAAGATAACGAGCAAATGTCTTTGTTTTCTGCTTCAGATAAAAACAAGGACAAGGAGAGAAAGATTGATAAGACGGTTGATAATCTACGCAACAGGTTCGGCTCGGCAATTATTTCAAGAGGTTTGAATTCTGAAAATACAGCGAGAATTGACAGAAAACACAAAGCTCAATTTGAAAATAAAAGGAAGAGCAACAATGGGAACAATTAATAAACAGAAAAGAGGAGAATAAAAATGCTTTTATATATAGACGGAGCGATCAGACCTGAATCAAGAACCAGAGAACTTGCGGATTATCTTGCAGGGAAAATTAAATGTGATTCTGAATATGTACGGCTTTCAGAAGAAAATATTCTACCGATGAATTTAAAAACACTTTCTATGAGAGATGAATCGTGTCAAAAAGGAGATTTCAGCAATCCCTATTTTAATTATGCCAAGCAGTTTGCAAAGGCAGACGAAATAATTTTAGTTGCACCCTATTGGGATTTATCATTTCCGTCAGTTGTAAAAGCTTATCTCGAAAGTATCTGTGTTGTCGGTCTTACTTTTTCTTATTCAGAAGAAGGCATAACCGTAAGTATGTGCAAAGCAAAAAAACTGTATTATGTTACAACAGCAGGCGGAACGATTGCCGATGATGCTTACGGATATGGTTATGTCAAAGCTTTGGCACAGGAAATGTTTGGAATAGATGAGGTTTTACTTGTAAAGGCTGAAAATCTTGATATCTATGGAAGTGATGTATCTAAAATAATGTCTGAAGCAAAAAGAGAAATAGATAAATTATTTACATGAATTCTTTTAGTACAAATTTGAAAAATCCGATTGATTTTCTTAAATGAATTTCAATCGGACTTTTTGCATTACGGAGGTGATTTTGTGAGTGCTACCATAGGTGCGGCACTGAAGAAAATAGCAGTTGCTCTTCTTACAGACAAAAAAGTTTTGAAAACTATAGGCGGTATAATTCTCGGCATAATCATAATTGTGGTTATGCCGATTATTGCTGTTGTGTCAGTTTTTAACGGCATTATGTATATTGACACTGACAATTTCAATCAATCTATACAAGAAAACATTTCAGCTGAGCCTTGCAATCACTAATCAGGCTTTAATTCAAAAGTCTGCAAGACACGCTAAATTGATTTCAAAAATCAACTCCGCTTTGAAGAAAAACAGAAAGTACAGAGGACGGGTAAAAAGCTTCAGCAGAAGATTCAGGATAAAACGCAGGCGCAGGGATTAAAAATGTAAGTTTGATACACTGAAATTTATACTTCTACAATCAATGATGTACCTTTTGATTTGTCCCCATTCAGCCACTGCCACTCTTCATGCATTTCTATTTTACCATTTTCCAAAAATACGGGAATACTATTGCATTTTCCTAATCTAAATTGATTGGAGTCGTTAAGATGTAGATATGTAAATGCCAAATTCCCGTTATCATCAACCATTCCAATCAGAAATCCTTGTTTAATCTCACCACCAAAATATTCAGCCCAAATGGTATTTTCTTTTTGATGATAATGAAATACGGTTTGTCCATCTACTTCTCCGTTTTCAGTATTCCTCTTTGGAACAAAATTCTTTCCATCATAATTAATCTTGCAATTTTTATAATTACTATATTTCTTCATCAAATCATAGCAAAGGATATCTCCGTTTACAGTGACAATCTTATGCGTTTCAATAGATACATATCCTCTTTTCAGATAGGTGTTTTTCGCAGGTAAAGAGGAATCCAAATATATTTCCGTATATTTATCGGCAATCATTTTCTCTGCAAAATTCAGAAGTTGTCTACCAAATCCTTTATGTTGATATTTAGGCAACACAAATAATCTGCATATTTCATTTTCTTTAATTGTTACTGTACCGATTGCTTCTTCTCCATCCAATATCAAAAAAACAATTCCTGCGAGAATATCTTTCATAATATTTTCATTGTTATGATGTGCAAGAAAGAAATCAACCACACCTCTTGGATAGTAATGGGGATAAATTTCTGCAATCGTTTTATGGGTAATTCGTTTTATAGTATCAAATTTTTCAGGTTGCACCTTTATTATTTGCATTCTTCTCCTCCAAAATTTCCGATTTATCAATCGGTTATTTTACAATTATCATATCACACACAAATAAAATTGTCTATCAAAAAATCAGCCTGCCGCCAAGGATGAACTGCACCCTAAAAGGGTTTATGAAAAGCAGAAAGCACAAAGGACGGATAAAAATTTACAACAGAAGATAAATGATAAAAAGCAGGCTCAGGATTTGAAAATGTAAAATCAGATTTGTTTTGATAATATAATTTCAAAAGAGTCACAATGGGGAGTAAATCCACCAACGACTTTATAACCAAGCTTCATATAGAAATGCTGAGCATATTCATCTGATGATGTTGAAGTCATGACGGTATTATAGCCAAGAACTCTCATTTCATTTTCCCAATGCTCAACTAATAGTTTACCAAAACCTCGGTTTCTGTTTCCTTCTGAAATATAAAGCATATTCATAAACGGGGTATTATCCCAAAACAGATTATATCTGAGCCAACCAATAAAATTACCGTTTATCTCAATAATGTATATTCTGTTTAATCCAATAAGATTCTCTAATTCGCATTTGCTTATGTGTTTGTCATTTAGAGATAGCATTTCTAAATCATTTGTTCGGGCAAGTCGTATTTTCATTTTCTACCTTCAAAAAGTTTTTTCTTAAATATATCATAAATGATTGTTTTTATCAATATCACAGAGAGCTAATAAGAAAATATTGCGCCAAGGAATAACTGCGCCCAAACGCTGACAGTTGCCACCTGTCACGGTGATAAGAGAAGAACTACCCACTATAAGATATTACAGCAGAAAAGAAAAATATATACAAGAAATTGATAAAATATCAACCTACATTCATTTTTCAAAAGAACAGCGAGAACAGGCAAGGCAAACCGACCTTGCTAATTTTTTATTCAGTCAAGGTGAGAAAGTCAAGAAATCAGGCTCGGAGTATGAATGGCTTGACTGCTCGCAATCTGTTATTGATTTGCGTAATTTAACACGCTCACACAGAAATAATTTTCTGCATCTCGTGAAAAAATATATGGACTTATACAAAGCCGAACCTAAACAGCTTGTTTACAAGTCAAGAACAGAAAAATACGCAAAAATCATTTCCCAAAAATTATACTATCGGAAATGGACTATAATTCATTCGGACAGAACGCTTGCTTCTAGGAACTTCTCACCGCTACAATTTTGCTGGTTGAAGAGTTCTGTGAACCCGAAGAAAGACATATTGTTTCGGCGTTTAAAATCATTCAAGAGTTACATGCTCTGACAAATCAGAAAGTTAATAATCAGTTTCATCTTATAATGAACTTTATCCCCGTCTACCACAAAGCAAAATGGTTTTCAGGGGCGGCACTGCCCACAGCTTACAATCTTAACTGGCTTTGCTCCGAGCAGCAAAAGTGCGGAAGTGCTATCAAAAACACTTGACGGTCGTACCGTTATGAGTGGCTCTGTAAGCAGGAGCAAGAACGATCCGTTACAATACTTGCAGATGATTGAACGACCTTTGATGACTCCCGATGAACTGAAATCACTTCCCAAAGGAACATTTGTTGTTATGAAACAGGCTTTCTTTCGATGAAAGTCAAACTTAAACTGTTCTTCAAATGGGGGATTGAATTTGAGGAGAAGTATGAAGTCAAGCAAAACGGCAATCGTAAAGTTCACTATGCAAACAGCATAGAGCTTTTTAACAGCGTAATCAAAGAATACTATCCTCAGTATTTTGAACAACCTGATGTTGACTATAAGTTTGATAAAACAAGCGGTAAGAAAAAACATAAAAATGAAAATCTAAGGATCTCATCAAATGTAGAGCGGACCGAGTGCGAAGATATTGTTGATACAGAAGAACCCTTAAATATAATTCTTGAACAGAACGCATACAAGCATTTTGAAAAGTTCGCAACAGACATAACACAGTTTAAGGTCTGCAATGAAAATGAGCCCGGTACAATACCGAACTCATTCTCTCGCAAGTTAATATTTTTTGCCTAATATTTTTGCCTAATATTTGGGTTTCACTTCATTGACGGGTGGTTGTGATTTATAAAGTTTTCAAATTGTGTTAGGAAGTGGCAATAGTTAGCCAAATTTCTTGTAACAGAACGTTGTTTTTTCTTTAGGCGGCAGACAAAATTGGGATTATCCCAAAGTTTGAATAAACCTTCAAACTGATGTAAGATAAGATTACTCTGTTTGGAAGTTTTATTTACGGCAAGAAAAATGACAGCATACAAAAAACGTACAATTTTAAGTCTGCAAAATCCATTTCTCAGGTCGATTTCAAAACCGCCGTTCACGCCTGCGGTAAACAAAATAGCTTTAGCGTTTACCCAAACGATTCATTTTTGCCATAGAAGCTAAAGTGTCGATACCCATAGGGCAAACATTAACGCATGAAAGCGACTTTGAGCACCCGCTTGCAAAATGTTTGGCATACTCTTTTTTTAATTTATCATTGCGATCAGCGCTTTGTTGTGAAAGCAGATACATATCGTTTGCGAAAAATGCTCCGAAAAAATTTTCTCCTTTTATATAATTTGGACAGACTTCAAGACACAGACCGCATTTCAGGCACTTTGCAACAGAGTATAATTGAGGAAAATCTTTCATACGCGGTTTTCTATATTTTCCCAAATACGCCTGTGCCTTGTGAAGATTATTTTCTATGATACTGCGGTCAACAATCAAATCCGCTACTACAGGAAATTTTGACAATGGTTCCAATGTTAGTTTATCCTCTTTTATATTGCGAAGAAAGGTTGCGCAGGCAAGCCCGGGAATACCGTTTATTACCATAGCGCAGGCTCCGCACATCTTTTGCAAGCAGCTGCATTCCCAATGAATTCGGGGCGCTGCATTTCCGTTTATATCATAAAGGTCGTCGGTATAGTTCAATTTGTCCAACAAAGCGCTTACGGTCATATTTGGATTTGTATCGCATCGAAAAGATTGCCAATACGGGGTCGAGGTTGCATCCCGCTGGCGTTTTATTGTTATAATCATATCTCATCCTCGCTCTCGTATGTTATATCGTACTTTCCGCTGTTATAGCTTATAATTGAACATTTTTCATATATATCCAAGGTTTGCGGATAATCTGAACGTATGTGAGCCCCTCTTGTTTCTTTTCGATTTTCGGCACAGCTTAGTATCGCTCGAGCAAGCGTAAGCATTGCACTCAGACTGTACCCCTGATACGTCGAGTTTTCGCTGTCAAATTTAATCTTATTACATTCTGATAAATAATAATCAATACTTTCAATACCTTTTATAAGATTTTCTCCTGTGCGCAATATACCGAGATTTTTGTTCATAATTTGAGAAATACTATTCTGTATATATACCGCAGAAAAAGTGCTTTTTGATTCAAGATACCGCTTTATAATATCGCATTGATCTTTTATATATCCCGAAAAATCAGGAGTGTTTTCTGATCTTACTTCTTCCGATATTGACATTGCCGCAACTTTACCGCTGTTTATAGCTGCAAGAAGCGAGTTTCCTCCCAAGCGATTAGCACCGTGGTAAATGGATGCGCATTCTCCTACAGCATACATATTTTTGATATTTGTGCGATGTCGTATATCGACCGCAAGCCCGCCCATAAAGAAATGCACGGACGGGGAGATAGGAATGCTCTCTTTTGTAACATCCAGTCCTAAATATTCATTACATAGGTCATATACTTCACTTAGGTTCTCTTTTATCTTTTTCTTTCCGAGAAAGGAAATATCAAGAAAAACCTGAGACGGAGCGTCATAGACACATTTAGATACGATATCACGTGACATTAAATTACCCGTTTTTCCGTACTTTTCCTCCATAAAATAAACTCTTTGACCTTTATCCATATAATAAAGTCGTCCGCCGTCGCCTCGCGCACCTTCCGTTATCAGCATACGTTTATGCGGTGTTTCGATGGTAGTGGGGTGGTATTGTATAAACTCAAGATTTTTGAGCTTTGCCCCTTGTGTAAACAATTTGCCTGCCGCGTATCCGTCGCAAAGTACTGAACCTGTGGTCTTGCCGAATATTCTGTTCTGTCCTCCGGTGGCAAAGACTACTGCATCGGCATACACCGGCACCAGTTTTTTTGACTTTTCACTGTGAAACAGCGCTCCGTAGCAAACACCGTCACATATCAAAGCGGAATAAAACACCAGCCCGAGCATACGATATATATTGCCCTTACATTCCCATTTGCGAGCCTCTTGAACCAGCGCTGTAACAATCTGCTTTCCTGTGGAAGCTCCGGCGTATATAGTCCGTTTTCGAGACAGTCCGCCGAATGCCCTTCTTGCAACATTCCCGTTTGAATCTCTTGTAAATACCACGCCAATGCTTTCGAGCCATTTTATAATTTTCGGAGCGTCCTTGCAAAGCGCCGTAACCGTTTTATTTCCTGCAATTTTACAGCCGATGTTTATTGTTTCTTTTATATGCAAAGCAACGCTGTCTTCTGCATCGCAATTCGGTAAAACGGCGTTTATCCCACCTGCAGCCAAAACTGATTGTGAACGCTCAGAAGGGTAGGGAGATACCAATATTGCATTGTCGCCGTTTTTAGCTGTTTCAATAGCGCATGTCAATCCAGAAATTCCGCTGCCGATAATTAACACCCGCTTCATATTATATCTCCTCCAAAAAACCGTAGTACTGCATAAAGCGCTGCCAATGCGGCGACTGTGCATACGGTATATACCACCTTGTCAATAATTTTCGCAGCTTTTGATGAGTTTATTACCCCCAAGGTGGTTAACGCTTTGCTGAATGACACGGAGGTATGTACAAATGCCGAAATAATAAAGATACATTCCGTGAAGCATCTGAATATCGCCTGACCCTGCGAGAGTGTTTCGCCTGTAGCCATATGAGAATAGGCAAAAATGTGAAAGTGCACTAAAATTATCATCAAAATCGCAGTTATGCGCTGAATAATTGTACGCTTGTTCATACTTAAATAATGTGCGCTGCTGCCGTCGTGAAAAAAGAAAAAAATACAAAGGCTTGTTAATATATGTAATATCATTAGCGTAACTGCTGTATATGCAAAAAACTTGCATATAGTAAGGTCGTACCAATATGTAATAAGCGAATATGTCATTGTTCCTGCATGACAAACCAAGGCAGCTATAATTGCCAAGCCCAAGATTGCATTGATTTTTTTAAGTTTCTTAAAGCACCTCTTTTTACACGAAAGTAATATTTAAGTTTATCGACTGTATAATGAATAAGCGCTGATTTTTAAGCAATTAAGAACAACGGCTTTTAACTCATCGACAAACTTAATCTACACTACTGATTAATAGTAATATATCACAAGTATTCTGTTTTTTCAATAGAACAGCAGGCTTTCGGCATATAGGGCTGTTAAAAAATCAATGCAGGTTGACACTTTTCTAAAAATATGTTTATTTTAAAAATTTTCACAAATATTTAATTTAATTTCAAGTTTATTTCAATGTGATTTCATACAATTTTCACTTAACATCGTTATTATATAGTCACAATAAAAAACAACAGCGAAAGCTGAAGCATAAAGGAGGATTTAAAATGTCAGATTATTTTAAAGATAACAATGACATGACTAATTCAAATTCATCTGAAAATGAACAGAATAATAATGTATATTCTGATTCAAGCTCAGAAAACACAGCAAGTTCATCTACCGAAAGCTCATATGAATGGAACGGCAGCTCCGAAAATTCAAGCAGCACACAAAATTCTGAATACCATTATTCTTACATCAACGGTAACAATGAAAATGCGTCCCATAATCCCAATAATTATGAAAATGCATATTCATCTGCCCCAAAAAGTGATTACGGCAATTCTTATTCATCAAGCACCGAAAATACTTCATATGCAAACAGCAGCAATACTCAGAATAACTACAACAACGGTTATGCCGGTAATCCATATGGTTACAACGGAACAAATCAACAATATCAACAACAGTATTCAAATGCTCAGCCGTACCCCAATCAGAACAATGTGAAAAAAGTTAAGGCAAAAAAGCCCAAAAAGCCGAAGAAGCCGCTTTCAAGAGGCTTTGTAGCGGCAATGCTGGCAATATCACTTGTAGTTTCGGCTGCACTCGGTTTTGGCGGCGGCATCGCGGCCAATAAGCTCAGCTCAACTTCATCGGGCAGCATTAATATTAACAAGGTTACTTCAAGCAGTGGCTCAAATACTTCAACTTCAACGTCAGCAAGCACTACATCTGAAATTGTTAAAAAGACAGCTGACAGCGTTGTTGAAATTGCAACCGAAAGCGTGGTTACAGGCAACTTTGCTCAGCAGTATGTGCAGCAGGGCGCAGGTTCCGGCGTAATCATTTCATCAGATGGTTATATCATTACAAACTATCATGTAATTGAAGGCGCAAACACCATAACAGTAACGCTGCGTGACGGAAAAACAAGTTACACGGCTGCTATTATCGGCAGTGATTCCGATAACGATATTGCGCTTCTTAAAATAGATGCAAAAGATCTTACACCTGCAACATTCGGTGACAGCTCAAAGCTTGCAGTCGGCGACTATGTTGTTGCAATCGGCAATCCGCTCGGTGAACTCGGCGGCACGGTTACAGACGGTATAATCAGTGCTTTGGCAAGAGAAGTTACAATTGATAATAAAAATATGACATTGCTTCAGACTAATGCACAGATAAGCCCAGGTAACTCAGGCGGTGGCTTGTTCAACGCAAACGGTGAACTTGTAGGAATTGTAAACGCCAAAGACAGTGCTACAGAAGTTGAGGGTATCGGATTTGCTATTCCGATAAATAATGTACTTGACATTATCAATGACCTCAAATCCTACGGCTACGTAACAGGTAAAGTTGACCTCGGTATGCAGTTTACTGATATCACGTCAAATGAGTCAGCTTTCTATTACGGAGTTAACGAAACAGGTTGCTATGTAATTTCTGTAACAAAGGGCTCAAATGCTGAAAAAGCAGGTTTCAGAACAGGTGACCTGGTAACTAAGGTAGGAGACACGAAGATATCTTCTTCGGCAGATGTAAAGACGGCGATTGAAGATTACAAAGTGGGGGACGAGGTTACTTTCAC
This sequence comes from uncultured Ruminococcus sp., assembly GCA_904393835.1. GTDB lineage: Bacteria > Bacillota > Clostridia > Oscillospirales > Acutalibacteraceae > Ruminococcoides. The sequence continues at coordinate 29,002 of CAJFNC010000016.1, read as the reverse complement.
AATTTACAGAAGCGGTGAAACTAAAAAAATTAAGTTAACCCTTGCCGAATATGTGCCTGCTTCAGGTTCAACCGGCAGTCAGTCATCAACAACACCGACCGACAGCGGTAATTATTCCGGCGATGACATCTGGAGTCAGATGTTTGGTTGGTAATGTTGTTTTCATAGATTTAATCTCCATAAAAAGACCCCTTTTTGGGGTCTTTTTGCTTGTTGATGCTCTTTAGGACGTGAAAATAACGAAATAAAAACAACAGCACACTCAACCTACAGATTTCAGTATCATATAGTATTTGCACCAAAATTCAGAAGTAAAGAGATAAATGAGAAACCAAGAAAAGGCATCGGGGTGATCTTAAGGAGTTTGTATGAACAGAAAAAAGTAGAAATAATAGAGGTAGAGGCATTTACATAACATAGATATGTTTGTTAGCATATCACCTTATTTACTTATTTAAGTGTATAACGATTTATGGGATATCTTAAGGGGAAGAGTAGCCTTATGATATTTGATAGGCATGCAAAGTATATGTTCGTATCTGTAATATTGTTTTATTTCCGCAGACTTGGCAGCGTACCCCTACGTTTCTACTGTTCATATCCATAGGACACCTCGCTGATTACACCGTCTAAGTAGGTAAAATCTCCATCGGGGTAGTTCCAAACAGCTTGAAATTTGGTAGGGTACTTAATTCCGCTTTCCGAACTCCTATAATCATTACAAAGTGCAGACCACGGTACATATTCCGTATTTCCGTCTGTTCCTGTTGCGGCTCTGTCATTTGTAGTAAAAGAAATCATTTCATATTGTTTGTTGAAAGTAAAAATGCCGCTTGAGGTTTGGCCACTGTAGGTTATCGTTGCCCGCACTTTAAAATCACTTATTTCTTCAAAAGTAATATAATCCTGCAACAGAATAGACGGGGCAAACAGACTTTCCGCAAGGAATGTAGCAAGGCAAGCTTTATCCATATCCTTTCCTGTTTGATTAAACAAAGTAATGGATTTTGCAATTACGCCTTTCATTCCGCCTATCCCGTTTTGGTAGTAGTCGTACCCTTCAAATGGAATTCCGAACATACTGCTGTCAATTAAAGCAATTCTACACGGCTCTTTAACGAAATTGTACTGTGTATAGTCGATTGCCAACTTAAGACCGTCCCTGCCCTGTGAAAAATTCACATCGTTATACTCCATTTTGAGATAAGACATTTTCGGCGTTCCAATGTATCCGCAATTCTCAATGTATTTTTGAATAGCAATCGGTAAATCCGAAAAATCTTCTTTTGTAAAAATCTCGTTTTCATCTAACAATTTATTATCAGCCAAAAGCGATGTCACATCGTTCTGAAACTGCTTTTTGACAGGAGAATAGGAAATGTTAAACCATATTATCAAAGCTCCTACAAAAACAAATATTATACCAACTGCAATCAGCATTTTTCTTTTCCTCACTTTCTTAATCACTCTAATTCCTCCGCATATTGTTCAACTCGCTCTACACCTGCGTACAATTTGGAGTAAAATCGAAATAACTGTTTAATTTCATCATCATTAAAATCGGCAAATAATAAACTCAAAGCCTGTATATGCCGTTGTCTCATTTCTTCTGAATACGCATTAACTTTATCGGTCAATTCGATACAAACAGAATTGTTTGCACCGGTAAGTAAGCGAACAAAACCTTTCTTTTCAAGAGCCGATGCCAGCTTTTTAATATTTTGCCTTGAACATCCCATAAGGTTTCCTATGTTAGTCAATGTTCTCGGCTCAGGACAACATTCGGTCATTGCAAGCAGTAGCCATTGCTTCATTGAAATTTCAGTCTGCAATTTTTCACCTGCTGTTTGCATACGATTTTGCAATACAAAAATACTCGAAAAAATAGCCTGTACTCTATGTTGTGTGTCGCAGCCGAACGCTTCAAAAAAATCATTCATTTTCATTCATTGTTCCTCCAATTTGTAGTAGTAACAAGTTCCTGCTTCTATTATAGTAACTTGTTACTGTAAAGTCAATAGGTAAAACGGCTTTTTAACTTGACAGGCATAAAACACCGGTGAATATATCTTTGTTCCGTATTATAATCTTTTACTGAAAAAACTTCAAACCATTCTAATAATAGGCACGAACAATTTACCGCCCGAAAAAAGCAATGATATGTAACGTTTTTCATGTTTTCAACACCTGTATTTCAACGGATTTTAAAGCATAAAAATCAGAGGGTAAGGTGTTTTATTTCATCTGTTCTGTAAGCAACTGTGCCCGCTTATCAATATCTGTAAAGATACGCATTGAGCTTTCTGCTTGTAGGCAGATTTATATAGTTAACATGTGATGCTCATGTAAATATCTCAAATGTCGTTGTCCGTAAATATCTATATCGTTTTCTACACTCTCTAAGAGAGCAAGATTGGGGATAAGATAATCTTACTGTTTTTGGTAAGTTCAGGCATTTTGTTCAAATAATGATTTCATTGTAGTTTCCTCCGTAATAATCCAATTCTTACTACAAATCATCATATTCAACCGTCTTTACAAACACTAAGGGACACTTAAAATAAGGAAGTGTCCCTTTGGGATCTTTTTGCTTTGCATATTGACTTGACAAAAAAACGGCGTACCAATCGGTACGCCGTTAAAAATTTAAAAATAGAATTAATTTTTATTCTCTTCCATATATTTAAGTTGTTTATAAATCATATTTGCACACATATAAACGTTGCCTCCGCCCATAGTAAGAATCAAATCGCCTTCCTTTGCGTTTTTGCAAACGTAGTCGGTGATTTCCTCAAACGTGTCAAGACATACCGAACCGGGGACTTTCGCACCGAGGTCGGTGGAGTGGATGTTGTACGTGTTTGTCTCACGTACGGGTAAAATATCAGAAATAATTGCAACGTCCGGAATTTTTAAAGCCTCTGCAAAGTCATCGAGTAACATAGCGGTACGAGAAAATGTATGTGGCTGAAAAATCGCCCAGACCTTGTTAAAGCCCATATTCATAGCAGCGGTTAGAGTTGCTGTAAGCTCTGTCGGATGATGTGCAAAGTCATCGGCAACGGTAATTCCGTCCGGAGTGCCGAGAATTTCAAAGCGACGGTGAACACCGCCGAACTTGTGCAGATTTTCAGAAATTTCATTAGCTGTTGCGCCGAGACAATGTGCAGCAGCGGCAGCAGCAAGGGCGTTATAGACGTTGTGTTTTCCGGGAACAATCAACTTAACATTTGTAAGTTTTTCACCCTTATAGATAATATCAAACTGCTCATGAACGCCTTTGTCTGCATTGACGTTTACTGCGCGGTAGTCACAGTTGTCGCCAAAACCGTAGGTGATTTTTTCAATTTCAACATCAGAAACTGCGTCCAGAGTATTTTCGTCATCTCCGTTAATGATGAGTAAACCTGTTGTCTGATGAGCAAATTTGTTGAATGACTTTTTAATATTGTCAAGGTTTTTAAAATAATCCAAGTGGTCTGCGTCAATGTTGAGAATGATTGACATATATGGATTGAGTTCAAGAAAAGTGTCAACATACTCGCACGCTTCGCATACAATAATATCGCTTTTGCCGACATAGCTGTTGCCGCCTATAAAAGGCAGCTTGCCTCCGATAATTGCTGATGGGTCAAAACCGCTGCCAATCAGAATTTGGGAAAGCATGGCTGTCGTGGTGGTTTTTCCGTGAGTACCTGAAACGGCAATACTTCTCTTGTATCTTCTGGTGACAATTCCGAGCATAACGCTTCTTTCAATGCAGGGAATACCTTTTTCAACGGCAGCCTTGCGCTCGGGGTTATTTTCTTTGATTGCGGCAGAATAAACTACAAGCTCGGCGCCATCAATGTTCTTTGCGTCGTGTCCCATAAATACGGGTATGCCGTAACTTTTGATTCGATCAAGTGTTTCACCTTCGTTCATATCAGAACCCGAAAGTTCATATCCTTCGCTTTTCAAAATTTCGGCAAGCGGACACATACCGCTTCCGCCGATACCAATAAAGTGTATTCTTTTGATTTTATTCATAAGACTGTCGTAATTCACAATAGTCCACTCCATTCTTCTAATTAGAATATTTCTATATTATTATAAGGCTTACAGGGGAAAAAATAAATACCTTAAATCAAATTTTAGCAATTATTTTTAATCTTGCCAAAACTATTCAAAAATGCTAAAATTAATGTATATTTTTTTGGAGAAATTTATATGAACTTAAAGAAGAACGATATAATAAAACTCAAAGTAACATCGGCATCCGCCGACGGCAGCGGCGTAGGCAGAACAGATGACGGAATAGCCGTGTTTGTGCCTATGTCGGCAGTAGGAGACGAGCTTGAAGTCAGAATTTTAAAGGTGAAAAAATCCTATGCTTTCGGCAAGATTGAAAAAATAATCACCCCATCATCTAACAGAATAACTCCGGATTGCTCCTGCTTTTCAAAATGCGGCGGTTGTGTGTGGCGTCACATAAGTTACGAGGAGGAGTGTCGACTAAAGGAGCAAAAGGTTTATGATGCGGTAACACGTATTGGTGGCCTTAAAAATCCCAATCTTGAACCGATAATGAAAAATAAAAGGGTAAATCGCTACCGCAACAAGGCTCAGCTTCCTATCGGAGTTGATAAAGACGGCAATGTTATAATCGGTTTCTACGCTTTACATAGCCACCGCATTGTTAACTGTGCAGATTGCGCATTACAGCCCGATATTTTTAATACTGTTGTAAAAATCACTCGCCGATTTATTGCTCAGACCGACAATGACATCTATGATGAACGGACAGGTAAAGGCAGGCTAAGACATCTTTATATGCGTTTGGGTGAGGTTACAAACGAACTAATGGTATGCTATGTGGTAAACGGAAACGGATTGAAACAAGAAGATTTGCTTGTTCAAATGCTTAAAAGCGAGCTACCAAACCTTACAAGTTTAATTGTTAATTCTAACAGAGAAAAAACAAACGTTATTTTAGGAAATAAAAATCGCACTGTTTACGGCAAGGACTACATAACCGACGAGTTGTGTTCCTTGAGATTTAAAATATCGCCGTTTTCGTTTTGGCAGGTTAACCGCCGACAGGCAGAAAATCTATACAACAAGGCAAAAGAGTATTCTAATCTGCAAAAAGATGAAATCCTGCTTGACCTCTACTGCGGAACAGGTACAATCGGACTTACAATGGCAAACGAATGTAAAGAGCTTATCGGCGTGGAAATTGTCGAATCGGCAATAGAGGACGCTAAAGAAAATGCTAAAATCAATGGGATTAAAAATTCACGTTTCATATGCGCAGACGCGTCGACAGCGGCGGAAAAACTCAGGCAAGAGGGAGTAAAGCCCGATGCAGTAATCCTTGACCCGCCGCGAAAAGGATGCGGGGAAGAACTTGTAAAAACAATAAGTAAGATGTCGCCCAAAAGAGTGGTATATGTTTCGTGCGATCCCGCAACTCTTGCCAGAGATATTAAGTTTTTTGAGCAGGCAGGCTATACCACGCAAAAAATAACCCCCTGCGATATGTTTTCCCGCACAGCTCATGTTGAGACAGTTTGTTTGATGTCATTAAAAGAAAAAAATTAAAACAAGTCGAATCTTTTAAATTGAAACCGAGTTAATTTCGTACGGTTTTTTTGGCAATGAGGAAAAGACTGATTCTGTTGTTAAAACACCTGAGGAGGTTTTAAATGCTAAAAAAGAAAATTGTATTTGCAACTGTTGTGTTGATTATTACACTTTTGGGAATGTTTACGTTTATAGTATTAAACTGTTCAAGCTATTCCGTATATATTAACGAGCCGCAGGGCGAACATTACTCAAACATTCGGATTGCTTATTCAGAAAATAATGTTGTTGAGCACAGTGAGCCTGTACACGAAGATGGCTACTTAAAAATTACTTTTCATTCAATACAGAAGGGAACGACTGCTGCTGATATTATATATAGTGATACGAGCGGTTGTTCATATACCATAATGCGTAATTTTACTGTAAGTCGTTTTAATGTTCTGTATAATTCGGAAAAAAGCAGTTTTATATACAATATAAACGGATATCCCGTGTATTATGTCACGGCAGCGCTTTTTTTCGGCGTCATGGCCGTTTATATGATTCTTTTGTTTAAGAAATGCATAAAGCGTGATATGTACTCATACAGCACGGTTTTCAATTGTGGTCTTATGATAATGTTTATCGGATTGGCTCTTTTCTTTGCGGCGTTGTCTGTATATTTTATTTTAAATTACCGAGATTATCAGGCTGATACGATGCGAGATTTGACATCAATCATATTTCTTTTGATTATTTTACTTTCTATTCCCATTGTATTTATTTACGCGCTTTCAATGACTGTCAGCAATATTTGGCTTATACGTCACGAAGGATTCCGTGTTGCTAACGCATTGGGAATAGCTATAAGCATAGCAATGATTTTGGGCATAGGGTTTTGTTTGTTTCTTCCAACTATAAACTACATATGGAATCCGGGGCGAAGAGTATACACTGCCGGTTACGCCGTAATTTGTTCTCTTTATGCCTTTTTCGAAATTTATTTGCTAAGCACTTCAATATGCGCTCTAATCGCCGCTAAGCATAAGCCTGCGTTTGATAAGGATTATATTATAATCCTTGGTTGCGGCATAAAAAAGGATGGAACTTTACTTCCTCTGATAAGAGGCAGAGTTGATAAGGCAATTGAATTTTATCATAATCAGCTCAATGCTACAGGAAAAAAGGCTGTTTTTGTCCCGTCGGGCGGGCTGGGCAGCGATGAGATAATTTCCGAGGGTGAAGCGATGAAGCGTTACCTTTTGGAGCGAGGAGTTCCGGAGGAGCAGATAATGCCCGAAACAAGTTCTGCAAATACACTTGAAAATATGAAATTTTCAAAAGCGCTTATCTCTGACAGCAGCGCAAAGGTTGCGTTTTCAACAACCAACTATCATGTTTTCAGAAGCGGAATTTTTGCAAATCAAGCCGGTCTGAAAGCTGAGGGAATGGGTAGTAAAACAAAATGGTATTTCTGGCCCAACGCATTTATCAGAGAATTTATCGGTTTGGTTGTAAGCCAGAAGATAAAGTTAATTGTTTTGGCTGTGATTATCGCTGCAATTTGCGGTGTAATGTCCATACTGACATTGTGAGCAAATTTATATTGATAAAAGGAGAAGTTGTATAGTGACAGTAGTGAAATTTTATAATGATATTAATGATGAATTGTTAAAATTTGCAGTGATAATTGCAAAAACAGATGGAAAATATGTTTTCTGCAAACACAGAGAACGAAATACATTAGAGATTCCCGGAGGACACAGAGAACAGGGGGAAACAATTGCAGATACAGCCAAGAGAGAACTGTATGAGGAAACGGGAGCAGTTGATTTTGAAATTACTCCGATATGTGTATATTCGGTCACTGCGCAGAATAATTTTAATGGTAAAGAGACATTCGGAATGTTATATTTTGCTGATATTCATAAGTTTGAAGAAGAATTACATAGTGAAATCGAAAAAATAATAATTACATCCCAGCTTCCAAATGATTGGACTTACCCCGAAATTCAGCCCGAGTTGATGAAAGAGGCAAACAAACGAGGATTTATATAATCCGCGTCAGGCATGATAAACCCCACAAATTGCGTAGATTATATATTTTTTAAAGCCTGTTTTTGTCTCCCCATTCACACATACCGTCTAAAATAGGAATAAGTGATTTACCTCTTTCCGTTAGGCTGTACTCAACTTTCGGCGGAATCTGAGGATATTCCTCACGATGAACAAGCTGATCAGCCTCTAATTCTTTTAGTGTAGAACTAAGCGTTTTATAGGAAATTCCCCCTATATATTTTTTCATTTCATTAAACCTGACTACACCGAATTCCATCAGGGTATAAAGAATCGTCATTTTATATTTTCCGTTAATCAACGAAAGCGTGTAACTGAATCCCGTTGTTTCGAGACTTTCATTTGCAATGCAGCGTGTTCCCATTTTACACTCTCCTTTGGGTAAGTATTGAACGTCTTTGTAAGTATCGCACTTTAATGTGCGTACTTGTTTTTTGTTTTATTCTTGTTACAATTATAATATAAGAAGTCGTAAAAGTCAAAACTGGTTAAATTGGCATTTAAAGTCGGCGGTGTGTAAAAGAATATTATCATTCTTAATACTGTATCGTATGACTTTTTATATTAAAACAGCGGCAATGTTTAAAAACACTTATTTTAAAAGGAGGAGTTTTTTATGAGTAAAAAAGTTGTTGTAATTACCGGCAGCCCTCGTAAGGACGGAAACAGCTTTGCAATGACCGACGCTTTTATTAGAGCTGCCGAGAAAAAAGGACATACTGTAATAAGATTTGACGCCGCCATGATGAATGTAGTCGGTTGTCACGCCTGTGAAACCTGTTATAAAACAGGTAAGGCTTGCTCTTTTGACGATGATTTTAATCAGATTGCGCCTGCTGTTTTGGAGGCGGATACTATTGTTTTTACTACACCGGTGTATTGGTATTCTATCCCTGCACAGATTAAGGGAGTTATCGATAAAATGTATTCGTTGGTAGTAGGAGGCAAGGATATTGCCGGAAAGGAATGTGCCTTGATTGCTTGTTGTGAGGAAGAAGATCTGACCGTTTTGGACGGGGTACGTATCCCGCTTGATAGAGTTTAGAATTGGCTTAAACACTATCTTTATTGCCGTGCGTGTTGCATTTTGTGTTGCACTTCGTAAAATTGCTGCTAAAAATATTGACTACCTTTTTACGTATTTCCTCTTGCTTGTCTTTTAAGGTGTGCTGATATATCTGTTGAAGTACCTCAACTGTTTCCCAACCGCCAATCTCGGCGATATACTTGTCAGGAATACCTTGTGCGTGTAATTCTGACGCAAAGTAATGCCGTAATTTATGAAATGAGAATTTTGGTATATCGGCTTTTTTTATCGTCTGATAGAAGCTGTTACTTAAAGTAGCAGGAGAGCAACCAAAGTATTGCCATTCTTTACATTCTTTAATCACTTCGGGCGGCAGCGGCACAAAACGTGTACCTGCTACCGTTTTAGTAGTTTTTGTAATTATGTTATTTTTATCATCATAGACAACTGCTTTGTTTACATTAACACCTAAATCTGTAAAATCATCAGGCGTTAATGCGCAAATTTCGGAGCGGCGCAATCCGCCTTGACTTGCCAGCAGAATAGGCACTCTGATTTTATTGTCAGCAACCTCTAACAGCTTATTAATATCTTCTGTTGTCGGTATTGTGTATGTCGGCTTTATTTTTTGAGGCAAGGTGGTATTAAACTCAAAATTTGATGTGTATGTTTTTATAACGGAGTGTAACAAACCGTGAGCATTTCGTACAGTTTTCGGTGAGTATTTTGCCGCCATTTCATTTACCGCAATTTGTATTAGCTTGGAATCAATCTTTGACAACTTCATCGGCATAAGTTTTTGAAAGTGGTTTTTCTTTGAGCGCTCATACCCGGCAATGGTTGACGGTGACAATACAGCCGATTTACTGCTTATGTATCTGTCATATGCTTCTTTTAAAGTTAAATCCTCATAGCTTGAATTTTTCTTGCGGTTTAGAGCATATTCCGCCGCCATATACTCGGCTTCTTTTTTTGTCGGGGCGGTTATAGACTTGTAGTGCCGCTTTTTGTTTTCGTCGGTAAATTCATAAACAAGCACACGCCAGTTACCGCTTTTTAGTTTTTTCGCTTTTGCCATAATTAAAGCCCCTTTCTTAAAAAAGGGTGCAAAAATCCCTTGTGCTTTGCGCTTGCAAAAATCACAAGGGTATGGTACAATTTAATTGCGTTATGTTGCACCGTTGCACCCTGTGTGTAATGGTTTCCGCTCTATCCTGTTGGCGCAGGGCAGGGCGGATTTTATTGTTTTAAAGCGCTAATTCTCTCTTGAAATCTTCGATCCATTGCGGTCGGTAAACGTTTGTATAGCTGAATTTATTGTTAATTATTTCCGCAACTTTAACAAAACCGTTTTCGTTGTCATAGAAAATTACCTCATCGCAAAGCGGAACAATTTTTTTAAGTGAGTTTATGCGGTTGTCAAAACGCCTGATAACGTCGTTTTTGGGTATGTCGTGACCGCCCTTTTTTACACGGTTAGCAATGCGGTTTAGGCTTTCTTCTTTAGAGCTCAGCCCCACATAAAACATAGTGACATAGTATCCTTGCCTGCGAGCCTGTCTGATTGTTTTTTCAACCCTATGTCCTGCGAGAGTGGTTTCCTGAGTAAAAGACAAATTATTTTCAAGGCAGTAGTTAATCTCGGCTATTGCCTTTTTACCTGCCTTTATGTTGTCGTAGTTGTTTTGCTTTGCGATTACATCGGCGTCTATTATATGACCGAGCAGAACACCCTGTCCCTCGAGTACGCCCCTTAAGCTCGATTTTCCCGTGCCGTTTACACCGGCTATTAAAATATAGTTGTTCATATTTTCGCTTTAAGACCTTTCCTTATTTGCAACCAATAAATTCCAAATCATTAATAAAGAATTGACAAAATATCACAAAAATTATATAATTAAATTTGGTAAAAGAAATTTTACCGTACACTTCTTTTGAGCCGTCCGCACCGGGCACATGCGGGCGGCGGTTTTTTTATGCTACATTGGTGTTATAATTCACAATAGCAACTTCAGTAAGGGTATTTTTCAGATTATCAATTATTTTTTCAATTTGCCTTACGACTGTGCCGCTGTACGAAATTTCTCCGCATTGTTTACATTTATTACACGGAACATTTTTTATGATAACAATGCAGTCACCTAAATCTTCCATGTAAGTTGTAGTGCTTTCAATCATATCACCTTTACAATAAAAACAAGTCATAGTTACTTCTCCTTTCGTGTCTTAAAATCATTTTCCCATTTGTCTGAATCAGGGTAGTAAGCTGTGATGATCCATAAATATTTGTCACTTAATCCGGCAACAACATGTATTGGTTTCCCGATAGAACATTCAAGTATAAGTGCTGACGGAAAAGGATAATCATTAGGATATTCTTCTATGATTTCCCCGTGAAAAATACATCGTTTAATTTCACTAAGTGTAATATTACGCTCCCTGCAACGCTTCAAAACATGTTCAGTCATTTGAATTGTTTCATCTGTACATAGTATACGTAATTCGTTTATATTCATTTGTTATGTACCTCATTTTTTATTCGAATACTGTGGAAAGCGGGCGGCATTTTTTATTTTATCTCAAAGCATACGAACTTATTATTTTGCCTATCTCAACAATATTAGAATTACCGGAAAATTCAAATTTTACTTTGCCTAAGCCGCTGAACCATAGCTCAAGTTCACTGTCAAGGTCAAAATGTCCCGCTGTTTCTACTGAATAAGCGCTGATTTTTGAATAAGGCAATGACGTAAAGTCTTTTTTCTTGCCGGTAACACCCTGAACATTCACGGCAATAATACGTTTATTTGTGAAAATAACCATATCACGTATAGATTTATACGAGGCAACAACGCCTTCGTTTTCAATAAGCAAAGGTCCGACCATATTCAAGCCGTCATTAACGTTAACCATTTTCAGTTTAAGATAACTTCCGTTGTTAAAATCAATCATAATTATACTCCTTATGTAAAATATTATATACACGTCTGTTGATTATTCAGCAGGCGGGTTTATACCATTTCAGCTAAGCCGATAACCTTTCCTACACATCGAACATCATTAAATTCGTTTAATAATATATCGGGATAGTCTTTGTTATGGGAAATAAGACGATTTTTCCCCAGTTCTTTGATATAGCCCTCGTTGTCTTTGATAAAAATACCGATTTCGCCGATGTCAACGCTCGGCTGTAATCTGACAAGCACATTATCGCCGTCGCTGTATGTAGGCTCCATACTGTCGCCGCTGACCTCAATAATCAAATCTGCTTTACGTGCCGAGGGGGTGTCTGCAACCTCGACCGTATTATATGTATTATCTTCAAGCCAATTGCCCGTACCGGCAGAGGCTTTAAGCTCTGACATCGGCAATTGCAAAACTTTTAACTTATTTTCGTTTTGACAACGCTCATATTCAGTATCTAACAAATTATCAATAGCCTTTTTACCGTACTCATCAAGAGTGCGGTATTTTTTTATTGTATCAATTTCTGATTTGCTAAATGTAATATTATTATTTTCATTACCGATTAACCAGTCACTTGATACATCAAGTAAAGAAGATATTTTTTTAATCATTAAAACATCGGGTTCTCTTTTATTTTTCTCCCAATAGTTTAGACGAGTAGGGGTAATGTTAAGCATTTCAGCGAATTGTTTTTGTTTGTAGCCCTTATTCTCACGGGCTAATATGAGACGTTCACCAAATGTCATAAAGTCACCTTCATTTTTCTTTCTTGCTTTTATCATATACTTAAAAATATAATTTGTCAATAAAAAAATTTATCATTTTGCTAATTTTTATTTAAAAACCTGTTGACAAATTACCGAAACGGTGATATTATAAATATGCAATCAGCAAAATGCTAATATTGGTAGGGGGTGATTGAATGTTTAATAATCTTCAAGCGGAGCAAGCGAGACGCCATATGACAAATCAGCAAGTTGCGGATGAAATTGGTATTTCACGAACAACGTATGAAAGCAAAAAGAGAACGGGTTGCTTTACTGTAAGAGAATGTGCTGCATTGTGTAAGATATTCAGCTCAAGTTTTGAATATCTGTTTGATACCGACGATAATAAATCAGCCTAAAAAGGGAGGTGAGAGAAATGAAAAAAACTGCAAAAAAAATACTCTGCGAGCAGTTAAAACTACTGGCAGAGATTTCAAAAAAAGCTTGCGTTACCGAACTGCCTGAGTTGTCACATTCAATGGCAGAAATTGCAAAGGTAATTCTCAAAGTTCATTAAAGAACCCTTGTTCTTGTTTATCCTCGTAGTCGTTTCTAATTTCATACAGTGCTTGCCAATACATTGTATGAATGTCAGATGGAGTTTTGTCAGATAAGTCTTGATTTTGCAAATATAACATAGCTAAAGCTTCATCGCGTCTTTTTGGAAAACAATGTAAATTAATATCTTGATTCATTTTATTTCACCTCACTTCAAATGTTTATATTGAAATTTTATCACATTAATGTCAATATTTCAATATTTTATTTGAATTATGGTTAAATAAAATAAACGCTTAAAGTTTAAATCTAACAAGCCTACCTAACAGGAGGTGAGGAAAATGCCAAAAAGAAGTTTAAAAACACGACCTTGTAATTTTGCGAGAAATCTTAAACAAATACGCAAAAGTGCGAATATTACCCAAAAAGACGTTGCCGACAAAATCGGAGTCAACCGTACTACATACACAAAATGGGAAACAGGAGTTACCGAACCGCCGTTTTCCTGCATATTGGATATGATTGATTTGTTCAATGAAAGCGGCGATATAAAGATTGACTTTAATATGTTGTTCGGTGAACCTGATAATCAGACTTAAAAGGAGGTGACAATATGTCGAAAAAAATAGAACGTCCAAAGGACAAGTACAAGCACTTTGTCATATCAAAGATTGAATACGAGTGCGATAAGCGGGACATTGACAACAAACATCAGCAGATTATTGCAAGAGCGTCTGAAAGCAAGTACAACAGAAAGCGCAGAGACCCTGGAAAGTTCACGCTTGACGAACTCACGAGGTTTGCTGACAGGCTGAAAATTCCCGTTTGGGAGCTGCTGAATCCCAATATCAAATAAGCTGCGAAAGGAGTGAAAATTATGCCGAGTGAAAAGCCTCCGCTTAACAAAGCTCAAAGGTTTAAAAGATACCGACAATTGCTGAAATACAAAGTCGAGTGCAGGCTCAGTAACGCGGAAAATTACTGCAAGAAGTATGACGGCTCGCCGTGTTGTTTCTTTTGCAAGGACAATAAAGACTGCGAGGACGCCTGCCAAAACGAACCCTACGCCTGCGACCGTTACGCTTGTGTAGATAAAAAATAATAGGAGTGATAAAAATGAACGAAACATTTAAAGTAAAATTCAAGAACGGCAAAATAACCGCTTACGGCGACCCCACGAGCTTAGAACATATCTGGTACGCCGAGCAGAAATTCAAAAATCACGAAGTCAAGCCGTTCCTGCACCAGCGCATTAAATCAAAGGTAAAAAGAGCGGTAAAGCTGACAGCTAAGTTTTTTAAGTGTCTTAAATATGCTCTGACACCTACAACAGTCGAAGTGAGCAGAACACCGTATCTTCTCGGTTCAACAAACAGAAAAAAATAAGGCGCTCAGGAATAAAATTCCTAAACGCCATACAAAAATAACCTATTTTAATTTTAAACAATTTTTAAGAAATTGTCAAGGAGGACTTTAAAAAGTGAGTATCACAGTTAAATCACAAGCGGATTTGGATAGAATCCCGCTTGATACAGAAGAAAAAATTTACATAAGATTTGGTACAACTGCAAATCCTGCAATAATAAAAAATAAATATGTTTACCCCGTTGAAGCGAGGGACAACAGCACCGTTGAAGCGAGGGGCAACAGCTCCGTTGAAGCATATAACAACAGCTACGTTGAAGCATATGACAACAGCACCGTTGCGGCGAGGAACAATAGCTACGTTAAAGCATGGGACAACAGCACCGTTGCGGCGAGGAACAACAGCTACGTTGAAGCATATGACAACAGCACCGTTACGGCGAGGAACAATAGCTACGTTAAAGCATGGGACAACAGCTCCGTTGAAGCGAGGAACAACAGCTACGTTAAAGCATATGGCAACAGTTCCGTTGAAGCGAGTGGCAACAGCACCGTTGCAGCGTGGGACGACAGCACCGTTGCGGCGAGGAACAACAGCTACGTTAAAGCATATGGCAACAGTTCCGTTGAAGCGTGGGGCAACAGCTCCGTTGTAGCGTGGGACAACAGCTACGTTAAAGCATATGACAACAGCTCCGTTGTAGCGTGGGACAACAGCTCCGTTGTAGCATGGAACAACAGCACCGTTGAAGCATGGAACAACAGCACCGTTGAAGCAAAAGGAAATGTGCAGGTTGTTGATAGATTAACATCAGGTGCAATTTGGTTATCGAGCAATGCCCGAAAGGTATGTATGCCGAAAACAATCGAAGAATATTTAAATTTCTATGATATTGAGACCGACGGGAAAACAGCAATTTTATACAAAGCCGTTCACAAACAGGAAGGTGAGTATGTTTCAGATTATGACACAACATTTAAATACATAATAGGTGGGTTAATAACTGAGCCAAATTGCAATACAGACGTAGACGAAAATTGCGGTAAAAGTATACACGTATCGCACCTTAATTGGGCGCTTGACTATGGCGGAGGCTGGAATAACCTCGCAATACTCGCATTGGAAGTAGAAATCAAAGACATTATAATGCCAATTAATTCCGACGGAAAAGTCAGAGTTCCAAAGGCAAAGGTTATACGCGAAGTGCCGTTATCAGAATGCGGATTGTACGGGAAAATATTGGAACGTAAAATAAAAGGTTCGTAATATTATATAGAATTGTCAAGGAGGACTTTTGAATTGAGAACAAGTAAAATCATAATTAAATCTCTGTTCGGTATATCGGAACAGGAAATAGGAAGTAAAAGTATAGAGCTGACAGGACGTAAAGGAGCAGGAAAGACGTCTGTTCTTGACGCAATCAGATATGCCCTGACAAACTCATCAAACAGAGACTGGGTAATTAAAAACGGCGAGAGCGAGGGCGAAATTATTGTAGAAACCGATTCCGGACTTACTATTGACCGTAAAGCCCGCAGCAATAAAGCAGATTTTGTATCGGTTAAGGAAAACGGTACAAAGGTAACAAAACCCGAGACTTTTCTCAAAACAATTATTACTCCGTTGCAGCTTAATCCAATTGAGTTTACGCATATGTCAAAGAATGAACAAAACAGAGCCATACTCGACCTTATAGAATTTGATTGGGATCTTAATTGGATAAGAGAGCAGTTTGGCGAAATTCCGCAAGGTGTTAACTATGAGCAAAATATACTTCAAGTTTTAAATGATATTCAGGCTGATAACGGCGTATATTTCCAAAGCAGACAGGATATTAACCGTGAAATCCGAAATAAGAAAGCATTCATTGATGATATTGCAAAGGATATTCCGAGCGGATATGAGGCGGAAAAATGGAAGAATTACGACCTTTCAAGTAAGTATGCCGAGCTTATGACAATCAAAGACCGCAACGGGAAAATTGAACGCGCAAGAGCCTTTAGAAATAATTACGATAACAAACTTCGCGGACTTGAAGCAAATAAGCAAATTGAAATTTCTGCGGCAGAGCAGGCAATAAATGCTGAGCGTGACAGTCTCAATTCTACAATAGCGCGTCTTAAAGCTGAAATTAAGGCGGCTGAGGATAAATTGATTTCGCTTGATGATAAGCTCAACGATAAAATTAAGGTTATTGAAGCAGATTTTGCTGCTTCAAAAGCAAAGCTTGACGCTGATGTGGGAATTGCAGATAAATACATATACCTTGATATTACACCGGTTGATGAACTTCAAGCTGAAATAAACGAAGCTGAAGCAATGATTAAACATTTGAATGAATATAATCGAATGGTCGATATGCAGAACGAAATTAAAGACTTGCAGGCAAAATCGGATGAGTACACGAAAAAAATTGAACTTGCAAGAGAGCTTCCGGGCAAAATTCTTGAAACGGCAACCTTGCCTGTTGAGGGTTTAACGGTTGAAAACGGTATCCCTCTTATTAACGGATTACCTGTTTCTAACCGTTCCGACGGCGAATTGCTTGAGCTCTGTGTTGACATTGCAATTAACAACCCGAGCGGATTACAGATTATTCTCATCGACGGAGCCGAAAAGCTCGATGATGTGAGCAGAAACAAACTTTATGCAAAGTGCAAGGAAAAAGGATTGCAATTTATAGCAACTCGAACAACAAACGATAATGAACTTATCGTAACTGAGTTGTAAGGAGGTTTACAAATGCATACACACTGGAAAAAACTTACAAATCCAAACTATCTCGGAGCTTACTCAATTGAGGACGGAAAAGATTTAATTTTAACAATTAAGTATGTTCAGGAAGAAAAAGTAACAGGAACTGACGGCAAAAAAGATGATTGCGTTGTTTGCCACTTTGTTGAGAATGCAAAGCCTATGATACTTAACGCTACAAATATGAAAATGATTACAAAATTGTATAAGACCCCATACATTGAGGATTGGGCGGGAAAAAAGATACAGATAGGAATTGAAAAAGTTAAGGCATTCGGCGATATTGTGGAGGCATTGAGAATCAGAAATAAAATTCCGAACGTTCAACCTGCCAAATTACCGAAATGCGAAAACTGCGGAAATGATATTCAGCCATTAAACAATATGACAGCCGATGATGTTGCCGCATATACTCGCAGTAAATACGGACAGGCTCTATGCTCAGTATGCGCAACAAAAAAGGCGCAGGAGGTAAACAATAATGCTGACGAATGAAAACTATTTCAGCCCCGAAAATCAGATGAAATATATGGGAGTATCTCAGTTTAAAGCTTTTGAAAAATGCCCTGCCTCGGCTCTTGCGGTCGAGGTAAAGGGTGAGTATGAACTTCCAAAGAAAACAGCACTTTTAGTGGGCTCATATGTAGATGCGCATTTTGAGGGAACACTTGATATTTTTAAAGCACAACATCCTGATCTTTTCAGAAACGACGGTAAATTAAAAGCCAACTATGTACAGGCAGAACAGATTATAAATTATCTTGAAAACGATGATTTATTTATGGAATATATGTCCGGTGAAAAACAAGTCATAATGACAGGTGAGATTGAGGGAGTTCCTGTAAAAATAAAGGTGGACAGCCTTTTGCCCGATAAAATTGTAGATTTGAAAATTATGAAAGACTTTGAGCCTGTATATGTTCAGGAAAAAGGTCGCCTTAATTGGATTGAGGCGTGGGAATATGATTTGCAGGGCGCGGTATATCAGGAAATTGTAAGACAAAACACCGGCAAAGTGCTTCCGTTCTTCATAGCAGCAGGGACAAAAGAAAGTGACGGACCCGATAAGGAAATTATAGAAATTCCGCAGAGCTATCTTGATGTAGAGCTTGAACATTTTAGAAAGAACGTACAGTATTATGACGCAATAAAAAAAGGTTTGATAGAACCGGAACGCTGTGAGCATTGTACCTTTTGCAAAGCTACAAAGATTCTTACAGAGCCGAAAAGTTTGGAGGTGCTGGAATATGAATAAGGTTATTTTGACAGGGCGTTTGACAGCAGAACCGGAATTAAAAACAACGCCGTCCGGAGTTGAAGTAACGAGCTTCCGGATTGCAGTTAAACAGGATTATGCAAAACAAAACGAAGAGAGAAAAGCAGATTTTTTTAACATTGTAGCTTGGCGAAAGACAGCGGTATTTATTTGTCAGTATTTTCATAAAGGTGACGGAATAAACATTCTCGGAAGACTTCAAAGCAGACAATATGAAGCTGCTGACGGCACGAACAGATATGCCGTTGAGGTTGTAGTTGACAGTGTGGAATTTCCGCTTGCCAGAAGTAATAACAACTCAGCTTCAGCAACCGCTCAGCCTATGCAGACGTCCGATTTTGACGGCTTTGAGGATATGCCGAATAATGACGACTTACCTTTTTAAACAGAAAATATACGTTAATTCAGGAGGAGTAAATGACAATACAGATTGACAGCAGGGAAAAGCCAAAAGCGATTAAAGGCATAATAGAGGAATTTGATAATCAAGGCGTTAATCATTTTGTATCAAAACTTCCCTGCGGTGACTATATGAGCCTTGACAATGCACGCTTTGTAATTGACAGAAAACATGATTTACTTGAAGTTTGCAACAACGTATGTCAGGATCATAAACGATTTATAAGCGAATTAAAGCGAGCAAATGAATGCGGTATAAAGCTTGTGTTTTTGATTGAACACAGCAGTTATATTAAAAATTTAAACGATGTTTTAATGTGGAAAAATCCACGGTTGAAAGAATCGCCTCTTGCCGTATCAGGCGAAAGGTTATACAAAATACTTTCAACGATTGAGAAAAATTACAATACAAAGTTTTATTTCTGTGATAAGTCAAACACAGGTAAAAAAATTATTGAATTGCTTGGCAAATGAGCTTTTATGCAAGCGTAGAAGCCGCAAGGGAGATTATCCAATGAAAGTTAACGAAGCTAATGAGATTATGTGGTATGGAAAGACAGTAACCTACAACAACATACCGTATAAGCTGACGGCTGTTATTAAGCGCAGGCATTATAAAAAGCCTGAATGGTATTATCAAGCTGAATTGCAGGATCTGACTGCTGTACACAGCGTGGTAATTGCAGATCTTGAAAAGGTCGAATATAAATAGGGAGTTTTACGGTATCTTCACAAAAACCGTTAAGAAGTATGATAGTATCTTTAAATTACGGAGGTGTGTAAATGGCACGTCCTAAAAAACAAGGACTTGATTACTTTCCTTTTGATGTTAATTTCTTTTCTGATAAAAAAATAAAGATTGTTAAAGCACGATACGGCAACGACGGAGTAATAATATATCTTTATTTGTTATGTGAGATTTACAAAAACGGCTACTATATTGTATGGGACGATGATTATAAATTCATTGTTGCAGATGAGCTAAACATCTCAGACGGGTTAATAGAGCAAGTATTGAAATTCTTGATTGAGCGGTCACTACTTCAAAGCATACTTCTCAATTCGGACACTATCATTACTTCCCCGAGTGTACAACACAGATTTCAGGAGATTGTAAAAACAAGAAAAGCTCCTACTTCTGTATTAAAGGAACTTTGGTTGCTTTCAAAAGAAGAAACACAAGGTTGTATTAAAGTTACCCAAAAACAGGGTTTTTCCGAGATTAACCCCGGTTTTTCCGAGAAAAACCCCAGTAAATCCGAGATTAATGCCATAAAGGAAAGTAAAGAAAAGGAAAGTAAAGAAAAGGAAAGTAAAGAAAAGGAAAGTAAAGAAAAGAAAAATAATATGTCAACTTGCGTTGACGCGCGAAACGCTTTTGATTATCAGTCTGTTGTAAATTCTTTTAATTCGATTTGCGTAAGTTTGCCAAAGGTGCAGAAGCTGACTGACGACAGGAAGAAAAAGATTAAATCCCTGCAACATCTTTTAGGCGATATAACTATTGATGATTATTTCAAAAGGGTGGAAAACTCTGACTTTTTAACAGGCAGGACAGGCAATTGGAACGGCTGTACCTTTGACTGGATCTTAAAGCCTGCAAACTTAACGAAAATCATTGAGGGGAATTATGACAGCAAACAACAGCAGACAAGCAGAACGGCTTCATATGACATAGAAGAGTTGGAAAAGATTAACACTCTTGATTACTTAGACCTTTAAAGGAGGACTGACAATGTTAGGATTTATAATCGGAGTTTTTGTCGGAGCATTTATAGGCGTATGCGTTATATGCTTATGTTCGATTGCAGCTGTTCAAAAACAAACAAAAACGATTGATAAAATATCGCAGGAATTACAAAACGCCGGTTTTGAGAAAGCTTCAAAATGGCTTAATTGCAAATATGAAATTAAAGGAGAATTGAAAGATGAGAGAAATATTATTTAGAGGTAAACAGGTTAACGGTAACAAGTGGGTTGAGGGGTCGTTGGTGAAACAAAGATGTTACGACAATGACAAACGTTATAAATTCATTTGCTGTATAACAAACGAAGCATTAGGTCACTCTATGTTTATTTCATCAAAAACAGTTATTCCTTCAACAGTCGGACAATACACGGGTTTAGCAGACAAGAACGGCAAGAAAATTTTCGAGGGAGATATTCTTGAATTTACCAATAATGATGGCGAAAAAACGCACTATGAAATTTTTTGGAATGAAGCAAAATCTGCGTGGTATATACGTGAACATCACGGTTTTGAAGACGATTGTATTGAATGGAATCCGAAACAATTTAAAATAATTGGTAATATCTACGATAACCCTGAATTAATGAGAAAAAGCACGTTAAATACAAGTAAATCAAAGCCTTGTCCGTTTTGTGGTGAAAAAATGGTATTGTGCAGCGAAAGATACATAAATATAGAAGGACACAACATTGTTGAGCAGCGTTACGTACACGAAGATACAGATACAGAATGTGACCTAAGCTATATTAAATGCAAATATGAGATTTAGGAGGACGAGCGGAAATGAAAGCTCGTATCAATATAGTTACCTCTGCACAAAGAAAAGTCATAAAGCAGGAAATTGAGAAGCTTTACGAAGAGCACGCAGAGGCAGAGCGAAACGATATGACAAGGCGAATTTTAAAAACAGCCGTTTGTGTTTTAAACGAGCAATTCGGGTTCGGACACGACAGAGCAATGAAGTTCATAAGTGAGTTTACAAAGAAGCTCGAAGAGTCCGATAGGGATATAGTCTTTTGGGAGCATATCGACAGAATCGTAATTGATAACCTCGGCTTACCGTTTGAGCGGGATTATACAAACAACGGTCAGGTTATCAGCGAGAGCATGTTAGAGGAGAGTAAAAATGCCTAAATTTGCATTATCAAGAGCAGAAGCCGAGAGGGCGTTAAACAGCTCGGAAAAACCGAACGGTTGAAAGGAGAATTTAAATGGCAGAAAACGTACTTGAACGTATGAACAGAATCGGCGCAGATAAAAAGATAGCTGATTTTAAAGTAAAACAAAAGGAAGATTACGAATTTAAAGTCAATTACGCTCGTATCAGAGCGTGGGAATTTTACAACGAGTGTGCAAAGCGTGATTTAAACGTCCACGTATCAGTCGGCGGACTTGACAGCATTACATTACTTTTATTTTTAAGGTCAATCGGCATTGACGCTCCAGGAATAAGCGTGTCATATCTTGAGGATAAAAGCATTATGGCAGTACATAAAAAGCTCGGAGTTGTCAGTTTAAAGCCTGCGAATAAGGCTAACGGAACGCCTTGGAAAAAGTCCGAAATACTGCAAGAGTTCGGTTTTCCGGTCTTGTCAAAAGAGATTGCTGGCAAAATTGAAACTCTGCAACACCCAACCGAAAAGAACAAGACAGTCCGACACGCTATCATAACAGGCGAAACAGGAGCTTTCGGCGGATTTCAGAAAAACAGCCGAATGAAGATGTCACAAAAATGGCTTGAAAAGTTCGGCGGTTACGAGAATGAAAATGAGGGTGTGAATTATGGTACTCCGAATTTTAAAGTATCTTCGAAGTGCTGTTACTACCTCAAAGAAAAGCCTTGCGACGATTGGGCGAAAGAACATAACAGCGTGCCTTATCTCGGACTTATGGCTTCCGAGGGTGGCAGACGTGCAAAGTCGCTTATGATTAACGGCTGTAATTATTTCGGCAAGTCAACAATCCGCTCTGCTCCGTTTGCTATATTTAACAGGCAAGATATTTTACAACTTGCACTTGATTTAAATGTACCAGTGCCCGAAATCTACGGAACAATTGAGCGCAAAGAGGACGGCACTCTTTACACTACTAAGGCACAGCGGACAGGCTGTAGTATGTGCGGATTTGGCGTGCATATGGAAAAACGTCCCCATAGGTTTGATTTGCTGAAAGAGCGAAATCCTAAAGAGTGGGAATATTGGATGTACAATTGCTGTACCGATGAAAACGGTGAAAAATTCGGTTGGGCAAGAGTACTTGACTATATCGAAGTAGGTTATTAAGGAGCGTGAAAACAATGGTTAAATATAGAGCTGAAATGTACGAGGATTTTAAATCATTTGAGAATGGTTTAAACGATATGGCAGCAAAAGGCTATATATTACATAGTTTTCAAAGGCACGAAGGACTATTTTATAAGTATATAGCAGTGTTTTATAAGGGAGCGTGAAAACAATGCAACAGACTAAAATTTATTGCGACCATTGCGGAAAAGAATTAGATGTTATGAGTGATTACGATAATTCTGAGATTGAAATACCAACAAAAATATTTTCTGCGGATTTGTGCAAGAATTGCACGAATGAGCTTGAAAATGTAATAGGTGGTTTTATAAAAGGAAGTGAAAACAATGGCTGAAAAAGAATACATAGAGCGTGAAGCGTTGATTGAAAAAATCTCAAAGTTAGAAGTTGATGGAGCTTTTACAGAGTCGTTTAAAAATGTGACTTTAAAAACTATATCCGAAGAGCCTGCCGCAGATGTGCATCAGGTCGTGAGGTGTGGACAATGTAAGAGTTATAAATTAAGAGGTGGCGGATATTGGTGTGTATTACATATGGTACGAATACATAATGACGATTATTGTAGCTATGGTCAGAAAAGGAGTGAGCAGGAATGACAAAAAGTGAATTAAAAACAGGTTATATATTAACAGAGAGATGTGGCGATGAATGGATTGTAATTTTAAATCCCGAAACTTGCTATACTGAGAATGATTTATCTGCGCAACGATGTATTTTGTTGCAAGTTGTAGGAAGTTGGAACGATTTATCTAAATATAATGAAGATTTAACACATTTTTATTCTCCATCTCACGATATAGTAAAGGTTGAAGAAGCCTCGCACCCTTATACTTTTATGGATTTGAATTATGATAAAGGTAATCGTAAATTGTTATGGGAGAGAAACGAAATGAGCAGTAAAAGTGATAAAGAAATAATGCAAAATGCTATTAATACATACGGATTAGAAAATCAGATGATAAAAACAATTGAAGAGTTGGCAGAGTTGTCTCAGAGCTTATCAAAAGCACTTGTTCGCTTAAATAGTAAAAGTGACAAAACTTTATCAGCCGATTTAAAGTCTGTTAATAACATCTTTGAAGAAATGGCAGATGTTGAGATAATGATTGAACAATGCAAGATGATGTTTAAATGCAAAGAAGAAGTGCAGAATTGGAAAGAAAAGAAAATTTCAAGACTTGCAAAACGTCTTGAAAATGAGTAAGGAGGAATGAAAAATGAAATATAAAGTTTCGGGAACATCTGACAGTCAACTGCGGAACTAATTCAAAATCCGCTCCGCACGGCGGTTATCAAACACACAATTTGCAAATAAATGCCCTCGGTGCGGCGAGGGCGGGAGGTTTTGAAGTGACGGCAAAGGAATATTTAAATCAAGTCAGATTGGCTGACAGGCAAATTAAAGTTAAATTAAGTGAATTACATAGTTTAAAGCTAAACTCGGCTCAGATAAGCCCACAGGCGAAAACAGACCGCGTTCAAACATCTTCAACGTGCGATGTAATGAAAACGGTTGACAAGATTGTTGATATGCAGAATGAAATTAACAGGGAAATTGATAACCTGGTTGATTTAAAGCGTGAAGTCAGAGGAAAAATAAATCAACTCGATGATAACAGATACGTACTGATTCTGACTGAATATTACATAAACGGTAAAACGTGGGAGAAAGTTGCCGAGGATAATAATTTTTCTGACCGTCACGTACGCAGATTACACGGCTGGGCATTACAGGCTTTCAGAAAGAAATACGATTTATTTTAAATGATGTCCTGTTATGTCCGCTTTTGTCGTGCTATAATGGTATCATAGAAATTTAACAAAGTCCTCCTATTCGATATATGGCATATACTTCTCTCCTAAGCCGCCCCACGTAAAGGGGCGGTTTTACTTTACGCAGAAAGGCGGTAAAAAATTGAAAAACAAAACATATGAGGAATTTACCGAGAAATTTAAACCAAAAAAAAACGACCGATGATTGTTATACTCCGTCTTTGGTTTATGAAGCCGTTGCTGATTGGGTTGCAAATGAATACAATATCGACAGATCTGTTTTTGTACGTCCGTTCTATCCGGGCGGCGATTATGAAAAATTCGATTATACAAATAAAATAGTTGTGGACAATCCGCCATTTTCTATATTATCGCAAATCATACGATTCTATGTTCAAAAAAATATAAAGTTCTTTATGTTTGCTCCAACTCTAACGCTGTGCAGATATGGTGATTATTGTACAGTTTTGCCTATCGGAGTATCTATAATATACGATAACGGCGCGGTGGTAAACACATCGTTTGCAACAAATTTAGAGCCGTTTGAGATAAGAGCAAGAACGTCGCCAAGCTTATTTGAAACCGTAAAAAAAGCTAACGAAGAGAATCGAAGAAGTATTAAAAAGCAGCTACCTAAATATGTTTATCCACTTGAGCTTGTTACTCCTGCTAATATTTACCCGTATGCAAGATATGGAATAGATTTTGTTATTCCGCGTTCGGAAAGTGTAAGGGTGTTAGCATTGGATGAGCAACGTCAGAGTAAAAAAGGTATATTCGGCGGTGGTTGGCTTGTCTCGGAGCAAATTAAAGCGGAGCGAATTAAAGCGGAGCGAATTAAAGCGGAGCAAATTAAAGCGGAGCGAATTAAAGCGGAACGTAAGGAAGCGGAACGTAAGGAAGCGAAATTTTGGCAACTCAGTGAAAGAGAGAAAGCAATCATAGCATCTCTGGGCAATTAAAGAGTTTTATTTTACACGAAAGGCGGTGTTGCCGTGAAAGACAAATTAAGCCCAAGACAAAAAAGGTTTGCCGAATATTATGCGCAGAGCGGTAATACCGTTCAGAGTGCAATAAAGGCAGGATATTCCGAAAAATACGCCAATGCGGACGCTTGTAAAATCCTAGAAAATCCTAGAGTTACAGATTACATCAAGGAGCTGACTGCAAAGGCTCAGCGGGACAGGATAATTACTGCAATAGAGCGACAAGCAATACTCTCCGATATTGCAAAATCAAAACAGGAAGAAACGCCCGACCGAATACGAGCAATCGATACTCTCAACAAAATGACAGGCGAGTATCTTAGTAAGATTGAAGTTTCCGGCTCTCTCAAAACCGAACAGTCAAAACTTGACGACCTCATTAAGCAGATGAGCGACGATGGATAACAGGTTAATTCTATCAAAGAAATATAAAGCGTTTCTGCATTGCAACGCCCCTGTTGAATTTCTCGAGGGCACTACAATGGCGGGCAAAACGACTGTCGGCTTGTTCAAGTTTATGCTAAAGGTGGCGCAGTCGCCTAAAAAGCTGCATATTATAGCCGCCAAAGACACGGGTACAGCAGAAAAGAATATCATAAACAAAGACCTTGGTATTATCGACGACTTCGGGGAGCTTGTCGAGTACAACGGCAACGGCACTAAAGATGATAAAATCCCGCATATTCTTTTTCACACATCGAGCAGTGATAAAATCATCTACGTAATGGGCTACGGTGATAAAAAGAAATGGCAGAAAGCCCTCGGCGGTCAGTACGGCTGTTTGTATATCGATGAGATAAACACTGCTGATATTGAGTTTGTGCGTGAAGCGTCAATGCGAGCAGACTATTTTATGGCTACTCTCAATCCCGATGACCCGAGCCTGCCCGTTTACAAGGAGTACATAAACTGTTCACGTCCGCTTGATAAGTGGAAAGACGATACACCAAATGAAATATTAAACGAATTAAAAGAAGAACCAAAGCCCGGATGGGTGCATTGGTTCTTTTCTTTTGCGCATAATCTCGGAATTAAAGAGGAGGAACTCAACCGTGTTTTAACTAACACACCGAAAGGTACAAAGATTTACAAAAATAAAATACTGGGCTTGCGAGGCAGGGCAACAGGACTTGTATTTCCTAACTTTGAAAGGGCGCGTCATGTAAAAACGGCGCAATGGGTTGGGCAGTTGAAAGACAATTTTAAACTGTTTACGGCAGGGCTGGATACGGCGTATTCTCAAAAGTCGCCCGACACTATCGCAATGACTTTTTTCGGCATTACATACAGCGGTTTGTTAATCCAACTCGATGAAAAAGTATATAACAACGCCGAGCTTCAAACGCCGATAGCTCCGTCGGACACGGTTAAGAATTTTATTGATTTTCTTGAACGCAACCGAAAAGAGTGGGGCTTTGCGAGAACGGTTTTTATAGATAACGCGGATCAGGCGACAATAATGGAATTTCAAAAATACAAACGTCAGAACGGCTGTATTTATAATTTTGCGAACGCTTGGAAAAAGACGAAGATTATCGACCGTATTAACTTAATGCTCGGCTGGCTTGCTCACGATAATTTTTTTGTACTTGAACATTGCAAAAATACAATATCGGAATTTGAGCTGTATTCTTGGCTTGAAGATAAAGACAACACGCCCGAGGACGGGCACGACCATTTTATAAACAGCGGTCAATACGCGTGGCTGCCGTTTATAAGCAGCATAGGAAGTGAGAAAAATGGGGCTGATTAAATTTATGGCAGATTCAATAAGACAGGGATTAAGAAGTTTTTTGCGGGTAAATCCCGCTCACGATAAAATTATAACAATCAATGAAAGAACCAATCATATGACGGAATGTGCCTGTAACCGCATATGGTATCGAGGGAAAAGCGAATTGCTCAGCGATTTGTATGCCGAGCTCGACGTACCGTCAACAATGTTTTGGAAAGCAAGCTCAACCCCGGGGCTTGAAATCCGCAAGATACATACGGGATTGCCTGCGCTGATGTGCGATACAATTGCGAACATAATAATTGCGGACTATAACGGTTTTGAAATCAGCAGCAAAAGCAGTACCGCTCCCGCCGAACGCTGGGAGCAAATTGAAAAGGAAAATAACTTTGCCGATACTTTAAGTCTGTTACTGCACGACTTGTGCGTAGTAGGTGACGGGGCTTTAAAAATCTCGTACGATAAAGAAATATCCGACACGCCGATAATTGAGTGGTACGGTGCTGAAAACGTGGATTATACGTATGTACGAGGTCATATACGAGAGGTTAAGTTTTATACCGATTATTTTTACAAAAACAAGCGTTACCTCTTTGAGGAAACCTATGGTTACGGCTATATCAATTACGCTTTGTTTAATGATAACGGCAAAGAATTGCCGCCGAACTCTATTCCCGCGTTGTCGTGGGTTGACTGTAAAGGAGTGACTTTCAATAAAGACTACATCTGGGCTGTCCCCGTACTTTTCGGCAAGTCGTGCCACAAGGGCAGAGGCGCGGGAATTATCGGGGCGAAGACGGACGCTTTCGACAGTCTCGACGAGGTGTGGTCGCAGTGGATGGACGCGCTCAGGGCTGGGCGTACGACAAAATATATACCAAATGTGTTTCTTCCCTATAACCCCAAAACAGGGGAGGTTCAAAAGCCTAACGCTTTTGATAACCGTTTTATCGCTATCCAAAGTGATACAACAAATGAAAAATCAGTAAATAAAATTACGGTAGAAAGCCCGACAATTCAGCACGACAGTTATTTAAGCTCGTACATAACAGCGCTTGACCTCTGTTTGCAGGGCGTTTTATCACCGTCGACTCTCGGAATTGACACAAAGAAACTCGACAATGCCGAGGCTCAGCGTGAGAAAGAAAAAACAACGCTTTATACAAGACAGACAATCATTGAATTGCTTAACAACGCATTGCCTAAACTTGTAAAAGCCGCATTGCAAGCCGATTCATTGGTACACAACTCAAACATTGATTATTCGGATATTGAAATCTCTGTAAAATTCGGCGAGTACGCCAATCCGAGCTTTGAAAGTCAGGTTGAAACAGTTGCGAAAGCAAAGACAGCAGGGCTTATGTCGATTGAGCAAATTATTGAAGAGCTGTACGGCGACAGTAAAAGTGATGTTTGGAAAGAGCAGGAAGTTAAGAGAATTAAAGAGGAACAGGGTATTGCGTTTGAGGACGAAACCTCAGAACTTGACGATATTTCCCCGGTGCAAACGCCTGCCGAAAGTATAAATATGCTAAACGGCGCTCAAATTACGAGCCTGCTCAGTATTATACAATCTTACAAAGAGGGGGCTATATCAAGAAATGCTGCGCTTTCAATAGTTACATCTACCTTAGGCGTATCGCAGGAAGCGGCGGAAAGTTTTATTGAGGAAAATCTGAATGGCTGATTATGATATTTCACAAGCGTTTGAAGCAATTGAAAACGAGCTTATCGACAGCATGATGAGAAATTTCAGCCGCCACAGAGCAGAGGAAACA
>CAJFNC010000015.1 GCA_904393835.1 uncultured Ruminococcus sp. | reverse complement strand
AGGATTGATAATATGTTAAACCAAGCAATTTTAATGGGACGGCTGACAGCTGACCCCGAACTCAAAAAAACACAATCAGACAAAAGCGTTACTTCATTCCGAATAGCCGTCGAGCGCAGCTATGTTAAAGAGGGTGAAGAAAGACAAGCCGATTTTATCAACATTGTTTGTTGGGGACGTACCGCAGATTTTGTCTGCAAATACTTTAAAAAAGGTTCTATGATTGCCGTTGTGGGTGAGTTTAGAAGCCGTACATATCTTGATAAAAACGATAACAAAAGATACAATGTTGAAATTCTTGCCACAAAGGTATCCTTTACAGGCGAACGCAGAGAACAGCTGCAAACCGTTCCTGCTGCCGAGTCTGCTCCGCCTGTTCCCGAATATGCAGCCGAACCGATTCCGTCGGGCGTTCAACAAACGCTTCAAGAGCCTGACAAGGAAGAATACGGCTACGACTTTTATAATGACTTACCGTTTGATAATATTTAAGCGCCTTATATGCAAGTGTCCCTCGGAGGGACACATAAAAGGAAAGGATTTTGAATATGATATTTATTTATGAAAATGTAATCGCAAATGCAATTAAAGAAAAGTTAAACATCAACATAACTAACTCTGAATACAGCAAAACAACATTCAGCGTTGAACGTATAGAAACACAAGACCAAAAAATTCCTTTTGACCAAACATATAAAGGAAGCATAATTATTTTTAAAAAATACAAACCGATTTACTTTTTAAAATATACAATCAACAGTCCTGAAGATATGCCAAAACAATCTGTTTGTAAACTTGCTGTTGATAAACAAATACAAGATACTCTTAAAGATTTAGACGAATTTGATATTAGTGAATTCATATAATAATACTGAAACATTAAGGCAGAGTTTACGCTCTGCTTTTTGTATAAAAACTGTCCCTCGGAGGGACATATAAATTATAAATTTAATAAATGTTGGTAAAGCAATCGAGAAAGTCGGAGAGATAGGGGGTGTGAATTTGAGTGTTGGAAAGGTTGGAACAGCAAGGCTGTTTCAATGTTTTCAACGCTCAAAAAGAGGGGGAAAGAGAGGTGACTTTCTCCTTGCTCTTTTGCTCTCTTTCCCCCTCTCTATGTTGCTCATCGCTTTTCTTTTACTCCGACTTTGAATAATTTAAGCAAAATAAGTGTCCCTCGGAGGGACACTTAACTTTGAAGTAAGCCGGCTGTCCCTCCGAGGGACAGTAATATTTTAGGAGTGATTATATGAGAATAAAAATAAAGCTAAAGGAATCAACCATAAGAAGAAATTTACATAAAATTGAAATTATGTTATTATATAGTAAACTTTCATTGACTGATATATCTCATTGTCAAAGGATAAACAATAAAAATTTTTACATTATGGCTCTAAGAGCTGCACGGATCAAGCGCAACTCTGATAATTATATAAAATGTCTTAAAATTTTAGAAAACGATATTATTGCTTGCAATGATGATCAATTAAAAAACAAATTAATCAGATTGCTAAACGACTATATAATCTTTGCCCCATATAACGGAGATGAAAAGTTTGAACTTTATAAAAAACATACTGAGAAAGATTTACTGTTACAATTGCTTTGACACACATTTTTATAAAAATGTTGCCGGTAATATTAGAAATGATAACCAATATTTAAATTAAATAAAGTATTTTTGGAACACCTGTCCCTCGGAGGGACACTTACGTTTTAAAACAAAAAAAATTAAATTGTATAAAAAGTATTGACAACTAATTATTATGGCTGTATAATACAATATATAAAAAAATAAGCCCCACAGCTTATAAGCTGCTACCAACAACTTAGAACTTGTGAAGCTAATTCTGCGTATTATCATATACGCTTTTGATACTTTTGTCAAGTCCTGTACCGTTATACCCGTGGTGCAGGACTTCATTTTTTGTAGAAAACTGAATAGGATTACATATCTCATACTCAACCGTTCAGAAACAGTTACGCATAATGTTCTTCTACTTTCTAACCACAAAGAACAGCGAACCAACTCACACTGTTGATAATTCTGACCGGCAAAGAGCTTAATCCACTCTGCAAGATTTATTAGTGTGTTATATTAAATATAAACAATAACATCTTGTGTGTAACCATATCGACCGATTACTCGGCTGTCTGACGACACCTGAGGATAGCTTCTATAACAAAGTTTATAGAATTCGGTTAGAATAGGGAACGATATAAATTTTTTATACAGCCGAGCGATTTAAACAGCTTTTCGGCTGCTTAAATCACTTTACTGTTTTGGTTGCGGGAGCCGGATTTGAACCGACGACCTTCGGGTTATGAGCCCGACGAGCTACCGAACTGCTCTATCCCGCGATATATTCTTTTCTACAGCTTTATTATTATATCACTTATTTATGTGTTTGTCAACTGTTTGTAAAAAATTTTTCAAAACTTTGCTTTTATCAAAGCAATCGGCATATTACACTGCAAATTCAGTGGGTATTATATTCCGCCGCTGAATTTTAAATATCGGACGCTGTTTTTAGAGGCTGAAAATTTTATCCTGTTTTTTATGCTGTACTGTTCCCTGCCCTTGCATTAACTCCTCTCATTCATATTATATGCCGCATTTTTCAACTTGTGACGGCGTTCTGTTGCAATTCACCTGAAAAATTGGTATAATATTAAGAGCATCATTTGCTGAATTTAAAGGAGGACTCACTTATGTGTAAGAAAAAACCCTATTATATCACTACGCCTATTTACTATCCGTCGGGCAAGCCGCATATCGGCCATTGCTACACTACGGTTGCCTGCGACTCTATCGCGCGTTACAGACGAATGCAAGGCTATGATGTAATGTTCCTCACAGGTACCGATGAACACGGTCTTAAAATTGAGCAAAAGGCTGCCGAAAAAGGTGTTTCTCCAAAGCAGTACGTTGACGAGATTGTTGAAATCTTCAAAAACCTTTGGAAGTTTATGAACATCAGCTATGACAGATACATTCGTACAACAGACGATTATCATATAGAAACAGTTCAAAAGATTTTTAAGGAGCTCTACGACAAGGGCTATATCTACAAAGGCGAGTACAAGGGCAAATACTGCACTCCCTGCGAAAGCTTTTGGACTGAAAGCCAGCTTGTTGACGGCAAATGCCCCGAGTGCGGCAGAGAGGTTGTTGAAGCAAAAGAAGAGGCTTACTTCCTTAAAATGGCACCGTTTGCCGACAGAATTGAAAAGCTTTTGTTAGAGACAGACTATCTCCAGCCCAAAAACAGAGCGTTAGAGCTTGTTAACAACTTTATTAAACCCGGTCTTGAGGATCTCTGCGTTTCACGTACCTCATTTAGCTGGGGTATCCCCGTAACCTTTGACGACAAGCACGTGGTTTACGTGTGGATTGACGCCCTTTCAAACTATATCTCCGCGCTCGGTTTTTACAACGAAAAATATAACGATTTCGACAGGTTCTGGCCTGCCGATTTGCATATGGTTGCCAAGGATATTATGCGTTTTCACGCTATCACCTGGCCTGCTATGCTTATGGCTCTCGACCTGCCTTTGCCCAAGCACCTCGCCGTGCACGGCTGGATTACCTTTAACGGTCAGAAAATGTCAAAGTCACTCGGAAACGTTGTTGACCCGTTCATTTTGGGAAAACGCTACGGCGCAGACGCAATCAGATACCACATTCTGCGTGAGATGGCTTTGGGCGCCGACAGCTCTTTCTCAAACGAGATTATGATTAACAGAATTAATTCCGACCTCGCAAACGGTTTTGGCAACCTTGTTTCAAGAACCGTTGCGATGGTTGAAAAATATTTCGGCGGCACTCTGCCGACCGAACGTCAGGTCGGCGAATTTGACGACGAACTCATCAACTGCGCAACCTCGCTCAGAGAAAAGGTTGACAAATATATTGATGAAACTCAGCTCAACAACGCGCTTGCCGAGATCTTTAAGGTTGTTTCACGCGCCAACAAATACATTGACGAAACTACTCCGTGGGTACTTGCCAAGGACGAATCAAACCGTGCTCACCTCGCCACTGTGCTTTATAATCTGCTTGACACTATCAGAATTACAGCCACATTGCTCTCCGCGTTTATGCCAACTGTAATGCCTAAGGCTCTTGAGCAGATCGGCGCCTGCGAAAATTGCGCTACCTACGAAAATGCCGATAAATTTAACGTGCTTCCCGCTGATGTGACAGTTAAAAAGGGCGAGGCTCTCTTCCCCAGAATTGACGTTGAAAAGGAAATTGCAGAGCTTAACGAGATTATCAAAAACGAGTCTCCCGAAGATGAAAACACCAAAAAGCTGCGTGAAGAAATTGAGGGAATTGCTCAGATTTCAATTGACGATTTTACCAAGGTTGATCTCAGGGTTGCCGAAATCAGAGCCTGCGAGCCTATTAAAAAGGCAAAAAAACTGCTCAAGCTCACCGTTTTTGACGGCGTCAAAGAGAGAACTGTCGCAAGCGGTATTGCTAAGTTTTATAAACCCGAAGAGCTTGTAGGAAAGCATATTGTGCTTGTTTCAAACCTAAAGCCTGCCAAACTCTGCGGCGTTGAAAGCTGCGGTATGATTCTTGCAGCTACTGTCGGAGAAGATATTAAGGTTATCTTTGTTGACGACATTCCCGCAGGTTCAAAAATCAGCTGATTAAACGGGTGCCAAAGCACCCGTTATCTGCTTTTGTTTCATAATTGCACGTAATATATTTTTATCCCCTAACAAAAACACTCGGTTTGTGTTTTTTTACCTATCTAATACTTACTTTTTAATACTTGTTATTATAATAATAACAATGGAGGCAAAATGGATTTTTCAAAGAAAAACCGTTTAATTAAAGTGCTTTTTATATGCGGTATTGTGCTTGCCTGCGGAATTATATATTACATTCTCACGCTAAACGGCATATCAATCCCCTGCTATTCATATCAGCTGTTCGGCATTTACTGCCCGGGCTGCGGAATTACCCGAATGTTTCAAGCCCTGATAAACCTTGATTTTATGCGGGCTTTTCAATGCAACGCCGCCTTTTTGATAACACTCCCGCTGTGGATTTTGCTTGCAGTTTCTTCCTGCATAAAATACATAAACAAGGGCAGTTTTAAATTCTCAAAGTGGCAGACCGTAATCCTTGTTTGTTGTGCAATTGTAATTTTAGTGTTCGGTGTTTTGCGTAACTTTGAACCGTTTTACTTTTTAAGACCTTAAAACACGGTACAGTTTTATAACTGTATCGTGTTTTTTGTTTGCCTTTTTTTACTTTTAATAAAAGTTGTTAATATATAAATAACAATAACTGCAAATATCAGAATACTTATTATCTGTGATGTTGATAAACCGAATAAAAAGCCTCGGTATGTATCTCCCCGCAAAAACTCATCGAAAAATCTGATTACCGAATAGCTTAGAAGATATACAAAAATAAGCCTGCCTTTAAAAATATCTTTTTTGAGCAGATACCACAGCACGAAGAACAGTATCAGATTGAGAGATGCTTCAAGCAGCTGAACGGGAAACCGTTGCACATCGTTTATCATTGGCACCAGCTCATTGCCGTGGACGGTAAATCCGAGCGGACTTTCTATTCCGAAACAACATCCGCCCAAAAAACATCCTACTCTGCCGAAGGCGTGAAACAGCGGAATCATAGGGGTGCATATGTCAGAATACTCTTTAAGGTCGAGCTTCTTTATTTTTCCGTAGATTACCCCTGCCGCAATTCCGCCGAGCAAACCTCCGTAAAAGACGCTGCCGCCGAAAATGTAAATCAAATTCGCAATTAAATCTCCGAATGTCGCGGCAAATCTATCGAGGTTCGACAGAAATATACCTATAATTTTCCATTGAGTTATCGCATACAGCAGGTGACTTCCGACTAACACACCGATTGCGCATATAAGCATAAAAATTATGTAGTCGTTGTCGTCGTGATTTCTCTTTTTTGCCGTTCGGCAGACAAAAAAACCGCCGGCAAGAACACCTAAAGCAGTCATTATTCCGTAGCTTGCAATTTCTCTGCCGAAAATATTTATAATCGGGTACATTTTTTCCTCCGAAAAAATAACCTCTTGTGCAGCACACAAGAGGTATTTTTATAAAACCTTAAATTAGTTGAGCGAACTTGACAACTCGTTTGCCAAGCTTGACAAACTTGACCAATCACCTGAGCTGAGAACCGCCATTGAACCGCCTACTGCGCAGACAGTACAAATTACGCATACAGTAGTAATCGCTCCGAGTATGATAGAGATAATACCGAGAACCAAGCCTGCAGTAGCCATGCCCTTATTTGCATCGTTATACTTTCTTACATTTGCCGCAAGAATAATTGCAATAATACCAAGAATTATTGAAATAATCGATGTAAATCCGAACCACGGAACTACAAGACCCACAATACCGCATACAAGCGAAGCAATAGCCTTACCTTTTGTATTCATAAATTTACCTCCTAAAATTATCCCCCATAATTTATGAGTTGATAAAATAATAACATATTTATAAAATGTTGTCAATATAACAAACAATGTGTCGAATTTACAATTTTGTCATCAATAAACAGTAACATAGTAAATTAATGTTTATTGTAACAAAAGCGAAAATGCAATAATATATAACAACTTGTCTGTGAGCGATACACTCAGTCTTTTGCTTCCGCTCTTAAATACACACCGCAGATATATTAACAATTTACGGTAAAATAGTACCACATCTATATAATATTTTCAATTGTCTATTTGTAGAACTTTTTGCCTGTAATTTGTCTAAAATAAACAAAATCCCGACAATGTTTATTGTCGGGGTAGTTTGAATTATATAAGCATTATTTGATAACGGATTTGCCGCCCATATAGGGTCTGAGCACCTCGGGTATTCTGACCGAACCGTCCTCATTGAGGTTGTTTTCAAGGAAAGCGATTAACATTCTCGGCGGAGCGACAACGGTGTTGTTGAGGGTGTGCGCAAAGTATTTTTTGCCGCCCTCTCCCGATACTCTGATTTTAAGACGCCTTGCCTGAGCGTCACCGAGGTTGGAACAAGAGCCTACCTCAAAGTACTTCTTCTGACGCGGCGACCACGCCTCTACGTCCAGTGAGCGAACCTTGAGGTCTGCAAGGTCGCCGGAACAACACTCAAGAGTTCTTACCGGAATATCCATTGAACGGAAGAGGTCAACTGTGTTCTGCCATAGCTTGTCAAACCACATTTTGCTCTCCTCAGGCTTGCAGACAACAATCATCTCCTGCTTTTCAAACTGATGGATTCGGTAAACGCCTCTTTCTTCAATGCCGTGAGCGCCTTTTTCCTTGCGGAAGCAGGGTGAATAGCTTGTGAGGGTGTAAGGGAGGTTTTCTTCCTTGTTAATGGTGTCAATAAACTTACCAATCATTGAATGTTCGCTGGTGCCGATAAGGTAGAGATCCTCGCCGTCAATCTTGTACATCATTGAATCCATCTCGGCAAAACTCATAACGCCTGTAACAACATTACTTCTTATCATAAACGGAGGTACACAATATGTAAAACCTCTTTCAATCATAAAATCACGAGCGTATGAGATTACCGCGCTGTGCAGGCGTGCAATGTCGCCCATAAGATAATAAAAACCGTTTCCGGCTACCTTTCTTGCCGAATCAAGGTCTATGCCGTTGAATTTTTCCATAATATCCGTATGGTACGGAATTTCAAAATCGGGTACTACAGGCTCGCCGAAACGTTCAATTTCAACGTTTTCGCTGTCATCCCTGCCTATGGGAACCGACGGGTCGATAATTTGGGGAATCTGCATCATAATTTCGGTTACCTTTGCCGATAACTCGTTTTCCTGAGCCTCAAGCTCAGCAAGCTTTTCAGCCTGCTTTGTAACCTCTTCTTTGAGCGCCATACCCTCTTCTTTTTTGCCCTGAGCCATAAGAGCGCCGATCTGTTTTGAAATTTTGTTCCTGTTAGAGCGCAGGTCATCCGCCTGCTTTTTTACCTCTCTGCTCTTTGCGTCGAGTTCGATTACCTCGTCAACAAGCGGAAGTTTTTGATCCTGGAATTTCTTTTTTATATTCTCTTTTACCGCGTCGGGATTCTCTCTTAAAAACTTAATGTCAATCATCTTTATTCTCCTAATCTATTTTAATTTATTTGAAAGTTCGGTAAGCTCTTCATCTGAGTAAAACTCAATCGAAATTACTCCGCCCTCTTTACCTTTGCTCTTTGAAATGCTTATTTTTCTGCCTAAGCTCTCCTGCAAAGCAAGCTCCACCATACTGTAAAACGACGGTTTTTTCTCATGTTCCGCCGGTTTTTCTTTGCTTTGCTTCTGCAT
Organism: uncultured Ruminococcus sp.; assembly: GCA_904393835.1. Taxonomy (GTDB): domain Bacteria; phylum Bacillota; class Clostridia; order Oscillospirales; family Acutalibacteraceae; genus Ruminococcoides. The sequence continues at coordinate 35,823 of CAJFNC010000015.1, read as the reverse complement.
AAGCTTGCACAACTTTTCCGTCTGGCGAACCGATAAATCTTTCTTGACTATTTCTTCGCACACTTTCAGCATATCGGCTTCGCTTTCAAGCGAAAGCAGCGCTCTGGCGTGTCCTGCGGAAATTCTGCCGTCCTTTAAAAATTCCGCCGCACTGTCGGGCAAGTTTAAAAGGCGCAATGCGTTTGCAACAGCGGGACGTGATTTTCCCACCGAACGCGCAACATCCTCCTGCGAAAAGTCGTGCTCCTCCATAAGCGCCTTATATCCGAGAGCCTCTTCAAGCGGAGTCAAATCCTCACGCTGTAGATTTTCTATCAAAGCAATTTCCATAGTCTCGGTATCGGTAAGCTCGCGTATAATTACGGGAACTTCAGTAACCCCCGCCATACGGCAGGCTCTGTAACGGCGTTCGCCCGCAACTATCTGGTAGCCGCCCAAAGGAAGCGGACGAACAAGCAACGGCTGTAAAAGTCCGTGCTCCGAGATACTTTCCGCGAGCTCGCTGAGCGCCTTTTCATCAAATTCCTTACGGGGCTGGGAGCGGTTAGGCTCGATTTCCGAAATATTAAGCGTAACGCTTGAATTTGCGTCCTCGCTGTCGTTTTCTATAAAAATGGCTTCCAGACCTTTGCCCAGACCACCTAATTTTTTCGCCATCTTATCGCTCCTTTGCAATTATTTCCCGCGCAAGCTCAGTATATGACAGGCTTCCCTTGCAGGACTTGTCGTAGTAAATTACCGGCATACCGAAACTCGGCGCCTCGGACAATCTTACTCCCCTCGGCACAACCGTTTTAAACACCTTGCCCGGGAAAAACTTTTTTACCTCGTTTACAACCTGCTGCGTCAGGTTAAGACGACCGTCATACATCGTAAGCAGTACGCCCTCAAGTTCAATTGTGTTGTTGTACTGACGTTTAATTCTTCTTACTGTGCTCATCAGCTGAGACAGCCCCTCGAGCGCATAGTATTCGCACTGAATCGGCACCAAAAATGTATCGGCGCAGGTCAGAGCATTTGCCGTTATAAGTCCCAAAGACGGAGGGCAGTCAATAATTATATAGTCGTAGTATTGCTTTATCGGCAATAGCGCGTTTTTAAGAAGAGCCTCACGGTGGGGCTTGTCCGAAATTTCAAGTTCAGCGGCAGCTAAGTCAAGGCTGGATGGAATGAGATGTAAATTTTCGTACGCGGTAGTCAGCACGCACTGCTGCGCCTTTGCCCCGTCAACAAGAATGTTGTAGGACGAAAACTTCACCTTACTTTTGTCAATAGCGACGCCGCTGGTTGCGTTGCCCTGAGGGTCAACATCGACAAGCAATGTCTTTTTGCCGAGCTTGCCCAGGCACGCAGACAAATTTACGGCGGTCGTGGTCTTGCCTACACCGCCCTTTTGATTGGATACAGCTATAATTTTTGCCAAAATATCACCTGATTTTGTTTACCGAAACGGCATTTATTGATAACACAAGCTAATAGTGCTGTTATCATTTAGGCTTTGCATCAAACCTTGCAAAACCGCTAATATGAATACCTTAAAATTATAGCACACTTTGCGGCGTTTTTAAAGTGAAAAACATAAATATTTAATTATTTTTAATGTTTCACGTGAAACATTGGTATAATAAACTCTGAATAATGTGTTTCACGTGAAACATTTATATTTTGGCAATGCAAAAAGCCGTACACAAGGTACGGCTTTTCGCAAGGGGTTTAGATAAGGAAATGGGTATGAGTGGATGGATGCTTTCGCATCCGACTGGATAGTAAATTAATCAAGCGCTTTTATCGGCGTCAGTTACCTGTTTTTTGGGAATTCGGATTGTGTATTCAATAAAATTTTCATTATCTTTTTTATCGGCTTTTGCGTCAATTCCCGCCAAACGCATGGTGTCAATAGCCTTATTGATAGTGTTAACAAATATCCTGACGTCCTTTATCACCGCTTTGCTCAACCCCCGCCTTTTTTCAGGCTTTGGGGTGTAGTTAATCAGCATTTCGACAAGTCTGTCGGTTTGGTTTACGTTGAGATTTTCCGCAATAATTTTGGAGAGAGCTTCACGTCGTGTATTTTCGTCGCTTAACCTCAACAATGCTCTTGCATGGCGTTCGCTTAGTCCTGCGTTGGTAATCCACTCCTGTTCATCGTATGTAAGTCGTAAAAGTCTTAACTTATTTGCTACGGTGGACTGAGTTTTTCCCAACCTGTTCGCCGCCTCCTGCTGGGTAAGACCGTACCTGCGAATCAGTCTTGCAATTCCGCGTGCCTCTTCAAAAAATCCGAGATCACTTCGCTGGAGGTTTTCAAGCAGAGCATAAACCGCCGACTCCCTGTCGGAGCACTTGATTATGATACAGGGAACTTTTTTAAGTCCCGCCATTACGGAAGCCCTTAACCGCCTTTCGCCTGCAATCAGCTCAAATTCACCGCAAGTCACCTTTCTTACGGTAAGCGGCTGTAAAATGCCGTTTTCTCGAATTGATTTGGAAAGCGATTTAAGCTCGTCCTCACAAAACTGCTTGCGCGGTTGTGATTTGTTTGGGCGAATTTTAACAATGGGTAATTCCGATATTTTGTTGTCTGTCTTGGAAATAAAATTCAACCGCATCACCCGACTTCGTAATAGCTTCAGGGGTTGTCCCTGTGCTATTATAATACCACGTCGAGTGTGCGGTCTTTGTCACAATCTGTTCAATTTTTTTAAAATGTTTTGGCGCTTTACAAGTCAAATAATACTATGCTGTCGAATCAGAGCGGCTTGGTTTTTATCTTTGCGGAAACACGAGGATACTGCTTCGGAGTTGAAGAGCATTTTCTCACTACAACAATCGAGCGTTGAGAGCCGTCGCAGGGCAGATTAAATTTATAAACATTTTCCGCTTTTGCGTTCAGCACTCTGAAAGCGTTTTGAGCCTGCTTAATTTCTTCATCAATATCCGGACCTTTGAGCGAAACAAACGCCCCGCCGGTTTTTACATAGGGCAGGCAGTATTCGCTGAGCACATTGAGCCTTGCGACTGCACGTGAAAATGCAAAATCAAAGCTGTCTCGCATTTGCGCCTTTCGTGCTCCTTCCTCCGCCCTGCTGTGCACCAACTCTGCGTCGAGTCCCAGTTTATTAAGCAAGGTATCGAGAAATACCAGCCTTTTATTAAGGCTGTCAAGCAAGTAAAGCTCAATATCCGGTCTCGCAATCTTCAGCACAACGCCGGGAAAACCCGCTCCTGTTCCTACGTCGATTACCTTTGCCCCCTTTTTTATATCAACATAGTTGAACACTTCAAGACAATCGGCAAAATGCTTTATCGCCACACCCTCAACATCGGTTATAGCGGTAAGATTTACTTTGCTGTTATAATCCACGAGAATTTCAAAATACTTTTGCAGGCGGTCATAGGCTGTATCGTCGAGATTAATTTTAAAATCCGATAAAATCGGCTGAATAATTTCTTTAATAGTCTTCATCTTGTCACCTATTTTTATTCTGAGCGAGCCAAATCAGCAATACGCTCACATCGGCAGGCGAAACGCCTGAAATTCTTGAAGCCTGTCCGATATTTAGCGGCTGAATTTTGTTGAGCTTTTCCCTTGCCTCCAGTCTGAGTCCGTTAATTTCGGAATAGTCAAAATTATTCGGCAAAGACTTATTCTCAAGCTTTTTCATCTGTTCTACCTGCTTGAGCTGTTTTGAAATGTATCCCTCATACTTGATTTCAACCTCCACCTGCTCAAAAATATTCGGGTCGAGGTCGGGTCTATGTATATCAATCGGGGCAAGCGCTTTGTAGTCAAGCTGAGGACGTTTGAGCAAGTCAATAAGATGAACGCCTGTATTAATCTCTGATGTTTCACGTGAAACAAGAATATCGTTTACTTCCTTTGACGGAGAAATTACGGTTTCTTTAAGTCTTTTTATCTCCTGCTTTTTAAGTTCCTGCTTATTGAGAAACTTTTTATATCTCTCGTCACTTATAAGCCCAATTTCGTGGCCGATTGGAGTCAAACGCTCGTCGGCGTTATCCTGACGCAGCACAAGGCGATATTCACTGCGTGAAGTCATCATTCTGTAAGGCTCGTTGGCTCCCTTGGTGACAAGGTCGTCTATCAGCGTGCCGATATAGGAATTTGAACGTGAGAGCACCAGCGGTTTTTTGCCCTGAACCTTGAAAGCGGCATTGATTCCCGCAACAAGACCCTGCGCTGCCGCTTCTTCATAACCTGAACTGCCGTTGAACTGACCCGCACCGTACAAACCCTCAAAATTTTTAAATTCAAGCGTGGGATTCATAGCAAGCGGATCTACGCAGTCATATTCAATTGCATATGCCGGGCGCATAATGACGCAGTGCTCCAGCCCTTTAATAGTGCGGTAAAATTTGAGCTGAACTTCCTCCGGCAAAGACGAGCTCATTCCCTGCAAATACATTTCCTCTGTATTAAGACCGCACGGCTCTATAAAAAGCTGATGGCGCGGCTTGTCCTTAAACCGCATAATTTTATCTTCAAAGCTCGGGCAGTAACGAGGTCCGACGCCCTCAATTTTGCCCGCATAAAGCGGAGAACGGTGAATATTTTCAAGAATAATCTGTTTAGTCTTGTCATTCGTCCAGCTTATATGACATTCCACTTTATTTTCGCCCATATTTTCCGTTTCGTAAGAGAACGGCTGAGGCGGTTCATCGCCCTTTTGCACCTCAAGCTCGGAAAAGTCAATCGAACGTCTGAGCACACGCGCAGGCGTGCCCGTCTTAAAACGTCTGAGCGGCAATCCCAAATCTTTTAAGCTCTGACCGAGTGCGGTGGCGGGAAAAATTCCGTCGGGACCGCTCTCGTAAGATACCTCGCCCACAAAAATACGTCCGCCGAGGTATGTTCCCGTGGCAATAATCACGGTTTTACACAAAAACTCCGCAAGCATACGTGTTGTGAGCAGGTAACCGCCGTCCGTCTTTTTAATATCGGTAATTTCTGCCTGTCTCAATTCGAGATTTTCCTGAAGCTCTAACTTGTGCTTCATAGTATCGGAATACTTTCTGCGGTCAATCTGAGCACGCAGAGAATGAACGGCGGGACCTTTTCCCCTGTTTAACATTCTCGATTGCAAAAAACACTCGTCGGCGGTCTTACCCATTTCTCCGCCGAGCGCATCAATCTCCCTGACCAAATGACCTTTAGCCGTTCCTCCGATTGACGGATTACAGGGACAATTGCCGACAGCGTCCATATTTATAGTAAAAACTGCCGTTTTACAACCTAGCCTGGCCGAAGCGAGCGCCGCTTCAATGCCTGCATGACCCGCGCCGATAACGGCAACGTCATATTCGCCTGCAAAATAATTCATTGTATCACATCTCATTTGCTAAAATTTTACTTGCCGACACAGAAGTTATGGAACACCCTGTCAATAACCTCGTCGCTTGTTTTTTCGCCCGTAAGCTCTAAAAGCTCCGAAACGGCGTCCTCAAGCGATACTGTGACGGCGTCAAAAGTCATACCCGATTTAAGGGCGTAATCAGCCTCTCTGACTGACGCAAGGGCATTTTCAACAGCCACACGCTGACGTTCGTTTGATAAAATACCCTCATTGGGACTGAAATTCTCAGTACCTGCAATTTTTTCCACAGCCTTTGTGAGTTCATCTCTGCCCTCGCCGTTTGCGGCTGAAATATATACTATATTGTTTATATTAGATGATATATAGTTAATATCAAGTTTTTGTTCCAAATCAGTTTTATTAATAACGGCAATTGACGGAACATCTCCGCACGCTCTTATAAGCTCTTTATCATCGTCGTCAAGCTCACGGCTGTTATCAAAAACAGCGAGCAGTAATCCGCAGTTTTCAAGGCGTTTTTTTGCCCTGTCAACGCCGATTTTCTCGACCAAATCATCCGTATTTCTGAGACCCGCCGTATCGCTCAATCTCAGAATAACATCTCCGACCAGCACGGTATCTTCCACAATATCGCGTGTCGTTCCGGGAATATCGGTAACAATACTCTTTTCATAACCCGAAAGCAGATTCATCAGCGTGCTTTTGCCGACGTTCGGACGTCCTGCAATCACGGTATCTATTCCCTGCTTTACAGCCTGACCGCTGTCGTAGCTGTCGAGCAGTTTTTGCAGAGTTTTCTCTGCCTTTTCGCACACGTCAAAAATCATATCGTCGGTAACCTCGGCAATATCCTCTTCGGGATAATCCGCCCAGGCGGAAAGATGAGCGGCGAGTGAAAGCAAATCGTTTTTTACTCCGTCAATTTTCTTACGGAGCGCACCCTCTTTAACGCATAATGCTGCTCTTGCGGCGCTTTTGCTCTTTGCGCCTATAATATCCATAACAGCCTCAGCCTCAGTGAGGTCAATTTTACCGTTTAAAAAGGCGCGCTTAGTAAATTCGCCCGCCTGAGCAAGCGACGCGCCTGCCGACAAAACGGCTCTGAGCACACGTCTTGTAATAAAGATACCGCCGTGGCACGAAAGCTCCACAACGTTTTCTCCCGTATAGCTGTGCGGCGCTCTGAAAACAAGCGCCACCGCCTCGTCAATAGCTTCGCCGTCACACACAACCTTGCCGAAAGCAGCGGTGTAGCCTTTCATATCGGTAATATGCTTACCGTTTACATTTTTAAAAATTTTATCTGCAACTTCAAGGGCGTCCTCCCCCGAAATTCTTATAACGCCGATGCCGCCCTCACCCTGGGCAGTACTTATAGCGGCAATAGTTTCACTTTTCACAAAATTCCCCCATTCGGCGGAATGCTTCCGCCATCTTTACGAGAAGATAGGTTTGATGTTATCATCCTTAGTTGCCCGGTTTTTGAGTTAATTTTTGTTTAATACATTACTGTTTAAGAAGTGCCTCCTCAGTCGAAACGAGGCGGAATGCCTCCTCAGTCGAAACGAGGCGGAGTGCCTCCGCAGGCATAACGGGCAGACAGGTTTGATTTTATATAAACCTTCATATCCCGGTACTTAAGTTTATTTTATATTTTAAATTTAATATATTATTTTGATATAAGCATAAAACAGCTAATTGGCTAACCAAAGTAACCTGTCGGGTTGATTAGTTATATTCAATCGCCTACCTATCTTCTCAAAATAAAAACGTGATTTTTACGTAAAGGTGTATAGTCAGGTCGCAAACGTAACTGCAAATCCGAACATATCTTATCGTAATAAAAAGTTAATTCATTAAACTAAGTAACCTGTCGGGTTGATAATTTATAAGCAATTGCCAACCTGTCTTCTCGTAATAAAATCTGTCTTCTCGTGATAAAATCTGTCTTCTCGTAAGAAAAAGTTAGATAAGAGAGTCAGCAAACGTCATACATAAACCAAAGTGTACGGTCGGGTCGCAAACGTATCTGCAAAACCGAACTTATCTTCTCGTAATAAAAAACTCGTAATAAAAAAGGAGCGGATAACCGCCCCTTAAATTATTTGTCTATTCTTCCGTAAAGCCCTGTTTCGCCGCCCTCGTTAAGCGGTTCTCTGTCGGGATTGACAGGAGCGGAATTAAAATTACGTTTAGAGTTGTACGGACGTCTGCCGCCTCTGCCCTTGTTATATCCGCCCTTGCGGTAGTTACTTGCCTTAGGGTCAGGACCTATAACAACGTGGCGGTTGGCGTTTTCGCCTTCACTCCACGAGGTTGCCCCGTTTACCTTTTGAACTGCTGTATGAATAATTCTTCTTTCATACGGATTCATAGGCTCAAGGTTTGATTTTCTGCCTGTTTTAACAGCTTTAAACGCAAGCTTTCTTCCGAGAATCTCAAGAGTTTTTTCTCTTTTTTCTCTGTAATTACCCGTATTAACGGTAATCTTAACATAATCCTCTTCACCGTGATTGGCAACAAGGCTTGTGAGATACTGAAGTGAATCGAGCGTCTCTCCTCTTCTGCCGATAACGTATCCAACGTTATCGCCGCTCAAATCAAACTCGACCGCGCCGTCCTTTTCACGGCGTTCAATAGAAATATCCGAAAGTTGCATCTTATCAAGAACATTTCTGAGAAAAGTTTCCGCGTTATCAATCGGCGAGGTTTTTACCGTCACCTTAACTTTTGCGGGGGCACCGCCGAACAAACCGAATTTTTTCTTTTCGGGACGCTGAATAACCTCAATCTCAACGTCAACGGTGTCATCAATGCCAAGCTGTTTTTTAGCATCTTCAATGGCGTCAAGCTCAGTACTGCCTACGCCGAATGCTTCCTTAATCACATTAATCACCTGTATTCTTTACTTCTTTTTCTTTTTGCTCTTATTTTTATTGTCACTTGCAACGGGATTTTCTCTCGGAGCATAGATATACGGAACATTTTTTTCGTTAGCAAAAAGCAGTGCGGCGTGTCTCGCCTCTGATTTTGCCGTAAGCTGAGTTGCGCTGAAAATCTTACTTAATACAATTGACTGTATCAAGCTGATGAGTGACGAAATAATCCAGTAAAAAGCAACGGCGCACGGAACCGTATATGCAATGTAAGCCGAAATCAAAGGCATACCGTAAAGCATTACCTTCATACAGCCCTGCTGCTGCGCCATCTGAGTTTTGTTCACCTTTGTCATTACAAACTGAGAACCCCAGTTTGACAGCAAACAAAATACCGGGAACAAAATGTAAGGCGACAGCAAACCAAAATCGCTGGGCACCGCCAAAAGATTTATTCCAAAGGTATTAAATCCGCCCGCAAGCATATTTATCTGTGAAATTTCCGAAGCCGAAAACGCATTCTGAATAGCCTGCGTATCAACTATATTCGGGAATATGGTCAACAAACTGATTTCCTGATACACGGGATTGGTGTTTGACACGTAACCCGGGATTGTATTTACATATGAAAGCGCACTCTGAACAGCGTTGCTGTCAATATGCAGAGTGTTTGTAAGAGGATATGCAACGGCATAAAAAATACCGAGAATTACAAGAAGCGGAATAGCTGTAACAAGACATCCGCCCATCGGCTTTACGCCCTCTTTTTCGTAAAGCTTTGCCATCTCTTCCTGAAGCAGCTGTTTGTTGTTAGCATACTTCTCCTGAAGTTCTTTTTGCTTTTTTGATAATCTGGCTGTACCCGCCATTGACTTCTGCTGTTTAACCGAAAACGGAAACAATACAAGCTTGATAATAATTGTAAAAACAATAATTGACAGGCCGAAATCTTTTAATAAATAGAAAACTCCCCACAAAATGTAACCGAGTAAGCTTCCCAGAAATCCAAAGATCTGCATCTTCTAACCTCACTTTAGTTTTCTCGTCTCTTTTTTTTCGGGAACGGGGTCATACCCGCCCTTGGAAAACGGGTTGCATCTCAATATTCTCCAAACGGTAAGTAAACCGCCCTTTATTGCGCCGAACCTCTGTATCGCCTCGTATCCGTACTGCGAACACGTGGGAATATACTTGCAGTTTTTCGCAAGATGCGGCGATATTGCCGATTGATAAAATTTTATTATCGCCAAAAATACATATTTCATATAACTTCTGCCGTAATTAAGTACCGTTTTCACCGTTAACCAAAACGCCCGCCGACTTTAAATGCTTTTTCATAGCCTTGCAGATTACTTGAGATTTTACATACGGAGTTTTTCCTCTTGCCACAAACACAAAATCGTATCCCGACTTTATCTGCGGATAAAGCTCAAAATAAGCCGCTCTTATTACCCTGCGAGCTCTTGAACGCTTTACTGCCTTTCCTACCTTTTTGCCGGTGGTTATACCGAAACGCAGGTTATTTGTTTTATTTTTACTGATATACGTCACCAAAACAGGACTTACATAGGATTTTCCCCTTCGATACAGACGGGAAAAATCCTTGTTATCCTTCAGCGTGAAACATTTTTTCATCAATTCACACCCACCGTGCAAGTAAGACAGCGTAAAAAACAAAAGACCACAAAGTCAAGTGGTCTTAAAAATCAGTAAGACAACCTTTTTCTGCCTTTTGCTCTTCTTCTTGCCAAAACCTTTCTGCCGTTAGCAGTTGCCATTCTCTTTCTGAATCCGTGCTCTTTTTTTCTGTGAAGCTTCTTAGGCTGATATGTTCTTAACATACTTAAAAACCTCCCTTCAAAATATAACCTTGCAATATAGCATTATATATTACTTTTTATAATTCGTCAAGTATTTTTTACCTTAAAAGAATATTAAACACGCTGTTTTTCGGCGTTTTGCGCACCCGAAACTTACACGCTTTTTACATATATAAGTATTATTATATTCTATATATAAATATCGCCTTAAAATAACAAAAAGTTTGTTGTGTATTTGCGTTGCAATTTTATAAAAATTATACTATAATAGATTATGAATGATATTTTAATATTATGGGTTATTATATGGAAATTAAAGCCACTCGGCTTAATGAGAGGAAGAAAGAATTTGATGGATTCATTTGACGACGCTTGGGAGGTTATTTGTTCCTATTGCAAAACAAAAATCACCGACGTTGCCTATAACACCTGGATAAGCAGAATCAAGCCCGTTACACTTGACTTTGACAAACAAAAGGCTGTTTTGCTTGTACCCAACGACTTTCACCGCCAAACGCTTACCCGCTGTTACAGTGCGCTGTTACAGGAAGCTTTTAAGGCGGTTTTTGACACAGAATTTAACATTGTTTTTAAAATTCCCGATGAAATGCAAACTCAGACCGCTCCCGCGCCTCCGGCAAAGGAAGTTCAAAATGACTCAAACTACGAATACACCTTTGACACTTTCATCGTAGGCTCTTCAAACAAGTTTGCCCACGCGGCCTGTCTTGCGGTAGCCACCAATCCCGCACGCGCCTACAACCCGCTGTTTTTGTACGGAAACTCGGGACTCGGCAAAACTCATCTGCTTTATGCAATCGGAAACGAAATCAAAAAGAATGACCCCTCAAAGGTTATTTGCTACATAAAAGGCGATGACTTTACAAACGAACTTATCGAGTCGCTTCGCCTTGCAAAAATGCCCGAATTCAGGCACAAATACAGACAAGCAGACATTTTGCTTGTCGATGACGTTCAGTTTATCGGCGGCAAAGAGAGCACCCAGGAGGAATTTTTCCATACCTTTAACGCCCTCTATGACGCTCACAAGCAAATTGTCCTAACCTCGGACCGTCCTCCCAAGGAAATCAAAACCCTTGACGACCGTCTGCGTTCTCGTTTTGAGCAGGATCTTATCGCCGACATTCAGCCCCCGGATCTTGAGACGCGAATCGCAATTATCAAGCGCAAGGCCGAGCTTTTAAATCTCGACATTTCAAACGAAGTTTGCGAATATATCGCCTCAAAAATCAAAGCTAACATCCGTCAGCTTGAGGGCACAGTTAAAAAACTCAAGGCAAAATCACTTCTCAATCAGGAAAAACCGACAATTTCCTCTGTACAGGAGGTTATTGCCGATATTCTTAACAACGACGTTCCTCCCGCAATCACGGTTGAACGCATCATTGACGAAGTTGCCCGCACCTACGGCATTACAGCCGAAGAAATTCGCTCACAAAAAAACCGCAGCGCCAACATCAGCAACGCCCGTCACGTGGCTATCTACGTAACTCGTGAGCTGACCACCCTTTCCATGGTTGATATCGGCAAAGAGTTCGGCAACCGCCACTACTCTACTGTCATCTACACCCTTCAAAAGGTTAAAAAGATGATGGAAAACGACAAAAAAGTCAAGGAAATTATTGACGACACAATCAAAAACATTCGTGACCGTTAATTTTACCACGAGAAGATAGGTTCGGTTTTGCAGGAACGTTTATTGCCCGACCGTATACTTACATCTAATAATAACGTTTTTTATATTTAAGAAGATAGGTTCGGTTTTACAAAAAAGTTTGTTGCCCGACCGTACACTTCCATCTAATAATAACGTTTTTTATATTTAAGAAGATAGGTTCGGTTTTGCAGGAACGTTTATTGCCCGGTTGTACACTTTTATTTAGAAATTACGTTTTTATTACGGGCAAACAAGTTTGATTATATTTAAGCTGTTTTTTCCTGACCTTTAAGTTTGTTATATTTAATATATTACTATTATATGAGTATAACAAAGTTAATTAATCAATGTAAACTGTCGGGTTGATTAGGTATAATCAATCGCCAACCTGTCTTCTCGTAATAAAACCTATCTGCTCGTAAAGACGGCGGAGGCACTCCATAAAAAATACTTAAATAATAAAACAAACTTAAAAATCGGGCAACTAAGGTATGAAAATATCAAAGCTATCTGCTCGTAAAGACGGCGGAGGCACTCCACTAAAAATACTTAAATAATAAAACAAACTTAAAAACCGGGCAAATAAGGTATGAAAATATCAAAGCTATCTGCTCGTAAAGACGGCGGAGGCACTCCGCTTACAGCGTCAACATATATCAACACACCGTTAACAACAAAATTGTCGGAACTTAAGTTAAAATATCCGCTTTCACATCATTTTAACTTATGTTTTAACATTCGACTTTTTAATTTCAACATATGTTCAACATCTTTTGACTGCTTTAAAATTCAGCATTAATCAGCTTATTTTTAAATCATACTTTTTTTGTGGATATTAAATCAGCTCTGATGTCAACATTTTTTAACTGTTCGGTGTAAAATAATTTCAACATTTTTTTATTTATTTTTCAAAATTTTCGTTTTTTTCTGTTTCACTTGTTTTTTGAATGGTTACAGCTTTGTAAAATTTCTGTTATGGAATATTAAAATTTGTAATCTTTTCGTTATCATAAATTTTTAAACAAGCTCTCACATTTTATTAAATACCTTATGTTAATAAAAAAATTCAGCGTATATGCAGAAAAAAGCAGTTTTTCTATATTTTAACATCCCCTACTACTATTACTAAAAAATATAATTAATATTATATGAGTGTTATACGCTCCGCTTTTTTGGTTTTGTCAAAGTCAAAATCGTGATGTTAAAAATGTTAAGTAAATTAAGAATAAGAAAAACATAATACTTACTTATTTGATGTGAATCAGAAGTAAAAACATTAAACATACGAATAAATAACGCTAACGGAGGATAAAAATGAAATTCAGTTGTTTTAAATCCGACCTTGTTTCGGCAGTATCGAACGTATCGAGAGCCGTAAGTACCAAAGCGACAATTCCCGCGCTTGAGGGTGTGCTTATAAAGGCGTACGGTGAAAAACTAAATATTTCCGGGTATAATCTTGAAATCGGAATCACTACCGATATAGAAGCAACCATTGCGGCTGAGGGCGAAATCGTAGTAAGCGCTAAGCTGTTTTTGGATATTATCAGACGTCTGCCCGAAGAAATTGTTTCTGTCGAGACAGATGAAAGAATGGTTACCTACATAACGAGCGGTCACGCTAATTATCAGATTGTCGGCATTTCATCGGTTGAGTATCCCGACTTGCCGAGCTTTGACCAGATGGATTATATCAAGATAAACGCAAAAGAGCTTAGAGAAATGATACGCCAGACAGTGTACGCGGTAAGCGAAAATATGGCAAAGCCGATTTACACGGGTTCGCTTTTTGAGCTTGAACACGGCACATTCAGAATTGTCGCTGTTGACGGCTGCCGTATGGCAATCAGAAACGAAAGTGTTGACAACGACTGCGAAACAAGCTTTGTAGTACCCGGAAAAACTCAGCAGGAAGTGCTCAAGCTTTTGACAAACGACGAAGATGAAATTGAAATTATCGTCGGCAAGCGTCATATTATGTTCAAAATAAAGAATTATAGGGTAATTTCAAGGCTTATTGAGGGCACGTTCCTCGATTACAGAACTACAGTTCCGACAGAAACAAAGACGGAAATTGTAATAAATACCAGAATATTGATTGAGGCGCTTGAAAGAATGACTCCGCTCAACAGCGAAAGAATGCAGAGCCCCGTAAGGTGCGTTTTATCAAATGATGAAATCAAGCTTTCGTGCGCGTCAACGGTAGGCAAGGCAAACGACGTTATCTCAATTCCGATTATCGGTGAAGAGGTTGAAGTCGGATTTAACAACAAATATATGCTCGACGCTTTAAAGAACACCGATACCGATGAGGTAAAGATAATTTTTAACGGTTCAATTAATCCCGTAATCATCAAACCGGTTGAGGGCGACAGCTTTCTTAACATCGTAGCGCTTATGAGGCTTGCAAATGAAAACTGAGAAAATTAAAATCGACAGCGAATATATTAAACTTCAGGATTTAATGAAGCTTGCGGGCGTTTTTGATACCGGCGGAATGGCAAAGGTAGCAATTCAAAACGGCGAAGTCAGCGTAAACGGTGAAGTTTGCGTTATGCGCGGCAAAAAGCTCAGGGCAGGCGACAGGGCAGTTTACGGCGACATTGAAATTGAGGTTGAATAATAGGATTGAAATAACGACGTGAAGGTACTTGCATTAAAATTTGAAAATTTCAGAAATCTTCGCAATGATATAATTGAGCCCTGCGGCTCAGTAAACGTAATATACGGAGACAACGCACAGGGAAAAACAAACCTTCTTGAGGCGCTCTGGTTTTTCTGCGGAGGACATTCTTTTCGTCCGTCTAAGGATTTTGAGGTAATCAATTGGGACAAAAAGTTTGCAAAGCTCGAAATGCGCTTTTTGGGGCAGGAGAGGGAGCAAACGGCAAAAATAACCTTTGAAAACAGCAAAAAAAAAGCCGAGGTAAACGGCGTGCCCAAAAAGTCCACGGCGGCGCTTATTGAAAAGTTCTGCGCTGTGGTGTTTTCACCGGAGCATCTCAGTCTTGTAAAAAGAGGACCGTCGGAACGCCGAAAATTTATCGACAGCGCCATTTGCCGTGAAAAGCTTCAAAACGCTGTTTTGCTTTCAAAGTACAACAGAATTTTAGGTCAGCGAAATGCGCTTTTAAAGGATATTTACCGCCGACCCTCGCTTGAGGAAACAATATTCGTGTGGGACGAACCTCTCATACGTTACGGTTCAAGGCTTATTAAACAGCGTCTTGATTACGTAAAGGGGTTAAGCAAAACGGCTTATAAGTACCACAGCGGAATTTCAAATAACAAAGAGCAGCTGCAAATTATGTACGTGTCGAGCGCGAACATATCAGAGGACGATACGCTTGAAGAAATTGCCCTTAAGCTCAGAACTGCTCTTGAAGAAAACCGAAAAGACGATATACGCACGGGGGTGACGACAGTCGGAGCTCACCGTGACGACATAGAAATTTTAATAAACGGCAAAAATGCCAGGTCATTCGCCTCTCAGGGACAGCAGCGCAGCGCCGTGCTGTCGCTCAAGCTGGCGGAGGCAAGCGTTTTGCGCGAAAAAATGGGCGAAGAACCCGTAATTTTACTCGACGACGTTTTAAGCGAGCTCGACTCCGGAAGGCAGGATTTTTTGCTTAACGAGCTTGAGGGATGTCAGGTTTTTATAACCTGCTGTGAAAAGTCGGGCAAAGAACAACTTAAAAAGGGCAGGGTGTTTCACCTTAAAAACGGAGAGATTTACTGATGTATCTTCACTTGGGTCAGGACACCGTAATTAACAGCGAAAGCATAATAGCGATGTTTGACATTGACGCTTGCACGGTGTCCAAAAAAACAAGAGATTTTTTGACACAGGCAGAAAAAAGCGGAAGCGTGGTAAACGTTTCGTATGAACTGCCAAAGTCATTTGTGGTGTGCAAAAGCAGGGGGAAAACCTTGGTTTACATCACCCAGCTTTCCACAAAGACGCTTTCAAACAGACAATTAAATTTTAACGGCAATCATAACTTTACTTGAAAGAGGGGATTGTGTGAAAATTAAAAAGTGTCCGTACTGCGGCAAAAGAATTCCATATACGGCAGTATTCACCAGCCGCCGCAAAGCGGAGTACGTATGCGAAAGATGCGGCAAAGAAAGCAAAGTAGTAATCGACAAAAAAGTTATATTTTTCTTTTTGCTCGCGGCAATAATCTCGGTAGCTGTTATGGCTGCGTGGATTTTTTTCGGACTTGCCGACAACATTTTAGGTGTGTTGCTTGTTGCCGTGCCGCTTATAATTTTTGCGGTTTTTTCTACGAGTTTTGTAAAGTTCAGTCCGCTCAAAAAATACCGCAAGTCTATGGAGGCTCGCAAAGCGGGCATAGAATATTCCGATAACCTGCTTGCTTCCGAATTTGAGGAAGTAGATAATTTTAATATGAATAAAGAACCCGAGGAACAAAATTCGGGTTTCAGCATAAATACCGACGTGTTCAACGAACTTAAGAATGAACGCAACGCCTATCGTGAAAAGCTCACAAACGGCGATTTAACGTCGAATTCGTCAAAAATAAATAACGACGTTTCAGACGAAAAAAACTATGATACGTCAAAAGACAAAGGCTACGTCCACGTAATAGGGGACGTGAGCGAAAACCACTCAATCAGCGACGCACCTCTCAAAAAAATTCACTCCGAAACGGTGCGTCCCGTAACCCGCAGCCGTCACTATGTTCCTCGGCAAAACAGGGAAGAGGAGCAAAAAAAGCCCGACGGCAACAGGTATTCCGCAAACAGAAGATTTTAAGGAGTAAATTATGCCTAAACTTCCCGTCTGTCCGCATTGTCACACAATTTACAGATACGGCGATGTGCTAAAGCTGATATACAGCAAAAAACAAAGGTGCTACAACTGTAAAAAAAATTTTGTAATTCGCAAACGAAAGTGTATTTTACTTTTGCTTGCAGCTGCAGCCGCTGCGGTGCTTATTAATGTTTTTGAAATAATTGCGTTGAACGGCACAAGCATAACTATGCTCGCGGTTACAAACGTTGTGATTTTTGCAATTATGTTTTTTCTCATTCCGTACTTTATGGATTTTAAAGAGGAAAAAAGGGAAGATATCACCGATAATCGTTCAAAAAAACGGAGGTAAAACGTTTTGGAAAATACAGAGAACAAAGAAGTTATTGAAAATAACGAGAATTTGGAAAATGAAGAATCCGGTATGGAAATGACAAAGGTCGAACAGGAGTACGGCGCCGACGAAATTCAGGTGCTCGAGGGACTTGAAGCAGTTCGCAAGCGTCCCGGTATGTACATCGGCTCAACCGGTCCCAAGGGTTTGCACCACCTTGTCTATGAAATTGTTGACAACTCAATCGACGAAGCTCTTGCGGGTTACTGTTCAAAAATCGACGTTGTAATCGAAGAAGGCGACATCATAAGAGTAACCGACAACGGTCGAGGTATTCCCGTAGGTGTAAACAGCAAAACGGGACTTCCCGCCGTAACGGTAGTATTCACCGTGCTTCACGCGGGCGGCAAGTTCGGCGGAGGCGGATACAAGGTGTCGGGCGGTTTGCACGGCGTAGGCGCCTCGGTTGTAAACGCCTTGTCCGAGTGGCTTGAGGTAAAGGTCTGCGACGGTGAGGACATATATTTGCAGCGTTACGAAAGAGGCAAAATTATTACTCCGCTCGAAAAAATCGGAAAATCCACCGTCAAGGGTACAGAAGTTCGCTTTAAGGCGGACAGCCTTATTTTTAAAGAGACTACGGTTTACGACTATTCGGTGCTTGAACGCCGCCTCAGAGAACAGGCTTTTTTAAACGCGGGCGTTCACATCGAGTTGAGGGACGAAAGAGATCCCGAAAATATAATTCAAAACAACTTTGTTTATGAGGGCGGTATCAAGAGCTTTGTTGAATATATTCACAAAAAACGTTCGCTTGAGGTAATCCACCCCGATGTAATTTATTTTTCATCACGCAACGAAGACGACACAATCGCCGTTGAAATTGCAATGCAGTACAACGAAAGTTACAACGAAAACATACTGACTTTCGCCAATAATATCCACACCACCGACGGCGGTACTCACGAAGAGGGCTTTAAGCGTGCGCTTACCTATGTTATGAACGACTACGCGCGCAAGTTTAACAAGCTTAAGGAAAACGATAAAAACCTAAGCGGTGAGGACGTAAGAGAGGGCTTGACCGCTATTATCAGCGTAAAGCTCAAAGAGGCTCAGTTTGAGGGTCAGACCAAGGCAAAACTCGGCAACACCGAAGTAAGAACAATGGTTGACAAGCTCGTGCGTGATAAGCTGATGGTTTATCTTGAAGAAAATCCCACAGTTGCAAAGGCTGTTTTTGAAAAGGCTCTCGCTTCTTCACGCGCGCGTGAGGCGGCAAGAAAGGCAAGAGAAAGCGTCAGAAGAAAATCTGCTCTTGAGTCGGCTCAGCTTCCCGGAAAACTTGCCGACTGCCAGTCAAAGGACAGCAGTGAAACCGAAATTTACATCGTAGAGGGTGACTCTGCGGGCGGCTCTGCAAAGGGCGGACGTGACAGACGTATTCAGGCAATTCTGCCCTTGTGGGGTAAAATGCTCAACGTTGAAAAGGCACGTATTGACAAGGTTTACGGCAACGACAAGCTCACCCCTGTTATCACGGCTCTTGGCACGGGTATCGGCGACGAATTTGATATAAGCAAGCTCAGATACGGCAAGGTAATAATTATGGCGGATGCCGATGTTGACGGCTCTCACATCAGAACTCTGCTTTTGACTTTCTTTTTCAGATATATGCGACCCCTTATTGAAGAGGGACACATCTACATTGCTCAGCCTCCGCTTTACAGGATTACAAAGGGCAAAGAGCACAAATACGCCTACTCAGACCTTGAGCGTGACCAGATTCTCGCTCAGACAGAGGGTAAAACCGAAATTCAGCGATATAAAGGTCTCGGTGAGATGGACGCCGAACAGCTTTGGGAAACCACAATGAATCCCGAAACGAGGCTTATGCTCAGGGTGGATCTCAGCGACGCCGAAGAGGCTGACGAAACATTTACAATTCTTATGGGCGACAAGGTAGAGCCCAGACGTGAATTTATTGAGAAAAACGCAAAGTACGTTCAGAATTTGGACGTTTAATTATCTATACGGCAAGGGGTGTTATTATGCATTCAAAGACAAAAATTACAGTAAGATATGCCGAAACCGACCAAATGGGTATTGTTCACCACGCTTCATATCCGATATGGTATGAGGTGGGCAGAAGTGATTTTATAAAAATGTTCGGCACATCGTATGTCGAAATGGAAAAGGCGGGAATAATGACTCCGCTTAAAAACCTTTCGTGCTCCTACAAACTTCCCGCATATTACGACGACAATCTTATTATTCGCACATGGTGCATAACGCTGACTGCCGCCAGAATCGTATTTACGTATTCGGTCAAAAGAATTGAAGAGGACGGAACCGAAACAGAGCTCGGCTACGGAACTACCGAGCACGGCTTTGTGGATTCAAAAACCCTGCGCCCGTGCAGCATAAGAAAACGTATGCCGCAGCTTTATGAAAAGCTCAACAAGAGCCTTAAAGTGTTTGATTGAGATGAATAAAAGATTTACATATATTCAGAGGTAAAAAATGGACAACGAACAACAGATTAACGAAAACAGAATTATAGACGTGGATTTGCAAAAGGAAATGCGAAAGAGCTTTTTGGATTACTCAATGAGCGTTATCGTTTCCCGTGCGCTTCCCGATGTTCGTGACGGTTTAAAGCCCGTACACCGCCGTATTCTTTACACGATGTTTGAAAAGGGACTTTATCCGTCAAAGCCTTACCACAAATGCGCCGACACCGTAGGTAACGTGCTCGGTTCGTATCACCCGCACGGCGACGCTTCGGTTTACGATGCTTTGGTAAGACTTGCTCAGGACTTTTCAATGAGATATATGCTTGTTGACGGCCACGGCAACTTCGGTTCGGTTGACGGCGACCCGCCCGCGGCTTACCGTTATACAGAGGCAAGAATGAGCAAAATCTCTCTTGAAATGCTCACCGATATTGACAAAAATACGGTTGATTTTCAGCCAAACTACGACGACCGACTTAAAGAGCCGGTGGTTTTGCCCAGCCGTTTTCCGAATTTGCTCGTAAACGGCTCAAGCGGTATTGCCGTAGGTATGGCTACAAATATTCCGCCTCACAATCTCGGCGAAGTAATCGACGCCGTTTGTCTGCTTATTGACAATCCCGACGCGGAGCTTGCAGAAATTATGGAGTGTATGCCCGGTCCAGATTTTCCTACGGGCGGCATAATTATGGGCAGAAGCGGAATCAGAGCCGCTTACGCAACCGGCAGAGGCAAAATTACCGTTCGTGCCAAAACCGAAATTATAGAGGCAAAAAACAACAGATATAAAATTATAGTAACAGAGCTTCCCTATCAGGTGAATAAGGCGAGACTTATAGAAAGCATTGCCGATTTGGTAAAGGACAAGCGAATCGAGGGTATCTCAAACATTGAGGATCACTCCGACAGAAACGGTATGCACGTTGAAATCGACATCAAGCGTGACTCTTCTCCGCAGATAGTGTTAAACCAGCTGTTCTCCTATACCCAGCTTCAGGTTACTTTCGGCGCAATTATGCTTGCCATTGTTGACGGTCAGCCTAAAATTTTAACGCTAAAGGATATGCTCCTCGACTACATATCTTTCCAGGAAGAGGTAATCCATCGCAGAACGGAGTTTGACCTCAAAAAGGCTCAGGAGAGAGCCCATATTCTTGAGGGTTTAAAAATCGCGCTTGATTTTATCGACGAAGTTATAGCAATAATCAGAAAGAGCAAGGATGTTGCGGGCGCTAAGGCGGCGCTCATCGAGCGTTTTGCCCTTGACGATGTTCAGGCTCAGGCAATTGTCCAGATGCGTTTGGGACAGCTTTCAAATATGGAGCGCGCTAAAATTGAAGATGAGATTTCAGAGCTCAAGGCAAAAATTGCCGAATATACCGAAATTCTCGCAAGCGATTCAAGAAAACTTGAAATTGTAAAAGAGGAAATTCTTGCAATCCGCAACAAATACTCCGACCCCCGCCGCACGGAAATTTGTGCCATCAGCGGCGAGGTTGATATTGAGGATCTCATTCCGCAGGAGGAATGTGTGCTTACTCTTACTCAGTTCGGTTACGTAAAAAGACTTGCTGCCGACACCTACAAGATCCAGCGCAGAGGCGGACGAGGCGTATCGGGTATGTCAAGACGCGAGGAGGACGTGGCGGCTGAAATGTTTGTTATCAACTCTCACGACTACGTGCTGTTTTTTACCGACAAGGGCAGGGTTTACCGACTCAAGTGCTACGAGGTTCCCGAGGGAAGCAGACAGTCAAAGGGCATTAATATCGCGAATATCCTGCCTATTTCTCCCGACGAAAAGGTAACCTCTATGATAAGAGTTCCCGAATTTGACGAAGAAAAGTACCTTATTATGGTTACGCGTATGGGTATAGTAAAACGAATTGCCCTAAACGCTTACAATACCGCACGAAAAGGCGGACTTATTGCCCTTGAACTCAACGAGGGCGACGAGCTTGCGTGGGTAAGAATGACCGACGGCAACAGCGAAGTTATTGTCGCTACAAAAAAGGGCGCGGCTATCCGATTTAAAGAAACCGACGTTCGTCCCATGGGTCGTCAGGCAAGGGGCGTTAAGGCTCTCACTCTTAAAGAGGGCGATATTGTTGTGGGAATGAGCGTTGTGCGCGAGGGCGCATACGTACTCACCGTTTCCGAAACAGGCTTCGGACGTCTTTCAAGCCCCGACGATTACCGTGTTCAGACAAGAGGCGGTAAAGGTCTTACCAACTACCATATTGAAAAGTACGGCGACGTTGCCGCAATAAATGTGGTTGATTTAAGCGACGATGTTATCATTATTTCACGCGACGGCATCATCATCAGAATTGCTGCCGATACAATCAGAGTCTGTGCCCGTCCGTCAAAGGGCGTAACGCTTATGAAGATGAACGGCGACGACAGCGTTGTAACCGTGGCTACGGCTCCTCACGAGGAAGAGGAAGAAGCCGATGAAACCGCGGAAAATGCCGAGGGCAAACCGGCTGCCGAAGATGAGCAGTCAACTCAAGATGAACAAACAGCCGAAAGCGAGCAGACTTCTGCGGAAAATACACAGGAATAATGAGCAAAAATTTACCGAAAAATTTCTGTTTTAACCGAGAAAGGGGAGAGCAGAGATGAAAAAAAGTTTTTTTGCGGACAAAACTCCGCTTTGCAAAAGAGCGGCGGCAACTTTAATAGCTTTTGCCGCCGTGGTTTCCGCCGTACTCTGCGGCTGTTCGGACAATGACTCGATAAGCAATGTCAAAGAGCCGCAGCGTATCTCAACAGGCGATGAAATTTATCCCGCCAAAAATAAAGACGCAATTGAAAAAAGCGAAAATGTTTACAAGTGCCGTTTTAACTGCACTCTACAGGATTTCACTCAGAGGTACAACGAAATTTACTCAAATCTCGGCGGCTCGGACTTTCTCGATTATAACAAGTGGGTAAAGCAGGACGAATCCGACACCGACGCAAACGGCGTTTTACTCGATTATTACTACTACAACGACGACAAGAGTAATTTTACCGCCACGGTTGAAAGCGTGTCCGGCAAGCTTATGAACGTAGGCTGTGCCACGACGGCGGAAAACTTTGTTTCCGACAGTATGGGTTCGTCAAACAGCGATTTAATTCTGCGCAAAAGCGCCGTAATGGCTCAGGCGGTGTGCAAATTTCCTGACGGCAGTACCGACGTGCTTCAGGATATTTTTTACCGTACCACCTTTGAGAGTGTGGAATCGCTGTACTATCAGGGTTTTGTATTTTCGATGAGTACGGGTTCGTCGGGCAAAAGCGACAGCAGCCTTATGCTTTTGAAGGTGTTCCCGATTGACGATTCGCTCAAAAATGAATGGAAAATTGCCGATTATGAGCAGTATGTTCAAACCGCTACTCAGCAGGAAACAATTTCCTCTCAATAAAATTTGCCGAATTGTAAACTACTTTACAATCTTTTTTAAAATTTTATGTAATAATATATACAAACATTAAAAAAGGAGTGATTAGTTATGGGTATGACTATGTCGCAAAAAATTCTTGCGGCTCACGCAGGTCTTGACAGTGTAAAGGCAGGTCAGCTTATCGAGGCAAAGCTCGATATGGTTTTGGGCAACGACATTACCTCGCCCGTTGCAATCAATGTTTTTGAAGAAAACGGCGCAACATCTGTTTTTGACAATTCAAAAATCGCGATGGTAATGGATCACTTTACCCCGAATAAGGATATCAAGGCGGCTACTCAGGTTAAGCAGGTTAGAAACTTTGCCAATAAATACGACATCAAAAATTATATGGACGTCGGCGAAATGGGTATTGAACACGCGCTTTTGCCCGAAAAAGGCCTTGTAGGTCCGGGCTGTCTTTGTATCGGCGCTGATTCCCACACCTGTACATACGGCGCGCTCGGCGCATTTTCAACAGGCGTAGGCTCAACAGATATGGCTGCGGGTATGATAAGCGGCAAGGCTTGGTTCAAGGTTCCGTCCGCAATCAAGTTTGAGCTTGTGGGCAAGCCCCAAAAGTATGTCAGCGGCAAGGACGTTATTTTGCACATCATCGGTATGATAGGCGTTGACGGCGCGTTGTACAAGTCGATGGAATTTTGCGGCGAGGGCATTAAATACCTCAACATTGACGACCGCCTCTGCATTGCAAATATGGCGATTGAGGCAGGCGCCAAAAACGGAATTTTCCCCGTTGACGACGTAACAAGAGATTACTGCAACGGCAGATACCAAGGTACTCCCGTTGAATATACGGCCGACGAGGATGCGGTTTACGACGAGGTTTACACAATCGACCTGGGCAAGCTGCGTCCGACCGTTTCATTCCCTCATCTTCCCGAAAATACTAAGACCGTTGATGAAATCGGCGAAACAGAGGTTAAAATCGACCAGTGTGTAATAGGTTCCTGCACAAACGGCAGAATCACCGACCTCAGAGCGGCGGCTGAGATTATGAAGGGCAAAAAAGTTGCCAATGGCGTAAGATGTATTGTAATTCCCGCTACTCAGAAAATCTGGCTTGACGCTATGCACGAGGGTCTTTTTGACATCTTCATTAATGCGGGTGCAGTTGTTTCAACTCCTACCTGCGGTCCGTGTTTGGGCGGCTATATGGGTATTCTTGCCGCAGGCGAAAGAGCCGTTTCCACAACAAACCGCAACTTCGTAGGCAGAATGGGTCATGTTGACAGCGAAGTTTATCTTGCAAGCCCCGCGGTTGCCGCAGCAAGCGCAGTTACGGGCTACATTACCGACCCCGCAAAAGTTTAAAGAAAGGCAGGTGTAAATATGAACGTTAAAGGTAAAGTACACAAGTTTGGCGATAACATTGACACAGACGTTATTATTCCCGCTCGTTACCTCAACACGTCATCACACAAGGAGCTTGCCGCTCACTGTATGGAGGATATCGACAAGGACTTTGTAAATAAGGTTCAGCCGGGCGACATTATGGTTGCCGAAAAGAACTTTGGCTGCGGTTCTTCAAGAGAACACGCTCCCATCGCCATCAAGGCAAGCGGAATTTCCTGTGTAATCGCTTCAACCTTTGCGCGTATTTTCTACCGCAACGCAATTAACATCGGTCTGCCGATTCTTGAGTGCGATCAGGCGGCAAAAGAAATCAAGGAGGGCGACACGGTTTCCGTTGATTTTTCAACAGGCGTAATCACCGACGAAACAACGGGAAAAACCTACCAAGCAGAGCCGTTCCCCGAGTTCATTCAGAACATCATCAAAAAAGGCGGACTTATTAAGTCTATTATGTAACCTATTATCACTATATCTTTATATAGAACTGCCGCAACAATTGTTGCGGCAGTTATTTTGTTATGAGAAAAATATATATGTTGCGGAGGTTTCCGCGCCGTATAAGCATAACAATAATAATCAGGCAACCTGACAAAAGGTTGCCCGAAGTGTTATGTATATTAAATGAAAAATTTTATCCTCGCTTTTCAGCGTCATTTTTTCTGAGTGTTGTGCGCTTAATCTTTCCGCTTATCGTTTTTGAAAATTCGTCAACAATTTCAAGGTGCTGTATCCACTTGTACGAAGCCATTCTCTTGTTGCAGAAGGTCTTGATTTTGTTTTCAAGGTCGTGGTCGTGCTCGTGACCGTCCGCCATTTTTACAATCGCCTTAATTGCCTGACCTCTGTCC
Organism: uncultured Ruminococcus sp.; assembly: GCA_904393835.1. Classification (GTDB taxonomy): domain Bacteria; phylum Bacillota; class Clostridia; order Oscillospirales; family Acutalibacteraceae; genus Ruminococcoides. The sequence continues at coordinate 10,836 of CAJFNC010000015.1, read as the reverse complement.
TTGTCGGGCACGCCGATAACCGCACATTCAAGCACGTTGGGGTACTGCATAATAACATTTTCAACTTCAAACGGACCCACTCTGAATCCCCTTGTCTTAATAAGGTCGTCGGCTCTGCCTACATACCAAAAGTAACCGTCCTCGTCCTTATAAGCGGTGTCGCCCGTGTGGTAAACTCCGCCGCGCCACACGTTTTTGTACAGTTCGTCGTTGCCGTAGTAGGTCATAAAAATTCCGTACTGCTTTTTGCCCTCGCGCGGATAAACAACAAGTTCGCCTGTTCCGCCGTCGGGCACTTCTTCTCCGTGGTCGTTTATGATGTGAACGTCATACAGCGGCGTTGGCTTGCCCATTGAACCGGGTTTTGTAACCGCGCCTTTGAGATTCGCGACAATGAGAGTGGTCTCTGTCTGTCCAAAGCCCTCCATAAGCTTGATACCCGTCTGCTCGTAAACCTTATCAAAAACTTCGCTGTTAAGCGCCTCACCCGCTGTTGACAGGTGCTCAAGCGAATCAAGGTTGTACTTGTCCATACCTCTTTTAATAAAATACTTGTAAACCGTCGGAGGAGCGCAGAAAGAAGTAACTTTGTACTTTTCCATAATCTTCAAAAGCTTGCCGGGGGAGAAGTGGTCAAAATCGTAAACCATTACGGCGCATCCGCAAAGCCACTGACCATACATTTTACCCCATGACGCTTTTGCCCAGCCTGTTTCTGCAACGGTAAAGTGGAGACCTCCCTCTTTTACACACTGCCAGTATTTTGAGGTAATAATGTGTGCAAGGCTGTATGTATGGTTATGTTCAACCGCTTTAGGGTATCCCGTTGTGCCGGATGTAAAGTAAATTAGCATAGGGTCGTTTACGTTTGTTTCAACGCGCTCAAGTTCGTCGCTTGCCTCTTCAATTTCTGATGTAAGGTCAATTGTGCCGAACAAATATCTCCTTGCGACAAATACCTTTTCAAGCGGGTTGGGCTGAGACGCAACCGCGAGTAAATCCTCGGCGGTCGTTTCGTCGGGCGTGCACACGGCAGCCTTAACGTTGGCAGTCTGTACGCGATAGTTGATGTCGCTTTGGTTTAGCAGGTGTGTTGCGGGAATAATAACCGCTCCCAGCTTGTGCAAAGCGGGGCATACATACCAGTATTCGTAATTTCTCTTTAAAATAACAAGCACCTTATCGCCCTTGCCGATACCGTGGTTTTTAAAAACATTGGCTGCTTTGTTGCTCAGTTTGCTTATATCTTCAAAAGTAAAAATCTTTTCTTCGCCGTCGGGATTAGTCCAAACAACGGCAGTGTCGTTGGGCGCTTTTTTTGCCATCTCGTCAACGACGTCGTAGCCAAAGTTATAGTTTTCGGGTATGCAAAGCTCAAAATCAATCAAATTGCCGTTTTCGTCGAGCGTTTCCTCACAAAAATTTTTATAAAGCTGCATTTATATACATCCTTTTCTCACAAATTATAACAAAAGGGATAATGTCCCCCGCCTTTAAAGGCGTCGTTCGGTACCAAAATTCAGCAGCGGGATACAATCCCACACTGAATTTGCAGCGCATTGCGCTGCTTGCTTTGACAAAAGCAAAGTTTTGAAAAAAGCGCTGCTATTCCAGCATATCTATATTGTATAACAGAATTAAAAACAGTACAATACTTATTATTATGCTAAATTATTTGCTTATAACTGATTTTAATTCGCAGACAGCATATATCTATTTACAAAATATGGAAATTATGATTATTTATTTAATTTTTGCATTATAATTATAGATAAATATATTTTTAAAGCAATATAATAAATGCGAGTTATTTATATTATTATTCAATATATAGATAATAAGAATTCGGAATAATAAATAAAACCCGCAATCAGACCGACTGCGGGTAAAATTAAACAATTAATAGTTTTCGGGTTTAATCTGGAAAAAGCTCTGCGGATGAGCACAGACGGGGCAAACATCGGGAGCTTTTTTGCCTATGCAAATATGGCCGCAGTTAATGCACTGCCAGATAACGTCGTTATCCTTAGAGAAAACAACACCGCCCTTTACATTTTCAAGCAGCTTTTTATATCGCTCTTCGTGGTGCTTTTCAACCTCTGCAACCTTTTCAAACAGGTCTGCAATGTAGTCAAAGCCCTCTTCTCTTGCCTCTTTTGCAAATGTGGGGTACATATCTGTCCACTCGTAATTTTCACCGCTCGCTGCGTCCGCAAGGTTAGTTTCAGTATCGGCAATGCCGTTGTGCAAAAGCTTAAACCACATCTTAGCGTGTTCCTTTTCGTTTGCGGCAGTTTCCTCAAACAGGTTTGCTATCTGCACAAAACCGTCCTTTTTGGCCTTTGAAGCATAGTAGGTATATTTGTTTCGTGCCATTGATTCGCCGGCAAAAGCGGCTTCAAGATTTTTTTCTGTTTTTGAACCTTTTAAATCCATAGTAATTCTCCTTTGTGTTATTCCATTTTTTCAAAATCCGACGCGGGGTGTTTGCATATTGGGCAAATAAAGTCATCGGGCAGGTAATCGCCCTCGTAAACATAGCCGCATATTTTGCATACCCAGCGGGATTTTTCGGATTTAATCTTTTTCGGCTGAGGCTTGATATTCTTATGGTAATACGAATACGAAGCGCTCGACTTGTCCGACAGCACATCGCCCTCGGCAACCTCGGCAATAAATATATAGTGTGTTCCGACGTCAATAACGTCAACAACCTTTGCGCCGATGTAGGCGTTGGTGCTTTCAGTAACGTAATAAATGCCGTTTTCCGCCGTTTTTATCTCGTTATATCCGTTAAATTTATCAACATCACGTCCGCTTGCAAAGCCAAAACGTTCAAAAAGCGAAAAATCAGCCGACTCGTCAATACAGCTTACACAAAATTGCTTTGTTTTCATAATCATCTCGGCAGTAAAATTCGTCTTGTTTACCGTTGCCGAAATCTTTACGGGACTTGATGTAACCTGCATTACGGTGTTAATTATACAACCGTTTTGTTTTGTTCCGTCCTTTGCCGTAAGTACAAAAAGTCCGCAGTTTATGTTATACAGCGCATTATTATTCATAAGTAACTCCTATTTGATATTGTTGTATATTATTGCTTATTTTAATTATACCATCACAAATAATTTTGTCAATATTTTTATTCGAGAAGACAGGTTTATCTTTAGCAAATACGTTAGTTGCCCGACTGTAACACTTCAAATAAAAAATCACGTTTTTTAGATTTGAGGAGACAGGTTTATCTTTAGCAAATACGTTAGTTGCCCGACTGCACACTTCAAATAAAAAATCACGTTTTTTAGATTTGAGGAGACAGGTTTGCTTTAACAAATACGTTAGTTGCCCGACTGTAACACTTCAAATAAAAAATCACGTTTTTTAGATTAGAGGAGACAGGTTTGCTTTAGCAAATACGTTAGTTGTCCGACTCTAACACTTCAAATAAAAAATCATCTTTGATAACACTCTCAACAGATTTTTATTTGGGCAGGTGTTTAAATCAAACCTCATATTCAGAGCTGACAAAAGTATTATTGCCCTAATAAAAGGAAATTATTCACTGAAAGTGCAGTAACTGTCTTGATTTATTATTATGTTATTATGCAAAACGCCTGTTTAAAGACAGGCGTTGAATTAAGATATTAAGATTTCCGAAAAATTTTCTCACAGATCCAATTAGTAAACGGAGCGGCGGCAAACATATTCCAAAAGAACGCCATAGGAAAGTTTTTAAAAAATGTTCCTATCCAAATTGCCGGCAGACGATAAATCGGAGCGCCGCCGAGAATAACACTGAATAAAACAGAGGCGACAAGACTCATTGTCGGACACATTACCGCGACGGTTCCGCCTTGGCGCAAAAGTCGGCATATGTAAGGATTATCCTTTTGAGGGTCGCAATGTTTTGCTGCAAAAGCCGCTCCGATGCGATTACCCCAGAGATTAGAAAAAAGAATAACAAACAACCCCATATAAGACGTTTCTTTAATCGCGTCCAAAAAGACAAGGTATGTCATATTGCTGAATCCGCCGAAATTCAGATTTATCCCCTGATTTATGGCAACATTGTAGATTTCCATACCTAACGCCATAGAATAAGACATAATCACTCCGAAAACAATTCCCTGTATTTTTTTCTTTGACATTTTTCCTCCGATATAATCTTTATAAACTAAAACTATAAATTTATAATAACAGCGCCGTTGCCTGAGCTATGTATTGATTAATCCAAATAATTTCCGACGGGACTTGAGTTATATTGTTTAATTACTTTTACTATAATAGAACCGTCAGGCTGCTCAGTTTGTTCTGTAATTTTGTATTTTGTAAAATTACGTTCAAGCCTTTTCTTATATTGCTCAACTTCCTGTTTTACCAAAGATACGGCATAGTCGTGTCCGACGTCCTCCTTGAGCATAAAATGGAGGGTTTGACAAATACAAGCTGCTTTTACACGTTTCATTTTTATACATCCTTTCAAAAAAAGTAAACGTGCAGCCATACGCAACCGGAATTACGCATCTAAGCTACACGTTGTAATATTATTATAAAAAATATTTTCAAAAATTTCAAAGGATATTTTCAACAAAATACCAATTAAATTTTAAGTTTGTTTTAAGATAAAACTCTTGTTATCAGACAGAAAAGTTTGTATTGGCTGCCCTGCTGTGAAATACTCTACTTAGTTATCGTTTCTTTTCGAAAATCCGTCGGTGTTACGCCTGTAAATTTTTTAAAAGTGCGTGAAAAATACATTTGATCGGAAAATCCCACAGAATACGCAACGTCCTTAATCGGGATTGACGGATTCGCAAGCAACTCTTCCGCTTTGGAAATCCGACAGTTGTTTATATAGTCCTTAACCGACATTCCCGTTTCTTTTTTAAACAGGCGGTAAAGGTAGGTACGGTCAATTTTGATATGGTCGGCAACCGACTGTACCGAAAAATCAGACTCGCGGTAGTTTTTGTCGATGTAGTTGCGTGCTGATACAACGTAACTTTCCGTATTATCGTTAACGTTTGGTGAAAACTGAATATAAAAAGAAAGCAGCTCAATCAGTTTGCCGCTTGCACGGCAACGCGCAAACAACTCTTTTTTATGACACTCGGCAATATCAAAGTATTTTTCAAAATCCGTGATTTTCGGACTTAAAGTAAAAGGATTAATTTTTGAAAACGACGTCTGACTTATAATCCAAGCCGCCTCTGATCCCTTAAACTCAATCCATTTGAATTTTATCGGCGTCTTTTTTTCGGAAATGATACTCAGGTCGGAAAAAGGAAATGAAATCAAGCTCATTCCCTCCTCTAAAAAATATCGGTTTTCGTCAACAACGGCAATACCGTTGCCTGAAGTTATCAGGTAAAGAGTGTAAGTTTCTTTAATAGTGTTTTTACTGTGAACAAACTTAACATCGGTTTCATCCCCGCAGTTTGTGCATTGACAATTTATAACATTATAAGTATAATTCATAAAAAAACGTCCTTTAAGCAACATTAATCCATAACATTCTAACAATTTTACATAGATTTAATAGTAATATATGTATATACTAAAATTAATATACAACATATTTACAATTTATGCAATATGATACAAGGAAAAATTATTATGAATTACAAATATGAGATAATAAATTATGACAAGAACGTACCTGCAAAAATTATGGTAATGAATTTGTCATCGGAAACACACAAAACAGAATTACATTGGCATCGCGAGCCCGAAATCATTTACGTGGTTGAGGGTCAGGCAGAATGTCCCAATAACGGCAGTGTATCAATCGTTGACGAGGGTGATTTCATCATATTCAACAGTGAGGATGTTCATCTTGTACGCCCTGTTGCCGGCGGCAAAGCGAAGCTCGTGTGTATTCAGCTTTCATTTGAATATATGAGATTTTTCTGCAAGCCGATTGACAGCGTAATTTTCGATATCAATGCGCATCCCAATGCAAAGCCCGAAATCATCAAGGTGCTTCAGGACATAGCTCAGGTTAATCCCGATGAGGACGATTATGCAGCTCTGCTTCAAATTTCATACGTGAACAAAATTTACTACCTTCTTATGAAGTATTGCATCTGCTTCCGCCGTGCGTCAAATACTCTGATCATTCCCAGACGTGATTTTTCATACGCAAAGACGGCAATTGCTTATATTAACGAAAACTTCAAGCGTGAAATTCCTCTCGATGAAATTTCATCGGTGGTTAATCTTTCACCTTCATACTTTTCAAAATATTTTAAAAATGTAACCCAGGTAAGTTTTTCCGAATACCTTGCCAATCTTAGACTTGAAAATGCTATTCAGGATATGCTTACCAAAAATTCAACAGTATCTGCGGCAGCGCTTGAAAACGGCTTTGCAAATGTAAAGTCATTCATCACACAGTGCAAAAAGGTTTATAAATGCACTCCTGCTCAGTACAAAAAGAAGCTTTTAAACGGCTGATAAAACATAAGTTAATAAATTTGTTTGATAATAGTTTTTTCATGATTATCTTCTTTTGGGCAGCGTCTTTTGACGCTGCCTTTTTCCTTATATATAGTATATATGAAAAAGCATTTTATTCATATATATAGAAACAACTGTCCGACTTAATTTTAACAGCGTCCGTTTTACTTATATATAGAAACGAAAATTGTATGGTAAACCGTCCGTATAATTACATATATATAGAAACCCAAGTAACGAAAATTAAACTAACCAAAATCCTGTTTTTTCAAAAACTGACATACCACATATGGGCGCAAACACTTGTACAAATACATATATATAGAAACTATTTCAGCGGCAGACAGGCAAAAACAGTCGGTATGCCGCTGTTTTATGCTAAAAAATTATATTAAAAATTGCTTTTATATAATTAAATATTGTGAGTTAAAAGAGGCGATATGAGGCTGAAAATGCCGAAAAATGCTGATTAAATCTAATAAAATTAAAAATAATTTTTATAAAAAACAACGCTAAAATAAGCCCTGATTTAAAAAATTACATAAATTACATATTAAACTTGATTTTATAATATTTTAAAGGAAATATAAAGAAATTTCTCATTCGGAAATAAAAGAATAATGGTAAAAATTTAACACGATACGGGCTTACGATCCTTAATAAAGCCTTAATTATAGTTGAAAATTGCTGTTGTAATAATTCTGTAATTTCTGTCATATAATGGTAACAAATCGTTAATCAAACGATAACAAAATGGTGACAACTCAAATTCTTGCAAATTGACCACATTTTTGCAGGATAAGCCGCAAAAATAGCTTAAAAAAATAATGCTTTTTCGGAAATATGACAATATTGTTTGTGCAATTTGCATAGTTTTTATTGCTTAAAGCGAGTTGACATAACAAAAAAACCAGCTTATAATGCCCAACGTACCGAGCGGGGCAGAAATTACGGTGCAAAACGCGCCGTATAATTCCTGCAAAAAACGGTGCGCGGGTGAAATCCCAAATAACGAAAAGGAGTTTTTTGATGGAGATTAAAGCAGAAAAACGCCGCACAGCTAAAAAAGCCGCAGCGGTTGTACTTGCTGCAGCAATTATCCTTTCATCATCAACGGCAGCGGCATTGTCCGTAGTTGATACAAACGATGAATCCAATTCGACAAACACAACGTTCAACCACACTATCGAATACGAATTGCTCAGCGGCGACGTACTTGTGGCAAACAACGACGGTAATCAGGTTGATCAGGAAATTATTAAAGCAAAAGAAGTCAAGGTAATTACCTCTTCGGGAACAAAGACTGTCAAAATCGCCAAGGGTACCGTAGAGGACGCTCTCAGAAAAGCCGAAATTACTCTTGAAAAAAATCAGATTGTTTATCCTGTAAAGGACACAGAAATTTACGCAGGTATGGAAATTAATATTTTCGACTGCAAAACTATCCTTATAAAAGCCGACGGCAAAGTTTACAACGAGCTTGTTCCCTACGGCAAAATCAGCGATATGATTGAGTATTCGGACTTTAAGCTCGGCGAAAACGATATTTTAAGCGTGTCAAAGGATAATCAGGTAAAGGATATTGAAACTCTGACGGTAAAGCGCGTAACTTATTCCGAAGAGCAGGTAACCGAAAAAATCTCATACAAAACTGTAAAGAAAAATTCAAAAGACGTTGAGCTCGGCAAGACAAAGGTGAAAACCGATGGTAAAAACGGCGAAAAGCTCGTCACAAAACGTGTCAAATATATCGACGGCAAAAAGTCGGGCGAAGAGGTTATTTCCGAAGAGGTTGTAAAAGAACCCGTAAACAAAGAAGTGCTCATCGGCATAAAGGGAGCCAAAACCGACAAGGTGGCAGGCACGTTTGTTGATTACAACGGCAACACGGTTGCATACAGCAGGGTGGTAAACGGTTCGGGCACGGCTTACACAGCTCCCGCTGGCGCTCTCACAGCCACAGGCGTTGCTGCTTATCACGGCGGCGTTGCGGTAAACCCCAACATTATCCCCTACGGCTCAAAGCTCTATATCACATCTACCGACGGCAGCGTTGTTTACGGTTACGCAACGGCGGTTGATACGGGCGGAGCGCTTATGGCAGGCACGGCAATTGTTGACTGCTTCTACAATACTTACGGTGAATGTGTCAACTTCGGCAGACGAAACGTAAATGTATATATTATCGGATAAATAAAAACGCAGGTTTGACTGTCAAACCTGCGTTTTGCTTTTCTTTTGTTTAATTTGTGTTGATTTATCTTGACAATTGCGTTATAATACAATAACAGATATGTCCCGTCAATTACGGCGGAGAAAATTCGGGCGGCGCAACAGCCGAATTTTTGAATTTTTTGATTGAAGTAAAAATCTAAGTGATTTGAAAGGAATAAGACTATGAAAAAACTTATTGCCGCAATTTTATGTGCAGGACTTATGGCAGCCGCGTTTTCAGGCTGTGCCTACAAGGACGCTCTCGACGACCACGGCTCATCGGCAACTTCATCCGTTCAGGCTTCCGACGCTTCAAATTCGGACAGCAGTACGGATAAGCAGTCTATGGATGGCGACGTTCAGGCTTCCGACTATGAGGACAGCCTTGACGGACTTGAAAGCTACTTTGCAAAACTCGGCTATCTCAACACAGACAGCGACGGCAAGGTAAAGGACGACTCTGTTGTAAAAATGGACAGCTCGCTCATCGGCGCTTCGGCAGGTAAAAAATACACAACAACATACGACGGTTCACAAATCACAATCGAGCTTTACAGCTACGATGCTTCAAAGCTCAACGATACCGCAAATCAGGTTATTGACTCGGTAAAGAATGACGGATCTTTTTCAATTCTCAACTTGCCCGAGGTAAATGCGTATCTTTCCGACAACGGCAAGTATCTTATGATTTACAACGATACAAAGATTGATGACGAAGACCCCGACAAAACAAGCAATTCATACAAGCATCGCGAAGAGGTAGTTTCAAACTTTACCGCATTTCATAATTCATAAATATGACATAACAAAAGCCCTCAAAGCGAGGGCTTGTTTTTTTTTTTTTTTTTGCGGCATTTTACTTATCTGATTTTTACGCCGCAGCTGTTGCAGAATACCGCCTGCCTGTCGCACGCCGCGCCGCACATCGGACAATTATCAGCCGATAATTTATTTGTTAAATTTGTTTTGTCGGCAAAATTTTTCGGCTTTTCTGTAAAAGCTTTTGCCGAAGTGTCATAATCGGAGGAAAAATATTTAATTTTCTTTTTGGATACGTCTGCTTTAGCCTGCTTCTCTTCTGCACTGTCGGTTCGAAAGCGACTGCGAACAGGCGTTAAGGAAATATTGACCGACAGCTTTTTTATATAGGAATTATATTTCAGTGCAAAAACAGCGGCGCATACAGCGATTGATAATTTAAGAGCCAGCGAAATGCAAATCAAAAATTTTGAAAAAGCCGACGGTACAAAATAAGTAAAAAAATTGCCGTTGAAAAACGCGTCGATGTCAAAGGTTTTTGCAAAAGCCGCAGTCACCAGAGCAAAAGCCATAATAATTGCAAAAATAACAGCAGCTGCTGCAGCGGATTTTGCGCCGTATCTGTATATATAAATAGAGCGAGTGCTTTTGCCGGCGGAAAAAAGCGTAATCGCATATGTAATAAATACAGCCGCCAATGATAATATATAAATAAGCGACATCACATGCGCCGGATTGATTGCGTATCTAAACCACGGGACAGTCATTATCATCACAGACCCACACAATAAAAGCAATACTGCCGAAATAACGGTAAAGCAAACGGCAGCCGCTTTAATTAAAACGGAGATGTTTTTTCCGCGGCAGGCTCGCATATATATTGCAAACAACAAAGCCGATGGAAAAAGTTCGGCAATTAACGGAACCAAAATGGTTACGGGCGAGTTCAGCGTGTAAATTAAAAATATATCTGCGCAGGCACAGCAGAACAGCAGAACGCATATGATTAAAAGCAGAGCGGAATCAAAAAAGTTGCGAATAAGCTTGCAGTTATTAATAAACGGATTGCTGACGGACATAATAACCCCCCAAAAATTTTAGATTTTTTAAATTAACTTTTACAATAAAATCACATAATAAAATAATTTTACCATACAATAACACTATTGTACTATCAGTTAATAAAAATTTCAAGAGCTAAAAGTAAGTTAAAAATAACAGGCACTATATATTGTGTAAAAAGTGTGTAAAATGTCGAATAAAACACAACTCGAAAAAAACTTTAAATATTTTTGAAAAAATTTGAAAAAAGGTGTTGACAAAAGGGAAGAAATGCTATATAATAGCACTTGCGCTGCTGAGGTGAGCGGCTCACAAGAGTGAGAAAAGCAAACATCGGAAAGG
>CAJFNC010000014.1 GCA_904393835.1 uncultured Ruminococcus sp. | reverse complement strand
CAGGCTTTGAGGATACAGAGTATTCAACAAGAATTGCTTTTGCATCAAGCAAATAAGCCTAACAAATTAAATCAGACCGTTTTAATTGCGGTTAAACAAAAAGAGCAGACTCATACGAGTCTGTTCTTTTTGTTATCTGAGAAAATTAAAAATTTTAAAATATCGGCATATCTCTTGCATTTATAAAATATATTTTATTATAAAACCAAAAGGAGAGATAATATGGAGCTCAATCAGCAAAACCGAAATTTCAGCACAAGTACAATAGTGCTTGACACGGTAGCCGAACAGCTCGCAGACGTAGATTTTACGCTGCCCGATTATTGTCCGGATATTGAGAAAATATTAAAATGTACATTAACCCCGAAAGTTCAGTCAAAAAATCTTTCGGGCGGTCAGCTCAGAATTGACGGATATTGTATAGTCAACGTACTTTACGTTGAAAATATCAATAAAACCATACGCTGCTGTGAGCAGAGCGTAAGTTTTTCACAATGTTTTACGGTAAAAGAAACGCCTGATAATGCCGTAATAATTACAAAAACAAAGCAGGAATACATAAACTGCCGAGCATTAAGTCCGCGACGCCTTGTAATGCACGGTGCGTTTTCTTTGTATGCAAAAGTTTTTGCAACAGATTCAAAAAATATTTATGTACCTGATAACGAAAATCTTGAATGTCTCAAAAAGGCGGTACGCTGTGCTGATTTAAAAGCGTTTTGTCAGGAACAGTTCAATGTTTGCGAAGAGATAAATGTTGCGGATAAACCCAAAATAGAATCTATTTTGTATTCGACCGTCACCGCAACAATAATAGATTCCAAGGCAGTCACGGGAAAATTAATGGTAAACGGCGAAACAAATATAAGTATATTTTATTTGTGTAATGTTGAAACAGGCGAATCCGGAAAAATTGACTACGTAATCCCGTTTAATCAAATAATCGACTGCGAAGGCGTTGACGAAAACACAGTCAACTGTATTCAATGCAGTATTATGTCATATGATTTGCGTTTAAAAAACGATTTAGTTAATGAAAATCCCTCAATTGTAGTCGATATAAAAATTTGTGTTTCAGAAGAAGGATATATTTTACAAGACGAAGAAATAATTTGTGACGCATATTCAGTCAAATATGCGGTCGGTCAGGAAAAAGAGCAGGTTTCAATGCTAAGTGAAATTCAGCCGATAAATGAAACTTTTATTCAAAAGATGAATATCCATACTGACGACGGAAAAATCTCAAAGGTTCTTGATATTTACTGTGACTCCGTTACTTCGGAGAGCCGAATCACCGACAAGGGAGCCGAGGTGTTCGGAAAAATTAATATCTGTATGCTCGCGCTCAATAATGACGAATATCCGATTTTCATTGACAGAACTGCCGAATATGAGCACCCTGTTTCACAAGCAACAGATTGCAACGCTTTAAAAAATATCAATTCTCAAATATCAAGTGTCAGTTATCGTATGTCGGCAGATGATGAGGTGGAAATACGCTGCGAACTAAAAGTAAGTGCGGTTGCAATAAAAGAAGAACAGTACGAAGTTATTAAAAGTATTGAAGTTTACGAAGACAAAGAACTTCCCTGTGAAAAGTGCGCTCTTACACTTTATTATGCCTCAAAAGGGGAAAATCTTTGGAATATTGCAAAATCACACAGAACAAAGCTGGATATGCTGCTTGAAGAAAACAGCACAGAACAAATGGTGCTTGAAAACGCGCAGATGCTATTAATTCCAAGAGTGTAGGAGGCAAAAAATGGAAGAACGCAATGTTTATCATGATATATCACAGCGCACAGACGGAGACGTTTACATCGGTGTTGTAGGTCCTGTCAGAACAGGAAAATCAACTTTTATCAAACGGTTTATGGATTCGCTTGTTCTCCCTAATATTAAGGATGAAAACATATACCGCAGAACAGTTGATGAGCTTCCGCAGTCGTCGGCGGGAAAAACAATAATGACAACGGAACCAAAGTTTATACCCGAAGAGTCTGTAGAAATTAACCTCGGAGATAATACCACGTTTAAGGTCAGAATGATTGACTGCGTAGGTTATATTGTTGACAGTGCAATCGGATACAGCGAGGAAGATATGCCTCGCATGGTAAAAACTCCGTGGTCAAAAGATGAAATTCCGTTTGATGACGCCGCCGAAATCGGTACAAGAAAGGTAATCACAGATCATTCCACCATAGGACTTGTAGTGACAACAGACGGCAGCTTCAGCGATATTCCCCGTGATGATTATATTGAAAGCGAACGCAGAGTAATAAGCGAATTAAAAGCAATTGATAAGCCGTTTATTGTACTTCTCAATTCATCACAACCCGACTCAGAACAGACAATGTCACTTGCGGAGCAGATGTCGGTTGACTATCAGGTGCCGGTATTGCCTGTAAGTTGTATGGAGTTAAGCGAAAATGAAATCAAACGTATTTTGGCGCAGCTTTTATTTGAATTTTCTATTAAAGAAATAAAAGTTGATATCCCCAAATGGGTTGTTACATTACAAAAAGACCATTGGCTAAAATCGGTAATTTTTGAGTGCATAAAAAATTCTGCGCAAAAAATTGAAAAAATCCGAGAAGTTCAACAGCTGATTAAAGATATTGCGAACTGCGAATATATTGAAAGCGCTCAGATAAGCGGACTTGATTTGGGAAGAGGCACCGCTTCAATTTCCGTAAAAGTTGACAGTTCGTTATTTTATAAGGTTTTATCCGAGCAGACAAATCTTGACTTAAATGATGAGTGCGACTTGCTTTTATGTATAAAAGATTTGTCCCAAAAGCAGCAGGAATTTGATAAGATAGCTCAGGCGTATGAGCAGGTACAGGAAACAGGATACGGGATTGTAATGCCGACAATTGACGAGCTTACTTTGGAGGAGCCGCAAATTATAAAACACGGCGGCAAATACGGAATCAGACTAAAGGCAAGCGCTCCGTCAATTCATATGATGAAAGTGCATACACAGACAGAGGTTACCCCTATAGTAGGCTCGGAACAGCAGTCGGAGGAGCTTGTATCATATTTGCTCAAAGAATTTGAAGAAAATCCCGAAAAAATATGGGAGAGCAATATTTTCGGCAAGTCAGTTCACGAACTCGTTAACGAAGGACTCCATAATAAGCTCTACCGTATGCCGGCTGACGCAAGGAGAAAAATTGGTGAAACTATTGAAAAAATAATTAATGACGGCTGTAACGGATTGATTTGTATTATTATTTAATAATAAAAAACAGAAAACAGAATGCTCGACGTGAGTTTTTTAATAAAATTCCCACGTCGAGCTTTTCGTTAAAATATCTAAAAATACAATAAATAATCTTTAAACAATTGTCTTAATAAACGAAATAATAAGCAAAATTCAATTATTATTGAAAATAAAGACGGAATAAAGTATAATATTTAATATATGTAATATGTTAATTGGGGGTCGTTTTATGAACATTTCCGCTATTGCGCCCATGTTGAGAACAGCTGATATGTCTTTATCAGAAAAATTCATTGCATCTGCACAGGTAATTCTTACCGGTTTTGTAGTTGTGTTTATTGTACTTATTCTGCTCATCTTAATTATCAAGCTATTCTCTTTTATTATTCAAAAGGCTCAACAGGGTGGGAAGAATAAAATTAAAGAAGAATCAATGCAGCAGGAAGAAGCTGCATCTGTGCAGGTAAAATCTGCTGTTACTCAGGAAAACTTTGACGGTGTTCCCGAAGAGGTTGTCGCAGTAATTTCTGCTGCGGTAGCTGATATATACGGCTCTTCTGCAAAAACAAGAATCAAAAGCATCAAAAAGTCAAACGGCGGTCGTTCTGCTTGGGCAAATGCCGGTGTACTTGACAATACACGCCCGTTTTAAGGGTAGTTTTTTGCGGAAAGGACGTTGATAATTTATGGAAATAATACAAGGTTTTATAGATGCCGTAGTAGGCATAATACAAAGTTCGGGGTTGATGACTCTGAACTGGCAAAACTACACAATGATTGTAATTTCAATAATTTTAATGTATTTGGCAATCAAGAAACAGTATGAGCCGTTGCTTTTGCTCCCGATTGCATTCGGCATGTTACTTGTGAATCTATATCCCGAAATTATGGCGGCACCGTCAACGGAATGGCTGACTGAAGCGCAATGTCAGGCTCAAAATGTCGCGACATCAGGGCACGCCTCGATGGTATTGGACGGAGTAACTTATTACGAGAATCCTACATACGGCGGTTTGCTTTATTACTTATATCAGGGTGTTAAGCTCGGAATTTATCCGCCGCTTATTTTCCTCGGTATTGGCTGTATGACTGACTTCGGTCCCCTTATCGCTAACCCGAAAAGCCTTATTCTCGGCGCAGCAGCGCAGATTGGTATTTTCCTTACATTTACAGGTGCGATTTTCCTCGGATTTACAAAAGCCGAAGGTGCTGCTATCGGTATCATCGGCGGTGCGGACGGACCTACTGCTATTTACGTAACTACAAAGCTTGCTCCGCATCTCCTTGGTTCGATTGCTATTGCTGCGT
This sequence comes from uncultured Ruminococcus sp., assembly GCA_904393835.1. Classification (GTDB taxonomy): domain Bacteria; phylum Bacillota; class Clostridia; order Oscillospirales; family Acutalibacteraceae; genus Ruminococcoides. Next base: position 43,314 of record CAJFNC010000014.1, on the reverse strand, counting down.
ATTCATATATGGCGCTTGTTCCTATCATCCAGCCGCCGATTATGAAGCTTCTTACAACAAAGAAAGAACGATCGGTCGTTATGGAACAGCTTCGCCCTGTTTCAAAGCTTGAAAAAATTATGTTCCCCGTAATTGTTGTAATTCTTATCGCAATATTCCTTCCGGACGCAGCACCGCTTGTCGGTATGCTTATGCTCGGTAACCTGTTTAAAGAGTCGGGCGTTGTTGACAGAATTGCAAAGGCTGCTCAAAACGAGCTTATGAACATTATTACAATTTTCCTCGGTACAACAGTAGGAGCTACCGCTTCGGGGCAGAACTTCCTAACTATGGATACTATTAAGATTATAGTTCTTGGTCTGTTAGCTTTCTGCCTCGGTACAGCATTCGGTGTTATCTTTGGTAAGATTATGTATAAACTTACAGGAGGTAAGGTTAATCCGCTTATCGGTTCCGCAGGCGTATCGGCTGTTCCTATGGCAGCTCGTGTATCACAGAAAATCGGTCAGCAGGAAAACCCCGGAAACTTTTTGCTTATGCACGCTATGGGTCCGAATGTTGCAGGCGTAATCGGTTCTGCAGTTGCGGCCGGTGTATTGCTCAATCTTTGCGCATAAGTGTTTACTTTACTTACAGAAATTTACAGATAAATGACTGCACTTACAAAAATCAAGGAAGTTATTGAACTTCCTTGATTTTTTATGTATTTAATTCTTGATTAGAATAATGAGGTCGATTTGTTGTAATATAATACTCTTACGTATTCGTATGCAATTCGTATTCAGATTTTCATCATTTGAAGGGGTTAAACCATGACGAATAATTTAACTATTCAAAAAATAATTGGAATATTATTACATAGAATAAAATTCATTATAATAGTCACACTTGCCATGGGCGTATTGTTTTTTTGCGTTTCAAAATTCTTTATCCCGCCGACCTATGAGACATCGGCAATGATTTATGTGCAGAACTACAAGAATGATTCAACAGGATCAAATGCCGATGCACAAAAGATTTATCAGTCCGATATTTCCGGCTCATCAAACCTTGCGTCGGTTTGTGTTACTCTGTTTAAAAACTCTGACGAAATTACTGCATTGTACAATGGATGTAATGTTAACATCAGTGTTGCCGATGATTCATTTTTTATAACCATATATGTATCCGGCAATGACGCACAAGACTGTGCTAATGTTGCCAACCAAATAACCGAAAAATGCGCGGATGTGTTTAACAATCGCTTTGTATATGGTCAAATAGGTACAATACGAACAGCCAAGACGCCCGAGCGTCCGTCTGCGCCTAATAATCCCAAGAATGCATTGTTAGGATTGGGCGTAGGTTTTATAGCATCATGTCTTATAGTTGTTTTGCTTGAAATCATTGATACAACTATTAAATCCGACGATAATCTCTCAGAAATATATAATATTCCCGTATTTGCGGAGATACCTGATTTTGAATCAAGCGGCAGGTGATTGGTATGAAAATAAAGCTTTCGAGTAAAAACAAAAATAAAGTTACAGATACGGATGCAACTTTGAATGATAAAACAAAATTTGCTATTGTAGAATCGTATAAATCGGCAAGAACAAATATTATGTTTTCGCTTTCTGCCTGTGATCAGAAAGTATTTGCAGTTACAAGTTATTCAAAGGGTGAGGGTAAAAGTACCGTGTCGGCAAACCTTGCAATTTCGTTTTCAAAAATGGAAAAACGCGTTTTGCTCATTGACTGTGACCTCCGCCGACCTAATGTACACAATATTTTCAGGCTTGATAACAATCAGGGACTTTCAAATATAATCGGTAAAATGGTTACTATAGAAGATTCCATTAAGCGCGATGTTTTGCCTAATCTTGATGTATTAACGTCTGGTACGGTTCCGCCAAACCCTTCCGAGCTTATGTGTTCGGCATATTTTATTCATATGTTGGAAAAGCTCGAGGAGGAATACGACTATATCATTATTGATACCCCTCCCATCGGCGTGGTTGCCGATGCTTTACTGCTTAAAGATCAGGTTGCGGGTTTTGTTGTGGTAGTTCGAGAGCGTTCTACAACTCACGGGGACTTGCAGAGGTTGCTCAACCATGTAAAGCTTGCCAGCTCAAAGGTGCTCGGCATTATAAAAGTAGGTTGTACTTTTTCAAATAAACGCAATAAGCGCGGATATTATTACTATCAATATTATAAATAATATACAGGATTAATGTAAATAATTTACAGACTTGCCAACATTGCCCAAAAAGCGTATGGCAGGTCTGTTATTTTTTGTAAATATAAAAATGCAAGTTTTTTAAAAAAGACTTGCATTTTTCTTTTCTTTATATTAAAATATTAACTGTTATAAAACTGATTTTGCAATTTATAAGTTAAGGGGATGGCAAAATGAATTATTTAAATTCAACAAAAGAACAACTCAAATCCGAGTATGAATCTCTCGTAAAGCAGTACGAGGATGTAAAAGGCAAGGGGCTTAATCTTAATATGGCAAGGGGTAAGCCCTGCAAAGAACAGCTTGACCTTTCACTCGGAATGCTTGACGTTCTCAACAGCAAATCTTCTTTCGTCGGTGAAGACGGTATGGATTGCCGTAACTACGGTGTTTTGGACGGCATTAAAGAGTGCCGTGAGCTTTTTGGTCAGATTCTCGGCGTTGACTGTGATAAGGTCATGGTAGGCGGAAGTTCAAGTCTTAATATGATGTTTGATACAATAAGCTGCTTGATGACTAATTCGGCATATGATGACTGCAAGCCCTGGTATGAAGTAAAAGACAGAAAATTTCTTTGCCCTGTACCCGGTTATGATCGCCACTTCGGTATCACACAGTATTACGGATTTGAAATGATTTGTGTTCCTATGACAGAAAACGGACCCGATATGGACGTTGTAGAAAAGCTCGTTGCAAACGATGATACTATCAAAGGTATCTGGTGCGTGCCTAAATATTCAAACCCGCAGGGGATTACATACAGCGATGAAACCGTTAAGCGCCTTGCGGCTTTAAAGCCTGCCGCTAAGGATTTCAGGATTATGTGGGATAACGCCTATTGCGTTCACGATATTACCGATACACCGGATACCCTGTTAAATATTTATGATGAATGTATAAAAGCAGGTAACGAGGATATGCCCATACTCTTCTGCTCAACCTCTAAAATCACATTCCCGGGTGCAGGTGTAGCTGCAATGGCAGCGTCTGATTTTAATATGAATCTTTTCAAAGAGAGATATAACTATGAGATTATCAGCTACGATAAGCTCAATATGCTCAGGCACGTTCTTTACTTTAAAAACATGGACGGCATTTTGGAGCATATGAAAAAGCATAAAGCTATTCTTAAGCCTAAATTTGAAATCGTTCTCAACACTCTTAACAAAGAGCTTTCCGAAACAGGCGTAGGTTCTTGGACAAATCCCAACGGAGGTTACTTTGTAAGTGTCGATGTGTTGGTAGGCACTGCCAAAAGAGTAGTACAGCTATGTAAAGAAGCAGGTGTTATTCTTACCGGAGCCGGCGCAACATATCCTTGCGGAAACGATCCGGAGGATAAGAACATAAGAATTGCGCCTACATTCCCTCCGAATGAAGAACTTGAAGTAGCAATGGACGTATTCTGCATCTGTACAAAGCTTGCGGCGTGTGAAAAACTCCTTGATGATTAATTTTAATTATTTCAAATATGTACAAAATTTGCTAAAATAAAATATTTTTTATGAAATATTTATGAATCCATTGACATTTTGGTAAAAAAATTTTATAATAACTCTGTTACGTCTGTTAGTATGCATATGTAACAGAGTTATTTTTTGCTTACGCTGCTTGCAGACAATTATATTACGGAGGTTTCAAAGGCATGAAAAGAGTTCCAAAGCCTGTGTTCTTCATTGTTGCTTTGCTGATACTTGCCTTTTCGTTTACTGCGATTTTCGGAGTATCCTACTACACGGGCGACAACAAAAATACAGTATTAAAAGGCATCGGCGACATACGATGGGGAATCGACATCAGAGGCGGTGTTGAGGCGACATTTAAGCCTGCTGACAACTATGACGCTACTGATGAACAGTTAAATTCAGCAAAATCAATCATTGAACTTCGTATGATTTCTCAGGGTATTACTGACTATGAGTTGTATGCCGATTCAAATAACGACAGAATCATTGTTCGTTTCCCGTGGAAATCCGACGAAACAGATTACAATGCAGTAGATGCTATTAACGAAATTTCTTCAACTGCAAAGCTTACTTTCAGACCCGGTCAGGAGTATGAAACAACTGAAATCGGTTCTGACGGTAACCCGGTTTACAGAACGCCTACCGGTGATACAGAGACTGTACTTATGGACGGTACAGCTGTAAAATCAGCTACGGCAAATGTATATCAGGACAACAACGGTGAAACTCAGTATGTTGTAAGTCTTGAGTTTACCGATGAGGGTAAGCAGGAGTTTGCAGATATTACATCGCAATATATTAATCAGACAATTTCAATCTGGATGGATGACATTATGCTCTCTGCTCCGACTGTAAATTCAGCGATTACAGACGGTAAAGCACAGATTGAAGGCGACTTTACTGCTGAAACTGCAACTGAGCTTGCGGATAAAATCTCAGCAGGCGCTCTTCCGTTCCAGCTTGAAACGTCAAATTACAGTAACATAAGCCCGACTCTCGGCGAAAACTCGCTGACTGCAATGGCATACGCAGGTGTAATTGCATTTATTGCAATTGCTTTGATTATGTTGATTGGTTACAGACTTCCGGGTTTTGTAGCTGTAATTTCTCTACTCGGTCAGACAGCGCTTTCAATTGCCGCTGTTTCAGGTTACTTTACAACCATCAATTCGTTTACAATGACCCTTCCCGGTATCGCAGGTCTTATCCTTTCAATCGGTATGGGCGTTGACTGTAACGTTATTACGGCTGAGCGTATTAAAGAAGAGCTTAGAAACGGAAGAACGCTCGACGGCGCTATTGAGCTCGGTACGAAAAACTCTTTGTCAGCTATCGTTGACGGTAATATGACTGTAATTATTGTATCAATTATCCTTATGCTTGTATTCGGTCCGTCAAATATTCTTTCGATTATCTTCGGTGAATCAACAACAGGTACAATTTATTCATTCGGATTTACTTTGCTTGCTGGTGTAATTTCAAACTTCATAATGGGCGTATTCTTAACTCGAGTAATGCTCAGAAGTATTGCAGGTATCAAATTCCTGCACAAAAAATGGTTGTTTGGAGGTGCCAGAAATGAAAAATAATTTTCAGCCGAAAACTCAAATGACTAATGAAGAAATTTGCCAGAAGTACAACAACGGCAGAAGGATAATAGACTTTGTAGGACACAAGAAGATATTTTTTGGCATTTCTTTGGCAATTATCGCAATTGGTATTATATGCAACATAATCTTTGGCGTGGCGCTTGATATTCAGTTCTCGGGCGGTACTACTCTCAAGTTTAGTTATTCGGGACAGATTGACCAAAACGAGCTTTATCAGTTTATCCAGGATAAAACAACTGACAGAATATCCACCTCGTTCTCAACAGACATTATGGGCAATTCCGGCAATAACGTTTCTGTTCAGTTTTCGGGCAATGATGCGATGAGTACTGATATTCAGCAGAGTCTTGAAGCTGATTTGCAGAAAGAATATCCCGACAACAACTTTAAATGTCTTGAGTCAAACTCAATCGACGCTTCTATGGGATTTAACTTCCTTATGAAATGTCTTACGGCTGTCGCTATTGCGTGCATATTAATGGTGCTCTACGTAACCGTCCGCTTCAAAAAAATCGGCGGTTTGTCGGCAGGTTTTACGGCGCTTGCGGCTTTGTTCCACGACGTAGCGATGATTTACTTCCTGTATGTCATCTTCCGGATTCCAATCGACTCAAACTTTATAGCGGTTGTGCTTATGATTCTCGGTTACTCGCTTAACGATACAATCGTTATTTATGACCGTGTTCGTGAGGAAAGAAGAATCCTCGGCAGAAAAACCGACGTTGCTACAATCTTTAATTTAAGCTGTACAAAGTCGTTAAAGAGAACTATTATGACTTCGGTAACAACACTCTCTGCAATTGTTATTGTTTACATTGTGGCATTGTTCTTTAACATTGCTTCTGTACAGTCATTTGCACTTCCGATGATTATCGGTTTGATTTCAGGTTGTTACTCATCAATCTGTATCGCAGGTCCGCTTTGGGTTATGTGGCAGAATCACAAAAAAGCTAAAAAGTCAGCTAAAAAATAATTACTGATTATGTTTTGGGGTTGCTAACAGAAGTTTTCTGTGCAGCCCCGTATTTTTTGGAGTATAATGTTTATGAAAAAATTGATTTCCGTAATAACAGCGGTTACTTTGATGCTTTTACTTGTATCGTGTACGCCTGTTTACACTCAAAATTCTGCCGATGGCGAAAAATTAAGCATTGTCACGACTATATTTCCGTACTATGACTTTGCCAAAAATATAGCCGGTGATAAGGCGAATGTAAAAATGCTTCTTTCTCCGGGTAATGAGCCTCACGATTACGACCCTTCACCGTCAGATATTGTTTCGATTGAAAACTGCGATATATTTATTTACAACGGGGGAGAAAGTGATGCTTGGGTAGATGGTGTTCTTAGTTCGATTGAAAACAAAGATATTAAGGTTTTAAAGATGATGGATTATGTTAATTTGAGGTATGAAGAGGATATTGACCATTCACATCACGATGACAGTATTGACAGAGAACACGATCATCAGGACGATTTAGAATATGACGAGCATATCTGGACGTCAATAAAAAACGCTGAGACGCTTTCAAAATCTATTTTTAACGCCGTTGTCGCTGCTGACAGTAAAAATACAGATTATTATTCTGATAATTTAAATAAATATACTACAGAACTCAGTGTACTCGACAATAAATTTAAATCTGTTACGGACAACGCTAAGCGTGACACAGTTGTTTTCGGCGACAGATTTCCGCTTTTGTATTTTGCTAAGGATTATAATTTAAAATACGAGGCGGCTTTTCCGGGGTGCAGCAGCGAAACCGAACCCAGTATTGCCGTGGTTACTCATCTGATCGACTTTGTGCGCGACAATAATATTCCCGTTGTATTTTATCTTGATTTTTCAAACGGCAAAACTGCAAAATTAATTTCCGAAGATTCAGATGCAAAAACTTTAAAATTTTCATCTTGCCATAATGTTACAAAAGAACAGTTTGCTGACGGTACTTCGTACATTTCACTTATGGAGCAAAATCTGTCTGCACTAAAGGAGGCTTTGTCATAATGTCGCTTATCACAATTGAAAATGTGTCAATGGGATACGAGGGTAAAACAGTTATTTCCAATCTAAGTATAAAAATAAATGAAAACGATTATGTTTGCATTGTGGGTGAAAACGGTTCGGGAAAAACTACGCTTATGAAATGTTTGCTGGGACTTTTGCCCGTACAAAGCGGTACAATCAAATATTCCGACGGCTTAAAGCAGAATGAAATAGGCTATCTGCCTCAGCAAACCTTAATACAAAAAGATTTTCCCGCTTCGGTTTCCGAGGTAGTGTTATCAGGCTGCTTAAACCAAAAACACACATTGTTTTACTCTAAGGAACAGAAGAAGCTTGCCGCAAAAAATATGGAGCGTACAGGAATTTATCCCCTGCGAAAAAAGTGTTTTCGCGAGCTTTCAGGTGGGCAGCGTCAAAGAGCAATGCTCGCAAGAGCGCTTTGCGCAACGCGTAAGCTTATTATTCTTGATGAGCCTGTCACGGGACTTGACCCAAAAGCAATGCAGGATATGTATGAGCTTATTAAAAGATTAAATATAAGCGGAATAACGGTAGTTATGGTTACCCACGACATTACCGCCGCTGTTAATAATGCAAATAAGATTTTGCATTTGTCAAGAAACAGCTATTTTTTCGGAATCGCGCATCAATATTTACATTCTGAGGTAGGCAAAAAATTTATGATAACCGACTGTCCTTGTGATGAATGTCAGCATATCCATCATTTAAGCGGAGGTGAACAGCAATGATACAAACTCTTGTTGAAATGTTTTCGTACAATTTCATAATCAGAGCGTTTATTGTAGGAATACTCGTGTCGTTGTGCGCGTCGCTTTTGGGAGTAACACTTGTGCTCAAACGTTATTCTATGATTGGAGACGGACTGTCTCACGTCGGATTCGGAGCGCTTGCAGTTGCGGCGGCGTTAAATCTGGCACCGCTTGAGGTCGCTGTTCCAGTAGTTATTATCGCGGCGTTTCTGCTTTTAAGGCTTTCCGAAAACAGCAAAATTAACGGCGATGCGGCTATCGCAATTATTTCAAGCACGTCACTTGCAGTGGGAGTTGCAGCCGTTAGTATTTCCGGTGTAAATACCGACCTAAATTCTTATCTATTCGGAAGTATTCTGGCAACAACCACAGCCGATGCCGTTATGTGCGGGATACTTGCAGTTGCGGTAATTGTAGTATTTGTAATTTTCTACAATAAAATTTTCGCAGTTACTTTCGACGAGAGCTTTTCAAAAGCTACCGGTTTAAGAACGGGTGTATACAACACTGTTATAGCTTTGCTCACGGCTATGACAATAGTAATCGGAATGAGAATAATGGGCACGCTGTTAATATCCGCGCTCATAATTTTTCCCGCTCTTTCCTCAATGCGTTTATGCAAGCATTTTAAAACAGTAATTATTTGCTCGGGAATACTTTCAATATGCTGCTTTTTTGTCGGTATGTATGCCTCGTATTCGCTTGACACGCCTGCCGGAGCAAGCGTAGTAATAGCGAACGCTGCGGTATTTTTGATATTTGCAGCTGTTGAGGCAGTAAAAACTCGTATTATCAAAAGCTGATCATACAATATTTTCAAAAATAGGATACTCGCTTTCTTTAATGGAAGCGAGTTGTTTTTTTGCTCTTTTGCTTTCCGCAAAGTAATCAGCGGGTGCGCAATTTTCCGCATAAGTTTTCATAAGAGAAATACTTTCTCCTATTTTGTCCACATAGTCGTGAATTAAAAATGAGTCAATTGCGCTTACACTGTTGTTCCATTGTTCTTCGGTCTGCGTACAAATGTTTACAGCCTCTTCAAAGTTTGTTTTCTTCATCTGATTATCAGCGTTTTCTATCAGCGAAGTAAAATTTTCAACCTTTGCGCTTATATATCCCAGTTCAATACCGGAGACTGTAAAACATATTAAAATAAAAGCAATTGAGGCGTAAATTCTTTTCAAGAAATATCATTCCTTCATAATTAAATTATATTTACCGTTTGCGTCAAGCGTCATCAGAAAAACATCTTTTTCATTTACTTTTTCGTGACGTAAAATATCCATAAGATATTTTTTACTTTTACGGCACAGTTTCAGTGAATTATCAAGTATATTACCATCGCTGATAACTACGGTTTCTATCTTATTATCGGGTATCTTTATATTAAAATCATCGGCGCACGGTTTTCTCTTTTGCGGTTTTTCAAGAACGCTGACAGTTCCGTTTGTTTCTACAATGCAGTATTGCACATCTTCAATAGAGAACACGTCCTGCTGCCTGAGTTGAATACACAAATCCTCAATTGTCAGCCGCAGGCGTTTCATCTGATTTTGCAGCAGCTTTCCGTCCTCAATAACAACTACGGGACTGCCACATAAAATTTTTCTGAATTTTCCGCTTTTCATCATCAATATACTTGTCAAAATCTCAAGGGCAACCAGCATAAGCACCGGTATAATACCGCTGAGCAACGGCTGAGAAGTATTTTGCATGGGAATAGCAGCAATATCGGAAATTACCAGAGTAATAACCAGCTCACTGGGCTGCATATCGCTTATCTGCCTTTTACCCATAAGGCGTACTGCAATGATAATGAATACATATACAATTAAAGTTCTTATTACCGAAATTAACATTTTATCACCACTTATAATATTTGCACATAAATATGCCATATTCACGGATATTTAAAATTATTTGGCAAATTCTATAAACGGTGATAAATATGTATAGTTCATTAAAAGAAAATATATCGGCTTTAAAAGAGTTGTTCGCTAATTCGGCGGACCTAACCGTTCGTGAAATGAATTTGAACAGTTCAGACAATAAAAAAGCTGCGATAGTTACAATTGAGGGAATGTGTTCAAAGGATACGGTTGCAATTTCAATAATTGAACCGCTGCTTGATTATAAATTTGCTCAATCTGATTCCGACTCAATGATTGACGAAATTCAAAAAAGCGTGCTTACATCAAGCGAAATTGTAAAATTTAACACGCTTGAAGAGACTGTTATGTTTGCAACATCGGGATTCGCACTCATATTGCTGGACGGCACAAAGCAGATGCTTGCAATCGGTTCACAGGGCTTTTCATTTCGGAGCGTTACCGAGCCGGAAAGCGAAGTCGTTCAAAGAGGTTCAAGAGAAGGCTTTACAGAACCGCTCAGAATAAATATGACGCTAATCCGTCGCAGAATAAAAAGTCCCGATTTGGTTTTTGAAACGGTGACTGTAGGCAAAAATTCAAAAACTCAGCTGATGCTCTGTTATCTTCAAAAGAGCGTATCTGAGAATTTGTTAGAAAAGGTGCGAGACAGGTTAAACGGCTGCAATCTCGATACTGTTCTTGCTTCGGGGTATCTTTCCGACTATCTCGAGGACAACAGCTCAAAGTCAATCTTCTCAGGCGTGGGAATTTCCGAACGCCCCGACACCGTATGCGGTAAGCTGACAGAGGGAAGAATAGCTATACTCGTGGACGGAACGCCGTCGGTAATAATTTTACCTCATCTTTTTGTCGAGGAATTTCAGAGTGTTGATGATTACTCCAACCGACCGTACTATGCGTCATTTATCAGAATTTTAAAATATCTGTCTTTTATAATCGCCGTGTTTTTGCCGGGAGTATATACGGCTTTTGCTCAGTATCACCCCGAATATTTTCCGACGGGTCTTTTAATAAAAACCTCCGAATCTATTTCACAAACACCGCTTCCTGTTACGCTTGAAGTGTTTTTGATTACAATTGTCTATGAAATAATGAGAGAAGCAGGACTCAGAATACCAAAACCTCTCGGGCACGCAGTAAGTATAGTGGGAGCGCTTGTAATCGGCGAAAGTGCCGTCAGCGCCGGAATTATTTCATCATCAACTCTTATGGTGGTGGCAACTGCGGCAATTTGCAGCTATGTAACATCGCCGATGTATCCGACAATTACTGTTCTGAGATTTCTGTTTATAACTGTCGGAGGACTTTTCGGAATGTGGGGAATAATACTTGCCACGGCAATTGTTCTTGTAAATATGTGTTCAAAAACCTCTTTGGGCGTTCCTTATATGTCATCGCTGGCGCCGTTTTCGCTTCAGAGTATGCGTGATGTGTTTATACGCTCAAGCTGGAAAAAACTTTCAAAGCACACCATAAAAATCCAACGTTTCTCCGAAAAAGAGGAGGATTAATCTTGACGCAAATTAAAATTCCATCTAACAGAATGTTAATCACTTTGCTTATATGTATGTTGCCTGTAATTCTGCTTGAGAATATTAAATCGGCCGACAAACAGACATTTTTATATGAATTTGTATCAACCTTTGTTGGAATAGCAGCATCGGCTGTTCTGTTTTGCCTTGTATATGTAAGTCAAAAATATACTAAATGTGCGGACGTACGCTGTCTATATCGAAAAACCGTTGTCGGTTCATTTGTTACGGCACTAATTTACTGTGTGTATTTTGTGTGGCTTATTTCATACATTCTGCTGAAATATTCTGATATGTTTTCAAAAAAATTCAACCAAAACGCATCTCTTTTCGGAATAGGACTTATTCTTTTAATATTATGCGCGTATTCGTCATATAAGGGAGCAAATGCTATTGCCCGATGTGCTCTGATTATTTCGGTAATAACTGCAGTCAGCCTTCTGCTAATCTTTTGCGGAAATATTTTAAACATTGACTTAAGCGTTGCCGATTTCGGATTCAGCGGAAATCCCTCGGGATTTTTTGACGTTATGTCAAACACATTTTCAATTTCTTTTACAGCGGTAATATGCCTTGTTCTCCAAAATAAATCAGAAAAATTTAAGTTGCGTTCGGTATTCGTTTTATTTGCTGCGGCTTTATTGATTTTTACCGCTTTTGCGTTTTTTATTAGGTTTGCGCTCGGCAGTTACGCTCATATGCAGGAATACTCCGGGTTTCTGCTTTCAAAATCATCTCTGTTGGGCTCTGTAGGAGGAATAGAGGGATTGTATCTTTTTGTATCAACAATATCAGTATTTATACTTGTTTCACTCTGCCTTTGCTGTATTAAAAAATCAGCTTTTAATACCAACGGCAAGCATTACCTGCTCTTCATTTTGCCGACGGCAATTCTGTTGTTTTGTGCACAAAATATTGAATCTGTAAGAGATGTTCTTACAAATCAAATAATTTTAAACATTATGACGGTGGTGGTATCGCTTGTGCTGCCGGCAATAAACCTTGCGTTGTACAGGAGGGATACCAATGTGTAAAAAAGCAGTAAGTTTAATTTTGTCAGTATTGTTTATATTGGTAAGTATAACCGTTTCAGGCTGTTCTCCGTCAAAACAAATAGATAAGGCTTCTCTGGCGGAAACAGTGGCGGTGGATTCGGGTGAAAACGGATTGTCGTATATATTCTTTTTACTAAACAGCAACGACAAACCGAATGTTGTTTCGATTGAGGCGAACAGCTTTGAAGAAGCCTGCAAAAAAGCACGAAAAAGCTATATTCCCGAACTTTCTCTCTCAAAATTCGAGTTGTTCGCGGTTAATGAAAAAATATACGCTGAGTGTTTGCAAAAGGACTTGACTTATATTGCGAAAAATTCAGAAATTTCACCGGTTTCATATTTTACTCTGTGCGACAAAAACACATTGAGCGGTATGAAAAAGAACAGTAAATACCTTGAAAGTATTAAAGAGTATATAAATCTGTTGAAGAAAAATAATAAAGATGTATCAATAAATTGCCTGTCTGTTTTCAATAAAATTTATGAAAATAATAATCTTATAATTGACGTTTCTTATATTACTTCTGATGAAGAATTAAAAGCAGAAAAAGGAGAGATATATATCAAAAATTGGGAAAAATAATTAAAAAATGAAAAATAATTCATTAAAAGACTTTATACAAACTGTTTTATGGTGTATAATAATATAGAATATATACAAGGAAAATTCTATTATCTTTTCTATAAGGCGGTGAGTATATGTCAGTTGAATTTTCTGTACCATTATCCAGTATTGTGGAAAAATTAAATCTTCAAAAAATTTATGTTGCCGAAAACTATGATGAAATAAAAATAACTACGGTAGAAATTAACCGACCGGGTCTTGAGCTGACGGGTTATTTTGAGTTTTTTGACAACAAAAGAATACAGGTGCTCGGCAATACCGAGTTTTCATATCTCGGCAGATTCGGTTCCGAAGCTCAGAGAATGGTTATCGACTCGATTTTCAGCTTCGGCCCTCCGTGCGTAATCATATGCCGAAACATTGAACCGTCTCCGGCAATAATGGAAAGCGCCAAGCTTCACAAGGTTTCAATTTTCAGCTCTGACGAGAGTACATCAGATTTAACAGCTAACCTTGTACATTATCTAAACAAAGAGCTTGCCCCGAGAATTACACGTCACGGTGTACTTGTTGAGGTTTACGGCGAGGGCTGTCTGCTGACCGGTGACAGCGGCGTCGGTAAAAGTGAAACGGCAATTGAACTTATCAAACGCGGTCACAGACTTGTGGCAGATGACGCGGTCGAAATAAGAAAAACTTCCGGCACCACGCTTATAGGCACGTCTCCGGAAAATATACGTCATTTTATCGAACTCAGGGGCATAGGTATTATTAACGCGCGTCAGCTTTTTGGTATGGGCGCCGTAAAAATGCAGGAAAAAATCGATATAGTAATCAATCTGGAACTTTGGGACAGCGCCAAAGTATATGACAGAATAGGACTTGATAACCAGTATATGGACATTCTCGGGGTAGAAGTTCCTGCGCTTACAATTCCCGTTAAACCGGGTCGTAACCTCGCGGTTATTATCGAAGTAGCCGCCATGAATAACCGTCAAAAGAAGATGGGCTACAATGCGGCAAAAGACCTTTTGGTAAGTCTGGGTATGGATGTTCATGACATTAAAGAGTCACCGAAAACAATTGTAGATAAGTGGGAATAAAAATATGAAATTGGTTGCAGATTTACACACACATACAATAGCATCGACACACGCATACGCCACAATTACAGAAATGGCAACGCAGGCACAAAAGCTCGGACTTTTTGCAATTGCCGTTACAGACCACGCGCGCTCAATGCCGGGAGCTCCGGGACCGTTCTATTTTGAATCGTTGCCCGTTATTCCGGATTATGTGGAGGGGGTGCGTTTGTTGAAAGGGATTGAGGCAAACATATGCGACTATGACGGCAATATTGACGTTGAAGAATCTCTTCAGCACTCGCTTGATATTATTGTAGCGTCGTTGCATACGCTTACAATTGACGGTGAGGCTACCGTTGAAAAGTGTACGAATGCGTATCTTAATCTTGCTCAAAATCCGAATGTAAACATAATAGGACACAGCGGTTCGGATTATTTTAAGTATGATTATGATACTGTCATTAAAGAAATGGCAAAGCAGGGAAAACTTATAGAAATTAACGATTCTGCATTCAGATATAACAAAAGTCATAAACCAAATTGCATTAAAATAGCCGAAAAATGTATGAAATACGGCGCAAGAATATGTGTTGACACTGATTCTCATTTTACGCATACTTTGGGTAAAGCCGATAAAACATTACAGATGCTCAAAGACATTGATTTTCCAGAAATGCTTATAGTTAATACAGACGTTGACAGAATGAAATCATATCTTGATGAATGTGGTTTAAAATATTAATTAATTGGAGTTACTGAATTATTATGGATAGAACCGACGCAATTTATGACCTTGCAAAAATTCTTAACTGCGATGCACGCAAAGATGAGCCGATGAACAGGCATACAACTTTTAAAATAGGGGGTACGGCTGATACATATGTAAAAGTCAAAACCTTGAGCAAGCTCAGCGCAATCTTAAAAGAATGTAAAAAATGTAATATTAATTATTTTCTTTTGGGCAACGGCAGCAACGTGCTTGTCGGCGATAACGGAATAAGGGGCGTAGTATTGCGCCTTGACGGAGAATTTAAAGATATAACGCTGATTGATGACACTACCGTATATTGCGGTGCGGGGGCTACGCTTTCCGCACTATGCAAATTTGCTCAAAAATGCGGACTTTCCGGACTGGAATTTGCTTGGGGTATTCCCGGCACAGTCGGCGGAGCTGTATTTATGAATGCAGGCGCTTACGGCGGAGAAATGAAAGATGTTGTTTACAGTGCGTCTTATATAAGTTCCGATGGTAAAATCGGTCGCATTGAAAAGAATCAACTTAATTTTGGATACCGCAAAAGCGTTTTCCGCAACGAAAAACTTATTATCACGGGTGTTACATTAAAACTTAAAAAAGACAGCCCGAAGGATATTGAAGAAAGAATGAAAGATTATTTTGACAGAAGAAGCAGCAAGCAGCCCCTTGAGTATCCGAGCGCAGGCAGTGTGTTTAAGCGCCCGCAGGGCAATTATGCCGGCGCGTTGATTGAACAGTGCGGATTAAAAGGAAAATCCGTAGGCGGTGCCCAGGTATCGGAAAAACACGCGGGCTTTATCATAAACAAGTCCCACGCAACGGCTGACGACGTAAAGAAACTCATTAATGAGATAAAAACCGAGGTAAAAGACAAAACCGGATATACTCTTGAATGTGAAATAATTATGCTTTAAAAGAATAGGGTGATTTGATGGAATTTGTTATAATAACAGGAATGTCAGGGGCGGGTAAAACAACCGCCTTGCACGTGCTCGAAGACATCGGATATTATTGCGTAGATAACCTCCCCGCCTCATTGCTCCCTACGTTGTATAACCTTTGTTCCGCGTCAAAGGACAGTATGATGAAACGTGCCGCAGTTGTTGTTGATGTGCGCGGCACTGATAATTTTGAAGAAATGTACAATCAGCTTGAAACTTTCAAAGCCGAACACAAGGATTCAAATATACTGTTTATTGACGCAAAAACGGATTGTCTTATTGTAAGATACAAGGAAACACGACGCCGTCACCCGCTGTCCGAGCGAATTAAGGATGGTTCGGTTGCCGAGGCAGTTGAGCTTGAAAAAGCTCTTTATATTCCGATAAAGCGTATATCCGACTTTAAAATTGACACAACATATATGTCAAATAAACAGCTCAGAGAGCGCGTTTTATCAATGTTTATGGAGGATACGACACAAAGCATTACTCTGACTTTTATGTCGTTCGGATTTAAGTACGGAATCCCTCTTGAAGCAGATATGATTCTCGATGTAAGATGTTTGCCAAACCCGTTCTACATACCCGAACTCAAGCCGTTGACAGGCTTGGACAAAAAAGTAAGAGAGTATGTAATGAACAGCGATGATACTCGTGAATTTTTACGCAGAACTTTAAATCTCCTTGATTTTTCTGTTCCGCTGTACCAAAAAGAGGGAAAAAGCGAACTGGTAGTCGGTGTAGGATGTACAGGAGGCAAACATCGAAGCGTAACTCTTGCTCGTAAATTGGACGAGCATTTTGTGCAAAAGGGATACAAATGTATTATTCAGCACCGCGACGTAAATAAATAAGGAGGACAACTATGTCTTTTTCGTCAGAGGTAAAAAAAGAAATTTGCAAAAATGATGTAGTTGACCGTGACTCATTAAAAGCAGAATTGTACGGGATGCTTTTATTTTCCAAAATTTTTTCTGCGGAAAAAATAACGTTTACAACCGAAAATATTTATGCGTGTAAACGCCTTATAATGCTGCTTCAAAATATGTATATGCCTATAATTGAGAAGCAGACGGCTTTGCGCATCAAAAACAGCGACAGTCGCCTTTACAAGGTTACGCTCGTTAATTCCGACGAATGTAAAAAAATTTACGAGGATTTCGGCTATCTTGAAAAAAACGTAACTTTGCGCATTAACAGGTCAAATTTAAGCGTAGAGGAGCTTTATCCCTCATTTTTAAGAGGTGTTTTCCTCTGTTGCGGTTCGATCTCCGACCCTATGAAAAGTTATCACGCAGAATTTTGCGTGCCTCATAAAAATTTATCGGTTGATTTATGCAAATTGCTTTCTGAAATTCACGATTGCGATTTTACGCCTAAAACAATAATTCGAAGCGGCAATTACATAGTTTATTTCAAGGGCAGTGAGCAGATATGCGACCTGCTCACCTACATCGGAGCGCCTATAAGCGCTATGGAAATAATGGGGACAAAAGCAGTAAAGCAAGTCAGAAATAACGTAAATCGCCGAATTAACGGTGAGGTTGCCAACATTACAAAAATCGCGGGAGCATCTGCAAAACAGCTTGAGGCAATTGAGAAGATAAAACTCACAGTAGGGCTTGAATCTCTGCCTGATGATTTGCGTGAAATAGCTGCTTTGAGGATAGAAAATCCCGAAATGTCCCTGCGGGATTTGGGATTAAACCTTTCGCCTCCTATAAGTCGCAGCGGCGCTAATCATCGTATGCAGAGGCTTATGGAATATGCGGAAATTAAGGATGTGAAATAATGGATAAAAACCTGACTTTTGAACAAGCTAATACACAGCTTGAAGAAACAGTAAAACAACTTGAAAATGATAATATGTCCCTCTCACAAAGTGTTGAGTTGTATGCCAAGGCTTGTGAATTGCTCGGATTTTGTATGAATCAAATAGAAACGAGCAAAGGTAAGATTGAGGATATAAACGAAAGACTTGAACGCATAAGAAACGGGGAGGCAGATTTTAATGAGCAATAATTTTGCAAAAGAGTTTGAACCTGCATTATATTCTTTTCTCCCGTCAGACGACGTAAAGGAAAGGAAATTGATTGAAGCAATGCGCTACAGCCTTGAGGCAGGCGGAAAAAGGGTAAGACCTCAACTTGTATATGAGTTTAACAGGGCTTGTTCGGGGAACAGCGAAACGGCAGCTTATTTTGCGGCAGCGGTTGAAATGATACATACGTATTCGCTTATTCACGATGATTTGCCCTGTATGGATAACGACGATGTGCGCCGAGGTAAGCCGTCAAACCACAAGGTTTACGGTGAAGATACAGCTCTTCTTGCGGGCGACGCGCTTTTAACACTCGCTTTTGAAATAATGACCTCGCCTAAGGCGATTGAGATGTGCTCACCGCAGCTATGCGCAAAAGCCTGCAACACGCTTGCTAAATACGCGGGTGCTGTCGGAATGGTGGGAGGTCAGGTTATCGACCTGATGAGCGAGAATACAAACGCGCCTATTGAAGTGCTTAAAGAAATGGATTACAAAAAAACAGCGTGCCTGATAAAAGCTGCCTGTGAACTCGGCTGCATTTCAGCCGATGCTGATGAAAATCTCATCAAAGCCGCTTCACGATACGGCGAATGTATAGGTATGGCTTTCCAAATACAGGATGATATTCTCGACATAATATCTACGTCGGAAGAACTGGGCAAGCCTGTAGGAAGCGATGAGGAAAACAGCAAGTCAACTTACGTGTCTCTTCTTGGCGTCGATAAGTGCAGAGAGCTTGTAAAAGACTATACAAATAAAGCAATTAATGCTTTGGGTGCGTTTGAAAATGACACAACTTCGCTCAAAGAGTTTGCTTTAAAACTCGCTGAAAGGACTAAATAATTCTTACTTAGAATTATTTTTATAATTGGTTATTATTATGGGTGAATATAAATTACTTTCAAAAATTAAATCACCTGCCGACGTAAAAAAGCTGGATGAAAAGGATATAGACCGTCTTTGTACAGAGATTCGTGAAAAGCTCGTCGAAACCGTTTCGGTAAACGGCGGTCACTTATCTCCGAATCTCGGCGTTGTAGAACTTACCGTGGCTATGCACAGAACATTTAACTTTCCGAAAGACAGTGTTGTGTGGGACGTAGGGCATCAGAGCTATACTCATAAATTGCTCACAGGCAGATACGAGCAGTTTGATACTTTACGTAAAAAAGACGGTATATCCGGATTTCCGAAGCGCAGTGAAAGCCGATATGATGATTTTAACACGGGGCACAGCAGTACATCAATTTCTGCCGCTTTCGGCATTGCAAATGCGAAAGATCTCAGCGGCGACCACAGTCACACAATTGCTGTAATCGGCGACGGTTCGTTTACGGGCGGACTTGCTTTTGAGGCAATGAACAACGCCGGTCGTTACAACAAAAATTTTATTGTCATACTTAACGATAATAAAATGTCAATTTCAAAAAACGTAGGCGCTTTCCCGCGTTACTTAACTACGGTTCGTATTCAGCCTTGGTATATCAGAGTAAAAAAAGTTACTGAAAGAGTGCTTTCAAAAATTCCGTTTTTCGGCAAACCCATTAAAAAGTTTTTACAAAGAGGCAAGTCAAAAATCAAAAATGCCATTTATAAGAACACATTATTTGATTGTTTTGGATTTACTTATCTCGGACCGATTAACGGACATGATGTACCGGAACTTGAACACGCTCTTGAGGTTGCCAAAAAGGTAAATTCCCCGGTTATTGTTCACGTTGTAACAAAAAAAGGCAAGGGCTATCTGCCTGCAGAAGAAAATCCGGGTGAATTTCACGGAATCGGCAAGTTTGACATTGAGTCAGGTGAACCTATTTCAAGTCATAAGGGATTTTCTGCCGCTTTTGGCAGCGAATTATGCAGACTTGCCAAAGATGGCAAAAAAATATGCGCAATTACCGCGGCGATGACAACGGGTACGGGACTGGCTGAATTTTCACAAAAGTATAAAGAAAGATTTTTTGATGTAGGCATTGCCGAAGAACATGCAGTTACCTTTGGCTGCGGACTTGCAAGCAAAGGTATGCGCCCTGTATTTGCCGTTTATTCTACATTTTTGCAGAGAAGTTATGACCAGCTTATTCACGATGCCGCAATAGGTGAGCTTCACCTTGTTCTTGCCGTTGACCGCGCGGGAATTGTCGGTGACGACGGCGAAACACATCAGGGTGTTTTTGATGTTTCAATGCTTAACACAATCCCGAATACGGTGATTTTTTCACCGTCATATTTCGAGGGAATGAAAAAAGCTCTCAGCCATGCAATTTATGTTTGCAAAGGTCTTGCAGTTGTACGTTACCCGCGAGGAGGCGAATTGTACAGACCGCAGGATTTCGGCACGGAAAGCATTGATTTTAATATTTACGGAAATACTGAATGTGATAAGCTGATTATCACCTACGGCAGACTGTTTTCATATGCCTGCAAAGCCAAGGAACAGCTTGAAAAAGAGGGCATAGAAGTTTGTATTCTTAAATTATGCCGTATTAAGCCTATTGATTCAGAGGCTGTTGAAACAGCTTCAAATTTTAAATACGTATGGTTTTTTGAAGAGGGAATAAAAAACGGCGGTATAGCGAGAAATTTCTCTGATTTACTCGCATATACAGGTTTCAACGGTATTTATCACATTAAAGCGATTGACGATAAATTTGTAAAACAAATGACGGTAAATCAGGCGCTGAATATGCTCAAGCTTGATACCGAGGGTATGTGCGGCGTAATTAAAAATGATTTAAACAAAGGATTGGATACTTCAAATGAAAAAAAGGCTTGATGTTCTCGTTTTTGAAAAAGGTTTAAGCGAAAGCCGTGAAAAGGCAAAAGCAATAATTATGGCAGGTCAGGTTTATGTTGACAATCAAAAAGCTGATAAATGCGGCACATCCTACGACGAAAATGTAAAAATCGAGGTTCGCGGCAGCGGTCAAAAATACGTAAGCCGCGGCGGACTAAAGCTTGAAAAAGCTATAAACAGCTTTAATATTGTGCTTAAAGACAAAATTACAATGGATATAGGCGCGTCAACAGGCGGCTTTACCGACTGTATGCTGCAAAACGGGGCTAAAAAAGTATATTCAATCGACGTCGGATACGGACAACTTGCGTGGAAGCTCAGAAATGACGAGCGTGTGGTGAACCTTGAAAGAACAAATATGCGCAAGGTAACAACAGAGCAGGTACCTGATAAAATTGATTTTTTCTCTGTCGATGTTTCGTTTATTTCGCTGAGGCTTATTTTGCCGGTAGCTGTAAAACTGCTTGCTGACAACGGAGAAGCCGTTTGTCTTATCAAGCCTCAGTTTGAAGCAGGCAGGGAAAAGGTCGGCAAAAAGGGTGTTGTGCGTGATCCGAAAGTTCACGCGGAGGTTGTTGAATCTATCTATCGGTTCTGTTTGGAAAACGGCTTTGATGTTCTCGGACTTGACTATTCGCCGATAAAAGGACCTGAAGGAAATATCGAATATTTAATTTATCTCAGAAAAAGTGATGAACCAAAATCATATACCGATATTTCCGCGCAAGAACTCGTCGAGAAATCCCACAGTGAGCTTGACAAGTAGGTGTACGTATGAAAATTGCATGTGTTGTAAATATTTCAAAACCTGAGGCGATTACATACGCGGGTAAAATAGCAATTCTGTTTTTTTCGCAGAACGCTCAGGTATATATGCTCAGTGAATGTGAGGAGCATTTTAAGGGATTTAAAATTTCATATGTTCCGGATATTGAGGAACTTTTCAAAATTTGCGACATAGCTGTAACAGTCGGCGGCGACGGAACAATTATTCATGCGGCTAAATATGCCGCGAAATATACAACGCCTCTGATTGGCGTAAACGTCGGCAGACTTGGCTTTGCTGCAGACGTTGAAGTTGATGAAATCGAAAAACTCTCTCGACTTTTAAAGGGCGACTATACAACCGAAAAACGTATGCTTTTAGACGTTGAGGTTGTGAAGCCCGGCGGAGAAAAGCATTATCTTGCGGTAAATGACGCCGTGGTAGCGCGGGGACAGCTTTCAAAAACAATTGACCTGCAATTGTCGCTTGACGGAGAAGAAATTTCAAAATACCGTGCCGACGGCTTGCTTTTTTCAACTCCTACAGGGTCAACCGCGTACTCTTTATCGGCAGGCGGACCGATAATAGCTCCGAAAATTGAGTGTATTCTGATGACTCCGGTTTGTCCTCACTCGCTTTTTTCTCGTTCGGCTCTGTTTGACAGCAATTCAAAGCTTGAAGTAACAGTAAAAATTCCGTCTGACTGTTGTTGCGTACTTACAGTTGACGGCGAAAAAAATGTTGACATTAATTCGGAGGATAAAATAATTATCAAAAAATCAGAATTGTCATTGACGCTTATTTCCATACACAAGCGTAATTTTTACAGAAAAATAAATGAAAAGCTAAAGGAAAGGGATTTTTGATGAAATCACGCCGACATGCGAAAATACTTGATATAATAAGCGAACATTCAATTGAAACGCAGGACGAGCTGCTCACGAAACTGCGTGAACACGGCTTTCAGGCTACTCAGGCAACAATTTCACGTGATATAAAGGATTTACGCCTTGTAAAAACTTTAGGCAGCGACGGCAAGTACCGTTATGTGTCAGCTGCTAAAAATTCTACCGATATTCGTTCAAACTTTTCAGCGCTTTTTGCCTCGTCGGTAAATTCCGTTGACTGCGCTCAAAATATTGTTGTAATAAAAACTTTGAGCGGTATGGCTCAGGCAGTATGCGCTGCGCTTGATTCGGTAGAATACAAAGCAGTTGTCGGCACAATAGCAGGCGACGACACCATTTTTATAGTATGCCGTTCATCTGAACTTGCGGCAGGTTTGGTGTCCGATTTAAAGAAATTTATCTGAGTTCGGTGATAACATATGCTTAGAACATTATACATTGAAAATATAGCCGTAATTGAAAAACTTACTGTAGATTTTGAAAGCGGACTTAACGTTTTAACAGGCGAAACAGGCGCAGGTAAAAGTATTATAATTGACGCTATCAATGCGGTTATGGGTCAACGTACCTCAAAAGAGATAATAAGAACGGGCGCAGACAAGGCGTTTGTCAGTGCTCAGTTTGAAAATATAAACAGTAAAGCATTAGAAAAGCTCAATGAGTTGGGCTTTGAATGTGAGGACGATGTTTTAATTTTGCAAAGGACTTTGAGTGCAAGCGGCAAAAGCAGCTGCAAAATTAACGGACGTCCCGCTACCGTAACTATGTTAAAAGATATTGCAAAATACCTTATCAATATTCACGGTCAGCACGAAAGTTACGAGCTTTTTTCACCCGAAACACATATTGATTATATCGACAGTTACGGCAAATGTCAGGAACTTCTTAATTCATATAAAGAAAAATACAGAGAATATAAACAGCTTAAAAGGCAATGCTCCGAGATAAGCAGAGACGAAAGCGAAAGGCTTCGGGAAATTGATATTCTTTCCTTTCAGACTAACGAGCTTGAACAGGCAGACGTTTCAGTCGGTGAAGAGGAAAGCCTTGCGGCGGAAAGAAATACGCTCGCGAATTTTGAAAAGGTGTTTTCACTATTAAATCAGGCAAAAATGCTTTTATCGGGCGATGAAAATACAAACGGCTCATCAGAAATTGTCGATATGGCGCTCAATGCTGTTTCGCAGGCGGCTGAGTATAATCCCGAATATGAGGAAATAGCAAATGCGCTAAATGATGTTTATTATAATTTGAAAGATTGTGCAGAAAGTATTTCCGATGCCGCAGAAAATCTTGAGGGCGACCCTCAGCGCCTTGAAGAGGTTGAGGAAAGACTTGATTTGCTCAACAGACTTTCCCGCAAATACAACTGCGCATGTGACGAGCTTCCCGCTCTTACCGAAAAGCTGACGGCAAGACTTAATGAGCTTTTAAATTATGATAAAAATCGCAATGAATTGTTTGAAAAATGCAGAAAAGCCGAACAGTCAGCACTTGCTGCCGCTCAAAAGCTCAGTCAAAAACGCCGCAAAGCAGCAGATGAATTTGCAAAACGCGTTAAAACGGAGATGGCATTTTTAAATATGCCCGGAGTTGAGCTTGTTCCTCAATTTTCAGAAACAGAGTTATCATCAAAAGGAATTGACAACATAGAGCTTTTAATTTCAGCCAATCCCGGAGAAACTCCTCGTCCTGTTGCCAAAATCGCCTCAGGCGGCGAGCTTTCCAGAATGATGCTTGCAATAAAAACCGTACTTGCCGATACTGACACGGTTGATACGCTCATTTTTGACGAGGTCGATACAGGTATTTCCGGCTCGGCGGCGGAAAAAGTCGGTTTAAAATTAAAAGAAGTGTCAAACAGTTGTCAGGTTCTCTGCGTTACACATCAGGCTCAGATTGCGGCGCTGTGCGACAATCATTATTTAATACGCAAGCAGGTAGAAAGCGGACGCACATTTACTGAGGTGTTCCCGCTTGATCACGACGGCAGAAGAGATGAACTTGCCAGAATAATCGGCGGCGTGAATATAACAGACGCTGCTTTAGAGCATGCGGAGGCAATGCTTAAAGAATACGACAATTAAACGAGAGGATGCACCATAATTGAAACTGTGGAATGTAGCCCCCCATGATAAAAATGAGGCTTCGCAAATACAAAATAAATATGAGCTTCCTGCAATACTTGCAATGATGCTGCAAATCAGAAACATAAAAACACAAAAGAAAATAGAGGATTTTTTATTTAATGAGTCGGAAATTTCCTCACCGCTTGAAATAAAAGATATGGACAAAGCAGTCCGCCGCATAAAAACCGCCCTTGAACGCTGTGAGCTTATCTGCGTTTACGGCGACTACGATGCAGACGGAGTAACCTCAACATCCTTGCTTTTTTCTTATCTTGATACATTGGGAGCAAACGCAATGTACTATATTCCTTCACGTGAGTCTGAGGGATACGGTATGAATAAAAAAGCAATTGATTTTTTAAACGAAAAAGGCGTAAAGCTAATTGTAACGGTTGATAACGGAATTGCAGCCGTTGACGAAATTGCCTATGCAAATTCACTCGGAATAGATACGGTAGTAACCGACCATCATATGCCGCTTGAAACGCTTCCCGACGCCTGCGCGGTAGTTGATTTGCACCGCAAAGACTGCCCTTCCGAATTTAAGAATCTTTCGGGTGTCGGCGTTGCATTTAAGCTCGTTATGGCGCTTGAAGGCGAATACTGTGACACAGATATGTTGCTTGATAATTACGCTGATTTGCTTTGCTTAGGTACTGTCGGCGATATAGTAGAGCTCAAAAGTGAAAATCGTGTTTTTGTAAATCGAGGACTTCAAAGCATACAAAACGGTGAACGACCCGGAATTTCCGCGCTTGTTCAGAACTCAGGTTTGACAGGTAAAAAAATAACAGCAGGCAATGTATCTTTTACGCTTGTACCACGTATAAATGCAGTAGGAAGACTCGGACTTTCCGAAAAATCTGTTTCGCTTTTGCTCACAGACAGCTTTGAGGAGGCAGATGACATAGCCGGGCAGCTTTCGGAGGATAATACCGAAAGGCAGCAAATAGAGCGAGAAATTTTAGCTGATATTGATTTAAAAATAAAAAGTAATCCTTCCGTTGTACAAAACAGAGTTTTGGTCATTGAAGGTGAAGGCTGGCATCAGGGAGTAATCGGAATAGTGGCGTCAAGAATTAAAGAAGCCTATGGAAAACCGTGTATTATAATATCCGTAAACGGTGATGAAGCTAAGGCGTCGGGCAGAAGTGTTGAAGGCTTTGCCCTCTGCGACGCGGTTTTTGCCTGCGCAGACCTGCTCACTCACTACGGCGGTCACCCGATGGCAGTAGGTTTATCTTTAAAGTCAGAAAATATAGATTTATTCCGAAAAAGAATTAATCAGTATGCCGAATCGGTTCAGAATATGCCGTTTGACGCCTTAAAAATTGATTGTAAGCTCAATCCGGCAGCTTTAAATGTAGATATGGTTGACTCTTTAGCATATTTACAGCCGTTTGGGGCAGGAAATCCCACGCCGATTTTCGGATTGTATAATATGACAATCACAAATATATTTCCATTATCGAATAATAAGCATATTAAGTTAGCATTGTCCCGCGCAGGAACGTCAATAACTGCGCTTCTGTTTTTTACTTCACCGGACGAATTTGCATTTGAACCGGGTGATGTTGTAGATCTGGCTGTTACACTCGACAAAAACGAGTACAACGGCAATGTGTCTGTTTCGGTTATAATTAAGGATATTAAGTCGTCGGCAGTAAATCCACGTGAAATACTTGAAGACTTGCGAACGTATGAAGAATTTTGCCTTGGTAACGTAACCGATAAGGCTAAACTCTCATCAATATTGCCCGACAGAAACGATTTTGCGCTTGTGTACCGCTATATCAAAAGTCACGGCGAATATAATTTACCGTGCGAAACATTGGTACATAAGCTTGACAATAAGCTTTCTTTTGGTAAAATTAAAGTAATACTTGAGACGATGAAAGAATTACGGCTAATTGAATACAGTGAAGGTTTAAAAAGCTGTCACATTTCTTTAAATCAGGTCGAAGGCAAGGTGAATTTGGAATCTGCCGATATTATTAAAAGAATGAGAGGAGTTTTAATATGAGCAAATATTCAAACATTGCACACTATCAGGATTTTGCAGAGCTTAAAAAGCTCCTCGAGCTGTCAAATAATACTTATGATATGGATAAAATTACGCAGGCTTACCGCCTTGCCGAAGAAGCTCACGGCGACCAACGCAGAGTATCGGGGATTCCGTATATTCTTCATCCCACATCGGTTGCCTGCATAGTTGCCGAGCTCGGAATGGACACCGATACAATCTGCGGAGCGCTTTTGCATGACGTTGTAGAAGACACTACGGTAAAGATTGAGGAGATAACCAAGAAATTCGGCTCCGATGTTGCTAAACTCATAGACGGTGTTACGAAAATTTCAAAAATTCCGTATTCCACACGTGAGGAACAGCAGGCGGAAAATATCCGTAAAATGCTTATTGCAATGGCGGACGATATCAGAGTAATTATTATAAAACTTGCCGACCGTCTTCATAATATGCGTACGATGGACTGTATGCCGGAACAAAAGCGTAGGGATAAGTCCCTTGAGAATATGCAGGTGTTTGCCCCGATTGCTCACAGACTCGGTATTAAAACAATAAAGGATGAGCTTGAAGATCGTTCTTTGCAGTACCTTGACCCGATCGGTTATAAGGAAATTGAAGACGCTTTGCTTTTGAATGAAGAGGACAGAGATAAATTTATTGAGTCAATAAAGGCACAAATTCTTGAAAAAACCAAGGAAACAATACCGAATGTTTATATCAGCGGACGAGTAAAGAGTATTAACAGTATTTATCGAAAAACATTTATGCAGGGCAGAACCATCGACCAGATTTTTGATGTATTTGCCGTTAGAGTAATTGTTGATAACGTTGCCGACTGCTATAACGTGCTCGGCATTGTTCACGATATTTTTAAGCCTATTCCAAACAGATTTAAAGATTATATATCTATGCCTAAGCCGAATATGTATCAGTCTCTCCACACTACCGTACTTGATAAAAACGCAATTCCGTTTGAAGTTCAAATACGTACGTGGGAAATGCACTACACGGCAGAATACGGTATCGCCGCCCATTGGAAATACAAACTCGGTATGGGCGCGGACAAAAAGGGAGAAGAAAGGCTCAGCGAAAATATTCAGCGTGTTAAAAAGATGATTCTTGATCAGCTTGAGGCTGAGGACGCGACTGATATTGCGAAAAATATCAGAAATGATTTTGCCGAAAACGATGTTTATGTCTTTTCCCCGAAAGGTGATGTTTTCAGCCTTCCGCAGGGTTCAACGCCTATTGATATGGCTTATCTGATTCATACACAGGTGGGTCACAGAATGGTAGGCGCAAAAATCAACGGAAAAATTGTTCCGTTTGATTATAAGCTCAAAACAGGCGATATTTGTGAGATTATCACCCAAAAAGAAGAGCACCCCAACAGAGCGTGGATTGACATCTGCAAAACTGCTTCTGCCAAGTCAAAAATAAGACAATGGTATAAACACGAAAAACGAGATGAGAATATAGTAGAGGGCAAACAACTTATTGAACGCGAGTTCAAACGTCACGGAATAAATCTCAACGAGGATGAATACGAAGATTTCTTCAAGAAAATGTTCATCAAAAAGCAGTATAATACCATTGATGACTTTTATGCCGCAGTAGGTTACGGCGGTGTTCAGCTTTGGAAAATTATGCCGAGGCTCAAAGAAGAATATCAAAAGACTTATGCTTCAAATATTGAAGAAATAACCGTGCCGCAGGCTCCTGTAAAACGTCACAAAGCAACATCGGGCGTTGTAATTGAAGGTACTGACGACGTACTCGTAAAATTCTCAAATTGCTGCAACCCGCTTCCCGGAGACGATATTATCGGTTACATAACTCGCGGTTACGGCGTTTCAATACATAAACGTTCATGCACAAATGTGCCCAAGGATATATCAAAGAGTGAAGAACCTGAACGCTGGGTTAATTGTTATTGGGAGGACGAAGTCGGCGAAGCATTTCGCAGCACACTCCAGATTACCGCAACAGATCGTACCGGATTGCTTGCCGACGTTACAATCCGCCTGTCTAATATGCACATATTTATACATTCTCTGAATTCAAGGGAAGCAAAAGACGGCAAGGCTATTGTAACGGCAACAATTGATGTTATGGGTCGCAATCATTTGCGCGGCGTAATATCCAAACTTTCGGATATAAACGGAATTGAAGAAATAAAGAGGTTATAATATGAAAGCCATATTACAGCGTGTATCAAACGCAAGCGTTGAGGTTGACGATAATATCGCAGGTCAAATAGGCAATGGATTTCTCATTTTGCTTGGTGTAGAGGCGGAAGACGAAAAATCCGACGCCGACATACTTGCGAAAAAAATTTCCGGACTGCGTATTTTTACTGATGTAAACGACAAAATGAATTTATCGCTCGGCGATATTGACGGCGAAATACTTGTAATATCAAATTTTACACTCTGTGCCGACTGCTCTCACGGCAGAAGACCGTCATTTATTGCGGCGGCAAGACCCGACAAAGCGAAGCCGCTGTACGAATATTTTTGTGAAAAGCTGCTTGAATGCGGAGTTAAAAAGGTAGAAAAAGGAATTTTCGGAGCCGATATGAAGGTTTCACTTCTCAACGACGGTCCCGTTACATTAGATATTAACTCAAAGGATTTGAAAAAATGATAAGACTAAAAATATATAATGTTACAGCGCTTGCAACTAATTGTTGCTATCTTGTTGATGAGGCTACAAGAGCGTCAGCCGTGGTTGACCCCGGCGAAAAATGTGATGATCTTCTCAATCAGATAAAAAGAGACGGGGGACATCTCGATTTTGTATTACTTACACACGGACATTATGACCATATCGGTTATGCAAAACAGCTTGCAAAATTTTTCAGAGCAAAAATCATTACAGGCGAGAAAACCAATATGTTTTTGCAAAAACCACAGTATAATTTAAGTATATACCACGGAATAAATCTTGAACCATTTGAAGCGGATATTAAGCTTAAAGACGGTGACACTTTTATGCTCGGCGACACCGAGATTACTTACTATGAAACCCCGGGACATACAAGCGGCTGCGGTATTTATTTATTTGACAGAACAATTTTGTCCGGTGATACACTGTTTTGCGAATCCTACGGCAGAACAGACTTGCCAACAGGTGACGACGCAAATATGATTGCCTCAATAAGAAAAATTAAAGCTCTTGAGGGCGATTATACAATTATCCCCGGTCACGGCGAGCCTACTACACTTAATCACGAAAGACAATATAATCCATTGATGAGAAAAATATAAAATGAATTTGTATGTTAAAAATCACGGTTTCCGGTTTGAACTTGAAAATTTAACACGTCTGTTTTTTCCGAATGAGAAAATTATTGTTATTAAGGAATTTTCTTCACTTGAACAGCCGTATATTTATACCGAGCTTTCAGCAGATATTAAGGTACAGGTCAATATCGGAGAATTTTTTCAAGCGCTTTCTGTTCCCGACAGCCCGCAAATTACCGACAAAGAGCTTGAGTTTGCCAAGCTTCTTTATAAAATCCTTAATAAATTCACCGGCGTTTCTCAGCCGTGGGGACTGTTGACGGGAGTGCGCCCCGTAAAGCTTTTCAGAAAGCTGATTGAAGAAGGTTCATTTGAATATGCAAAAAATAAATTCAAAAATGATTTTTTTGTCAGTGAAGAAAAACTTCTGATTGCGGAAGAAACCGAGAAAAACGAGAAGAGAATACTTAATTTGTCAAAGCCCGATTCTTTCAGTTTGTACGTAGGTATTCCGTTTTGCCCGTCAAGATGCAGCTACTGTTCGTTTGTAATGGCGTCAATTGGGCGTGCAAAGGCTTTGATGACTCCGTATGTTGATTTGCTTTGCGAAGAGATAAAACATGCGGCTGAAATTGCTAACAGGCTTAATTTAAAACTCGAAACAATATATTTCGGCGGCGGAACACCGACAACTTTGACTGCTCAACAGCTTGACAAGGTTATTAAAACTGTAAATTCATCTTTTAACATAAATACCTGCAGGGAATTTACGGTTGAAGCGGGTCGTCCCGATACTTTGACTGAAGATAAATTATTTGCTTTAAAAGAAAATAAAGTTGATCGTATCAGCATAAATCCTCAGACAACAAACGATGAGCTCCTGAAAAATATCGGAAGAAAACATACGGCTGAGTGCTTTTTTAACGCTTTTGAGCTTGCTCGCAAATGCGGATTTGACAATATAAATACCGATTTAATTGTCGGTCTGCCGGGAGATACACTCACAAGCTTTAAAAAATCTCTTGATGACGTAATAAATCTTAACGCCGAATGTATTACAGTTCACACACTATGTATGAAAAGAGCGTCAACGCTTACGACAAACGGTGTAATGCTCAACAGAGATGATGCAAAAACGGCGGTTAAAATGCTTAACTATACACACAGTCGGCTCACCGGCAACGCATATATTCCTTATTATCTTTACAGGCAGAGTAGAATGGTCGGCAATCTTGAAAATGTCGGATGGTCAAAAAAAGGCTGTGAAAGTCTGTACAACGTCTATGTTATGGACGAAACGCATACCGTGCTTGCGTGCGGTTCGGGCGGTGTTACAAAGCTTAAGGAACCAAACGGAAATTATCTTCAACGTGTGTTCAATTTTAAATATCCGTATGAATATATAGACAGATTTGATGAGATGATTAAGAGAAAATCCCAAATTATTGAATTTTATAACAAATATCCTGTTGATTAAAAGGGTTAACGGTGCTATAATAATTTAATACATTACTGAAAGGCTGGTTAATTATGGGAAAGTTCGATGATTTTTTCGACGATGTTGTAGTAAACGCCAAGGCAGCGGCTTCTGCTGTTTCCAAAAAGGCTTCAGATGTTTATGACTCTTCAAAGCATAAAATTACTGCGGCTGAAATCCGCGGCGAAATTAATCAAAAGCTTAAGGAGTTAGGTGCCTTAACCTACAAAGCTCAGACGCAAAATGCCGACCTGTCCGAAAGCATTGATCAGACAGTTGCTGCAATTACAGACCTTAAAGAGAACCTGAAGGCTGTAAATGAACATATTTCCTCTAATAAAAATACAAGAGTTTGCGAAAAATGCGGAGCGGTTGTGCCCAAGAATTCGGTTTTCTGCAATATCTGCGGCGAAAAACTTGAACCATGTGACGCAGAAGATGATGTTTGCGGCGAGGATTGTTGCGGCATTTGACGCTATTCTATAGTATAAAATAAATTATTAAGGTGATTTAATTTGGCGAAAAAATATAATGCAGTTGTAAACTCCGAAAAAGATGTGTCACAAACATTCATAAAGGGAGCAGCCATTCTCACACTCAGTATGGTTATCGTAAAAGTTTTCGGACTTCTTGATAAAGTCATACTGGCAAACATATATTCACTCTACGGTGACCATTATGCCACAATGGGTATGGGGCTGTACAGCAACGCATTTGAAATTTTTGTAGTTATTTTTACAGTTGCAACAGGCGGATTGCCGATTGCCATCTCACGACTTATTTCAGAGAGCATGGCTGAAAAACGATACAACGATACTCGCCTCATTCACAAAATTTCGGTACCGTTTTTTGTTGCAGTCGGTATAATCTGCTTTTTTATTATGGTTTTCGGCGGACTGATATATGTTAATTATATTATCAAGTCACCGTATTCCGTATATGCAATGATGTGCCTTGCACCGACAGTGCTTTTCGGCTGCCTTGTATCAATTTACAGAGGCTATTTTGAGGGACAGCGAAATATGCTGCCTACCGCAATTTCAGAGATTATCGAAGCAGGTGTAAAGCTTGTTTTCGGTGCACTGTTTGCATATCTCATTATGAAGTACGGAATGGCATATTACAATGATCACGGAACGGTTTTCGGATTGGTATGCGAGAGTAAGGCAGTTGCTCAAAACACAATACTTGCATTTTCGGTTGCAGGTGCAATTATGGGCATCAGCCTGGGCAGCTTTTGTGCCTTTATATTTTTGCTCTTAAAATATAAAATCGGAGGAGACGGTATTCCCGAGGAGTACTATCAAACCTCTATTCATGCAAGATCAAAGAGAGAAACATTTAAACGTATAATAAAAACGGCTATCCCGATTGCTACGGGTGCGCTTGTAATGAGCTTAGGCTCGCTTATTGATCAGATTATTATTCAGCGAATTATTTTACAAATTGCAAATGATAATCCGGACGTGCTTTATAATCAGTATAAGCAGTATTTTCCGAAAGAAGTTTTCTATTCACAACCTATCACCATTCACACGCAGCTGTGGGGATGTTATTCTGCTTCGCTTACGCTTATGCAGCTTGTTACTGCCGTTACTCAGGTGTTTGGCTCAAGCGCAATGCCTAATGTTACAAGTGCGTGGACAAGGGGCAACAAAGACGAGCTTAAACGCTCGGTAGAAACCGTTATCCGAATGACGATGATGTTTACACTGCCTATGTCATTCGGTCTTTGCGTACTTGCTCATCCTATAATGCAGTTTATCTACTCAAGTCAGGCGTTTATTGATATAGGCGGCAATGTATTGACTTTAATGGGTCTTACAACCCTGTTTACAGCGTCGGTTACGCCTATATGCAGTATGCTCCAGGGAATCGGCAAGGTTAGCTATCCTATGAGATTATACGCATTGTGTATGGTAATTAAAATCTGCACTACATGGATTTTTGTAAGTATTCCTACCGTAAATATTCAGGGCGCTACAATGGGTTCAATGATTGCTTATGCGGTAGTTCTGGTAATCGGTATGTATCTGCTTATTAAACATTCAAAAGTTATACCAAACTTTTTTGCTACTGTTATCAAGCCGTTTGCAGGCTCGTTATTCAGTTCCGCAACAGCGTATTTTGCAAATATGTTGTTCTCAAATTTAATGCCACAGCGCTTATCAACCATTGTTTCAATAATTTTAGCTGTCATTGTGTACATAATAGCGTTGCTTGTTATGCGTGCTTTTACAGCGAACGAGATAAAATTTTTGCCAAAAGGTGAAAAAATTGTGAAACTACTTGAAAAATATCACTTAATTGGGTAAAATAGATAAGCGTAGTTCGCAAGAACGTTTTTATGGTTTGGAGATGTATAAATGGATTTTAAAGAAAAGCCTAATTACAAATTTGATGATTTGGTACAAATAGTAAAAATCCTGCGCGCACCCGGCGGTTGTCCGTGGGATAGGGAACAGACCCATAAATCCATAAGATCTAATTTTATAGAGGAAACATACGAGGCAATTGAGGCAATTGACACCGAAGATACCGAGCTTTTAAAGGAAGAGCTCGGAGATGTGCTTTTGCAGGTTGCTCTGCACTCTGAGATTGAAAGTGAAAAAAACAGTTTTAATATTGACGATGTATGTGACGAAATCTGCAAAAAGCTTATTATTCGTCATCCGCATGTTTTCGGTAACGTAAACGCAGACACTACCGAACAGGTGCTTAAAAACTGGGATGCAATTAAAATGCGCACAA
This sequence comes from uncultured Ruminococcus sp., assembly GCA_904393835.1. GTDB lineage: Bacteria > Bacillota > Clostridia > Oscillospirales > Acutalibacteraceae > Ruminococcoides. The sequence goes on along the minus strand of CAJFNC010000014.1, from coordinate 9,269 downwards.
AATCCCAGAAATCTCAGACGCAAGCTATGGAAAGTGTTTCCAAAGCGCTTCCGTCTCTTATGAGAAGTTCAAAAATCCAGCAAAAAGCTGCAAAAGTCGGCTTTGACTGGCAGGATGTTAACGGAGCGCTTGAAAAGCTTGACGAGGAATGTGCTGAACTTAAAGAGGCAATTAAAAACAACGATGTTGAGAATCAAAAAGAAGAACTCGGCGACGTGCTTTTTTCAGTTGTCAACGTCGCAAGATTTTTAAATATCGACAGCGAGCACGCTCTTTATGATGCCTGCGATAAGTTTACGAACCGTTTTTCAAAAGTTGAGGCTCTTGCTAAAGAAAGAGATATTGATATGAAAACGGCATCAATTCAGACACTTGATTCCCTATGGGAAGAAGTAAAAAATAAATAACAACTTTTATGGAGGATTTTACGATGAAGAAAACAGAACTCATTGCTGCTATTGCAGAACAGAGCGGACTTTCAAAAAAAGACGCTGAAAAGGCTCTTAACGCTACTCTCGACACAATTGTTAAGGCGGTTGCCGAAAACGATAAAATTCAGCTCACAGGTTTCGGAACATTTGAGCAGCGTCAGAGAAATGCAAGAACAGGCTGCGATCCGAGAACAGGCAACACAATTGAGATTCCTGCTTCAAAGGTTCCCGCATTCAAAGCAGGCAAAGCATTTAAGGACATTGTTAACAAGTAATTTAATTAACATTTTTGGGTTATGACATTGCGTCATAGCCCTTTTTGTTTTTATAGCGTATTTTTTCGTATCTCTGAGACCTGATATTTTGCAGTTGTTTATTGTGTTTACAAACGCAGGAAAAATATTTTTATAAGTTTGATCAATCGGTAATATAACACGTTTTTATGATTTATCGGATATAAATACCAGATATGCAATTTATTGTGTGTAATTGTTGCACGAATGGTATGCTTTAAATGCATAATTGGTTGTCTCAAATTGTGCAAAATATGTTATAATATATGGCAAAGATATGTTAAGATAAAATATCATCAATTTGCAAAATAAATGTTATTTTAAAAATTTGATGTATCTAAACAGCAAAGTGATTTTGTTTTTATATGTTATATATGAAATTTAATTAAGGGGGAGCGATTGCTTGAGAATTGCGATTTGTGATGACAACAGACGTGAACGTGAGGAAGTTATCAATGCTATCCGCAATTGGGATCCCACACGCAGCGCGGAGTGCTTTTCCGACGGAGCCTCCTTGCTGACGGCAGCTAAAAAATCACCGGGATTCGACATTGCTTTTTTGGATATTTATATGCCCGACGAAAACGGAGTAGATATTGCCGAGCAGCTTTTGCAAATATCACCGCAAACCGGAATTGTGTTTGTTACCACCAGTTTGGATCACGCCGTAAGCGCCTTTTCTTTACACGCCTTGCACTATTTGGTAAAGCCGGTAACTACCGAGGGTGTTGTTGAAGCCTTTAGGCGGCTGTCAAGGCTTCAGTCCAAGCCACGCCCGATGATTACTTTAGGTTCGGGGAGAAACAGCTATACGGTATATTTTGATGAAATAGCTTATGTGCAGAGTGACAGACACGCAAAATAGGTGTATCTGACTAACGGTCGTTTCTTTAAAATTTGGATGCCGCTCGATGAGCTTGCGGCTAAGCTCGGAAGCAATTTTTTGAAGCTGACACGCAGCACTATTGTAAATATGGACTTTATTGAACAGATGGGCGTTGACGCCTGCATAATGCGTGACGGAACAAGAATGGAAATTCCGCGAAGGGAACGTGCGACTATTCGCACTACGTATAATAACTACCTTTTTTCAAAACTTTCCGATAAAAGCGGATTTGAAGGGAAGTGATGACATGGATGTGATTCTTCGATCGGTTTTAGGTTTTTTGCTTCAGATAGGACCGTCTGTAATTTTGTGCGTTCTGCCGTTCGGCAAGAGTGATTTTCGTTTCACTCAAAGGTGGGTGTACATTGACTGTATCTTGATTTGTCTGCTGACGTCATTTTGTTTTCCGTTTACACTGGTGCTTATAACGAATGTGTCGCTTGAAAACACCAATCTCATTTTTAACATCTATATGCTTGCAGTACTGCTGTTGTTTGCTGCACTTTATTTTTGGATTGTTAGAACTGAATTTGTAAAAAAGTTGCTTGTTTTGCTGTTGGTGGTATTTTATGCGGCTACTCAATATTTAATTGTGAATTTAACCGTGTCTGTGTTTTATGATGAGCGTGTGCCCGAGCCTTATCCGACTATTACCCTGGCTCTTTATGCGGTGACAACCGCCGTTCTGTTTCCAGCTTATGCCGTGATTATGAGAAAAGGCGTAAAAGATTATTTAGCGGAGGTAGAATTAAAAAAACATTCGCCGCGAATTTGTTTTCGTATTGTTGATTACGTCAATGTATTTTTTAATGCTTATACTGTACAGTTCCGTTCCCGTTTCAAATTTGACGGAATTTTGGTGGTGGATTACTCCGGCATTTCTTTTGACAGCGGTTATTTTGTACATATTTTACTGGGCTTTGTTTCGTGAATCGGTTAGGCGAAAAAGAGATGCTGAATATCAGCGAATGTTTGAAATTCAGCAAATGCATTACAAGAGTATAGAAAGAGATATGGAAGCGACAAGGCGAATGAGGCATGATATGCGCCACCACCTGAGAAGCATTTATGAAATGTAAAATGATGGCAAGACAGAGGAAATGGCTTCATATCTTTCTTCGCTGATTGACCAAACCTCACGCAGAGAAACCGATAAATACTGCAACAATTCAGGTATAAACGCTCTGTTGCAATACTATATCGGTCAGGCAAAGGACGAAGGTATCTGTTGCGAAGTGTCTGCTGACTGCGGTGAGACCAATATCGATGCTGTTGACCTTACTATTTTGCTCGGAAACACTTTTGAAAACGCCCTGCAAGCCTGTCGTAAGTTTGATAACGATCCGTGGATAAAAGCTCAAATCGGTGTGTTCGGAGGAACGTTGTTGATTAAAGTCGATAATTCATGTAAGAGCGTTCACCCGTCAGGCGGATATCGTATAAGCAGCGGTAAGTATCTTCCTGCCGAAGCGTTTACCAGCATAAAAAAGGCGGAGGGTATGGATTAAAAAGTATATCCGTGACAGCTGAAAAATACGACGGCGGCGCAGATTTTCAGTATGATGAGGAATTAAAGACCTTTACCACCCGGATACGTCTGAATCTGCACTCCGGATTATTATAGATGTATAATAAGCTTAACAGCACATAACATAGGAGGACAAATATCGAGGATGTTTAAATCCATACTATTTTAAATTTTAGCTGGTGCTCGCAGATACAAGCGAGGTTCTATATACCTCTAAGCTTATCACTACGGGACAGGCCATTTACAAAATTATGTTACTATGCGCCTTTGAGGCGGGAGAATATAATACAAAGAGCAAGTTAATCGTACATTAATGCAAAAGGAGAAAAACTATGAAAAATAAAAAACGTTGGATTTCAGTTTTGTTGTCTGTCTGTATTTTGCTTACAATGCTGCCTTTAAGCGGAATAACGGCTTTGGCGGCGGACGACATATCTTACTTATCCTATGAAAACGGCAATTGGCAAACAAAAACTCAAAACGGCTGTACCGAGATAACAAATGGCAATACTTCCTGGGGTACAATCGGTACAGAATCATGGTATGTTGCTCAAGGTAATATTACCATAGGTTCTCGTGTTACGGTAAGCGGCGACGTTCACCTTATTTTGGCAGACGGTTGTACACTTAATGCTAACAGCGGCGGTATCAACGTAAACTCGGGAAGCAGCCTCACCATCTACGCTCAAAGCACTGATGAAAATACTATGGGCAAGATTACAGCCACCGGCAGTAGTGGCAACGCAGGCATCGGCAGCAGTTTTAACGGCGGTGCGGGCGGCAATATTACAATTAACGGAGGTATGGTAACAGCCATTGGCGGCAGTAATGCTGCCGGTGTCGGCAGCGGATATTATAACAGTTCAATTGAAAATATTACAATTAATGGCGGTAATGTTACTGCCACCGGCGGCAATTACGGAGCAGGTATTGGCAGCGGCAGTCAGGCTAATTGTTACGGTACAATTACAATAACCGGTGGTATTGTTACGGCTATCGGAGGAAAAAAAGGCGCTTCAGGAATCGGTAACGGTTATATGTCCTCAGGCGTTGGCTTTTCCACAGGCAGCCGGAATAACGCCGTAATTTTAGCAAGCAGCATTTCCGACCAGAGTCAAAAAAATAACTGGCTCGGTGTTATTTTCGAGGGAAACAGCGGTCAGGTTTATGGCGGTACAGTAACCTTAACCGATGACTTTAATATTGATAATGAGAAAAACCTTAATGTTCCATCAGGCTCTACCATCACAATTCAGGAAGGCGTTTTAATAACAAATAAAGGAACTGTTAACAACAACGGAACAATCAACAATAACGGTACTATTATTTTTACTGAAAGCGGTTCATTTGACAACGTCGGTACTATTAACGGCAATCCGATTAAATGTGTGACAAAGTACCTGGATGAATCAGGACAGGTTCAAACTACCTATGCAATTTTCGTGACTTCAACTGTCACGACCTTGGGTGCAGACGACACTGAATCATGGTATGTTGTGAAAAATGATGTTACCCTTAACAGCCGCATAACTGCTATCGGAAACGTTTATCTGATTTTGGCTGACGGTTGTACTCTCAACACCGAAAACGGCGGTATCAATGTATCCAAAGGTAACAGCTTAACCCTTTATGCCCAGAGTACGGGTGAAAATATGGGTATTGTTAAGGCGAAAGCAGATGACCATTGCGCAGGTATCGGCGGAAATGACGGGCAGTCAGCCGGTACAATCACTGTTAACGGCGGCGCAGTAACAGCCACAGGCAGTAACGGCGGAGCAGGAATCGGCGGCGGTGACAATGAAGGTTCAGGCGGCAACGTTACAATCAACGGCGGTGTGGTAACGGCAAACGGCGGTGACTACGGCGCCGGCATTGGCGGTGGATATTTTGATTCCGGAGGCATTGTTTCAATCAATAGCGGTATAGTTAAAGCTATCGGCGGTTTAAACAGTGCAGGAATCGGCGGCGGTGGAGGAATGACCGCAGACGGTACATTTACCACAACCGAGTCAGGCAATGGCATAATTTTCGCCAACAAAATTTCCGACCAACGTGATAAAGAAAATTGGAAAGGCGTTATCTTCGAAGGTAAAAGCGGTAAGGTATATGGCGATTCTGTAACACCGACCGAGAACTTCACAATCGAAGAGAATCAAACCCTTACTATTTCCTCAGATTCAAAACTTATCGTTGCAGACGGCATAACAATAACTAACAACGGGATTATCTACAATGAGGATGGCGGTAAGATTTACATTGATGACGGCGGCACTGTAATCGGTAGCGGCAACATTATCGGTAACACGGTAGAGTACATAACAAAGTACTTGGATGAAGCAGGGCAGATTCAAACCGCCTATGCAATTGCATTGACCTCAGCTGATGTAACTTTGGGTGCGGCCGATACCGAATCATGGTATGTGGTGAACAGTGATGTCACCTTTGACAACCGTATAACGGTCAACGGAAATGTTCACTTGATTTTGGCTGACGGATGCACACTGGATGCAAATAATGGTGGTATCAATGCAGCCGAGGGCAACAGCCTCACCATTTATGCTCAAAGTACTAATGAAAAAACCATGGGTGCTCTTTCTGCCATAGGCGGTAATGCAGATGCAGGTATCGGCGGCGGTAATGAACAGTCGGGCGGCACAATCGCAATAAACGGCGGCAGAATTACTGCAACCGGAGGTGCAGATGGCGCAGGAATAGGCGGCGGCAGATATGGCGCAGGCGGAACTGTTACCGTCAACGGCGGCGCAGTAACTGCCACAGGCAAATCCGGTGGTGCAGGCATCGGCGGCGGCTGGAACGGTGCCGGAGGCACTGTTACCGTAAGCGGCGGCACAGTAACTGCAATCAACGGTATATTAGCCGCAGGCATCGGCGGCGATGATGGAACAGGCGGTACATTCACCACATGTGATTCGAGCAACGCCGTAATCTTTGCCACAAGCATTTCCGACCAAAGCGGTAAAGGGAACTGGAACGGCATTATCTTCGAGGGCAACAGCGGTAAGGTCTATGGCGAAACCTTAACCCCGACCGAGGACTTCACCATTGACGCGGGCAAAACCCTCACTGTTCCTGATGGTTCAACTCTAAACATCGAAGACGGAATAACCTTAACCAACAACGGCACTATCATTAACAATGGCGCTATCACTATATTTCTTAATGACGGTGGTTATCTTAACGGAAGCGGCACAATTACCGGCAACCCGGTAAAGTACGAAGCTAACTGCAAAACTAACTATTTGGATGAAGATGGTAACAGGCAAACCGCCGATGTAACCGTTTTGATCCCGGCGAACACAACCTTGGGCAATGCCGAAACTGAATCATGGTATCTGGTGAATAATGATGTTACCTTCAACAGTCGCATCGCCGTCACAGGAAAAGTTCACCTTATTCTGGCTGACGGCTGTACACTCAATGCTGACAGCGGCGGTATTAATGTAACAGGTGACAGCAGCCTCACCATTTACGCCCAGAGCACCGATGAAAAGACCATGGGCAAGCTCACAGCTACAGGTGATGATTTTGCCGCAGGCATCGGCGGCGATGATGGAGCAGGCGGTACGATAACCATCAGCGGCGGTATTGTTACGGCCACCGGCGGAGATCATGGCGCAGGCATCGGCGGCGGTGATGGTGGCGCAGGCGGTACGATAACAATCAGCGGCGGCATGATCACAGCCACCGGCGGAGAAGGCAAATCAATGAGCATCATTGACGGCATTGGTATAATGAACTACGGCGAGGACGGCGCAGGTATCGGCGGCGGTTACGGCGGCGCAGGCGGTACGATAACAATCAGCGGCGGCATTATCAAAGCCACCGGCAGTGATCATGCCGCAGGCATCGGCGGCAACAGTGGCGAAAACGGAAGCTTCAACACCACGGAATCCGACAACGCCGTAATATTTACAAACATTATTTCAGATCAAAGCGGTAAGGCTGACTGGAGCGGCGTTATCTTTGAGGGTGACAGCGGTCAGGTATATGGCGAAACAGTAACCCCTACCGAGGACTTCACCATTGACGCGGGCAAAACCCTCATTGTTCCTTCCGATTCCGAGCTTGTCATTACCGACAGCATATCAGTCACCAACAACGGCACTATCAAGGTTGACGGCGTTCTCGACAAAACCAGCGCAGACAGAATTTCGGGCAATTTGCCCATTTACAAACTAACGATTTATGGAGGAACTTCAACAGCAACCGACGGCTATGCGGCTGCGGGAGATAAAATCACGCTTACACCGAGTAAAGCACTGGCTGGAATGGAAGTTTTCTGGACGATTTACGGAGAAGACGCGCAAATTATAGACAGTACGTTTACAATGCCTGCAAAGGCATTAGAAATTATGGTCAATGTTTCAAATGAGCTGGATGATGATGAAAATGATGATCCCACAGGATTTGATTCGATTTACGGCGATATTGACGGAGACGGTGCGATTACGGTTACTGACGTAACACTTATCCAGAAGTTCAGTATCGGTTTGGATATCAGCGAAAACGTTACAGACAAAGTTGATGTAACAAAAGCTGCTGATGTTAACGGTGACGGAATAGTTTCGGTCCTCGACGCTACAATGGCTCAAAAGTACATTGCCAATGTTGGCGGCGACACAGGACTTGTCGGTCAGAAAGTGGTATAATTTAAAATTTCCCCGCGCAATAAATGATAAGCTGAATCATATAGTTAATCAACATCGGTGAAGGATTAAATATCTTTTTGTTAATTTCAATGGGTCTGTTCGAATTTCTCTTTTTCATAATCGGATTTCTAATCGGCGGACTTGTCGGCATTACGGTTATGAGTCTGTTGCAGATAAACCGTCTGCGAGGAAAGGACGACAAACAATGAACGACCCTACCACCTTTTTGGACTTTTTTAGCGATGTCGGCAGTTTACGCAAGGACTTTGAACTTTGCGGTATGGTCTGCAAAGGCCATCGTGAAATTGATAAATTCGCAGACCGCAGCTTTCGCGCCATATACGATATAAAGGAGGACGAATGGTATGCAGAAGATATTGCCAAAGTCGCCTCCGCCGACCTGCCGGAGATCAACCTATGGGCGGGAGTATCTGGAAAAGCAGGACTATATCCTGATGAAGCAGAAGGAACAGCTGATCGGGTACCGGAACTGCGAACACTTCGAGGAATGGATGGAGCAGCGGGAAATGGCAGAGAACGCAGCGTAAAAACGGTTGATTTAGGGACATGGTACTATAATGCATCGTGTCCCTGTTCATAGAAGAACGCTATTAGCAGAAAAAAACAAGTCTATGAGAAAAGCACCACTCTCTACTGCCGTATTTCTCTCGATGACGGTGCCGACAATGAGAGTATGAGCATCAGCAACCGGAAAATCCTGATTGATGTGGTCAAGAAGGTGGACGACCGGAAGGTGTAGAGAGTCGGGAGCGTGTATAAATTTTTCGGGAAAATCCCGGTGATTGCAGGTAAATAGTATGCCCCATCTCTCAATCATTGAGGGATGGGGCTTTTCTGCTGCCTACGCGCTGTTAGGTCAACGTATTCATTTTCAGACAGACGTGTTGTATCGCTTCGACATGAGCGTGAACCAACATTTATTTTACAATGAAAATTTTTGAGGATTGGGGAAGGTGTAAATTTTTTGCCGCAAACCGCAGGCTGCTCATATATGCACCAGCTTCCTAAGCCGCCTCTGCAAGCTGCTGAAACTCCGTTTCTCCGGCAACAATAGAGGCGTTGTAATATCGTTTCCGATCCTTCCGTCCTTTCTCAATTCGTTTCCCGATACGGAACCCGAAATTCATCCCAACAGGGTATATTCATGTATAAAGAGTTCAGGAAAGACGATGATATCTGGCTTTTGTATGGCAGCCTCGTTAATACATTGAAGCGGAGCATGACGGTGTTAACGGCTTTCAGACAGGTATTGTGGATCTTGCGATTGCCTTACGGTAAACGTAAATGGAAATGATCGCTGTAATCGCTTCCGTAATCCAAAACGCATTCCAGACGCCAACTGCTCCGAGAAACCTGCTGAGTAAAAACGCAGCCGGGATGATTACCACTACATACCGGCAAAGAGAAATCAGTAAGGAGGGCGTGCCTTTCCCCAGCCCC
>CAJFNC010000013.1 GCA_904393835.1 uncultured Ruminococcus sp. | reverse complement strand
TATATTTTCTCACTTGTCAATAATATTAGCAAAAATAAATATATTTTTATTTTTCTAAAACTTATTTACTCTTTGTTTTTATTGTGTTATAATATAAATATTAGGGTGTAAATAATAATTAAAAATATGCCGATGCAGTTTGTCATGCTGCATCGGCTTTTAACTTATCTGCCATTTTATATGGCTGCCTGTGTCATCTTTGGTAACTATAAGTTGATTGTCTATTTCATTTTTTAGTTCGCTTACGTGAGAAATAATTCCAATCAACTTAGAACCTTCTGCCATATTCTTTAGAACTTTGACCGCCTGATTGCGAGAGCGCTCATCGAGTGTTCCGAAGCCTTCGTCAATTAACATAATATCAAGATTAACGGAAGCAGAATTTGACTGAATTTGATCCGACATACCTAAAGCCAGCGAAAGAGCCGCCATAAATGATTCGCCGCCGGACAAAGTTGTAATTTCTCTTTTTTTACCGGTGACAAATGAATATACCATTAAATCAAGTCCCTTGTTTGCCCCTTCTCCTGCTTTATCCGCATCGAGCATTTGGAGTTCATATTGACCTGCCGACATCTCATAAAAGCGTTTATTTGCCGAAAGCAAAATTTGCTGCATATAATAACGCTGAGCAAACGTTTCTATATCCATTCGGCTGCCTGTTTCTTTTCCGGAAAAAAGTCGGTACATTCTGTCAGCCGTTGCAAATTTGTCAAGTATTTGCTGCTGATTTGCAGTTTGTGACTTTAGTCTGTTGTATATGTCATTATTGGTTTTAAAAATTTCTTTGTGCTGTTCAATTACATCATTCAGCGTTTTGATCTGATTTTCAAAATCTTTAACTTTATTTTTTAAAGCCTCAATGTCAGTATATTCTTTGCCCTCAACCGCAGCCTGAGAAATTTCTTTTAGTGCTGTGGCTGCAGCTTTTTTATTATTATATTCATCTATTTTATCGTTTATTGCCGATAGATTATCTTTGTTGTATTCATCAACATGAGATTTCCACTGAGTTTCAGACAAATTATACTTGGAAATAAGCTTTTTATAATCTGAATCAGCTTTGATAAAATCAGTGCTCAGGTTTGGAATATCGTCATTGTATTTGGTGAGAAGCGCAGTATTTTTTTGCAAATTATTTTTTGCCGTTTCCAAAGCTGAAAAAGACTCGTTGAGTTTGAGCTTTATATTCTTAGATTCGTCACTTTTATCCCGTAAAATCTTGTATAATTCTTCTTTAGAATTATAACTCAGGCTATTTTGTTCACTTTCAAGCAACTTTGCCGTTGATAAAATTTCTGTTTTGATTTTGTTTCCGTTTTCTTCAAGCTTCCTGTATTTTAAATTCATTGCTTCAAGAGTAGTTTCGGATTGCGCTAAAAATTTCTTTAGCTGAGATATTCTGGCAGCAGTAGAATTCAACTCTTGCAGTCGATTTTGCTGTTGAATTTTTTCATTTTCAACAGCACTTTTTATCACGTCAATTTGTGTGTTTTCATCAATGACAGGTATAATCTGCCGAACCGTATTAATGAGCTTGGCTTTTAATTTATTAAGATTCTTCTTTTGTTCTTCAAGTCTGTTGCTGAAAATATTGGCATGATTTGATTTTTCAGTTTGAATTTTTCTTAATTCATCGACTTTGTTTTGCAGAGTTTCCAGTGATTCACGTGTTATGTCAACAGAAAAATCAATTACACACGGAGACGGATGTTCCAACGAGCCGCAAACAGGACACGGAGCTCCGTCTTTGAGTTCTTTTGCGAGCAGCCCAGCTTGGGAATCAAGGAATATTCTGCGTTTTTGCTCATATAATTTATTCCCTCTTTCAAACAATTCGCATGCATTTGAATATTCCTGCTGTGAATTATTTAAAGACGACTGAGTGGAATTTATTTCCGAAACAGAAATATCAATATCTGATAAATCGTTTTTTATTGCATTAAGTTTTTCAATGGAGTTTTTGCAATCTGCAATCTGTGCGGAAATATCTGCAAATTTTTCGGTTTCTGTTTTGGCTTTTTCGACCCGATTTTTATAATCATTAATTTCCTGCTCAATTTTTTCTGATAATATTTTATTTTCTTCTAATTTATTTTTTGAATATTCAATTGTTTTTGACAGTTCATCAATATTGTCAAATTTTTTTAACGCTTCATTTGCTTTTTCCTGCAATTGAGAAAATTCATTATTTGATTTTTCAGATAATTCCAAAATGGAATTATATTTTGATTGACATTCCTCAGCGTTTTGTTTTAATTTTGGTAAAAGTTCATTTATTTTTGCCGACTCATATTTCGCTTTATTCAGATTGTTGCTGACTATATCTCTGATTTTAAATTTATTATTGATTTCATAGGAATTATTTATATCTGCTAAAAGTTGCTTTAGTTTTTTGATTTCATCTTCCTGATGAGCACATTCCTCCAACGTTTGCTGTGCTTGTTCCAGATTTTTAAATGATTCGGAAATACTGCCGGCAAGAGTAAGCCGTTTATTGGCATTTTTAAGCTTTGCTTCAAGGTTAGCAGATTCAGCCAATTTTGAATCAATAAATGCCTTTTCGCTGTTGCAGAGATTATTCATTCCGTTTAGAAAATCATTTACAACGCTGAGATTGCCGTCTTGAATGTAACGTTTGATGTTGAGTAAATTTTCGTTTTCCTCAGGAATTTGGGCATTTATTACAATGTATTTACATTGTGTTTTAATTTCATCAACCTCCGATTTTCCTGAGTCAGCCCTCGCCTTTAGTTCATCAATTATTTTTCTGTAAATTTCGGTATTAAACAGCTTGCGGAAAATTTCTGTTTTTTCTTTTGATTTAGCTCTGATGGTGTTCATAAACTCGCCCTGAGCAATCATAGCAACCTGCATAAACTGCTTTTTGTTTAACCCGACAATTTCTTCAATTTTCTTGTTGGCTTCTTTCTGAGGATACTCTCTTCCGTCAGGCATAGTAAAGGTCAGCTTGGAAGATTCGAGAATTAATCCGTCGGGATTATTTTTAGTTTTTCTTTTTGACTTTCTAAAATATTCAGGTGTTCTTCTGACTGTGTAGATATCATCACGGTTTCCGTTGGTAAAAGTCAATTCAACGTACGGTTGTGCGCCATCTATGGCAAACTGACTGAAAAACATTTTTCCTTTCTTTGCGTTGTCATTCTCGGTACTTGCTACACCGTAAAGTGCAAATACAATCGCATCAAATATGGTTGATTTACCCGAACCGGTATCACCGGTAATTAAAAACAGGTTTTGGTTCAATTTTTCAAAATCAATAGTTGTTTTGCCGCCGTAAGACCCAAAAGCCTGCATTTCAAGTTTTATCGGTTTCAATCAGTTCACCCCCTTAACAGTGTTTATGACATCTTTTAAAAGAGCTTGTTCTTCTTCGCTCATATCATTTAAAAAAGAGCAGCAGAGTTCAAAAGGATTTAATTTTTTATGAGCAGGGGCACTTCTGTTATACTCTGTTTTACGGGTATTCTCTCTGCTTATTTGGAGCAAGTTAGGAAATGCAATATGCAGCCTTTCATGCATATCAATAAAGTTTATATCTGTTTTGTCAGTAATGACAACAGAAACATAATCATCGCAAGTCCGTTTCAAAATATCTTCAAGTAAGCCCTTGATAACTTTAATTTCTCTTTTGGGCTTTAGCGGAATGGTGTCAATTTCTGATTTTTGATTTTTATCTTTGATATTAACAACAACTATTCCTTTTTGTTGATTTGCTTCACTGACTGAGCATGCAAGCGGAGTACCGCAATATCTGTATGCCTCGTTTCCAACTGTCATCGGCTTATGAATGTGTCCCAAGGCGGCGTAGTCGAATACATTGAGAACATCGGATTTAACTTCGTCAATATTTCCTACTGTGCGTATCTCAGAATCCATTCGCTCAATTTCATCGGCAGTTTTTCCGATAGGCAAGTAAAACTGATGACTTACAAGTACATTTCTTTCCGAGAAATCAATATTTTCACGCTCAATTAACTTATGTATTGTGTCATTATATGAATAGTTATTGCCGTCTTTGTCTGTGCCTAAAATCAATCTTACCATCGACGGTTTTACAAAAGGCAAAAGATAGAAATTGACATTTCCGTATTCATCCTGTAAAGTCACCTTTTGAATATACTCATTTTCACTTTGAGGCGGCATACCTATCATGTATACGTTTTGTTTTGACAACACTTTTCTGAAACAGTTTACACGTTGAGCGCTGTCATGGTTTCCGCTTATTATCATAACAGTGCATTGAGGAACTGCATTTACAAGTTCAGTTACAAATGTGTCAAATGTCTCAACCGCTTCGGCAGACGGAATTGCTTTATCATAAATATCGCCCGCAATCAGTATGGCTTGCGGTTGTTCTCTTTTTGCGGTCTCGGTTATTTGATTGAATATATATAACTGGTCGTCTTTTAAATCTTTATTCAAAAGTTTTAGACCAATGTGTAAATCCGATAAGTGAAAAAATTTCATATGCGCACCTTACCTTAATCTATTAATACGATTCCTCCAATATCGGTCAAGGATAAATCTTTGCAAAATACATGAATCTGTTTATTATGGTTTAATATAAAATCTTTGATAGAATAATAATCCGGGTGAGCCTGTATATTTCCGAAAAATGCAATTGTGTCATTGCCTATATATCCCGAACAACCTCCGATAAATCCGTAATCAAACCCTTTAAGTACAATATTACCCGGCGAAATTTGAAGAACATCTGTCCCGTTGTGTCTCAATGCTTTTGCAATTGATGTGTCGGCTGTTATGGCAGAGTTTTCGGATACTGCAAGTGTTGAACATCTTGTATATCCCTGGTTTACATTAATAAGCTCAATTCCCTGCATTTTACAATACTCAATAACGGCGGAGTCGATATAATTAATTTTACCGTATAATTTTCCGCCAAAATACAGGCAATTTAAAAGTATGTTATAGGGATACAACTTGTCTGCTTTTTGATTACAAAAATACAGGTTTTTATTTGACAGTTTTTTGCTTAAATTGATACATTCCTGCAAAATAAAAATTCTGTCGCATATAGGTAAAATCTGCATGTCAGCGTGTTTTTGCTCGGGCTTATGAAACGCTTTTACTGTGTCGCTTGTTAATACATCCAGCCCGTAATTTTTCATTTCGTAAACAAGTTGTTCATATTCATCCGAAACTACAATTTTACTCATACGCTTGCAGCCTCAAATGCCTGCCTGATGTTTTTTACGCCGATAAGCTCGGCGTCATTGCAATGAACGCCTTTAAGGTTATTGTACGGCAGAATAATGCGTTTAAATCCGAGTCTTACCGCTTCATTGATTCTCATTTGAGCCTGTGAAATACCTCGGATTTCACCTGCAAGACCTATTTCACCGAATACAACACATTTTTCATCTATCGGAGTGTCTTTAAGACTGCTGATAAGAGCTATGGCAACAGCCAAATCAATTGCAGGTTCATCTATTCTTAAACCGCCTACTATGTTGATATATGCGTCACAATTTGAAAAATAATAACCCGCACGTTTTTCGAGCACGGCAAGCAGCATCGATAGCCTGTTATAATCAAAACCCGTTGACATTCTGCGCGGATTGCCGTAACCGCTTTGGGTAGCAAGTCCCTGAGTTTCGGCAAGAATAGGACGTGACCCTTCAATTGTACATGTTACACAGCTTCCCGATACATTTTGTGGTCGTCCTGAAATCAACATTTCAGATGGGTTTTCTACTTCTCTCAGACCTTTGTCGGTCATTTCGAATACACCTATTTCATTTGTTGAGCCGAAACGGTTTTTGACTGCACGCAATATTCTGAAACTGAGCTGCTTGTCGCCTTCAAAATGCAGAACAGTATCAACAATATGTTCGAGTACCTTGGGGCCTGCTATTGAGCCCTCTTTATTTACATGACCTACTATAAACATTGGAATTTCAAGACTTTTGGCTGTTCTCATCAGATAATTTGTACATTCTCTTACTTGGGTGATGCTTCCCGGAGATGAGCTTAACTCGGTCAGGTTCATTGTCTGAATTGAGTCAATCATAACAAGATCGGGACGCATGGTTTTGATTTGCTCGCAAATAATTTCAACGTCTGTTTGCGGCAAAACATAAAGATTTTGGGAATCAACGCCAAGACGTATTGCGCGTAGTTTAAGCTGACGGCTTGATTCTTCACCCGAAACATAAAGAATTTTTAAAGTATTTCCCATATACTGACAAATTTGCAAAAGCACGGTTGATTTACCGATTCCCGGGTCGCCTCCGAGCAAAATAAGGCTGCCTTTTACTATTCCTCCTCCCAAAACACGGTTAAGTTCTTTGCTGCCCGTATCGTATCGGTGTTCGTCTTCTGTTGAAATTTCATTAATTGTGTAAGGCGTTACGTATGATTTTGAAATTGACCTTTTTGTAGCTGTTTGCGCGGCTTTGGAAGTGTCTTTAATTTCTTCATTCATTGTGTTCCATTCACCGCAGGAAGGGCATTTTCCGTACCATTTAGGGGATTCGTATCCACATTCCGAACATATGTAAACACTTTTGATTTTTGAAGCCATATTAAACATCCTTTAATTAGTAAAATGATAATATAATTATAGCCGATTATGCTTTATTAATCAAATTTAATTTTCGGTATTACAATAATTTAATAAACCACAGGTTATTGCAAACGCCATTTGCTTTTGATAAACGTCGTCAATCAGTTTTTGACATTCTTCTTTGTTGGAAATAAAACCACATTCAACAATAACAGCCGGTTGAGTTGTATTTTTTAAAAGATAAATATCATTACCTGCCTGCTTGATTTCTCTTGTGTTATCGGGTTGCAGTAATCCTTTTACGGAAAATTTTATTTTTTCGGCCAGATATTGACTTTGGGCGTTATTTTTAGAATAAAAAATTTGTGTGCCTTTATATTTTTCCTGCGAAAATTTGTTTTGGTGTATGCTTATAACTATATTTTTGCTGTCTGAATTATATATTTCGAGTCGCTTTTTCATATCGCTGACTTTTCTTTGACGGATTGTGCTTTCTTGAGAAGATAAAGCTGTATCAGTACTGCGGGTTTTGGTAGTTTTAAAACCGAGAAATGTTGTTAAATCAGCTGTTTTATTTGCAATATCAAGATTTATATTTTTTTCGCTGATTTTGTCGTTAATAATTGCGCCTCCGTCTTCTCCGCCGTGACCTGCGTCAATTACAACATATGGAATTTCTTTACTTATGCTGCTTGAAATTGTGTTTAGTTTAATATTTGCCGCTGATGAAATCATAAGTATTACAAAGCAAAATGACATAATAGCACATATCAGAATGTAGCATATCTTTTTTTCATTCATAAAATCACCATTACAAAATATGCTGATTTGTCTTTGATTTATAACTCAAAATATAAAAATTCCCGAAGCGTGCAAAACTCGGGAATAATTATTCAGCTTATTAAGCCGTATTTAGTTTTTATGCGATCGGTTTTTTCAAATATTGGTTCCGCGCCGAAATAAAGGAATACAGCAGTAGAAATTGCGTGGATTAAGTCCATCGGGAATCCCGTTATATAAAAAGTAAAAAGCATTGCAGAGTTTAAAGCCTGATGAGCTGTAACAGCAGAATAAAAATTCATAATTCCACCGTAAATAACTATTGTTGCAATAAACCCGAAAGTGCAAAGAGCACCTCTGTTTCTGCAGAGCAGACCTTTTTTAAACAAAATTCCGCCTAAAAATCCGATTACTCCTACAGCGAACATTTGCCACGGGGTCCAGGTTCCCTGACCCAACATTATGTTTGAAGCAAGCATTGCAACTGCGCCTACAATAAAACCCGTTTCTCCGCCGAATGCTACGCCGGAGATAATTACTAAAGCAACTACCGGTTTGAATTGCGGTAAAAAGGAAAAAGCCAAACGTCCTGCAACTGCAAGAGCACACATCACGGCGATAACAACTAACTCTCGAGTTTGCGGCTTCCTGCCCTCAAATATCATAAAGAACGGCAGCATACATTCAAGCATAACGAGCAATGAAATAAAAAGATATTTTTGATCTTGCAAATATGTTATGCCGACAAAGATTGTCAAAGGTATCGCAAGCAAAATCATAATGGTTGCTGTAATTGTCCGCTTAGATATTTTTCGTTTGTCAGATGGATTTCTGATTTCGTCAATAGGCTTTTTGGATTTTTGACCAAAAGAAATAATCATCAATATAACGGGAATTGCAATGACAGCGTATTTAAAAACATTATTCCAAAATGATGAATCTTCAAAGTTATTACAGTAAATGTTATAAATTATTCCAAATATAAGCAATGCAAGCGAAAAACTGCCAAGAAGCTTTTTCCAAAGCGGCAATTTACTTTTTAGACTTCCCTGTTTAATGTCTGTTCGCTTTGGAAAGTCATTATAATTATATAAATCGTTAAGGCTGTTGAAATTGTTTTTTTTATGATAATAATTTTTAATTCCTGTACACGAATATATAACATCGTCGCAGGTTATAGCGTTTTCAATTATACCGCGTGACATTCTGTTTGCCGAAGTTACATAAAAACTGTTACAAGCGAAAAATTCTCTCGGTGTCGCGGAAGTAACCGCATTCCCGTTAAAAAACATTATGCACCTATCGGTATATTCTGCACAAAATTCAACGTCGTGGCTCACCATAATTACAGATACGCCCGAGATTGTCAGACTTTTAATAATCTTTGCAAATTCTTTTTTAAAATCAGCGTCCATTCCCTTAGTAGGTTCATCGAGCAGCAATATGTCGGGTGATAAAAGTAAAACTTTTGCAAGTGCTGCACGTTGCTGTTCACCGCCTGATAAATCGTATGGGTGACGAGATAGTAAATCATTTAATTTACAAAGTGATATAACTTGTTTTAAGCGTCGTGTTTTATCTTCCTTTGGAATTTTTGAGCTGTCAAAAACTTCCTTTAAATCCTCATACACAGTCTTTTTTACAAAAAGTGTTTGAGGATTTTGAGGCAAAGTTGCAATGCTTTTTGAACTTGTAATTACTTTTCCTCTATACGGCTTATGTATTTCATTGATAACAGAAATAGCAGTGGACTTGCCTGTGCCGTTTCCGCCTAAAATGGCAGTAAATTCTCCGCTGAACGCAGTTAAATTTAACCCTTTAAGTACGTCCCTTGAATCTTTTTCGTACCTAAACCAGACATCTTTTAGTAGAACCGCTGCCTTTTTATTGTTGACATTTTCAGCTTTAATGACCGGCAAAGTATTAAGCATATGTGATTGAGAAAAATTGTAAAGTTGATTCCTGCCTTGCGCTACTGTAACGGGACAACTTTCTCCCATTTTAACGGCAGCCCAAATTTTAATTGGTGCAGGCATTGATAAAAACACATCGCTGTTTTGCTTAAGCAATTTTTTACATGCGTTTTCGGGTGTATCAAAAACCGCTATGCTTCCGTTTTCTATTACGGCAACCTTTGTACTTATCGGAATTATTTCATCCAAACGGTGCTCTGTTATAATAACCGTAGTGCCGATTTCTCTATTAATTTTTGAAAGACATCCGATAAATTCAGAAGCCGCAATCGGGTCAAGCTGACTAGTAGGCTCATCAAGAATTATCACTTCGGGCTGCATTGCCATTATTGATGCCAAATTAAGTATTTGTTTTTGCCCGCCTGAAAGTTCTGTAACGTTTTTTTCGAAAAGCTCCTGTATGCCGAAAAAACTTGCAGTCTCAGCAACTCTTCTGCGTATTGTCGAATTGTCATAGCCGAGACTCTCAAGTCCGAAAGCGAGTTCATGCCAAACCTTGTCTGTAACAATTTGATTTTCAGGCGACTGAAATACAAAGCCTATTTTTTGAGCTTCGTCACGTTGAGCAAGTTTATCTGTCGAAGTACCAAAAAATAATATTTTACCTGATTTAATGCCATGAGGAGCGACTGATGGTTTCAGATTGCGCATAAGCGTACTTTTCCCGCAGCCTGAAGGACCGCATATGCAAATAAAATCGCCTTGTTCAATAGTGAGATCAATATTTTTTAATACATCTGTTTCTGTATCGGGGTATCTGAAAGTTAAATTTTCGATTTTAAATGCTTCCACTTCAATCCCTCCCGTAAATTGATGAACAAAGGCAAATTAAGAATAATAAAATAAAGTAAATAGTAAATCAAGGCATATGCTCCCGTTAGATCTCCGCTGATTGACGGAAAATAGCTAAAGCTTAAATTACCTCCGATTATTATTGATAATAAAGCAGCACAAACTATAATATTTAAAATAATATATACAACATCTCGTTTTTGAAACGTAAATATCGAAAAAGATGTTCTTCCTTTTAAGCCGTATCCCCTGCTTTTCATCGAATCTGCTGTTTCAATGGAATTTTCCAAAGACCAGGTAATCATAATTGATATAATCTTTAGGGCGTTTTTCAGACGTTGAAAGACAGACCCGTCGCTTATGTCACGCCCTATACATTTTTGAGCTTGACGCACCAAATGAAACTGCGATACAAATTTAGGCACAAACCGAAGTGCCATTGAAATTACAAGGCTCAATGACGGTATTATTCTGCCGAAAATACAGATGAATTTATCTGACGTCATCACAGTATTAAGGCATGAAAACCACAGCACGGCTGTGCTGAGCAGTGCTGCGGTTACAACTCCGTAGATAATTGATTCAAGTGTGAGCGGGTTACCCCACGGTAAATAAGTGAGTATTGTAACGCCTTCGTGATTAATTGCAGGATTAACAACGACGATTAGTATAATCATCGGTATCAAATACATAAGACTCAATCTGACAGCTTTTTTACCGTTTAGATACAAGGCAAATGCTAATGCACTCAACAATGAAATAACAAGACATACGGGATTCATTACAAACATTGTAAAAGAAATTACAATAATGAAAAAAAGCAAGTTTGATATCGGGTGCATATTAGAAAAGGTATCTTTCATTTAAAATCACCTATACATTGTATCCGATGTCATTACCCAAGTCACAGGTAAACTTCCACTCAACGTTGTCACCGTCTTTCAGTACGTATCGTGAGCAGCCGTAGTTTGGAAACCAGTCGTTTACACTGTATTTCCAGCCTGACAAAGGTCCGCAATCGAACTCATACAGGTTGTTAATACCCTCGACATACGCCGAGTTGTTTATCGGAGTCCATTTGGCTTCCATATGAATCTTATTGTCTTTGCAAACTCTCTGCAAAACATCGTAAACGGACTCACCTTCATTGAAAGTAACCTTTAAGGGCTTTAATATCCAGCCGTCGCTTGGCACTAAGTCTGTTTTTTCCGAATCCAGGTCTGACATATTATTCAATATTGTTGAACACGAGATAGAAAAAGTGCAGGTAAGTTCCCGACTTTTAGTTTCCTGCTCCTGCGGTTCAACAGGTTGGGGTTTTCCTTCGGGAACAGGGTCTGTCAGATATTTGTCTTTATTCTGTGAACTGCTGCTTGAATTTTTATTGTTTGAGGATGAATCTTTTGAAGACGTTTTATTAGTATTTTTTGAATCAGAGTCTGAAGACTGTGTTGTTTTAGATTGCGATGAGGACTCAAAATTTTTATCTGAATTTACAGCTGAAGATGTTGTTTTATTATCATCTTTACTTTTATTATCGGTCTTTTTGTCAGACTTTGTATTGCTCTCAGAATTATTCTTTTGCTTGTCCTCCTGAGTGGAAACCGTGTTTGTTGTTCCCTGCGTTGTTTGTGTTGACGAAGTAACAACACCGGTGTTTTGATTTACGTTATTGACCGGATTGCTGTTTAGTTTTCCGCCTGCGAAAAAGGCGCCTGTGAGCACGGCAAGACAAACAGCGACCGCAACTATTACAAATTTATACTTATTAAAAAACTCTTTCATTATTTAATACCCGCTAATGACTTTTGAACCAGTGTTGCATCTAAAATGTTAATAGCGCCGTCATGGTTAACATCGGCATTATATAAGTATTCATCGGAAATATCAATTGACTTGCTTATAAATTTTTGAATATATGTAGCGTCAGAAATATCAAAATTACCGTCACCGTTTACGTCGCTGACATTAATTAGCTGAGCAATGTCGGACATATTATATAATGACGTTTGACTATTAATAAATCTAAAATAAGACGTGAGGGCATAAAAGCACTGTTCGGTTGCCATTTGATTGTAATTGCCATTTGCTGTATGAGTAAAGCCATTATCCGTGCTAAAAGACATAATCGCATCAATCACAGTTTTTCCGTTTTTAATAAAACGTTTATCGGTAAGTGGATTAATATTTAACGAAGTCAATGCAACAAGCGTCTGGGCGCAGCTGCCCGAATTTACCGCCCCGAATGAAGCAAATCCTCCGTCATCTTTTTGAAGTGACGACAGAGTATTAAGCGCTGTCTGGCAGGCGGCATTTACATCACCATAATAGCAGTAACGTGATAGTGCCTGCAATGCCATTGAAGTTATATCAGGGTCGGAGTTTTTTCCTGACAATGCCCAGCCGCCGTCTTCAAGCTGTTTGTCTAATATATAATCAATAAGATTTTTGCGAGTTGTCTGTACCTCAACGCTTTTATCAACAGGTATCTCGTAATTATAGGTGTCAAATGAGATCAAAGCCCAAATAGGACCGTTGATTCCCTGTTTTTTAACAAAATTAAAATCAGCAAGAGGTTCAAGCAGATTATACCCTGCAACATTTGTGACATCTTTTTTAATTGCAGATAATGCAATAATCATTTTTGAGTTATCGGTAGAAGTGTTTTTGCTCAGCTTAGCAGAACCGTTCTCTTTTACATAATTAACTGCGTGGTTGTAATAAGCTTCTGTAAATTCATTGCTGATTTTATTTGCGCGTGATAAACCAATTACCGCCCATTCGCTGTCGAAAAATGACGTTGACTGAGTATAAAGTGTGTTGATATATGCAGCTGTTGAATTGTATTTTTCGGTCACTTTTGAGATTTGTGCTGCATTAGTTGTAATTGCAGACAATATAGTTATTACTAATGCCATGGCAAAGCATAATAATTTACGTATTTTCATTATTAGACCTCTTATTTCTTTTTTTAATTCGTTCACGTTTGAGCTTTGATTTTTCTTTTGCGGAAATTTTGACGTTTTCCTTTAATCCTGCTTTTTCAAGTGCTCTCGGCCATGGCCCCAGAACCTGCTTAATTAGACAGACTGTGGCATCGTCAAAATCACTTTTTTTCGGTATTCTGTTTAATTTAATGTATGAACACCGTAATATATTAATTGCTTTTTCAGTTTTATTTTCCATAAATTTGATTAATTAATTTTTGCAATTGCTTTTTGAATTGATGTTACATCCTGAATATCAACTATACCGTTGCCGTCAAAGTCAGCAAGAGAAAGTTGTTCATCATCGAAAGTTTCTGATAAAGCAATGTATTTTTGTATTGATGTTACATCATTAATGTCTATATTGTTATCTCTGTTTACATCACCGAGTTCAAATGAATCTTTTGTGATAGTAATTGTATAAATCAAAGCATCCGAAGATAAGTTCATTGACGGCCAAGCAGGGTCACCCACGCCGATAATGATTTTATCGCCGCTTTCAATCTGGATTTTTTCACTTCTTTTATAGTCTGAACCATCTTTATCGGGTGTATATTCATTTTTATAAATTCTCACCTGATAATTTTTATTAGCCGCTGTCGGGTTTAATGAGATTTCCGTTGCATCATCGGCAAGAGTAAGGTTATAACTGTATGATGAAGATGAAAAATCTTTATTGAGTGTGCCGTCGCTGAAAGTAATTGATGACAGTGAATTATCATTATTGTCCCAATGGGATCCGCAATCTGCGCCGTAATCAAGTGAATACATTACTTTAATTTCGTCACCGTCCGAAAGTTTTCCGCTTGACACCGTGTAAGCGTCTGCGCCTTCATTTGTAAACCAGTCGTTGAGTGTTACTACCCAACCGCTCATACTGCCGCCGTCATAGGCATTTAAACCATTGATTTCCGTAATATAATTGGTTTCTATGCCTGTCTGAGTGTAGTTGTACTTATCCAAAGCAGTTTTTACTGCCGATAACATTGTTGTGTCGGCGTCAAGATTTACTGTTTCATCAAGCAACGTTCCGTCCCATACTGCGCCGTCTTGAGCTGAATACTTAGTGTTTTCAATAACAACACGTACTGCACCGTATGTTTGTGAAGCATTTGCCGTAATGGCAAAAGAAAGAGTTGACATAATTGCGGTGAGTGTCAAAACCACCGTAATTGCTTTTTTAAGTTTGTTGTTCATTATTTTTCCTCCAAAAATTATTTTGGCAAAAGAAAAGGCTTTCCTTTTAAAGGAAAGCACAACAGATTAACCGCCGAAATTCAATAAAATCGGCAGTATATTAATCGGTTGCACTTCTTCTTCGTCCAAGATTGCAAAATCCGTAATTTGCGGGAAGTAATCTGACTTATGAATTAATTCAAACACAGTAATGACGGTTGTTTCGGATTCTGACCGAATTCCCTATTACCTACTTGGCAAATGCCGTTCGAACCGCAAATTAATAAATTTGTTTTATTATAACATAGTAATTGCTCAGCGTCAATAAGCATTGTGGTATTTAGTGGCAATAAAAATAAAGGTGAATACAATGTTATAAAAAAGTGAAACGGTGAAAGAAATGGAAAATTATACGCTTGATAAAGTACAGCTAAGCGAATGTGTTATTATAAAATCGATAGAGTGCGAAAAAGAGCTTGCAGACAGAATAATAAATCTCGGGCTTGTTAAGAATTCGGTTGTAAAACCGTTGTTTAAGAGCCCTTTTGGGGACCCCACTGCATTTCTTGTTAAAAATACAATTGTGGCATTGCGAAACAAAGACTGTAAAAATATAATAGTATCCCCTATCTCTGATAATATGGAGGAGTAGTTTTGTTTTCAAGAAATATAACGAGCGACAGCAATACAATTTCGGATTTTGATTATAAAATAACGCTTGCGGGAAATCCAAACGTCGGTAAAAGCACTATTTTTAATCAATTAACAGGTTTAAAGCAACACACAGGAAATTGGACAGGCAAAACCGTTGAATGTTCAAGCGGAAGTTATATTTATAATGATAAAAAATTTAAGGTAACAGATTTACCCGGAACATACTCGATTAATGCTTTTTCAGAGGAAGAACGTCTTGCAAAAGAATTTTTGCTGAAAGAAGAAACCGATTGCATTGTAATTGTTGCAGATTCAAATATACTTGAACGTAATTTAGTGCTGGCATTGCAAATTCTTTCATTTAAGAGTAAAGCGGTTTTATGCCTTAATTTGAGTGATGAAGCTGATAAAAACGGTATTCATATTGATGTTGATGAATTGTCATTGAATTTAGGAATACCTGTCGTATGCACAAGCGCTGTAAAAAGGAACAGTTTAAAACAGCTTAAAGAAACCGTATTTGACGTTTGTTCCGGAAAAATTAAATGTTTCAGAGTTAACAGAAATTTTGAAAATATTAACATATTTGACGAAGACAACCGTGAAAATAATACATTTGCATTGGCAAATTTGAGCAAAGAAATATGCAGTAAAGTCATATCAAAAAATAAAAAGTCGCAGGTAGTATCAAGGAACAGAAAGCTCGATAAAATTCTCACTTCTAAAATCACAGGTATTCCGATTATGTTGTTACTTTTCGGACTGTTATTTTGGATAACTGCAGTAGGCGCGAACTATCCGAGTGAGTGGTTGAGTTCCTTATTTGCGCTTCTTAAAGAAAATTTGTACACATTGTTTGAATATTTTAAAATGCCCGAATTTTTTACGGGACTGATTATAGACGGCGTTTATACAACACTTACCTGGGTTGTATCTGTTATGCTGCCTCCAATGGCAATATTTTTTCCGCTGTTTTCTATAATTGAAGATTCAGGATACTTGCCGAGAATTGCTTTTAATTTGGACAGATTTTTTTCAAAATTCGGAGCTCACGGCAAACAGAGTCTAACTATGGCAATGGGAATCGGTTGTAATGCCTGCGGCGTTACGGGTTGTCGAATTATTGAATCTCCGCAGGAAAAGAAAATTGCATTTCTTACAAATAATTTTATGCCCTGCAACGGACGAATCCCTATGCTCATAGCTCTTATAATAATGTTTTTTGCAGGCAGCGGATTCGGATTTTTATCATCACTCAAAATTGCGGCAATATTGCTTTCGATTATTGTCATGTGTGTTATTATGACACTTGCAGTATCAAAAATACTGTCTATGACTGTTGCAAAAGGTGAGTCAAGCAGTTTTGTGCTTGAACTGCCGCCTTATAGAAAGCCTCAGATTATAAAAACAATAATCCGTTCTATTCTCGACCGAACAGTATTTGTTTTGGCAAGGGCAATAGCAGTTGCCGCACCCGCAGGAGCAATAATTTGGCTTGTCGCAAATATTTATATCGGCGATAAATCCGTTTTAGCATACTGTACGGAATTTTTTGACCCATTCGGTCGCCTTATCGGTGTTGACGGTGTAATTATTATGGCTTTTATTCTGGGATTTCCTGCAAACGAAACAGTAATCCCGATTATCATAATGTCATATATGTCAGGCGGAACATTGGTTGAGTACTCAAGTTATGAACAGCTTTTAAATTTATTTACGCTCAACGGATGGAATGTTATTACGGCTGTTTGCACTGCAATACTATGTGTGCTTCACTATCCATGCTCAACAACATGCATTACAATTTATAAAGAAACAAAAAGTATAAAACAAACCTTGCTCGCAATGGCTATCCCTACTCTGATAGGAATAGTTTTATGTTTTATAACAGCAAACGCAATGAGGATATTCATATGATATTCTCATTGCGTTATTTTATGACTTATTTAGTTGTTTTCGGATTCGGCAACTTTTATCATAATTGCACATTCCATACGCTTTTTAAAAAGCTCACAGCCGTATTCGTAAGTGCCTGTTACAGAACCTGTTGCATGGTATGCGTTAGCTGCACATCCGCCGCTGCAATAGAGTTTTGCCCAGCAATCGGCACAGTCGGGACGTGCATAGGCATTACACAGTTTAAATTCATCCTGTACTTCTTTATTTGTGACGCCGTCATAAATGTTTCCGAGACTGTACTTCGGATCACCGACAAACTGGTGGCACGGGAAAAGCTCTCCCCAAGGTGTTACAGCCATATATTCAGTGCCGGAACCGCATCCGGAAATTCTCTTATAAATACAGGGACCGCCCGTCAAATCTATCATATAATGATAAAATGTAATCGGTCTGCCCTCTTTTTCTCGTTTGAGCATTTCTTTGGCGAGAATTTCATACTGTTCAAAAAGGACGGGTAAATCATCGTATGTCAAGGCGTAAGGGTCGTCCGGGGAGCAAACAACGGGCTCCATAGAAAGCTCAGTAAATCCCAGATCGGCCATATGAAAAATATCATTGGTAAAATCAGTATTGTTGTGGGTGTATGTACCTCTTACATAGTAACCCTTATTTCCTCTGCGTTTTACAAATTCCTGAAATTTTGGAACAATTACATCGTAACTGCCTTTTCCGTTGACGGTTTTTCTGAGATGATCGTGAACTTCTTTTCTGCCGTCAAGGCTCAACACAACGTTGTGGCACTCCTTATTTGCAAATTCAATTACGTCGTCATCAACAAGCATACCGTTTGTTGTGAGTGTAAATCTGAAGTTTTTATTTTTTTCCTTTTCTATGCTGCGGGCATATGCTACAATCTGCTTTACCACGTCAAAATTCATCAGCGGTTCACCACCGAAGAAATCTACCTCAAGATTTACTCTGTTGCCTGAGTTTTCTACAAGAAAATCAATTGCTCTCTTGCCTACTTCAAAGCTCATAAGAGCTCTTTCACCGTGGTATTTGCCCTGACTTGCAAAGCAATATTCGCAATTGAGGTTGCAGGTATGTGCAATGTGCAGGCAAAGCGCCTTGATTACAGTATTTCTCTTTTTAAAATCAAATGCAAGATCCTTATACTTGTCCTCAGTAAACAGTTTACCCTGTGATTTTAGTTCTTCGACATCACTTATGCAGTCAAGAATTTCTTGTTCGGTAATTTCAGGATTGTCTGAATATTTATCAAGAAGCTTTGAAACAATTTCCTCTTTTGAATTGTTTTCATAAAGCTCTATTACATCATAAGCAAGGTCGTCAACGCTGTGAACACTTCCGCTGAATACGTCAAGGACAATATTGTATCCGTTTAATTTGTATTGATGTATCATAATATATAAACTCCGTTACAGACAAAATGAAAGCCGTTAAACCTCAAGGTAAAACGGCTGTCATCCTTAAATTTTAATTTATTGGATTATTTCTCGCTGAGGCACTTCTCACACTGCTGATTAGCAACGCCGCAAGAAGTTTTACAAGCTGACTGGCATGATGTCTGGCATTCGCCGCAGCCACCTGTTTTTACGCTCTTAGTGAGGTCACGAGTTTCAATAGTTTTAATTCTTTTCATTGTAACCATGCTCCTTATAAAATTTATATTTAAATATTACCACAATTCTATACTTTTGTCAATCAAATTTAATATACAGCTATATTTTTTGGCAAATTTACTCTGCTTGACATTATGCTAAGATTGTGGTCGTTAAGGGATTTGATTTCTTCTATTATTTCTCGGGAAATAATTTCGCCCGGAACAAGTATAGGAACACCGGGAGGATATACCCAAACGTATTCAGCCGAAATTCTGTTTTCCGCATTGGGTAATGGCAGTACTTCAAAATTCTTACCTTTAAGTTCATATACGTTATAGCATTTTTTCGGAATAATGGCATAATAATCGGTTGTTTTAATCTTTCTCTCTTTGCAATTGCTGTCAATCTCATACAAAGCATCACAAAGCATTTTTAAACCGTGTTCTGTATCACATACGGAAGTCATCGCTATTACATAGTCGGTATATGAAAGCTCTGTCTCGATTTTATATTTATTTCTCAAAATATCTGAAAGCTCAATTCCGTTTAAATCGGCAGATTTTGCAGAAATGACTAATTTGCCGAAATCATAATTGTAGCAAGAAGAAATGAATTTTTTTTCGTTGCCGATAATTTGTAAATGCTGAAAATTTTTAGTCGCAATATAAAAATTATTTAATAATTCCCAATAAGAATTAAATTTATTTATATTATCTTTAATATATCGCAGACAGATTTCAATTGAACTCATTAAAATATATGACGGGCTGCTTGTTTCAAAAAAAGAGAGATTCTGACGCAATTCATTACAAAAACTATCATTATTTGTAATAAGCAGAGCAGTTTGCGTAAGCGACGGCAATGTTTTATGTAAACTCAAAACAGCTGCGTCTGCCCCGCATTTAACAGCTTCTTTCGGAAAGCTGTCATTAAACGGGAAATGTGCGCCGTGAGCTTCATCAACAAGCAGATAAGCGCCGTATTTGTGGCAAATATCGGCAATTGACGATATGTCTGACACAACGCCTTCGTAGGTCGGAGAAGTTATTACTACAAGCTTTATTCTTCTATTGTTACGCAGCTTTTCTTCAATATCACAGGGCAACACTGAAGTAAATATCCCGAAATTTTTATCAAACCGAGGCATAATGTATTCGGGCTTAAGCATACATAATTCAACTGCGTTATATACAGATTTGTGACAGTTTCTGGCAATTAAAACCTCATCAAACGGATTAGTCATTGCACGTATAGCTGACAAAATGCCGCAGGTAGAGCCGTTTACAAGCAAAAAAGAGTGCTTAACACTATACAACTCACATGCTAAATTTTCAATTTCTTTGATTTTGCTTTTGGGAGAATGAAGATTATCAAAACCGTTGATTTCTGTAATATCAAGAAAATACGGAATTATATTATCTTTGCTTATATCCGTGCGCTTATGTCCCGGCATATGAAAAGGATATATGCCGTTTTTGTAATAATTTTTTAAATCATCGTACAGCATATATCCTCCGTTATTTTAATCTGTGCCAAACTCCCTGAGTTCGAGACCTTCGTTGTGGTCGAGTGCCCAGTTTATACTCCAATAGCTTGTGAAAAGTAAAAGGTTGTTTCCTTTTAAATCCTGTATTATTTTAGTGTCTGACGCAAGGTTTAACGACTTAACGTCAATATCTTCATTAACTATCCAGCGAATAAATTCATATGGCAGGGTTTCCATAATAATTTCCACATTGTATTCGTTTTCAAGTCTGTACTTTAAAACATCAAACTGCAAAACACCCACAACGCCGACAATTACCTCTTCCATACCTGATTCAGGCTCATGGAAAATCTGAATGGCACCTTCCTGTGCGATCTGACTTGTACCTTTTATAAATTGCTTACGCTTCATTGTATCTTTCTGACGCACAAGAGCAAAGTGTTCTGGAGCAAATGTAGGAATACCTTTGAATTTAACTTTGTGTCCGGGAGAACAGATTGTATCGCCTATCGAAAAAATACCGGGATCAAATACACCTATTATATCGCCTGCATATGCCTCGTCAACAATTTCTCTTTCCTGCGCCATAATCTGCTGTGGTTGAGAAAGTCGCATTTTTTTGTTGCCCTGAACATGGAATACTTCCATATTTTTCTCAAATTTACCGCTGCAAATACGCATAAATGCTATTCTGTCACGATGAGCCTTATTCATATTTGCCTGAATCTTAAATACAAATGCCGAGAAATAATCGGACATAGGATCAACTTCTTCACCGACTGATTCTCTCGGCAAGGGCGGAGTTGTAAGCTGTAAAAATTCTTCAAGGAACGGCTCTACACCAAAGTTAGTCAAAGCAGAACCGAAAAACACGGGAGTAAGTTTACCGCTGCGTACAGCGTCAATATCAAATTCGTCGCCTGCGCCGTCCAAAAGCTCAATTTCGTCAAACAAATCTTTTTTTTGGTACTCGTTGACAAAATTATTAAAAGCAGGGTCATCAAGGGCAAGTTCGGTTTTTTCTACTTCCTTTTGACCGTTGTTGGCAGTAAAGCAAAGAAGTTTTTGAGTCTTTCTGTCAAACACACCCTTAAATTCTTTACCCGAGCCTATCGGCCAGTTCACGGGATATGTGTTAATTCCGAGGACTTCCTCAATATTTTCAAGCAAGTCAAACGGATTTTTTGCATCTCTGTCCATCTTGTTGATAAAAGTGATAATAGGAATATTACGCATTACGCATACTTTAAAAAGCTTGACAGTCTGTTTTTCAACGCCCTTCGAAGCGTCAATAACCATGACAGCCGAGTCGGCGGCCATAAGCGTACGGTAGGTATCCTCAGAAAAGTCCTCGTGACCCGGGGTGTCTAGAATATTAATGCAATAGCCGTTATATTTAAACTGTAATACGGAAGAAGTAACAGAAATACCTCTTTGCTTTTCAATTTCCATCCAGTCAGACACGGCGTGCTTGGCTGTACGTTTACCCTTTACAGAACCTGCAAGGTTGATTGCTCCGCCGTAGAGCAGCAGTTTTTCGGTAAGAGTTGTTTTACCCGCGTCAGGGTGAGAAATGATGGCAAAAGTTCGGCGTTTGCTGATTTCTTCTTTTAAAGAACTCATTAATTACATCCTTTCGGCTTATATTATCCACAATTTTATATTTTACTATTATTTTACTGCTTATGTCAATATTTCTTGAAAAATTTAATTGATGTTTTATTGGTTAATATAAGCTTAGCAGGAAATTAATAAAAAATAACATAAAATTCCGGAAATATGCCAACCCAAAAGATAGCCTTGACAATATAATAAATTTGTTGTAAAATAATATAAGTAAATTGATATTTCCTATTTTTCATATACCTTCCAAATCGGGGCAGGAACGTAAGTTTCTGCCTCAAACTTTTTTAGGAGCAGCAATATGAATAAAAATTTTGGTGTTTATATACATATCCCCTTTTGCAAAAGCAAATGCCCTTATTGTGACTTTTACAGTTCGCGCGGAAGTGAAGCGGATTTTGATGACTATACAAATCTTTTAGTTGATAAAATTGCTATGTGGGGCAATAAGCTGAAAAGAAATGTATCCGGCATATATATCGGTGGTGGTACACCGAGTTTGTTGGGAGAAAAAAGACTTTGCAAAATTATTGAAGCCACGCAAAATTGTTTTTTGCCGAACGATGACTGTGAAATAACTGTTGAAGTAAATCCCGAAAGCGGTAAAAAAATGGATTTTGCAATGCTCAAAAATTACGGAATCAACAGAATTTCCGTGGGACTTCAAAGCTCAAATAAAAAAGAACTTGCAACTCTCGGCAGATTACACAGCGCAGATGCTGCAAGAAAAACGTGTGAAAATGCAATTAAAGGCGGAATTGACAATATATCTCTTGACCTAATGATGGGGATTCCTCACCAAAGTATTGATACTCTGAAAAAGTCTATTGAATTTTGCCGTGACTGCAATGTAAAACATATTTCTTCCTATATTTTAAAGATTGAAGAAGGCACATGGTTTTATAATCATCAAAATAAGCTCGTGCTTCCCGATGATGACTTGCAGGCAGGAATGTATCTGTTTGCAGTGGATTATCTTTCTAAACTTGGATACAAACAGTATGAAATATCAAATTTTGCCGTTCCCGGATTTGAAAGCAGACATAATATTAATTACTGGAAATGCGGCGAATACATCGGAATCGGACCGTCAGCGTATTCTTTTGTGAACTGCGTAAGGTTTCACTATTCACGTAATTTATCGGATTTTCAGAATGATGATATTATTTCCGACGGAGTTGGCGGAGATGAAGAAGAATTTATTATGCTTTCATTGAGATTGACAAGCGGACTTAATTTCAGCGAATATAAAAAGAGATATAACAGGGATTTTCCGTCAGACTTATTAAAGAAAATAAACTTGTATGTTAAAAACGGCTTTATGGAAATTTCAGATGATTCGATACGATTTACACCTAAGGGCTATCTGGTATCAAACACAATTTTAAGCGAGTTGATTTAAGACCATTGTATTATGACTGAAATTTTACTTCAATCAACTTACGTATCGGGAAATCACTGACTACAAATTCAAAAGTATCATTTTCAATTCTATGATTAAGCTTATCGGAGTTCACTTCTTCATCTGAAACTTGAGCCGTAAACGGGAGTGTTAATGTTACCTCTGAGTCCTTTCTTAATTTTAAAACCATATTTCCGTCAATAGATTCATCAATTAAATTCCATATTTCAAAATCAAGCGGAAGTTGAACGGCACCGTTATATAGAGCAAACCCCATTGCTGACAGATATCCGGTATCATTACCCTCGTTTTTTACAGTGATATTAAGCAGACATACATATTTTATGTCGTACAAATCCTCATCTTTTTTACCGTAACTTTTTAAAAACTCTTTGTAATCTTTTATCTCTGCACTATTTACACGAATTGAGTATCCGTTTGTATTTTCTTTACCGTCAAAGAAAAAATTACCATCTAGTTCTACATTGTCACCTGTAGAATAATGTTGAACCTCCTGCCTGAAAGCAGCAGAATTTACGCTGCTAGATCGGAATATCCATAACCCCATGAGGATTATAGTTAGTACTATACATATTATTAAAATAATTTTTCTTTTCGTATTTAACACTCGGTACATAAAAAACAACCCTCTATTCTATCTTATTAGGTGTGTAAACACGTGTAACTTTACCGTCATATATTTCTATGATTTCATCAGATAGGCTTTCTAGAATTTCCGCATCGTGACAGGATATTACAACTGTTGCGCCGCGGCTTTTTTCATTATTAACGATTTTTTTAACCATTTCAACTCCGCTTTCATCGAGAGAATTAGTCGGTTCATCAAGCAGCAATATATCCGGTTTTTCCATAATTGCAGCAGCAATACCGAGACGCTGTTTCATGCCGAGTGAGAATTTTTTGTATTTCTTTTTTCCCCCCTCTTCTAAACCAACTAACTTCATTACCTCGCAAATTCTTTCCTCATTTATTTTAGATTGAATATCTGCAAGGATGCGAAGATTATCATAACCGCTGTATCCGTTTAGAAAAGCCGGATTTTCAAGCATAATGCCTATGCTTTCCGGAAAGCTGAGTTCTTTGCCCAGTTCTTTGTTGTCTATGAGTACCTTGCCGGAGGTTGCGTATATTAAACCTGAGATCAATCTCATTATCATAGTCTTCCCAGAGCCGTTAACTCCTTTTAAGCCTGTAATAGTGTTTGATTTAATGTTAAATGATACATCGTCAATTACAGTCTTTTTTCCGATTTTTTTACTGACATGATCAAACACAATGTTCATATGATCTAACCTTTCGATAAAATGTTTTGTTTTTTGAATTTAAATAATCCCACAATAACTCCTGCAGCAGCAATCAGTATTAGAATTATTACACCAATTTCCATATTCACACCATTAGACACGATTTTATCGCTTCTGATAGGCATAGAATAATTACCGATCAAAAACGGACTTAAACAATAGCTTGAGGAAATACAAACAATCACGGAAACTACATAACTCAAAACAGGTCTAAAAAACAGACATAACGCCATTTGTATAAGTGACATAGAAACGGTAAACAGAAACGGCATAAGCATTAGTTCCCAACTCAAGTTCCAATTATCGGATATCACTTTATCTCCTGCATATACAATATTAGAAATGAACGAAGACAAATTTAGCGTTGCATTTCCCTTTAAAACCAAAGTTAAAATCAAAAGTTCAAACCAAGCCAACAAATAATATAAGCCAACAGATATAATCTGTGTTATACATTTTGAGAACCACCATATGTTTCTGCTTTTGCTGCGGTATATTGTTTGCTGACCAAATCCTTCTAAATCCTTATTCATATAATTCAGAATAAAATACAGAATTAAAAGATGATTTAAACTCCAAATATAAGGAATTTGAAAAGGATCTACTAATGATGGTGTATATTCCTTTACACCGCCAAAAATATACATTAAAACATCAGCATATGAAAAATGTTTTATCCTAAATGAATTTATATTTACGTAAAATTCAAAAAAAACGGGTATCATCAACAATAAATATGCTACATATTTTTTATAAGCTTTAATAATCCCGTAATTAAGGTCAAATTTGAATAATTTAATAAATCTCACTTTTTTTACCTTTAAAATAAATTGTTATCAGTATAAATGCCAAGAGCAAGACGGTAACAAGAATTACAGCCCAACTCATAACATTACCGTTTATACTTCTCGAATGAATAAATAAGGTCGGTATAAAATCCACCGTAGAAACGGCACCTGTAGCCTGAGTATAATTATTATGTACAATGTTCTGGATATATCCGCCAATCAGCATCAACAGAAACGGAGTAAATATTACCGCAATAAAATTATCTATATAAAACGATACCGAATAACTTAGCAATGCAAAAATACCACCGTAAAATGCAGCAAGCAACGCATACAATATCATATGTATAAATGGATGTGAGAAAAATAAGTCCGACCACATTGTACCAAAATAAATCAAATTATAAAAATTATAGCCTGCCCAAGGTTGATAATGAGGAATAAAAGCACTGACCATCAAAATATTAATCACAATCGGAATCAATACTGCCAATGTACCTGAAGTAAAAACTGCAATTGTTTTGGAAATATAGTAATATTTTTTATTTATCCTAGTTGCTATGTTTTTTAAATATCCGCACTTTTTCTCGCTGTGATATGACCATGCAAAAGGAATAGCTGCTCCTATGGGAAGAAGATTGTAAAACAGAGAATATGCCAATGAAACTCTGTCCGCTCCAACCCAAGAAGTATAAACTGAAACAAGCGGAAAATCCGGGTTATATATATATTTTCCGTTTTCCATACAATGTTCATAAAGATAATTTGGATTGTAACCGCCTTGGCTTTCAATCATATATAAAGCACTGCAAACGGCAAATATAGTCAGCAAAGCTGTTCCAAAAAAGAATGTTTTAGAACAAATCGCTCTCTTTAATTCTAGTTTAAACATATTACTCATTGCTAAACCTGCCTAACAAATCTAGTAGATAAACCGGATTGCCTTTTTCAGGCGGCTCCCTAAAGCGTAAAAACATAAAGACGTTGTTATCATCAATAAAATCCTTTTTTACCAGTATTCCTACCTGAAAATCAACAGATTTCCCCGATTTAATCGGCTTACGAAAAACATTTGCCTGAGAATCTAAATCAAGTTTATTGCCGTCAATGTCAACGTCTCCTTCTTTCGGTCTCTCGCTGAAATAAACTCTCATAGGATCAGTATAAGGAGGATCAAGCTCTTTTTCGGTATATTCTTTATATCCATCACCGGTTAGATATGTTCCGTCAAATTCCATTGGAGGCATTATTTCATCCATATCGGGATCATTTGATTCATTATTATACTTTGCCGTCATATCCACAAGTATAAAAGCGTTGTTTTTATAAGCCTGATCATCATCTATATCCAGTAACAACGGCGAACAATCATCAACCGATATAGGTGAATCTTTTATTGAATCATATACCTTTGCCCCGTTAAAGGTATATGTGAGTCCCTTGTAGCCTGTTTCCTCATATTCATCCGGTAGTCCATAATCTGCGTAAGAATATTTATAGTAATCAGGCAAAGATCCACCCTGTTCAATAAATGTAAAATCGTTCTCATCGGGCGGAACCTGTGTAATTTCTTCCGGCGCATCCTGATCATCTATCTGTTTTTTTATGGCGTCATCTATTTTTTTGTATGAACATCCTGTAGCTAAATTCAGTGCTAAGCAGGTCAACAGAATTACAGATATTACTTTTTTCATTTTGCATTACCCTCTCAGTAATAATAAAACTTATAGTCAGGAAGAGTAACGAATTTAAAATTCTGATACTCTTCCTGATACATAAATTTATCTTAGATTAGCTTAATTATAATTTACAGTTCCTGACTCACTAACACTATCCGGACTCCAACAACCTCTTGCAATTCCGGTAGATCCTGCTGATGAACCATATAATAAAGCGTATGATCCACGACCCAAGCGCTCACAAACAACTTGTTTTACAAATCCTTTTGTACCTCTCGTTACAACTGGATATGTAGCTATTGAAGTATTGTAGCATGTACAGTCGCTCATAGTTCCATTAGATGTAGCACTGCCATAAACATAAGCTCTGAACTTTGTTGGACCTGATGAACTACTTCCGTTCACTTGATTTTTATAATTTAGATATACTGAACTCGTGTTGGCTTTTTTTCTTACACCTACAGTATCTTTATTTACTTTACCACTTTGAATAACGATAGCAAAATTAGAATTAGTAGTAGAAGCACTTACTGGCAAAAGCGACAGGTTAGCCGTAATAGTCATCGTTGCAATTGCAATAGCAAGAATTTTTTTAAATTTCATATTTTTACTCCTTTTTGATTCTATAATATTAATTATATATCAATAATTTTAACCAGAAATTTATTTAAACATTGGTATCACCTCTTAGTGTCAAACATTTTAAATAAAGCCAATTATATAATTGAAAAAATTATGATTCAATTGTAATAATTTATTATAACACAATTATACAACAATAAATATGATAAAACAATACACTCATAGCACAAATTTTACCAAAGTATTTTGTTGATAATATATAACTTAGTGTACTAAATATTACAACGTGTTTAACAAATTAAATTTTTAGGACATAAATAATATGGTAAATTATAAATCATATAAAAGCAAAAACCGAGCAGCCAAAAACTGCTCGGTTAGTTAAAGATTTTATATATAGAATTTTATTTAAGCTTATCGCTGAGCATATCGCCCATATTATACATTCCGGCTTTTTGATTAGCAAGAAATACGGCTGCATTTACTGAGCCTACTGCAAATACTTCTTTTGACTGTGCCTGATGAGAAATAGTAATTACCTCATCATGGCCGGCAAAGATAACGTCGTGCTCGCCGACAATTGTACCGCCTCTTACAGAGTGAATACCTATTTCGTTTTTGGAACGTTTTCTTCTGTAAGCGTGCCTGTCGTAAACATACTGAGGTTCAACATCAAGCGTTTCGGAAATGCCGTCCGCAATCATAAGAGCAGTACCGCTCGGAGCATCAACCTTTAAATTATGGTGCTTTTCAACAATTTCAATATCAAAATCGTTGCCCAAAACCTTTGCGGCCTCTTTTGTAAGCTCGATTAAAAGATTAATACCGATTGACATATTTCCCGAATAGAAAATTGCAATTTCCTGTGAGGCATTTTCTATTTTTTCAATTTGCTCTTTAGAGTAACCTGTCGTACAAATTACGCAGGGGATTTTTTTGTCAATGGCAAATGAAAGCATATCTTCCAAAACAGCAGGATTAGAAAAATCAATTATAACATCGGGCACCATTTCAGTATCCGCAAAACTTTTATAAACGGGAAAATCATATGAAGATTCACCAAATGCGTCAATACCGAACATAGGAGCACTGCTCGAATTATCTTTTACTGCCTGAGCCACAAAGTGACCCATTTTACCGTTGCAGCCAACTATTGCAACATTTATCATTTCAACTTCCCCTTCACTCGTTATTAACTATTCGCGTATTTATCGAGCAAATCGTATTTTGCAAGGCAATCCTTAAGGTCGTGATAACCCGAAACGCTCATTGGAACAAGCGGAAGCCTGCATTCTCCTGCATCAAATCCTATAAGATTCATTGCAGTCTTTACAGGAATCGGATTAACGTCGCTGAAAAGTTCGTTCATAAGCTCAAGATAGTGGAAATTGAGTTCCTGAGCCTTTGCGAAGTCATTGTCAAGGCAATACTGACAAATTTTATGCATTTCAGCAGGACAGATATTTGCAAATACAGAAATTACACCGAGTGCACCGAGTGACATAAACGGTACAGTTTGGTCGTCATTACCTGAATAAATATCAAGTTTGTCACCGCAAAGCGAGCGGATTTTTGCAAGCTGAGAAATATCGCCGCTTGCTTCCTTTGCAGCGACAATATTCGGGTGCTTACAAAGTTCCTGATAGGTCTTTGGCTTAATATTACAGCCTGTTCTTGAAGGAACATTGTAAAGAATAATCGGAAGATCAACTGCATCCGCAATAACATTAAAGTGCTTTACAAGACCGTTCTGCGAAGTTTTGTTGTAATAAGGTGTTACGCACAAAAGAGCGTCGGCTCCTGTTTTCTGAGCTGATTTAGAGAGCATTACGGCAGTAGCTGTATCGTTGCTGCCGGTACCTGCGATTACAGGAATTCTTCCGTTAATTTTTTCGGAAACGAACGAGAGAACGTCGCAGTGTTCTTTTTCTGAAAGAGTAGCAGCTTCACCGGTTGTGCCGCAAGCAATAATTGCGTCAGTACCGTTTTGAACATGAAATTCGAGGAGCTGCTCAAGAACATCATAATTAACGCTTCCGTCTGACTTCATAGGCGTAATAATAGCAACGCCCGAGCCGGTGAAAATGTGATTTGCCATAATTAACCTCCGTTAATATTAATCCATATATCCCTCTGCGCAGAGAAGCTCTGCGAGAAGTACGGCACCGCCGGCGGCGCCTCTTAGTGTGTTATGTGACATACAAACAAATTTATAATCGTACTGAGTATCCTCTCTGAGTCTGCCTATCGACACTGCCATACCGTTTTCAAGGTTGCGTTCAGACTTAATCTGTGGACGGTCAGGCTCTGTGAAATAATGGAGGAACTGCTTAGGTGCACTCGGAAGCTCAAGTTCCTGAGGTCTTCCCTTGTAGCTTTCCCATACTTTGATAATTTCATCAACCGACGGTTTTTTTACGCCGTCTTTAAAAGACATAAATACCGCCGCAGTGTGTCCGTCGGAAACGGGTACGCGCAGGCACTGAGATGTGATTGAAATATCATCAGTATTTACAATTTTGTCACCTTCGATATGACCCCAGATTTTAAGAGGCTCATTTTCTGATTTTTCCTCTTCACCGCCGATGTAAGGGATGATGTTATCAACCATTTCGGGCCAGGTTTCAAAAGTTTTGCCTGCACCTGAAATTGCCTGATATGTGCAGGCGAGCACTTTATCAACACCGAGTTCTTTCAGGGGATGAATGGCAGGTACATAGCTCTGAAGCGAGCAGTTTGACTTAACCGCAACAAATCCGCGTTTAGTACCGAGGCGTTTTCTCTGCGACTCAATTACCTTAAGGTGGTCACCGTTGATTTCCGGAATAACCATCGGAACATCGGGTGTAAATCTGTGAGCCGAGTTATTTGAAACAATAGGACATTCAGCCTTTGCGTATTTCTCTTCAAGAGCTTTGATTTCGTCTTTTTTCATATTAACAGCGCAGAAACAGAAGTCAACTTTTGAAGCAACTTCATCTACATTATCTGCGTCAATAATAACCATATCTTTATATTTTTCGGGAAGTTCGGCAGTCATATGCCATCTGCCTTTTACTGTTTCACCGTATGTTTTTCCGGCACTTCTGGCACTTGCGGCAAGAGCCGTAACCTCAAACCAAGGGTGATTTTCAAGAAGGAGAGCAAAACGCTGTCCTACCATACCTGTAGCACCAATAATACCTACTTTGTACTTTTTCACAATAATTCCTCCGAATTAAATAAATTTTAAAAAAGCAGTTTACATATTCACTTAAATATTATATTATAGAAACAGTGTGTTATTAACAAACTGACTATATTTTTTAGAATTGCACACTACCCATATTATTTATTAATATACCATTTTACTGTACCATTGTCAATTATTTTAGATATTTGTATTTGATTTTTATAAAAAATATTTAATTATATTGGGGGTAAATTATGAAAACAAGCGATTTTTATTACGACCTGCCAAAGGAATTGATTGCGCAAACGCCTGTTGAGCCTCGTGACAGTTCAAGGTTGATGGTGCTCGGAAGAAACAACGGCAAGATTGAACACAAACATTTTTATGATATTATCGATTACTTGAATCCGGGAGACTTGCTTGTTGCAAATGATTCAAGGGTTTTGCCTGCAAGAATTTACGGTATTAAAGATGAAACAGGCGCTAAAGTCGAGTTTTTGCTGCTTAAGCAGATCAGCGGAAACAGATGGGAAACGCTTTGTAAACCCGGCAAAAAAGCTCGTGCAGGCGCAAAATTCACATTTGGCAATGGTATTATGAGTTGTAAAGTTGCCGAAGTAAAGGATGACGGAAACAGGATTGTTGACTTTGATACTGACGAAAACTTTTTTACTGCGCTTGATAAAATAGGTCAGATGCCTCTTCCCCCATATATAACGGAGGAATTAAAGGACAAAGAACGTTATCAGACTGTTTACAGCCACGAACTCGGTTCTGCCGCTGCTCCGACTGCAGGTCTGCATTTTACAAATGAGCTGATTGAAAAAATCAAGGCAAAGGGTGTTAACTTTGCATATGTGACGCTTCATGTAGGGCTCGGCACCTTCAGACCGGTTAAAGTTGATGATGTTACAAAGCACAAGATGCACAGCGAACATTATGAAATTCCGAAAGAAACGTCTGATTTAATTAATCAAACAAAGAAAAACGGAGGACGCGTAATAGCCGTCGGTACAACCTCATGCAGAACTCTTGAGAGTGTGGCAAGCTTTTACGGTGAAATTAAGCCCTGCGACGGCTTTACCGATATTTTTATTTATCCGGGATATGAATTTAAGGTGCTTGACGGTCTTATCACAAACTTCCATCTGCCCGAAAGTACATTGATTATGCTTGTTTCCGCATTTGCGGGTTATGGCAATATTATGAACGCTTATAAAACGGCTGTTGAAGAAAAATACAGATTTTTTTCATTCGGCGACGCTATGTTTATTTCTTAGGAGGGAATATGTTTAGACTGATAAAACAGGAGGGCAGCGCAAGACGCGGTGAGTTTACTACTCCTCACGGAACTTTTCAGACGCCTGCGTTTATGAATGTTGCAACCTGCGGAGCTATTAAGGGCGCTGTATCTGCTCTTGATTTAAAAAATTTAAAATGCCAGGTTCAGCTGTGCAACACTTATCATTTGCATTTGCGTCCCGGGGATGACAAGATTTTTAAAATGGGCGGACTGCACAAGTTCACGCGATGGGATGGTCCTATTCTGACTGACAGCGGCGGTTTTCAGGTATTTTCACTTGCTAAATTGAGAAATATCAAAGAAGAAGGCGTTTATTTTAATTCACATATAGACGGCAGAAAAATTTTTATGGGGCCAGAGGAAAGTATGCGGATTCAGTCGCACTTGGGCTCAACGATCGCAATGGCTTTTGATGAATGTGTTGAAAATCCCTCTCCTTATGATTACACGAAAAACAGCGTAAAAAGAACTGCCAGATGGCTCAGAAGATGTATGGACGAGATGAAAAGACTTAATTCACTCGATGAAACAATAAATAAGCAACAGATGTTATTTGCGATAAATCAAGGCGGTACATATAAGGATTTAAGAATTGAGCATATGAAGGAAATTGCTCAGATGAATGCCGACGGTTATGCAATAGGCGGACTTGCGGTCGGAGAACCGGCAGAAGTAATGTATGAGATAATTGAAACTGTTGAGCCGTTCGCGCCGAAAGAAAAAATCCGTTATCTTATGGGTGTAGGCACTCCGTCAAACATTATAGAGGCTGTTGCAAGAGGTGTTGACCTGTTTGACTGTGTTATGCCAAGCAGAAATGCACGCCACGGTCAGCTTTTTACATGGGATGGTGTAAGAAATATCAATAACGCTAAATATGAAACCGATGAAAGCCCGATTGATGAACATTGTGACTGCGTAGTGTGTAAGAATTTTTCTCGCGCGTATATACGTCATCTGCTGAAAAGCGGCGAAATGCTCGGTATGAGACTTGCCGTTATGCATAACTTATATTTTTATAATAACTTGCTTGAGGTTATCAGAAATCATCTGGATAACAGCACTTTTAACGAATTTTATCTCAAATATAAAGATATTTTATCAACCAGAATTTAACAATATCAAGCTTTTGCCCTTGCAAATAAAATTTAAAGCTGTTATAATCATTACATAATATGAAAGGAATGATACAAATGTCAAATATCTTACCAAATCTTGCAGAAGCATCATCACAGAGCGGCGGCAGCTGGTCTATGTGGGGTATTCTTATATTTTATGCGCTTGTCATCGCAGCTCTTTACTTCTTCCTTATCAGACCTAACTCAAAAAAGAAAAAAGAAGAAGCTCAGCTCCGAAATTCACTTGAAATCGGTGATGAAATTACAACAATCGGCGGTATTATGGGCAGAGTAGTCGCTATTAAAGATGATGAAGATGCTATCGTTATTGAAACCGGCTCCGACAGAGTTAAGATGAAATTTAAAAAGTGGTGCATTTCTACAGTTGATACAGTAAAAGAAAAGCCCGCCGAAGAACAGAAAGTTGAAAAGAAAGGCTTTTTTGCACGTAAAAAGAAAAATACAGATGAGAGCAAAAGCGAAAAATAATCTCGGCTTGTCTTAATTTACAAAATTGAATTATATTAAGAACCTTTGAATATAATTTATCAGATTATATTCGGAGGTTTTTTTATGTTGAATAAAAAATTGTTGGTAAAATCAGTTGTTTTCGGAGGCTTGTGCGGTATGTTGGTGTCATTGATATTTATGGGACTTACTGCATTTGTTATGCTTTCATCAGGACTTCTGCCTCTTGAAATTTCAAAATATGTTACTGTGGGAATATTATCGGTAGGTTGTATGTTCGGCTCTTTTATTGCGGTAAAAATAAACAAATCCGCAGCATTAATTGTCGGGATCCTGACCGGACTTTTTATGTTTATGGCGGTAACGGTTATCGGTTTATGTTTAAGTCAGGAAGCAATGACTGCCATCACTGCGGCAAAATTAGTCTGCTCGTTGATTTTTGGCTGTATAGGCGGCTTTTTGGGACTTATGAAAAAAGAAAGGATTAAAATTAAATAAATTATAAAAATGTATAGAAAATTATCTTGTTATATGGTAAAATAAAAAAGAATATGGGGATGTAATAATTCGCATAAAATTTTAAAGGAGATGTTTAAATGGCAAGATTTATTAAATTGC
This sequence comes from uncultured Ruminococcus sp., assembly GCA_904393835.1. Lineage (GTDB taxonomy): Bacteria > Bacillota > Clostridia > Oscillospirales > Acutalibacteraceae > Ruminococcoides. The sequence goes on along the minus strand of CAJFNC010000013.1, from coordinate 28,509 downwards.
CCGAAAGCTTAAAAGCATGGAAAATTACATCACAGGTTCCTGAGAGAAATGATGATAATTTATATAGAGTAAGTAAAAAAGGCAGTGACGGATCAACAGTTGAAGCCGATTTGAAATACATCACACTTGAAGGTGAAGATTATAACGAACGAAATATTAACTTTGCGGAAGGTGAATGTGAATTTTTAAAGCAGGTTGCCGCTATTGACGGCGTCAGCAATTATGTTGACGTTGCGTTTAATAATAACGAGTCAAAAAACAGAGCTGAGGTTTTTATCATTACCAAATGGTATAAAACGCTTGAACAGGTAATGAAGAAAAAAAAATTTGAAGAAAGCGATGTAGTCGATTTTGGTATTAAAATGAGTTCCGTACTTGAAAAGCTTGAAAGCAATAATATTTTTCACGGAAATGTCAATCCCAAAAACATTTTTGTAACCGAAAACGACGAATATTTGCTGGGTGGATTTTCTGACTTTGAACAGAAAATTGATGATCTCACCTATGTTGCACCTGAAATACATAAAAATGAGAAACCTGATTTTACAACAGATATTTATTCACTTGGTCTCATTATGTATTCTATGTGCAACGACGGAAAAATTCCGTTTGAGTCTGATGAAATCGGTCACGACAGAGCTGTTAACAGACGCTTTGACGGAGCGCAAATTTCTGCGCCCAAACACGGAGGCGAAAAATTAAAGAGCGTCATTGTAATTGCATGCCAGGCAAAAAATTCGAATCGCTGGAAAAACGCTTCAAATATTAAAAACGCCCTTACTTCTATAAAGGAAGAAGAAACTTCAAATACCACTAAAATAAGTCCGGCATTAGTTGTACCCGAAAAAACTGATTTTGAAGATAATGTATTCGAAGAATTTGATTTTGACAAATCTGAAGATACCGGCGACGATTACATAGAGGCAGCTGCTTTCGATGAGCCCGGTGACGAGGAAAAAATCGACGATGCAAATCAAACCGAAGAAAATAAAGAAATTCAAGAAGAAACGCCGGAAGAGAAAGTATCGGACGAAAATACTGCTGAAGAGGTCGTCTCCGACATAAATACTGAAGAAAACGATTCACCTAAAGAAGTTCAAGGTAACAACATTTCGGGCGACAGCAATATTTCTTCAAATGATTTTGAAGAAGTAAAGTCTGAATCGTCGGAAAATACACAGCCTGCTTCTTTTGATGAAAAATTCGGAATTATTACAGATTCACCCGATGACAATAACGTTATAGTTCACGGCGAAAATTCATCAAAAGAAGAAATTACGAAAGATGTATTCGATAATGCTAAAGCAGAAAAACCGATTAAAAATTTCAGGGAAACCGTCAAAGAAAAAGACTACGGCGACTATTTTGACGATGAAGATGATACAAATAATATAATTGAAGAATCAGAACATCAAGCAACTAAAACTAAAAACAGTGATAACAAACTTGATGTTGATGACGGACATTATACAGATTTTGAGAATGACGACTTTGACGATGAAATTACCGATGAACATAAATCAAGCAAAAACAGTAAAATTTTTATTGTTGTCAGTGCAATAGTAATGGTAGCTGCACTTGGATTTATTGCTTTTTGCATTATTAACGGTTTATCCGGATCTTCAAATAACAATAATGAAGGAACCACTTCCCCCGCTTCGCAACCTCAGGCGACTACCGAAAATCCTGTCGGAACGACTGCTGAATCTACAACGGCAGCGCCCACTACTCAAGAGGTCACCGAAACAACAAAAAATTCCGCGACAATTACAAACGTTGTAGGTTACGGTTACGGATATGCTAAATCAGTGCTTGAGGCTCAGGGCTTTACCGTGAAAGAAGGCGAATATAAATATTCTGATACGTATGATGCCGGATATGTTATTGCTCAATCGCCTAAAGGCAATACTATGGCTTCAGAAGGCACTGTCATCACCTTGGACATTTCTCTGGGCAAACAAGAGCCTGAAACAACGGCTAAACCTACTGAGCCCGCAACACAGGCTCAGTCATCTTCAGGTAGTTCAAGCTCTTCAAGTAATTCCGGGAAGTCAAATACTTATATTTTCCCAAACAGCGACTCCGCTTATCTGAGCAGGTCACAGGTATCGCAATTGAGCAGAAACGAACTGACGCTGGCAATCAATGAAATTTATGCGAGAAGAGGCAGAATTTTCCAGGATGAGTCAATCAAAGAATACTTTGAGTCAAAATCATGGTATGTGCCCAGATATAATGCTGATGAATTTTATGACAATGTAACATTTAACCCGTATGAACAGGCTAACTTAAATCTTATGGTTGATGAACGAAAAGAAAGGGATTCGGCTCAATAACCTTTATTTGCATTGTATAAGCAAAATTCAAATAACAGGAGAGTCCTTTCATGAAAGAAAAAATATTGAATTTCTTAAAAAGCAATATATTTTTCTCGGTTGTTCTAAATATAATAATATTAGCTTTTTGTATTGCGGTTACATCTTTTTCATATGACAATATGAATGACTTTTATGATTCAATTTATATATGTCAACACCATAACTATTACAGTCATATTCTTAATTACATATTAACTACAATTGTGGGTTCAATTCAATATGTATTTACAGATATTAATTGTTATGTATTGTCGCAGGTGCTGCTTTCTTGTACTGCTTTTATCTCGATAACTTATGTTTTGGCGGATAAATTTGGTAAAAAAAAGTCACTTGCAATGTCGCTTTTATTGAATATACTGTTTGCTACCAACCATTATGCTGATATTCAAAGTAACAAAACAGCTGCAATTTTATTGGCGGCAGGTTTTTTACTCGCTTTAAATGCGATTAGAAACAAACGTTATAATCTTTCCTGCTGGATAGGTGTTGCCGAAACAGCGCTCGGATCGTTTTACAGCTACAAGTACTTCTTTATTGCATTACTGTTTGCCATTGCATTTTTTGCGGCTGATATGATTTCAAAAAGAAAGTATAAAATTAAGTTCAGAAAGTTTTTCTGGTATTTCAGACCTTTTTTATTGCTGTTTGCATTTATAACGCTTGTTACGGTCGGTTTATATAACTTTTCTTATTCTGTAAATCACGCTACACAAGATGCCGCCAATTATTATGAATACTCTGTTCTCAATGATAAAATCAATAATCTTCCCTATCCTGATTACGCGGAATACGAAGAAAGGTTTAATGAAGTAGGTATTGCAAACGAGAACGATTATTATTTACTTAAAAACGGTTATTTTGATAATGACCGCTCGCTCAATTTAGGCGCATTAAAATTAGTTGCTCAAATTCAATCCGAAGAGAACGATGCTAATTTGATGTTTGCAGCAGGAAACATTTTTACCGACTTTGCCGATCACATTACCGGCTTTGATTGTTGGGCGATAATGAACTTGTTGCTTCTTGTAATTTCAATCATTTATATCATTGTTCATAAAAAACGTTTTGCTTTTTTTCCTGTGTTTTATTTTGCAGCAGCGTTTATTTCAAGCATATGTTTGAGAATTTTATTCTCAGGTTCTTCGTATCTTATTTACGGGTTGTGGCTTATGATGTATGTATTTTTATTATATTCGTTTGATTTTGAAAATCAGAAGCCTAAAAAAGCTACACCTATTTTGAGAATGAAAGGAAGTAATATGTTTATTGCGAGTATTTCGCTGTTATGCTTGTTTGCTGTTAACTGCATAGTGTTCCAGGCAAACTATGAGGCTCCTTCTGCAAAAAATGCTCCGAACAGCTTATATACCGAGATTGACAGGCACCCCGACAGATACTATGTGTTGGATACCGTAACCGCAAACGAATTTATGAAATACACCGAAAACTATCTCCACCCCATGTGGGGATTCCGACCGACATTTCTTGATAATGTTGATGGTTTCGGATATTATCATAATTATGAAGAATTACGCAGCAGAAATCTTCCCGACAATATTTACGAAGCGATTTTGAGTGACAACAAGGTTTATGTTGTAGATAAATACATAACTTTCCGTAAGGAAAAGTATTTCTCAAATAATTATTCTACTCAAGACGCACCTGCCGTTTATAATCAGGTTAAAGATATAAACGGATATAAAATCTACGAGGTTACTGCCAACAACAACAAATTGACAAACATAAACTGAATTATTCAACAAAAAACTTCCTTTGATATGCTTCAAAGGAAGTTTTTTTAAGTTAGAAAAAATGTAACATCACAACTAAAGCCAAGAGCTAAAGCTGTGATGTTTTTTATTTTGAATGAAATTTTTACACTATTAAATCAATACTATTAAAAATTCAACAAGCATATAAATTAAATGTCAAACAATTTTTGCTGCAAAATCAGGTTTTTCATATCCTCAGGAAATTCGCTGTCAAGCTCGATTAATCTATTGTTTATCGGATGTAAAAAGGAAACTGATTTGCAGTGCAACGCCTGCCTGGGCAGGTATTCAAGTGTTCCGCCGTACAAATCATCTCCGATTAAAGGATGCCCGAGAGAAGCCATATGACAGCGTATTTGATGGGTTCTGCCTGTTTCCAAATGTAATTTTATCAACGACATTTTATCGTTAAATGCAATGCTTTTATAGTGTGTTACCGAAGGCAAACCGTCTGAAGATATGGTGCGAACCATTTTTGAATCATCTCTCAATTTTATCGGTTCATTAATTGTTCCCTCACCTGTCAGTTTTCCGTGACAAATGGCATAATAAGTCTTATCAACTTTGTTTTTGAGTAAATTGGCACTGTACTTATTTTTGGCTATAATCACAATCCCCGAAGTATCACGGTCAAGCCGGTTAATAGCTCTAAACACAAAATTCTGTTTATTTTCATCCTGATAATATGCTACTATATTTGCCAGCGTATCGGTCCGGTGCTGCTTAACGGGATGAACGGGCATATTTGCAGGCTTATTAACAGCCAAAATATGTTCGTCTTCGTAGATTATATCAAGATTCCCGCAAACAGGCTCTATAAGCGACGCTTCCTCATCAGGTAAGTTGATTTCAACGATTTTTCCGCAGTAAACAAAGTCTATTGTTCTTAAAATTTTTCCATCCATCAAAATACCGTTTTTTTCTCGCTTAAGCAGTGTTATCATTCTTGCTGAGAGTTTACACTCACCTTTTAAGAAGTTTATCGCTTTTACATTATCATATTTATCGGGTACTTTAAAAAACAGTTTTTCAGCCATAATTTAGTACCTCATATATTAAAACCGCAATCAGCAACTGTATTATAATAATAATCGGCAATCCTATCATAAATCGTTTATGTTGTGTTTTATGACGTATTATGAGCATTGTAAAATACATACCGACCGAACCGCCTATAATTGATGTAAGAAACAGGGAGTTTTCTTTTATTCTCCATCTGCCCTTTTTCGCTCGCCTTTTATCTGAAACAGTCAGAAATACCGCAAACAAATTTATTAATATAATATATATTAGAAAAATAATTTTAAAAATCATATTATTCACCAAAAGAAAGGATGATATTTTGAAATTAAGGAATTTTATACCGGTACTGCTCTGCGTTGCGTTACTGTTTGTAACTATCGGTTTCAGTTCTTCAAAGAAAGAAGATGAAAAACAGGTTCTCAGTTTTGAAGCTACAAATGATACTGCTCAAAATAACACCAGTACAAATGATTCTGCAAAAATCGAACCAATGGTTTTAAAGAGTGATGAAATGAGAGCAGTATGGGTTTCTTATTTTGAGCTGAGTATGCAAAACAGCCCGGATAAAAGTGAAAAAGCGTTTACCGAAAAATTCAGTAAAATTGCTGATAATTGTATCGGCGTAGGGTTTAATACCTTGATAGTACAAGTAAGGCCGTTCGGAGACGCCCTGTACAACTCAAAATATTTTCCGTGGTCGCACGTACTTACCGGTACTCAGGGAAAAAATCCGGGTTATGACCCGTTACAAATAATGTGCGATATTTGCCAAAAAAAAGGACTCAAAATTCACGCATGGGTTAATCCGTACAGGATTATAAACAGCGATTCGGATATAAAGCTTTCAGATGACAACCCATACAAAAAAGACAGTTCGATGGGATTAAAAACAAAGAGCGGAATTTATTACGACCCGTCAAATGAAAACGTAATTGAATTAATTAAAAACGGTATAAAAGAAATTGTAGAAAACTACGATATTGACGGAATACAATTTGACGACTATTTTTATCCACCCGATATAGGAAACGCCGACAATATCTCATATGAAAAATACAAAGCTAAAAATGGCAATCAATGTATGTCTCTTGATAATTGGCGACTTGCAAATGTGAATATGCTGGTTTGCAAAGTATATCAGACTGTCCATAATACAAAAGACAATGTGGTATTTGGAATTTCACCGCAAGGTAATCTTGAAAACAACGAAAAAATATATGCAGATATAAAATCCTGGTGCAACTGCAAAGGATTTGTTGACTACATCTGCCCTCAAATATATTTCAGCCCCGATAATCCGTCACTTGGTTTTGAAGATTGTTTTAATCAATGGAGCAATTTAACTTATGACAAATCAGTCAAGTTCTATGTAGGTCTGGCCGGGTATAAAGCTGGAACTGACGACGATGATAATACCTGGAAATCAAGCGACAACATACTGGCTGATGAATACAACATAGTTAAAAACAGTAAAAAAGCCGAAGGTATTATGCTTTACAGCTATAACAGTATAATTTCAGAAGAATCAAGAAAAGAAATACAAAATCTTAAATATGAGTTATACTAACTCGCCTATGCAGAAGTCGTCAGCAGCTTTAGTGATTTTTACACTTTTAATTAAACCGCATAAATTTGTATCATCATTATAAATATGAACAGGTGTATAATTTTTGGTGTAGCCTTCAAGGTATCCGTGACGATAGCGTTCGATAAGAACTTTCTCTGTAAGTCCGACTTGTGATGAAAGAAATTTTTCACGAGAGTTTCTAACTAATTCGCCCATAATATGAGCTCTGCGCTCCTTTTCATTGGGAGATACCTGATTATCAAAGGATGCAGCTTTGGTTCCTCTGCGGACAGAATACGGGAAAACATGGATCTTTGCAAAGCCTATACTATCTACAAAATTCATTGACATCTTGAAATCATCTTCACTTTCCCCCGCAAAGCCTACCATAACATCAGTTGTCATTGATGAGTTTTCAAAAGCGTTTCTTAGCTTTGAAACAATATTTGCATATTCTGCAGTATCATAATGGCGATTCATATCTCGTAAGGTTTTATCGCAACCGCTCTGCAATGACAAATGGAATTGCGGACAAAATTTTTCCTGAGCGGCCAGACGTTTTATCAACTCATCGTCCATTTGCTCTGGTTCAATTGAGCCGAGACGTACACGTTCAATTCCCTCAACGGAACAAGCACATTCAACGGCATCTGCCAAATTGAAAGCTTCACCCAATCCGTAAGCTGAAAGATTGATACCTACGAGAACCGCCTCTTTATATCCGTTTAATGCTACTTTTTCAATTTCCTGTTTTAATTTATCAAGTGCTTTGGAGCGGACACGTCCTCGTGCATACGGAATGATACAATATGAGCAAAACCTGTTGCAGCCGTCCTCGATTTTTATAAATGCTCTTGTATGTTCACCAAGAGAGGAGACAGAAAGATCTTCAAACTTCTCCCCTTTTTGTAAATGCTGAGAAATACTGACAAAGGAATGGTGTTCTGTAAGGTAACGTTCGATTGCAGGTATAAGCTCTTTTCTCTTTGCGTTTCCCAGGACAATATCGCATTCTTTAAAATTATCCTTTTCATCCGGAAAGGCCTGAGGCATACATCCGGTTAATATAATGATACCATTTGGATTTGTTCGACGTATTCTGTTTATGATTTTTCGATTTTTTGCGTCGCTTACAGATGTAACGGTACAACTGTTGATAATTGTAATATCCGCTTTATCTTTATCGGTAGATAATTCATAGCCGTTACATATTAGGTCTTCTCGCATTGCCTGAGACTCATATTGATTGACTTTACAGCCAAGTGTAACTATATTAAAATTCATTAAAATTCATCCTTTTTTTATATACAACGTTGAAATTATTAAAATTCATATATTATTATTGATATTCATAAAAAATAATGATAATATTATATTAATATCAGAGGAGTGATAATTAAGTGTATTCTTTAGAGATAGTTGCAAAAAATAAAAGTGGTCTTATTGAAATTTTTGAAGCTCTTTCGCATTTTCCTGATACAATGATGATGCTCAAATCCGGTGAGTACACGGTTGATGCACATTCTATTATCGGAGTTTACTCTATTGACGTTACAAGACCGATTGAATTGATTTTTGAAACCGAACCGACTGATGAAATTAAGCAGACAGTAGAAAAATTTATACCTGTCAATGCATAAAATTACATATTAATTAAGTTTTTATTTAAAGCCCTATGACTGCAAAATCATAGGGCTTTTATTTATGTATTTTTATCAACAACGTGGAATTTTTTAAGGTTACCTGTTTTTTCACTTCTTTTATCAAGCTCAGCCAATACGTCTTCAAGCGGAATTTCCTGCTGAACCATCATTACGGTGAGGTGATAAATTAAATCGGCAATTTCATATACGGTTTCGCTGTTATCGCCGTTTTTTGCAGCGATAATTGTTTCACTGCACTCCTCGCCTACTTTTTTCAAAATTTTATCCAAACCTTTATCCAGAAGATAGCAGGTATATGAACCCTCTTTTGGATTATCTCTTCTGTTAATAACGGTTTGGTATAATGCTGAAAGCACTTCATTTCCACTCATAATATTACCTCTCAGTTAAAAATTTATTTAAGTTTTTTAAAAAAGCAGGAGTGACTGCCTGTATGGCAAGCAGCCCCTGTCTGTTCAACAGTAATCAACAAGGTATCATCATCGCAGTCTGCATAAATGTCTATGACTTTCTGAAGATGACCCGATGTAGCGCCCTTGTTCCAAAGTTCTTGACGGCTTCTTGACCAAAACCAAGTGTATCCTGTTTCAAAAGTTTTCTTCATACTTTCTTTATTCATATAAGCAAGCATAAGAACTTCGCCGGTTGACTTTTCCTGAATAACAGCAGGAATAAGCTCAGACTTTACGAAATATTTATCTAAATCCATACCTGTCCCTCACTTAATTTTTCTGACGAATTCAAGCGCTTGCCTTAAGTCAAGATTTCCTGAATAAATTGCCTTACCGCAGATTGCACCGTAAACATTGAGGTCAGCAAGATTTATTATATCCTTCAATGCCGATACTCCGCCGCTTGCGATTATATTGCAGTCAACTTCATTAACAAGGTCGTCCAACTGTTTAAGGTTAGGTCCCGCAAGTGTACCGTCCTGGTCAATATCTGTAAATACAATAGTCTGTACGCCGACATCTTCCATACGCTTTGCAAGTTCCAAATAATTGATTTCGGAATTGTCAATCCATCCCTCTGCGCAAACCATTCCGCCTTTTGCGTCTATTCCGACAATAATTTTGTCACCGTAATTTTTAACGGCGTCAACGACAAACTGCTGATCTTTAACTGCAGCAGAGCCGAGAATAACCCTGTTTATGCCTCTTGAGAGGTAATACTCAACAGCGTCCATATTTCTTATGCCTCCGCCGACTTCTACATTTAGCCCCGAAGATGCAGCGACATCTGCTATCAATTCAGCGTTTTCAAGTTTCGCGTCTTTTGCACCGTCGAGGTCAACCATATGCATCCAATTAGCGCCTGCATCAGCAAAGCGCTGGGCGGCAATATACGGCGATTCGGCAACCTTTTGAACAGTTGCATAGTCGCCTTTAAACAGACGTACACAGTTGCCGTCTTTAATATCAATTGCTGGTAAAATAATCATCAGAGCACTCCTTTTGTTGAAAGAGGTTTATTTGAATCGTTTTGCTTAACTGCAAGTCTGAGCGAATGAGCCAAGGCTTTATACAAAGCTTCGGTGATATGGTGAGAATTGTCACCATACATTGATTTTAAATGAAGCGTGATTCCTGCATTAAACGCAAAAGCACGCATAAATTCTACCGTCATTGAGCAATCATATGCACCGCATTTTTCCTGCGGAAATTCTGCATCAAAGACAAGAAAAGGTCTTCCGCTTATGTCAACCGAACAAAAAGCCAATGCCTCGTCCATAGGGACATAAAAACTTCCGAAACGGTCAATTGAGCTCTTGTCACCAAGCGCCTGAGCAAAAGCCTGTCCCAAAACAATGCCGGTGTCCTCTACGGTGTGATGTTCATCAACTTCCAAGTCACCGCTTACGGAAATTTCAAGTCCGAAACCTCCGTGTGTGGCAAATGAATTGAGCATATGATTAAAAAATCCTATTCCCGTATCAATTGATATGTTTCCGCCGTCAAGATTTAAGATAAGTTTTATATCAGTTTCCTTTGTTTTTCTTTCAACAATAGCACAGCGCATTATTTATCACCCTGTAAAAATTTTTTTATATATTTAACAGTCTGTTCAATCTCATTTGGGGTACCGGCTGTAATTCTGATATAATCTCCCATATAACGTATTACGATTGAGTTGCTTTTCAAATATTCCCATAATTCTTTGCCGAAACTTGTTTTTACCAAAACAAAATTTGTACAGCTGGGGTATACTGTAAAATCGTCATGGTTATCAGCAATCTTTGTCAATTCATTATACAGCTTTTCCCTGTTTTTGACAATTATTTTTTTTTGATTTTGCAAATATTCTTTCTTTTTATACAGTACTGCGCCTATTGCCTGGGAAATACTGTTTACATTATACGGTGATTTAACCGCTTTTAATGCGCGTGAAATAGTTGTATTCGCTATGGCAAAACCCAGTCTGAGAGCCGCAGCCCCCACAGCTTTTGAGGCTGTTCTGAAAACAATCAGATTAGAATATTTGTCAACTTCCCAAATAAGACTCTGATCCCAAAAATCCATATATGCTTCATCGAGAATTACCAACGCATTTGTTTGAGATACAAGCTTTCTTGCTTGCTCTGCTGTAATTCCCTGTCCTGTCGGATTGCACGGATTAGAAAAAATAACAAGTTTTATATTGTCGTTATTAACCTTGTTTATCATCGCATCAACGTCGATATTTAAGTTTTCATCCTTGATAAACGAGTCACAATCAACTTCACAAATTGATGAATAAAAATTATACATAGAAAAATCAGGTGAAACGACAAGCATTTTATCGCCTTTTTCGAGAAAAGCAGATTCTACAAGAAAAATAAGTTCGTCAGAACCGTTGCCTGCCGTAACGTATTCAGGGTTAATATCATAATATTTCGCAAAAGAATTAATTAACTCAGTTGCCAAAGGATCGGGATATCTGTTAAAATCAATTTTTGATACAACCTTCTGAACCGCTTGCTTTATTTCATCAGTAAAATTATACGGAGATTCATTGGCATCGAGTCTTATTTTATATGTACCGCTGATTGGCTCATACGGCACAAGTTCTTTGATTTTTTTATTTAATTCGTAACTCATAATTTTACCTGCCTTAATCTAAATCAAATCTTACTTTAATTGAATTAGCGTGAGCGGTCAGACCTTCGGTGTTTGCAAAGCGAATAATATCCTGAGCGTCTTTCTGCAAAGCGCCTTCGGTATAATAAATAAAGCTTGATTTTTTGATGAAGCTGTCAACAGAAAGCGGCGAGAAAAATCTTGCCGTACCGCTTGTAGGAAGTACGTGATTAGGGCCGGCAAAGTAGTCGCCCAACGGTTCGGGGCTGTAATTGCCGAGAAATACAGAGCCTGCGTTATCGAGTTTTCCGATATACTCCATCGGATTTTCACAGCAAACTTCAAGGTGCTCTGGAGCAAGTTCATTTGCAAAGGTAACAGCCTGTTCCATATCAGTGCAAACAATAATTGCACCGAAGTTGTCAAGAGAGGACTTGATAATTTCGTATCTCTCAAGTTTTTTCATTTGAATTTCAAGCTGTTCTTTTGTTTTATCTGCAATTTCCTGTGAATCTGTAAGGAGAATTGCAGACGCAAGTTTATCATGTTCGGCCTGACTCATCAAGTCAGCAGCCAAAAAATCAGGATTAGCTGTTTTATCTGCTACAATCAATATTTCACTCGGCCCTGCAATCATATCTATATCAACAGTACCGTAAAGAAGCTTTTTAGCCGTTGCTACAAATATGTTACCCGGTCCTACTATTTTATCAACCTTTGGAACTGTTTCGGTGCCATACGCAAGCGCGGCAACAGCCTGTGCACCGCCGATAAGAAAAATACGGTCAACACCCGCGATTTTTGCCGCTGCAATTATATTGGGGTTTGGCGTACCGTCCTTTTGAGGGGGCGTACACATTATAATCTCTTCTACGCCGGCAATTTTAGCGGGAATTGCGTTCATTAACACAGACGAAGGATATGCCGCTGTACCACCGGGAACATAGATTCCGACGCGCTTTAAACCTCTGATTCTCTGACCGAGTATAACCCCGTTATTTTTAGTGTTCAGCCAACTCTGCTGAACCTGCCTTTTATGAAAATCGGCAATATTTTCAGCAGCTTTTTTTACGGTTGTTATAAAATCTACATCACATTTTTTGATTATTTTGTCGATTTCATCTGCTGAAATTTCAGTTTTTTCAGGCGCTTTTCCGTCAAATTTAATTGTATATTCCCTGACTGCTCTGTCGCCGTTCTCACTTACGTTTTCAATGATTTCCGAAACAGTAGGAATAACATTTTTATCTGAATTTTGCGCACGTTTTTTTAACGTTTCAATAAATTCGTACTCTTTTTGTCCGTCAGCTGTTACTGTTGCAATCATTTTGTCGCTGCCTCCAATTTGTTCTGAAGTTCTTCAATTTCTTTTTTTCTGAGTTTAAGACTTGCCGTATTGGCAATTAAACGAGCTGAAATGTCTGTTACCCATTCGATTACTTCAAGACCGTTTGCTTTAAGTGTTGAACCGGTCTCTACAATATCGACAATACCGTCAGCAAGACCGACAAGCGGTGCAAGCTCTACCGAACCTTCAATTTTAATTATTCTAACGTCCATATTTTTTTCGTCAAAAAAAGCTCGTGTTACATTGGGATATTTTGTGGCGATAGTCTTTGTTTTATATCCGCCGTAAAAATCATATCCTTTCTTGGTGGCGAGAGCAAATCGGCACTTGCCGAATCCCAAATCCAGGAGCTCATAAAAAGAGCTGCCGTTTTCCAAAATAGTATCCTTGCCCACTACGCCGAGATCGCACACGCCGTGTTCAACATATGTAATTACATCGGCGGCTTTAGCAAGCACAACTTCAAAATCGTCATTACCTACGGGAAGAATAAGACGTCTTCCTTTGTTCTTGACTTCATCACAGTTATAACCGATTTTTTCAAAAAGTTCTATTGTATTTTTTTCAAGTCTGCCCTTTGTCAGAGCAATTCTAAGTTTATTCATCTTTATTACCCTTTCAACGATTATCCGATTACTTCCACGTTTGAAATTCCACGGTTATGTGCAAATTCTTTTGTCTCTTCAAGAGTCGGCAATACACTAAACTGTGCTTTTTTGCCGTCTTTGTTGAGAGAATTAACATAGTTAATGGCTTCAATTTCGTGTCCGTCTTGCGCGAAAACAAGTATGTCGGGATTATCTGAATAATCATTGTTGGCATCTGACAAAGTCTTAATTGTTATAGCATCAGTGTCAATCGCAAAACCTGCCGCACCCATAGGCATATCAAAAACAGAAAGCAGATTGTCATAACGTCCGCCTGATAATACTGCATCCCCTATTCCGTTGATATATCCCGTAAAAACAATACCTGTGTAATAATCATTTCTCTGAACAAGTCCCAAATCGATAATAAGTTTATCACCGAGGTTAAACGGCGCAAGTGAATTATAAACTTTATGCAAATATTTAAGAGCGTCAGCAGCCTTTGTACCTTCGCAAATTTCCTTTGCCTTATCAAAAACCTCCTCGCCTCCGAAAAGTGACGGCAAACTGCGAACAGCTGAAACAGCTTTACATGGAGCAAGTTTATCGAGCAGGTTATTAAGTGCGGAATAGTTTTTGCTTTCGATGGAAAGTCTTATTCTCTCCTTAAAATCCTCATCAATATCGAGCTCACTTGAAAGTGCATCAAATACCTCGGCGTGACCGAGTTCAATTCTGTAATCATCCGCAACCGATGATATGGCGCTGATTGCTGTTGTGAGAATTTCAAGATCAGCTCTAATCCCCTTTGCGCCGAGAAGTTCTATTCCCATCTGCATAAGCTCGTTTCTTCTGCCTGTAAGAGTGGGATTGTTGCGATAGACAGCCTGCTTATAATAAAGGCGAACCGGTAAGGTGCTGTTGTTAAGTCTTGTGGAAACCATTCTGGCAATAGGAAGAGTAGAATCGGGACGAGCTACAAGCAAACGCCCTTTATTATCCACCGACTTAAACATAGATTCCTGAGTAATACCGCTGTTTGGTACAGTAAAAACATCATAAAATTCTAAAAAAGGAGTTATAACCCTTTTAAAACCTCTGCCTGTAAAAACATTTTCAATTTTCCCGCAAACTTCTTCCATTGCCGAACATTCCGCGAAAAGAAAATCTTTAGTTCCTTCGGGAGTTATTTTTAAATACTTTTTCATAATTACCTCTCTGACGCTTTAGTATAGTAACGTGTCACTATACTAACATATTGAATTCAATTTGTCAACTTTATTTATGAAATAATTAACAAGTTCGTTTATTCCTTATCTTTGTCCGAATTATCTTCGGTATTATCGTTATCCAAATCATCTTCGGAATTTTTATTAAACCCTATGATTTTCATAAGTTTTTCTTTTTGTTGATTTTCTTTTTCCTCTCTGATTTTTTTCTGCTGCTCGGCTATTTTAGCATAGTTTAAAACCTCAAAATCAAGAGCTTCCTTAGCAATTTTTCCTTTGTCGTTGATATTATTTTTAACTTTCTTCTTTACAAGGCTGTAAATTACTGCAAAAATAGGCGTAGCAAGGATAAATCCCGGAATACCGAACAGTGCACCTCCGACTGTTACGCTGAATAATACCCAGAAGCTTGAAAGACCGACCTGATTTCCTATAATCTTCGGATTGAATATATTACCGTCAAGCTGCTGAATAATTACAATAATGATAATAAACCAGAGCATATCCCACGGATTTATGAGCAGGAGTATAAAAGCGCTCGGGATGGCGCCGATGAACGGACCAAAAAACGGAATAATATTTGTAACACCGATTATTACAGAAATTAACGGCGCGTATGGAAGCTGAAAAATTGACATAATAATGAATGTCAAAAAGCCTATTAAAGAAGAATCAATAATATTGCCTACAAGATAGCGGCCGCATTTTGTATCGGTAATATCGACAATCTCATATACCTTGGGTAAAAACTTTATCGGAATGAATGCAACGGCAAGTTTTTTTACCTGTCGGCAGAGCATTTCCTTTGCTGCGAGGAAATATACAGATATAACAATACCCATTATAAAATTATAAAAGCCGTTTGCGGTATTTGAAACCATATTTAAGACAGCAGAAGTTGTTTGTCCTGCAACCTTTGTAAGGTTATCAATAGAGAAATAGCTTGTAACCTGGGTATAGAGATTATCAATAGTGTTTTGAACATCAATATTGAGATTTAATGTTTTATTTAAATCATTTACAATATTATTTATGTTGTCGATTAAGGTTTCAGCATATCCCGGCATATTAGTAAACAAGCTTGTTATATTCATTGCGAACTGCGGAACTACAATCGAAACTAATACAACTATAACGGCAATCACCAAAACATAGGTGCAAATTATTGCCAAAGGTTTTTTGAGGTTCTTAAATATTTTTCGCTTTTTACCCATTTTGCCAAAAACTTTTGAGTAAAAAAACTTATACGGATAGTTTAATATATAAGCAAACAAAAATCCTATTAAAAAAGGAGTAAGAATTTTTCCGATTGTTGAAAATATCTGACCTACCAAATTCAGGTTATCTTTGATAAACAGCAAAAATACGGTAAATGTTATGCCTATAAGCACATTTTTTAAAGTGAATAATTTTTTCAAGAATATCACACTCCTTAAAAAAGAGACATTTGAGAGCTTTCGGGTAACCCGTCAAGTACGCCTACCTCTTTCAGCGTTTCAATTACTGACTTAGACACCTTTGTTTTAATTTGCATATCTTCAATGGAAAGGTATTCATAGTTTTTACCGGCTTCAGCCAAAGCAATTGCCGCTGCTTCGCCGACACCGGGCAGACATGAAAACGGAAGTCTGATTTTTCCGTCCTCGACAACAAACATTTTAGCTTCGGACTTGTAAATATCGATAGGTAAAACTTCTATGCCTCTCGCCATCATTTCATTTACAATTTGCAAGGTTGAATACTCTGCCTCTTCCTTAGCCGTAGCTTCGTGAGTGCTTTGTTTGTATTTAATCTGCGTCATTTTTTCTTTTACAGCATTTATTCCCTTCATAGCAAGTGCACCGTCAAGGTTTTCGCTGCGAACCGTAAAATATGCAGCATAGTATTCGGCAGGTTTATGCACTTTATACCAACCGAGTCTTAAGGTAGAAATCATATATGCTGCTGCGTGAGCTTTAGGGAACATATACTTGATTTTCATACAAGAATCAATGTACCATTCTGGAACGTTGTTTTCCCTCATCGCCTTGAAGTGTTCTTCTGTAAGCAGCTTAGTCGCATTACCTTTTCTTACTATTTCCATTATTTTAAACGCCATACTCGGATCAAGACCTTTATGCATTAAATATGTCATAATTGAGTCACGGGTACCGATAACTTCGGAAATTGTGCAGGTACCGTTATGGATAAGTTCCTGTGCGTTGCCGAGCCATACATCGGTACCGTGAGAAAGTCCCGCAATTTGCAGAAGATCGGCAAAAGTTTTTGGCTGAGCTTCAATAAGCATACCTCTTACAAAACTTGTGCCGCATTCGGGGAGACTGAATGTGCCTGTTTTTGAGTCAATATCCTCTTCGGTAACGCCTAAAGCCTTTGGCGATGTAAACAGCGACATAACCTCAGGATCGCTCATCGAAACCTTCATTACGGGAATACCGGTAAACATTTCGAGATAATGATAAATTGTAGGAACATCGTGTCCGAGTTCGTCAAGCTTTGTAATGGTATCGTGGATTGAATGGAAATCGAAATGGGTTGTTATGTTGTCAGACTTCATATCATTAGCGGGATGCTGAACGGGGCAAAAATCATAAACTTCATTAGTTCTCGGAACAACTACCATACCACCGGGATGCTGTCCCGTTGTACGTTTAACGCCTGTACAGCCCATAGCAAGTCGTTTTTCCTCAGCCTTATGCAGACTTATACCCTTTTCCTGAGCATATTTCTTAACAAAACCTATTGCCGTTTTTTCTGCAACGGTAGCAATTGTACCCGCTTTGAATACGTTATTTTTTCCGAAAAGCTCTTCGGTATATCTGTGTGACTTTGACTGATATTCACCGCTGAAGTTAAGGTCAATATCAGGTACTTTGTCGCCCTTAAATCCGAGGAAAGTCTCAAACGGAATTTCGTGACCGTCACGATCCATTTCAGTACCGCAGTTAGGACAATTTTTCGGCGGCAAATCAAAACCTGAACCTACGCTTCCGTCAGTAATAAATTCGCTGTGTTTGCAATTTGGACAAATATAATGCGGACAAAGCGGATTAACCTCGGAAATACCCGACATTGTGGCTACGAATGATGAACCTACCGAACCTCTTGAACCAACGAGATAGCCGTGAGCCTCACTGTCGGCAACAAGTTTTTGAGCAGTCATATAAAGTACAGAGAAGCCGTACTTAGTGATTGAATTGAGTTCTTTATCAAGCCTTTCCTTTACTATGGTCGGCAGCGGGTCGCCGTATTTTTCTTTAGCTCGCTTCCAAGTAATATCAATAAGCTGCTCCTCTGCACCATCAATATTGGGCGGGAATGTTCCTTTAGGAATAGGACGAACGCTGTCACACATATCGGAAATTTTATTCGGATTGGTGACAACTGCTTCATAAGCCTCTTTTTCACCCATCCATCCAAACTCTTTAAGCATTTCAGCGGTAGTTCTGAAATAAAGCGGAGCCTGATCCTCTGCGTCTTTATAGCCCTGACCTGCCAAAAGAATTTTTCTGTATTCGGAATCGGTCTGATCCATAAAGTGAACGTCACAAGTAGCGCATACGGGCTTGCCGAGTTCTTTGGCAAGCTTTACAATTGTTCTGTCTATTTTATGGAGATCCTCCTCACTGTCAAAACGTCCGTCACGTATCATAAACGAGTTATTTCCGACAGGCTGTATTTCCAGATAATCATAAAAAGACGCTATCTGCTTTAATTCAGCCCACGATTTGCCGGCAAGAATACTTTCATAAAGCTGTCCCGCGCAACAAGCCGAGCCTAAAATCAAACCTTCTCTGTGCTTAATAAGCTCGCTTTTGGGAATTCTGGGCTTCTTGTAGAATGTTGTCAGATGGCTGTATGAAATCAGCTTATAGAGATTTTTAAGACCTACTTGATTCTTAACAAGGATTATTTGATGATAGGTCGGCAATTTTCTAAAGTCACCGCCGACAATTTTTGTATTAATCTCATTTGTTTTTGTAATCTTATAATCATCACGCAATCTGTTGCAAAGCTCAATAAATATTTTTGCGAGAATTTCAGCATCATCTGTAGCACGGTGATGATTGAAATTTCCGAGACGTAAAAATTTAGCAACCGTATCAAGTTTACAATTCTTGATATCGGGTAATATTGCCCGTGAAATCGCAACAGTATCAATGGATGTATAGTTGTACTCCCTGCCCATATTTTCACAAGCGACACGAATGAACGATGTATCAAACGGAGCATTGTGAGCAACAAGTACGTTATCCCCCGCAAAATCAAGAAATGCGCTTACGGCTTCACTCTGTGACGGCGCATCTTTTACCATTTGGTCGGTAATGCCGGTTAAATCGGTTATTTTTGCGGGAATTGGAATTTCCGGATTGACAAAGGTAGAAAAAGTATCGGTGATTTCGCCGTTTACTACCTTGATTGCACCGATCTCGGTAATTTTGTCCCTTGATGCGGAAAGTCCCGTTGTTTCAATATCAAAACAAATAAAAGTACCGTCAAACGCTGTATCGGCATCGCCTTTAACAGATTCTACAAGGTCATCCATAAAGTATGCTTCCATACCGTAGATTACCTTGATTTTCTCTTCATCCTTATTTATTTTATCGGCGGCTTTCATCGCATCGGGAAATGCCTGTGCAACACCGTGATCCGTAATCGCAATTGCTTTATGTCCCCATTGATATGCTCTGTTTACAAGATCGCCCGCGGATGTTACCGCATCCATTTGCGACATATTTGTATGCAAATGCAGTTCCACCCGCTTTGTTTCAGCCTTATCAACAATTTTAACTTTCTCGGCTGTACCGATTGACCTTGCATTAACAACCAATTCGCCAAAGTATTTATCGTATTCAACTTCACCGAAAACTGCAATCGTGCTGCCTTTTTTTAAGTTGTCAAGTACAGCAGAATCCTTGATTGAATTAAACACTTTTACTGTGGTAGAGCCAGTATAATCGGTAATGTCAAACTGAAAAATATTCTTGTCGCCCGATTTTGTTACCTTTTTTTCAATTGAGAATATATCGCCCCAGATTACTACTTTGCCGGAGTCGCCTGCAATTTCCTTTATAGGAATCATTTTGCCACGTATTGAACGTCCGTAAAGCGGTCTTATAGAAGATTTTATAATTTGCGGAGTGGCGAATTTTCCTTCACGAATTTCAACTTCCTCAGTAACATTTTCTTCATTTGTCTTTTGAACCTGTTTTGAGTTATCCTCGGCTTCTTTGTAAAATTCAGCCTGCTTCATAAGATTTTCCCTTGCGGCTTGCTCTTGAGCGGACTGTATAGCCTGCTGATATTCTTCGCTTTCGGAACTAACTGTTGTAACACCTGTATATTGAATATTCAAATTCAAATTAAATTCATCAAATATTCTTTTGGCAAGAACTTTGTCAAATGACTTTGCATCCAAAATTTGCTTTCCGCCGTTGTTAAGCTCAATTGTCAACGTATTATCTTTAAGCGTAACATTGGCGTTATTTAGGGTTCCGTTAATGCTAGGAATATCTCTTTTTATAGCTTTATAAAGTTCCGGAAAATACTCAGGTGTAAAAAGTTCAGGTGAAAAAACGGGATTAATTATTACAACAGCGTTAAGAATATTTGAAATAGATTTTTCCGCAGAAAAAATCAAGTCACGTTCAACAAGCCCGTTGAATTTTACATACAGAGTAACACAACGAGCTTCATTATGTATATTCATTTTTGTAATAACGCCCTCTGCGACTAATTGCGGCAAGTCAGATGTTCCGTACAGAGAGCTGAAAACTTCGCCTAATTTTTTCATATAATTCCTTCTGAGTTAGATATTCGCTAAATTATAATTTTTCTACTTCTTCTACAAGTGCATCGACAAGCTTATTCTCAGGTACTTTATAAAGGATTTCTCCCTTTTTAAACACTAATCCGCAGCCGTCGCCGCCGGCAATACCTATATCGGCTTCTCTGGCTTCCCCAGGTCCGTTTACGACACATCCCATTACTGCTACTTTTAAGTCCTTTTTACAGTCACGAAGTCTGTCTTGAACCTCGTTGGCAATTTTTACAAGGTCTATTCGTGTTCTTCCGCAAGTAGGACACGAAACGAATTGTATTCCGCCCTTGCGAATATCAATAGCCTTTAGTATATCGTTCGCGGCGTAAACCTCTTTTACCGGGTCGTCGGTAAGTGAAACTCTTATTGTGTCACCTACTCCGTGTAGTAAAAGTGAGCCTATTCCCGCCGCTGATTTAATTATACCCATACGCTCTGTACCTGCTTCGGTAACTCCCAAATGCAACGGGTAATCGCACTGTTGAGCGGCGAGTTCATAAGCTTTTACCATTGTAGATACCGTTGAACTTTTCATAGACAGAACGATGTTGTGAAAATCAAATTTTTCAAGCAAAGACGCGTGATAAAGCGCACTGTCACAAAGCGCCTGAGGAGTCGGATGGTCGTATTTTGCGAGAATTTCTTTTTCAAGCGAACCCGAATTTACACCGATTCTTATAGGTATATTTCTTGCGTTACACGCCTGGGCAACAGCTTTTACTTTATCATCGGAACCAATATTACCGGGGTTTATCCTGATTTTATCTACGCCTGCCGCACAAGCCTCAAGCGCCAGTTTATAATCAAAATGAATATCGGCTACAATGGGCACGCTGACAGCTTCTTTAAGCTTTGGAATAAGTTTGACGGCGTCCATATTGGGAATAGCCGCTCTGATTATCTGACAGCCTGCTTTCTCAAGCTCAATTGCCTGCTTTACCGAACCTTCAATATCTGTTGAAGGTACATTGAGCATTGACTGAATTGTTACTTCAGCGTCGCCGCCGATTTTTACGTTACCTGCTGAAACCTGCAATTTACTTGCCATATTATCCTCTCCTGAAAATTCTACATTCCCGGCATTGTGCCTGTTATAAGCTGCCAAATATCTTTAAATGTAATAACAACCATTAAAATCATCAACAGCACAAGCCCTGCTGCATTAACAATTGCCTCCGCTTTTCTCGGGACAGGCTTTTTAAATATTCCCTCTATCAGCAAAAATACAAATCTTCCGCCGTCAAGAGCCGGGAACGGCAGCATATTGACTATACCGAGATTAACGGTTATTAGAATCATTACGTATAAAATATTATTAACTGCCGCACCAAAGTTTACAGACAATCCCTGAGCTGCAACCTGCGTTACTGCTGAGGCAATACCTACAGGACCTGACAAATCAGAGAATGAAAAACGTCCCTGCACAAGCCAGACAAGCGATGTCCATACTGTTTTTACCATAGAACCTGTCTGAGTTAATGTCTGTGAAAGAACCGAACCGAAAGTTTTTGGGATTTCTTCAACGTAAAAATCAATTGCAACCGAAGGCTTGTCGTTTTCTTTGTCCTCCTGTGTTTGATAATAGGTGAAAAATTGAACGTCGTCAAGTTTGATTTCGTTGCCGTTACGTATTACAGTAACATTGCCCGTAAATCTTTTTCGTTGAGTTTGTTGTGTGATTTCGGGATATTCAAAATCCGTTTTACCGACATAACCATAAATATCACTTACGGTTTCGTGCAAATACTGTTCAGCGTCTTTTTGAGCAGTTGACATATTTATTTTTGAACAGCCGTCCTGAACCACATCGTAAAGTTCAGCTGATTTTTCATCGTTTAAATTATAATCTTTAACAACATCAACATATGTGTTATACGCGGCAACCGCGGCATCTTCTTTGTAAACTTCAAAGGTTGTGCCGTCAACTTCTTTACAGCTTAATGTTGCAATGGCAAATGACAAATCCTGAGAATTCCAGATGGAATAACCGTTTATATTTATAATTTTGTCGCCTGCCTGTAATCCGCAGTTGGCACTGTATGAATTGGGTACAAAGCCGTCAATCGTTGTTGACGCATAGCTGTCGGACTGGACTGTATATACAAACATCAATAGAAAACCGAGAATAATATTCATTACAGCACCGGCAATAATGATTATCATTCGCTTCCATACTTTTGCATTGGTAAACGCACGAGGTTCGGGACTTTCGTCGTCCTCACCCTCCATTGCACAATATCCGCCTATCGGAAACAGTCGGAGCGAATATTGTGTTTCTCCTTTTGTAAAACCGAAAATTTTGGGTCCCATTCCGAGCGCAAATTCATTTACCTTAACGCCTGATAATTTTGCGGTTATAAAATGTCCTAATTCGTGTGAAAAAATTATAAGCTCAAACAATAAAACACCGATAATTATAAGAGCAATTGTAATTAATATATTCATTAAAAAAAGTCAACTCCAATATACAACATTTACCGCAAATTAAATTTTGCTGAGAACATATTTTCGTGCCATGTTGTCAGCTTTAAGTACGTCATCTACACACTCCGGTTCAAAATTTTCTACCTCATCAAGGGACGATGACACAAGTTCACCGATATCAAGAAAAGATATTTTTTTGTTACGGAATAATTCATTTGCAATTTCGTTTGCTCCGTTGACTATTGCGGTAGCCACACCGCCCATAGAAAGAGCTTTTTTGCAAGCATTAAGGCACTTAAAAGTTTGATAATCGGGTTTATCAAACGTAAGTTTACAAATTTGAGTTAGGTCAAGCTCACCTACCGGTGAGGGAAACCTTTGCGGATATGTTACCGCGTATTGAATAGGTATTCTCATATCCGGCAAGCCAAGTTGAGCAATTATTGAATTATCGCAGTACTCAATCAATGAATGGACAATACTTTCTCGATGCACTACGACATCTATTTTGTCCTCAGGCATATCAAATAACCATTTTGCTTCTATGATTTCGAGTCCTTTATTCATCATTGTAGCAGAATCAATGGTGATTTTTGCGCCCATACTCCAGTTAGGATGATTTAGGGCTTGCTCCAAAGTAACATTTTTTAATTCATCAACTCTTTTTCCGAAAAACGGCCCGCCTGATGCAGTTAAAATAAGCTTTTTAAGTGCCTTCTTATCAGGCATTCCCTGTAAGCATTGAAAAATAGCTGAATGTTCACTGTCAACAGGCAGAAGTTTTACGCCGTTATTTTTTACAGCGTCGATAACAAGTTTGCCTCCGACTACGAGCGCTTCCTTATTGGCAAGCGCAATATTTTTTTTAGCATTAGCGGCAGAAATGGTAGGCTCCAAACCTACCATACCTACAACTGAATTCAATACAAGCTGTGCTGATGAAATTGTTGCCGCTGCAACAAGTCCTTCCATACCGCACATAACTTTTGTATCGGTATCATTTATATTCTTTTTAAATTCACAAGCCTTATTCTCATCATAAACCACTGCGAGTGCGGGCCTGTATTTTCTGACTTGATCTTCAAGCGTTTTAATATTTGAACAAGCTGTAAGTGCGCAAACGTTTAAGCCGAGATTATCTGCCACATTAAGCGCCTGTGTACCGATTGAGCCGGTTGAACCTAAAATTGAAATATTTTTTATCATTTTACACCACTGCCGTTATAAAAGGAATGAATTGATTAATTAAAACAATTACAGGTGCAGTAAATATTATGCTGTCAAACCTGTCTAACATTCCGCCGTGACCCGGAAAAATTGAACCGTAGTCCTTAATTCCGAGACTCCTTTTTATCAAAGAAAAACTGAGGTCGCCGAGAATTGATACGGGAGCGTCTACAACGCCCAGTAATAACAATACCCAAAAATTGATTTTAACATTCGGCATTATAATAAACTGGAAAATTACGCCGATCAATATCGCCGATGCAATGCAAAAAAGAACACCTCCGACTGCGCCTTCAACAGTCTTTTTGGGGCTTATATTCGGGCAAAGCTTATGTTTTCCAAAAAGTCCGCCGATAAAAAATCCGCCCGCATCAGCCATCCAAGGAAGTGCAAAGATAGTAACAAAGTAAAACGCAACTCCTATACCGGTGCTGCAAATTAAACTTATTGAACACATTCCAAATGAAATAAGTAATGTTCCCGTAACGGAATATGCCAAATCAATATATGATATTTTTTTGTGCCCGGAAATCATAACCGCAAAGGCCACCAAAAAAAACAGTGTGAGCAGCAAATATACAAACCGAGTATCAATTAACAGCGACAAAGCAAACGGAAAGATTAAACACGGAACTGAAAGAGAATACCGTTTTAGAAGATTTTTAGCATGTAAATACTCGCCTACCATAAACGATGACGCTAATCCGATAAGTATTGAAAAAAGGGGCAGCCAAATCTCACCTATTATTAAAACGGCAATCAACAATGCTATGCCGAATACGGCCGTCAGTATTCGGGGTTTAAGGGATTTCAATGTAATCAACTCTCTTTATACTCCGCCAAAACGTCTGTTTCGCTGAGCGTATATATTTAAAGCCTCGTCTAAATCTGATTTATCAAAGTCGGGCCAAAGTTTGTTCATAATGACAAATTCAGTATAGGCAGATTGCCAAAGCAAGAAATTTGAAATTCTGTGTTCACCGCTTGGTCGAATTATTAAATCCGGATCCGGCTGGCCTGCGGTATACAGATAGTCTGAAAAAAGGCTCTCATCAATATCTTCAGTGCCGAATTTTCCGTCTTTGACATCATTACAGATATTTTTAACTGCTCGGACTATTTCGCTTCTGCTGCCGTAATTCATGGCAATATTTAAAACCATACCGTCACGGTATTTTGAGCTTTCTTCATTTTCTGTCATAAGCTTACGCAAATCATCGCTGAAAGGAGTCTTATCGCCTATGAATTTTACAACAATACTGTCATCTTTGAAGTCTTCAAGTGCCTCTTCAAGATACGATTTAAACAATTTCATCAGTGATTCAACCTCGTCGTGAGGTCTTTTCCAATTTTCTGTTGAAAATGCATATACAGTCAGATATTTTATACCTATATCGGAACAATATCTGGTTATTTTTCTGAAAGTTTTGGTGCCGGCAGAGTGACCTGCCTTGCGTGGCAAGCCCCTCTTTTTAGCCCATCTGCCGTTGCCGTCCATAATTATACCTATATGCTTTGGTAAAATAATATTACTTTCGGTTTTATCCTTTTTTTTGCCAATACCAAATAACGCCATATTAAATCTCCAAAATTTCCTTCTGCTTATCGGCAGAAATTTTGTCGATATCTTTTACATATTTATCGGTGAGATCCTGAGTTTTCTTTTCGCCTTGTTTAAGGTCGTCTTCGGTAAGCTCACCTGCTTTTTTCATGGCTTTTAGTTTATCAATTGTATCTCTTCTTATATTTCTGACCTGAACCTTAGTTTCCTCTGCGATTTTCTGAACATCTTTTACGATTTCTTTACGTCGATCCTCTGTGAGCGGCGGAAAAATAAGTCTGATAATTTTACCGTCATTTTGAGGGTTAATGCCAATGTCTGATGTTTGAATAGCCTTTTCAATCTGCTTTAAAACTGAAGCGTCCCACGGCTGAATTGTGAGTGTTCTTGCTTCTGTAACAGAAACGGCTGCAAGCTGATTTACGGGTGTAGGAGCGCCGTAGTAATCAACTTTTACTTTATCTAAAACGGCAGGATTAGCTCTTCCTGCCCTGATTTCCGAAAATTCTTTGCACATATGGTCAACACGTTTGCCCATATTTTCATCTGCTTTTTTTAATTGTGCCTGCATAAATTATGCCTCCTATAATTGGTTTACAAATTATTTTGTCAGATATGAATACTTTTTAAAAATATTATTGGTCTCCCTCAACAATAGTGCCGATATTTTCACCACAAACTGCCTTGTAAATATTTTCGGGATCATCAATGCTGAAAACAAGGATCGGAATATTATTATCTTTACACAGTGACGCCGCTGTGCTGTCCATAACAGCCAAATCCCTGTTGAGAACATCGTGAAAAGAAATTTTATCATACTTAACAGCGTTGGGATTGGTTTTAGGGTCGCTGTCATAAACGCCGTCAACCATTGTTGCTTTCATAATAATGTCTGCTTCAATTTCGGCAGCTCTGAGTGCGGCGGCAGTGTCGGTGCTGAAAAACGGGTTACCTGTACCGCAACCGAAAATTACCACTCTTCCCTTTTCAAGATGACAAATTGCCTTATTTCTGATATACGGTTCAGCCACCTGACGCATAGGTATAGCGGTTTGTACTCGTACTACAACGCCAAGCTGCTCAAGAGCATCACATACGCCCAAAGCGTTAATTGCTGTTGCGAGCATACCCATATGATCCGCACGTGTTCTGTCCATTTTACCGGAGCTTCTGCCTCTCCAGAAATTGCCGCCGCCGACAACAATGCCAACCTGAACACCCGCATCGACACATTTTTTTATAGGTTCACAAATTTTAAGTACTGTATCGAAATCAATTCCGTGCTTCATTTCACCCGCAAGCGATTCACCTGAGAGCTTTAAAAGTACACGTTTGTATTTCGGTTCCATACATAACACCCCACTGTAATTTATAGTCACTAATATAATACAATAAAATGCAGTTTTTGTAAAGAAAAATATATTAAAGTGTTCAAAAGAGTATAAACCAAATTAAATGTATATATCAGGATAATGTTTATTACTTTTCCTTCACAAACATTGCTTAAAATATAATTTTAACTGATATTTGACATACAACGATTAATTTTATAAAATATAAAAAAGTACTTACATTCAAGGTGTTATTATGAAATACAGCATAGTTAACGGACGTATAAAAGATTTTAACTCTGGTTCAGGCAATAATCAAACAATAGAGATTGTTTCGTATAAAAAAGGTAAGGTACCGGTTAATGAAAATCCACAGAAACAATCTATACTTAATTCTATTTTTTCACAAAAAGCGAATCGTTATGAATATTTCGGAAAATTTGATGTTTTGTGTTTGAATGAAATTCATATTGAAAAATCTTTTAACATTCTTACCCCGATTTATGTAATTTTGGAAGAAAATAAAATTACTTTTTACACCTTTGACTCAAACAAAATAACTGAGTTACTCACCAAAATTATGGCTGATCCTGTAATCAGAGTTGACACTTGTGACGTTCTGTATTATTTAGTGCACTCATTTATTGAAGGGGATTTACAACATCTTGAAGATATTGAAGACAAATTAGCTAAACTGGAAGCAAGCATTTTTTCTGATTCAGCAGGAAAAAAGTTCTCAAAAAAAATTCTCAGTTTAAAAAAGCATTTGATGCAAATTGAGCTTTACTATGAACAATTTATTAATTTACTTGCAGATTTTATGCAAAACCAAAACGACTTGCTCAGCAGCTCAAGTATTGCAAAATTTAGTATGATAGACAGTAAAATCGATAAACTCATTTCAAAAACGAGAAATTTATTGAGCTATGCCTCCGAAATCAGAAGTACATATCTTGCCGAAATGGATTTACAGCTTAATCGGTCAATGAAAATTTTAACAATAATTTCAGTGATTGTGCTGCCGCTTTCTTTAATAGTGGGCTGGTACGGTATGAATTTTAAAATGCCTGAATATGCCTCAAGTTACAGCTATCCTATATTAATAGTCGTCTGTGTTTTGATTATTATTTTATTGATAAGATTTTTTAAAAAGAACAAGTGGTTTTGAAAATACCTCTTGATTTTTTGTCTATTGTCTGATATAATAATCAGCAGCGTTTGGAGAGATGTCCGAGCCGGCCGAAGGAGCATGATTGGAAATCATGTATACGGTGAACGCCGTATCAGGGGTTCGAATCCCCTTCTCTCCGCCAAAACTAAAATCCGATAGATAAGCCAAAATCTTTAAAAACGGCTTGTTTATCGGATTTTTTGTTATTTATATCTGATTTTTAAAAGTTAGTTTTTGAACATTAAAAACCTCATTTTAAGATAAAATGCAACACGAATGCAACACGAATTTTTTATATCTGCTTACAAACAAAAACACCCCGAAACAATCATCTTAATTGACTGCTTCGG